>CANJCO010000003.1 GCA_947473045.1 Myxococcales bacterium | reverse complement strand
TAGCAGGCCGTTGAAGAACGGCCTGCTAGCCTTTCATCTCGGGGAGGTATGCACCTCCCCGCCCCGAAAAACGCGGTTTTTCGGGGTCCCCACCCCACGCAATTGGCTTCGCCAATTACTATCAGGGTGTTTTTCAACACCCTGCTAGTGGGCGATTTCCTGACAAAAATGAACGATGCGCTGCGTCAGTCCGATGGGATCTTCGTACTGGGGGCAGTGCCCGTAGCCTTCGGGCTCCTCGATGCGCGCATGGGGAGGGAGGTGCCGCCTAAAGTGCGCAAGATGGGAGGCTGGCAGGAGGCGCTCCGATTTTCCCCACAAAAGGAGCACCGGCATCGTCAGCGCAGCGAGGTCGGAAGGACTCGGGAGGTCCTCATTTTTGGCGGCCGCCAGCAGGTCTTGCACGGCTGGCCGTGACATCAGCGCCGGGAACTCGTGCGCCAGCACCGACATCAGCCTTGGCGTGCGGTGGTAGAGCCTGTCGAGGAACGCCACCGCATCGGCGCGCGATGACATCCCAAATGTCGCGCGAAGCTCACGCCATTCTGCTGGCGACGAGTGCGCTCCGGCAGGCGAGACCAGTACGAGTCCGCTGGTGTTTTCGGGGCGGGCGCGCGCGTGGCCCAGCGCAAGCGCTCCGCCCATCGAGTTGCCGACGAAGATGGCGGGCCCGACGTTGAGCGCGTCGAGCACCTCATAAAGCGCGGCCTCGAGCGATTGCGGGGTGAGCCTTCCTTCGAGCTCGCTGAACCCGTGGCCGGGATAATCGGGGGCCACGACGCGACAGGCGTGCGCCCGGAGGCCGAGCAGCACGCGGCCGAAGGCGGTGGCTCCCGAGCCGATGCCGTGCAGCATCACGATCGTCGGCAGTGGCCCGCTGCCTTTTGCGTCGTAGACGTGCACGTGCCCGTGGGCAGTACGCACCGTGCGACTAACCACGCCGCGGCGACGAATCGCGACGCGGCCGAAGTGTTGCGCGAGCGGGAGCAGGACGGGCTTCATGCAGCTTAGAATACGCTAAAAACAGGCGCGGTCGTCGCGATCATTGTAGCTTCCCCGTATCGCATGGACGCAGCTTCGCTCTACTTTCTCGCGCGCAAGCTCAAGGCGGTCGCGCTGGCCGATCTGCACGCAGCGGCGCCCTCGCTTCCGCTTGCGCATGCGGTGGTTCTCGCAGAAGTCGCGCGTCAGCCAGGGGTCACCGTCGGGGAGATCGCCGCGCGCCACGCGATGGCGCAGAGCCTCGTGTCGACGGCTGTGCTGGCGCTGCAAGGCACGGGCGCGATTCGCGCGTCGCCCGACCCGGCCGACAGGCGGCGAACGGTCGTCGAACTGGGCGGAGCCACGATCACGCGGCAGCCTGAAGCGGCTCGCGTCGAGCCCGCCGATGCGCTCGGAGCCGCGCTTGGGAGTCTCTCGGCTCGCGATCGCGCGGCGGTGATGAGAGGCCTGAATCTGCTCGAGCGCGCCCTGAAGGCACCTCCGCCGAAAAAGGCGATCAGTTCCCGGCGTCGGGAGCCGCAGTCCGGATAGCAGTCACCGAATAGGCGACGACGCAGGGCAGGGCGGCGAACGTGGTGCCGAGTTGGTCGAGACAATCGGAGCCATCTTCGGGCGCGTAGGAATACGAGAGCTTGCCGCCGAAGCTCGTGAAGTCTTCGGCGCCGGGAAACTGTGCATTCAGGGCGTCGTCGCGGCGAACCACGCAGGCGGCGCGCGTGCGGTCCCCGGCGCGTACGGTTACGTCGCTCGTAGACTGGAACGACGCCACCGCCTTCGCATCGAGCCGGCCCGCGACGGGGAGACTGCCTTGAATCCAGTAGAGCGTTTGGCCGTCCCGGTTGATCTTGACGTCGAACTCCCACGGATTGGGCAGCTCTCCGCCGCACGTCTGCTGCGTGAGCGCGGCCTTCACGCGATAGGTGCCGAGGGGCGTTCCCGGGTTGTACGGATCTTTCCCCGAGCAAGCGGCAAGCACGACAGGTAGGGCCAGCCAGCGCAGTGCGATCACGACGAAGTCTGTAGCCAACAGGCCAGCGGCACGGCAACTTCCCTGAGCATGACGCCGTGGGATCGCCGTGCACTCGTTCGCGCCGCAGCGGCGTCGATCGTCGCGTGGGCGTTGTGCGTGCTCGTGGTCGCGGCGACGGACGAAGGCGGCGTGCCGTGGGGTGCGAGGCTGGGACGCGCGCTCCCTACTGCGCCTCTGGCGGCTGCCTTGGGCGCCGGACTCGTGCTGGCACGTGCGCGGTCGCGGGGCGAGCTGCGCGCGCTCGAGGCGGCAGGACAGAGCGCGTCGAGGAGCGCGTACGGACCGGTCATCGGGGGTGTGCTGCCGGCGGCGCTGCTGTCGGCGCTCGCGCTCGCGGCGGTGCTCGACGTCTCAAGCTTTTTTCCGAGAGCTGGATCCATGCAGCGCGCCGTGCGCGCGGATCGCGGCGCCTTCTTCGATGCCGCAGCGGGACTACGAATTTCGCAGGACGGCGCGATTGCGCGCGAGGGCGAAGCGGCTTCGCTGCGCGACCTCGGTCAGCCGCGCGGCGCCCGACTGGCTGTCGCGGCCACAGTCCTGGGCGCTTCGATCGCGCTCGCCCTGGCGACGGCACGCCCGCCCGGTCTGCGCCGCCGAGCCTGGATGGCCGTCGCAGGCCTCGCAGCGCTCGCGAGTCTCGGATGCTTCCAGCTCGCGGCAGTCGCCCGCGCGCCAGCGTGGCTTGCGATCGTTCCGCACGTCCTCGTCGCGCTCGCGCTTGGCTTGCGCAGTCGCCAACGCACGCGCTGATGCGCTAAAGTGGCTGGCATGTCGTCAGCGAGCATCACGTTTACATGGGGCTCCGAAGAGGCGCTCTGGGGCATCGTCGTCCACGGCGGCGCGGGCGACGTACCTGCCGATGCGCGCGAACGTCATCGCGCAGGGGCGCGGGCTGCTGCTGCTGCGGGCGCGAGCGTTCTGGCGGCAGGCGGCAGCGCGATCGATGCGGTCCAGCGCGCGGTTGAGGTCCTCGAAGACGATCCGGTATTCAACGCGGGCACTGGCGCCTGCCTGAACAGCGATGGCGAGATCGAGCTCGATGCGGCGATCATGGAAGGCGACGGCCTCGCCGCCGGAGCGGTCTGCGCCTTGCCTCCGTTTCGCTCCCCGATTCGCATCGCACGAGCCGCACTCGACGACGGCGCTCACGTCCTGTACGCCGGCGCAGGCGCTGAGCGGTTCGCCGTAGACAAAGGCTTCACCCGGTCGAGCACCGCGGAGATGAGCAGCGGGGCGGCGCGCGCTCGCTGGGAGGCCGCGCGCCTCGTTGGCGGAGGCGCTTCCGGGTGGGCGGGAGGCACAGTGGGCGCCGTCGCTCGCGACGCCCGCGGTCACGTTGCCGCCGCGACGAGCACAGGCGGGATGACCATGAAAAAGCCGGGTCGGGTGGGCGACAGTCCTGTTCCAGGTGCCGGCACTTATGCAGACGACGCGGGCGGCGCTGCCTCGGCCACAGGAACGGGGGAGTCGTTCATGCGGCTGTGCCTCGCCAAGACCTGCACCGATTGGATGCGCGCCGGGATGCATCCGCAGGACGCAGCGCGGTCAGCCCTTGCGCTGCTTCAGCGGAGGGTAGGCGGCGAAGGCGGCATCATTTTGGTCGACCGCCAGGGCAGGCTCGGACTCGCCCGCACGACGTCGACGATGACCTACGCGGCGATGTCGTGCGGCGACGATGCGCCGGTGTCCGGCAGCTAAGTGTAGTTTGCAAACAAAACGAAAGCGGCGCCCCCGCGAGAGGAGCGCCGTAGCATTGATGCTCGAACAGCGACCGCAACCGGCCGGTCGCGCTCAGCCTTCGGTGTTGGTTGCCTTGCGGTCGATCGCATCCTGAAGCCCGCAGCGGAGCTTGGTGGAGCGCTTGACGCGGCGGGGCTTGAGCGGAGTGGCAAGCCACTCGTGACGCTTACGAACATTCCAGATTGCGCGGTTTGCCATTAGGGGGGTGACTTTTGCCCTAAGCCTGCTCCCGCGTCAAGCGCTAGCAGGGGCTTTTTGTTCAGTTGACGTGGGCACCACAAGAGCCGTTGTCGCACTGCGCTTGAAGGCACCCCACCGGTGGCATCGGAGAGCACGTCGCAGTCTTGCTGAACTCATCGACCAAGGTCACGCCTGCGGAGCACAAGGACGGCGTGCATCCGCACCCGGCGGTCGCGGCGTCTGCTGCTTGCTGCAGCCCCTTCTGACGATCTGTCGCTACGCCGATCGCCACGACCGAGCAGCAGGTGCGTCGCACCAAAATGAATCCGCAAGGCGGGCCTTGACCCGACGAGCAGACCTTGTCGTTCGGGTTCTTTGGCACCCACTTGAAATCGCACAGCGCCGCGTCGCCCGCTGCCGAAGCATCGCCACCGCCGGCGTCGAGAGTGTCAGACGCAAAATGATCCGCCCCGCAACCCGATATCAGGGCCACGAACGCAATTGAGAAAATGCTTTTCATCACAACCTCATCGCAGATTGAGTGGGGTTCATCACTTTGCGTGCGCCGTACACAGGCCGTTGTCGCAGGTCGCGTTGAAATCGGTGCCGCGCTGGCCGAGCTCGTCGACCGGCTGGGCTGCACACCCTACGTTGCACGTGCACACCTGCGCATTCTCGGCGGCGATGAAGCTGCCGGCCTTGCTCACGAGCACGCCCTCGCCGCGCACCTGGCAGCAGTCAACGGCGTGGATGACGACCTGACATTCGGCGCTCGTGCTGCAGGTGCGGTCGGCGTTCTGGCGATGCTCGGCGAAGCTGCACGCATCGGCCCCGACGTCGGCCACGGCCGCGTCGCGCACGGCACCGTCGACGGCTGGCGGCGCGGACGCATCGACGTCGGCCACGATTCCGCCACACGCGCCGAGCAGTGCGAGCCAAGCAAACCTCATCGCTGCAGCCTACAGCAACAGCGCACGCGCGGGCAGTTACTCGGGCACCGCGGTGAGCGTGCAGACTACACGCAGCGGCGGATCGCCCGCTGCGACTGTCGCGAGCTGATCGCACGGAAAGTAGCCTTGGCGCTCGACGCTGATCGTGTGGCGCCCGGGCGGAAGCGCCACACCTCGAACAATCACGGCGCCGAGCGGACCGACGTACATGTCGTCGATGATCACGCGCGCGTCGTCCGGTGCGCCCGTCATGCGCAGCGATACTGTCGACCGCACCGGCGTTTTGGGCGTGCAGGCCGCAATCGTGAGCAGAAGCGCGAGCGAGAGCCGGCGCGTCATTCCCACTCGATGGTCGCCGGCGGCTTCGACGAGATGTCGTAGACGACCCGGTTGATCCCGCGCACTTCGTTGATGATGCGGTTCGACATGCGCGCAAGCAAATCGTAGGGCAGCGGAGCCCAGTCGGCAGTCATGCCGTCGACGGAATGAACCGCGCGAATCGCGCACGTTTCCTCGTAGGTGCGCTCATCGCCCATGACGCCGACGCTTCGAACGGGCAGCAGCGCGCAGAAGCTCTGCCAGATGCTTTCGTAGAGCCCTGCCGCGCGAATCTCTTCGCTCACGATCGCGTCGGCCTTGCGCAGCACCTCGACGCGCTCGGGCGTCACTTCACCGAGGCAGCGAATCGCGAGGCCAGGTCCGGGAAAGGGCTGACGCCAGAGCATGTCGTGGGGCATTCCGAGGGCGGCGCCCATCGCGCGCACTTCGTCTTTGAAGAGCTCGCGCAAGGGCTCGATGAGCGACAGATTCATGCGCTCGGGCAGGCCGCCGACGTTGTGATGGCTCTTGATGACGGCGCTCGGGCCCTTGAACGACACGCTCTCGATCACGTCGGGGTAGAGCGTGCCCTGCACCAAATAGCGTGCATTTTGCACCTTTTTCGCCTCTTCGTCGAACACCTCGATGAACACCCTGCCGATGATCTTGCGCTTCTGCTCGGGGTCCGTGACGCCCTTGAGCTGACTGAGGAAGCGCTCCCTGGCGTCGACCGCCACCAGCGTGATGCGATAGTTTTCTTCGAACGTGGCGACGACCTGCTCGAACTCGCCCTGCCTGAGCACGCCGTTGTCGACGAAGATGCACGTGAGGCGGTCTCCGATGGCCTTGTGCAGGAGCACCGCAGCGACCGACGAGTCGACGCCTCCCGACAGTCCGCAAATCGCCCGCTCGGTGGGGCCGACCTTCGCGCGGATGGCGGCGATGGTCTCGTCGGTGAAGGAGCCCGGTGTCCACGATGGCGTGAGGCCGGCGACCTCGAACAGGAACGATGCGAGCACGTCCGCGCCGCGTGGGGAGTGCGCGACTTCGGGATGGAACTGCACTCCGTAGATTTTGCGCGCGACGTTGGCTACGGCACAAAATGGCGTATTTCCCGAGGCGCCGATGGTCTCGAAGCCCGGCGGCATCGCCGCGATGCGGTCGCCGTGGCTCATCCAGACTTCGGTGGTCTCGCCGGCGACGAAGCGGTGAAAGATGCCCGCGGTCGAGTCGATCACGAGCTTCGCCGCCCCAAATTCACGCTCCTCAGCGCGCTCGACCTTGCCGCCGAGCAGATGCGCGATGAGCTGCAGTCCGTAACAGATGCCGAGCACCGGAATGCCGAGGTCGAACACGCGGGCGTCGACTGAAGGGGCGCCCTCGCCGTAAACGCTGGCAGGTCCGCCGGAGAGCACGACCGCGCGCGGCTGCATGGCCTGCAACTTGTCGAAGGGCAGGGTGCAGGGGTGAATCTCGCAGTAAACGCGCTGCTCGCGAATGCGCCTCGCGATGAGCTGCGTGTACTGCGAACCGAAATCGAGGATGACGACAACCTCACGCGTGCTCATGCCCCGTGCCGATAGCACGCGAGCGTCGCTGCGTGTGGCTAGAACGCCAGCGAAACAGACCCGAAGCCGCCGCCCGCGAGAGGCAACGCTGTCACCGATGTGGCAGCGCGGGCCCCCTCTTTCGGGCTCGAGGCGTAGTGAACGAACGCCCAGACCACGCCCGTTGCCACAGCCGCAGCGCCCACGCCTGTGAGCACATCGCCGGCCACGAGCTTGGCGCTGATGGACGACCGCTCGCTGTCACATTGCGCAGCCGATCCGCATGCGCCGCCGAGGTCTGCCGATCGCTGCTTGAGCCCGACGACGTAGAGCACCGCGCCCACACCGACCGCGGCGAGCCCGACCCCGGTCACGACGTACGCACCGACCGCGAGCGGCCGCTTTGTCGACGGTACGGCCGGAGCGGGGGCAGAAACAGCGGGGTCCGGTGCTGCTTCGATCGGCGACGAAGCGCTGACCAGTGTGACGACGACGGGGCGATCCCGCTCGCCCTCCGACACGACGATTCGCTGCTCGACCGGGACGTGCCCCGAAGACGCGAACTTCAGCGCGTGAACGCCCGGGTCGAGCGGGATCGCCTTGCCGTCGAGCGCGCTGACGACGAGCACCCCGTCTACGAACACCGCGACGTCGACGAGGTCGCCGCCTCGAGCGTCGCGCGCCCGCAGCGACACGGTCGGCGTGCGCTTGTCGAGGTCGATAAGGCCTTCGGTGCAGTCCTTACGAATGACCGACGGGCAGGTTTCGCGGGCGCAAAGCAAAAACTGCTCGCGCGCCGACGCGAAGCGACGCTCTCCGCGCAGCTTTTGGGCGCCCTCGCTCGCCGCGATGCATGCCTCCTTGTCGTCGGCACGAGCCGGAACCACCGCGCTGAAAACACCCACAAAAAGCGCGAGTGACGTGAGCGATGCGAGCGGGCGGTTCATGGTTTGACCCCTCACGATACCGCTAGAGGCACTCGGGTTTCCACTTCTTGTTTCCCGCCGAATCGAGCGTGTACGGGGGATCGCACGACCGCGCTTTTGCCGCGCCTGGCGATGCCGCCGCGGAGTGGGCGGACGACGGTTGCGCGAGCGGCGTCGTCGCGGTGGTCGAGGGGCGCGGATGCGTGGTGGCCGTGTGTGGCGCAATCGGAGCGGGCGGCTGAACGGGAGCAGGCCGCGCGCTCTCGGCGTCGGGAGACGGTGCAGCGACGGTAGCAGCGGGCGGCGTCGCTACCATGGACGCCTCATGGGTCGCTTGAGTCGCGGCTCCCGAAACTGGTTCGCTCGCGCCCTTCGTGGACCGAAGGACGACCACCGCCGCGCCGAGTGCGACGACGATCACCGCAGCGATCCCCGCGAGCCACCACCCGCGGCTTGGCGCAGAAGGAAGCCCCGCGCGAGACACAGAGATGCTCGACAGCTGCGAAGGTGACTCCGGCGACATCGGGGAAGGCTGCTCCCCAGGCAGCGGCGCGCCCTGGGGCGCCTGGGCGGGAGCTTGCCCGGTGACCACAAGCGTGTCCGAGCTCGGATGACGCTGCGGCGCCGCCGGCATCGTCGCCGTGGCAGAGAGGCGCCCCTGCGCGATTTGGGCGGCGGAGGGAATATTCGACTGGAGTTGGGCTGAAGAGCTCTCGATCTCGGCGATTTTGCTGGCGCGCTGGCGCAGCGCACCGGAGGCGAACATCTCGACGTACTCGCCAACCTCGGAAGGCGCGGCAACGCCGACTGCACGCTCGAGGGCCAACGCGAAGTCGCGGGCAGTGGCCCAGCGTCGCGCGGGATCGCGCTGCAGGCCGCGCATCACGATGTCGTCGATCAGCACGGCGTCAGGAGCCAAACGACTCGGCGGATCGATCGGCGCGGAGGTGAGCTTGCCGATGACCATCCCCTCATTTTCGCCGGCGAACAGGCGCCGCGCAGTGAGCGCCTCCCAGAGCACGATGGCCGCCGCGAAGATGTCGGTTTGCCGGGTAGGCGCTCCCGAGAGCTGCTCGGGCGCCATGTACGAGAGCTTGCCTTTGAGCTGCCCGTCGCGCGTCGTTTGAATGCGCCCCGCGGCCTTCGCGACGCCGAAGTCGAGCACCCGCGCCACCCCGTCGGAGCCAACAAGAATATTCTGCGGAGAGATATCGCGGTGGACGATGCCGAGCGGTTCGCCGCGCTCGTTTTTTGCCTCGTGAGCCGCGTGCAGGCCGTGGAGGGCACCGCTCATGATCGTGGTTACGATCCGCAGCGGCAGTTGCTGCCTGGCCTCGCGAACCGCGCGAACCAACCGAGAAAGCGACTCACCCTGAACATAATCCATGACGAGAAACAGCTCGCCCTGCGTCGCGACGACGTCGAGCGTCTGAACGACGTTCGGGTGGCTGATGCGCGCAGCGAGGCGCGCCTCGTCGAGGAACATCGAGACGAACTCGGGATCCTTGGCGAACTGCGGATGCAGGCACTTGATGGCGACTGTACGCGAGAAGCCTACGGGTCCGAGCAGACGGCCGAAATGCACCGTGGCCATGCCGCCCGCCGCGATCTCTTCGTAGAGGGCGTAGCGTCCGACAACACGGTTGAGCCCGGACTCGTGCGACACGGCGCCAATGCTACCAGAGGGCGCACCGCGCCGCGGTTCTTTCAAGCAGACGACGCCGCGATATGATACGCGGTTGCCGATGCTCGCTGACGTTCACGTTGCTGTGAAGCGCGTTGGTCCCGTAGAGGTGCCGATGCCGCGGCACCAGACGCCAGGCTCATCGGGCATGGACCTGCACGCAGCGATTGACGCGCCGCTCGTGCTTCAGCCGCTGGGGCGCGCCAAGGTACCGACCGGCCTGGCGTTCGCGATCCCGGCGCACTGGGAGGGCCAGATCCGTCCGCGCTCAGGCATCGCCGCCAAGCACGGCGTGACGGTCCTCAACGCGCCCGGCACGATCGACAGCGACTTTCGCGGCGAAGTGTTGGTGCTGCTGGTGAACGTGAGTGACGCGGTGGTCACGCTGCAGCCGCTCGACCGCATCGCGCAGATCGTCTTCGCACCCGTCGGTCGCGCCGAGCTGCACCTCATCAGCGACCTCGAAGTGACGTTTCGCGGCGAGGGCGGCTACGGGTCGACCGGCATCTGACGCACGCGAGTCGTCTCAGGCTTCGCCGCGCTTGATGCTGTAGGTTCGAATTTTCTTGTGCAGATTGGTGCGCTCGACGCCGAGCACCACCGCAGTACGCGAGATATTCCAGCCCGTGAGCTTGAGCGTGTCGACGATGAACTTGCGCTCGGCCTGCTCGCGAAACTCGCGAAGCGTGAGGTAGCTCGCGGGCAGGGGCGGCCGCGGGGCGTCGCCGTCGTCGGGCTCGGGCGCGGGCTCCGAGAGCCCCAGCGCCGGTTCGGCCGCGGACTCCTCCTCGAACGGACTGGCGTGGGGATCTTCGGGCAGATCGGCGATAGTGACGCGCGGGCCGCTCAAAATGGCCATGCGCTCGACGATGTTACGAAGTTCGCGGACGTTGCCGGGCCACGATCGCTGCGCGAGGGCGGTCACAACATCCGCATCGACGGGCTTGGGCCGTGAGCCGTTCTCGCGACTGAACGCCTCCATGAAGGCGTGCGCGAGCATGGGAATGTCGTCGACCCGCTCGCGAAGCGCGGGGCTTCGCAGCGGAATCACGTTCAGGCGAAAAAACAGGTCTTCGCGGAACGCTCCGCTTTCTACGGCGCGCGCGAGGTCTTTGTTCGTCGCGGTGAGCACCCGCACATCGACGTGCATCACGTGCTCGCTGCCGACCCGCGAAATCTCGCCCGATTGCAGCGCGCGTAGCACCTTGGCCTGCGCGACGATGTCCATGTCGCCGATCTCGTCGAGGAAGAGCGTTCCGCCGTGCGCTTGTTCGAAAAAGCCACGCTTGCGCGCATGAGCCCCCGTAAATGAGCCCTTCTCGTGCCCGAACAGCTCGCTCTCGATCAGCTCGCGCGGGATCGCTGCGCAATTGACCCGCACGAACGGCGCGTTTCTTCGCGGCGACAAGCGGTGAATCGCGCGGCTGATGAGCTCTTTGCCGGTGCCGCTTTCGCCCGTGATGAGAACGCTCGCGCGGGTCGGTGCGATCTTCTCGATCTCGGCAAAAATGCGCTGCATCACGGCGCTTTTCCCAATCATCTCGTAGCGCAGCAGCTCGCGAGCAGACACTTCGGCGAGGGCGCGCCGAGCCGCTGCAGCGTCGAGTACATTTTTTACGCTTACGAGCACGCGCTCGCGATTCAGCGGCTTTTCGAAGAAGTCACTCGCGCCGAGGCGGATCGCCGTGGCCGCGTCCTCTACGGTCGCGTGCCCGCTGATGACGATGATGGGCAAGTCACGCGTGGCGTCCTCGCGACGAATGCGCTCGAGGGCGTCGAGTCCGCTCGCGTCCGGCAACTTCACGTCGAGGATCACCAGATCGACCGGCATGTCGGGGCTGCCGAGCACCGCGAGCGCTTTGCCGGCGGTCTCTGCCCCGATCACCGCGTAGCCTTCGCCCTCGAGTACGAGCGACAGGGTCCGGCGAATGTTTTTCTCGTCGTCGACGACGAGGATGGTCTTCTGTGCGGTCTCGGCTGCGACCGCCGGGTCGATCACGAGCTCTTCCGCTTGAGCTCAGCTAGATATCGCGTGGCCTGCACGCAAATCGTGCTCTCCGCGTAGCGCGAGACAATCGCGTCGAAGCTCTGCCGTGCCTCAGCCCATCGCTGCATTTTCATGTAGGTCTCGCCGAGCAGCAGGAGCGTGTCGGGTGCCAGACCAAAGCTCTCGTAGCGCGGCGGCGTCGTCTTGATAATGGGCGAAATCTCGGGCGTGCCGGGCGGGAGAGGCTTCGCCGTGGTCGAGCAGGGTTGGTCGCCTGCGTAGTTTCGCATCGCATATTGCAGGCGGAGCACGGCAGCGTCGTAGTTGCCCTTGTTCAGGTAAAAACGCGCGACGTACATCTCGTGCCGCACCAGTCGCGCGGTCACGTCTCCGAGCAGCAAGCAGACCCGCGGCGACTCACGCCCTTCGGGAAAGTCGCGCAGATAGCTCACGACCTCTTTGTATGAGTCGATGACAGAAGCCTGATCGCGCTCTTCGGTCGCCGGCATGACGAAGGAGTCGCCGATCTCCCGGTATTGCGTCTCGGCGGCGCGCGCTCGGGCGTACTGCACCTCTTCGGCGTCGCCTTTGTGGTCGTGGACGAACTGCTTGTAGCCGCGCAAGGCCTCGGCAAACTTCTCCTGCTCAAAATCGGCGTCTGCGAGGCGCAGCTCAGCGAGGCGCGCGTACTTGGAGTAGCTGTATTTTCGCTTTACGTCCTTGAGCAGCGCCTGGGCTTCGAGCCAGTTGTGCGACTCGAACTCGGCAAAGGCCACGTCGTACGCGCGCTTCGCGTCTGCGGTGTAGTTGACGGCCACTTTCGGAGGCGGCGCGACTTCGCACGCGGCGGCCGCGAGCGACAATGAGGCCAAAAGAGCGAGCCAGCGCATGGCAGGACGGATTACCGCATCACTTCTCGCCGCGCCATCGCTGAATGCGCAGGGGAGGTGGCCTCGACTCGCTGAGCGCGTGACGGCACGCCGCGCGCACGAGCAACCGCACCTTTTCGGACAATTCGGGCTCATCGGCGAGCGCAGTGACTTCGCCCGCGGCGTCGACGGTCACGACAACTTCGCGCCGCCCGGCGGGGTCGTAGACGTGCCCCTCGAAGCGAAATGGGGGCGTGACGCCCCGCGGGCGTTCAATGACGAGGCGAAGGCCGCTCTCGGGATGGGGCGAAATAATCGACACGCGCGCTTCTATAACCGATCGCGCGCCCGCTCGCCGCGCTGACCCGTTTGCGCGCGCGACCGCGGGCTTGTGGTAGACCGAATCGCCTCATGGAAAAGAACCCCATCACTCCCGAGGGCTACTCGAAGCTCCGCGAAGAGCTGCACACGCTTCGCAGCGTCGCGCGCCCGGCCGTCATTCAGGCCATCGCCGTCGCCCGCGAACACGGCGACCTCAAGGAGAACGCCGAGTATCACGCCGCCCGCGACAAGCAGTCGTTCATCGAGGGCCGCGTCAAGGAGCTCGAAGCGAAGATTGCCCTCGCCGAGGTTATCGACCCCACCAAGCTGTCGGGCTCGCGCGTCGCGTTCGGCGCCACCGTGAAGCTGTCGAACGTCGACAGCGGCGAAGAGGCGACCTACCGCCTGCTCGGCGTCGACGAGGCGAACCTCGAGGAAGGAACGATCAGCATCACGAGCCCGCTCGCGCGCTCCCTCCTGGGCAAAGAGGTTGGCGACGAGGTGAAGATGCGAATGCCGGGCGGCGAGCGCGTCTACGAAGTGCTCGCGGTCGAGTACAAGTAGCGGGCCGTCCGGACGGCCGATGCGAACGAGGTTTCGCAGGTGTCACAGACACGCGATTCGTGTAAGAGAGCGCCCGAGCAGCCCATGACGAGCACCAAGAACGAAGTCGAAGTTTCCTACGACGTCTCCAACGAGTTCTTCCGCCTCTGGCTCGACGAACGCATGCACTATACATGCGCCGTCTACGAGAGCGAGAACGACACCCTCGAGCAGGCTCAGGAAAACAAGAGCCGCGTGCTCTACGACTACGCCGAGCTTTCGCCCGAAAAGACCGTGCTCGACATCGGCTGCGGCTGGGGTGCGAACCTTGAGTACATCGTGCGCCGCGGCGTTAAAGCGGCCCACGGCATCACGCTGTCGTCGGCCCAGTTCGACGAGATCAACGCCCGCAATATTCCCAATTTGCGTGCATGGTGCACCGATTACAAAGACTACGTTCCGGCCGAAAAATACGATTCGCTCGTCTCGATCGAGATGATCGACCACCTTTGCTCGCCCGCGCAGGCCGCGAAGGGCGAGGCCGTCGACATCTACCGCAAGTACTTCAATCGCGTAGCCGAATGGGTCAAGCCGGGCGGCCTCTTCGCGTTTCAGGCCATCCTGCGAAACCGCGTACCCCGCACGCGCGCAGACATCTCGGACCTGAAATTCACCGCGGACGTGATCTTTCCGGGCGGCCTCAATCCGCGCCTCGAAGAGCTGGTGATGGCGGTCAATCCGTCGTTCGAGATTGTCGAGTTGCAGACGCGCCGCGTTCACTACGGCAAGACCACCGCCGAGTGGCTCCGTCGCATGCGCCTGCACGAAAAAGAGATCCGCAGCACATGGGGCGACGCCATCTACGACGACTACGATCGCTACCTGTCGACGTGCGTGCGCGCGTTTCACAACCACTGGTCGAGCGACGTACAGATGAAGCTACGTCACATCGTCATCGACTGAGACGGCTCAACGTGCTCGGCGGGCGATGAAGCGAGCTCTGTCGGGCCTCGGCGCCGTTTTACTCGGATGGGCGGCGCTGCTCTGGCTCGAGCACGTGGTCGTCGTGCTGCGCTATCGCGGCTTTTTTACGGGCACCTGGGAGATTTCTCCCGTGCGCACGCTCGTGATCCCCATCACCTTGGGGGCGCTGCTGGTGCTGGCGCCCGCGGTGGTCGGTCTGCACGCGGCCGCCGTGAACGAGGCGCGTCGCCTGCTTCTGGTCGTCGGCACCGGATCGGGGTTCGCCGTCGCGTACGGGATCACCTTTGGGCGTCACTTCGCGTCGTGGGCGGTTCGCGGCCCGTTCATCGCGGTGATGGGCGCAGCGGCCGGAGTCATCCTCGCCGTGGCCGCGCCGTGGTGCGTGCGGCACAAGCGCGGCGCGCCGCTGCTGCTCGCGGCCGGCGTGGGGGCCTGGGCGGCCGACGCCGGGCTGCTGTCGCGGCTGTACCCAGCGTTTCACTGGGCGCTGCTTGCGGCCCTGCTCGCGTGCACCGGGCTCGCGGCGCTGCGTCTTCGCGAGGCGTGGCCGCGCGGCTCGTTTGCGGGCTTGCCGCTGGCCCTCGGGTGCGCGGTTTGGGCGCCATCCGCGGCGAAGCGGCTCCAGCCGTTCGGCAACATGCAAATGATCCTGACCGAGCATGCGCCTGTGCTCGGCCGCGGCCTGCGCGTGGCGGCTTGGCTGTCGCCGTTGCCCGACGAGACGCCGGAGCAGGCCGCTGCGGTTCGCGAGGTGGCCCGCACGCTCGATTGGCAGGGACGGGATCTCGTGCTGATTTCAATCGACGCGCTGAGGGCCGATCACCTTGGTGCCTATGGATACGGTCGCGCGGTGTCTCCCAATATTGATGCGCTCGCGAAGCAGGGGGTCGTGTTCGAAAACGCGTACTGTCCGACGCCGCACACTTCGTACTCCGTCACCTCGATGATGACGGGAAAGTACATGCGTCCGCTGCTAGCGCTCGGGCTCGGGCAGGACTCCGAAACGTGGGCCGCGCAGCTTCGGAGGTACGACTACCAAACCGCGGGATTTTACCCGCCGGCCGTATTTTTTATCGATCCCGAGCGCTTCGCGGGCTTCCGCGATTCGGGCCTCGACTTTGAATATCGCAAGGAGGAGTTTGCGACCCCCGCGCTGCGGAGCTCCCAGCTCGACGAATATTTGCAACATACATCCAATGAGCGGCCACGCTTCATTTGGGTTCACCTTTTTGAGCCGCACGAGCCCTACGTGGCGCACCCGGAGCACCCGTTCGGCGACACGGACATCGACGCGTACGACAGCGAGATCGCTGCAGCCGACGAGGGCGTCGGCAAGCTGGTCGCGCGCGTTCGCGCCGACAAACCCGACGCGATCGTGATCGTCACGGCCGACCACGGCGAAGAGTTCGGTGAACACGGTGGCCGGTATCACGGCACCTCGGTTTACGAAGAGCAGGTGCGGGTTCCGCTCGTGATGGTCGGACGCGGCCTGCCGGCAGGCGCGCGCGTCGGTGTGCCCGTGCAGACCATCGACCTGCTGCCGACGGTGCTATCGGCCCTGGGCATTCCGCGTCCCGCGCGCATGCGAGGGCGCGATTTGGGGCCTCTCATCGCGAGCGCGGGGAGTCCGGCGGTGGCCGAGCACGGGCTCGCGTTCGCCGAGACCGATGACTTCGAGCTTTATGCCGAGGACGCGGACCGACTCGTCTGCGACAAACGCGCCGGGGCGTGCGCGCTCTTTGACGTGTCTGCCAACCATTCGGAGTCTCGCGACATGCAGACCGCGCATCCCGAGCGCGCGCGGCAGCTTCGCGCGAGGCTCGTGGGGCTCGCGCATGCGCACGGTCAGTTCGAAGGGCAGGGAGGCACCGAGCTGCCTGAGGCGCTGAGGCTGGGGCTTCAAGGCGACGTCGGAGCCGCGCCGGAAGTGGCTGCGCTGCTCGACGACGCGAACGTTGCGATCAGGCGCAAGGCCGCCGCCGTGCTGTTCGCGCTCCGCGGCAAAGGCGCCGTCGCGGAGCTCGAGCGTGCGCTCGCGACCGATGAAGACGACGAAGTGCAGCGGTTCGCGGCGCTCGCGCTCGTGCGGGCCGGCGAGCCTCCGTCTGCGCGTGCCGAGGCACTGCTGCATGCCAACGACTTCGACGTGCGCAAGCTCGCGGCGCTCGCATTCGCAGATCGCCGCGACAAGCGCGCCGGCGCCGATTTGGCGACCTGGTTTTCGGCGATCGCGCAGGGCAGGGAGTCCCCCGATTTTACCACGAGCAAAGAAGTCGTGATCGCGATCGGGCGCCTCGGCCTCGTGAGCACGATCGGAGACTTGCAGTTGGTCCTCGCCGCGGAGGGCAGCACGTTCACGCGGCTCAGGCCGTTCGTGGCCGACGCCCTCGGCGAGATCGGGGATCCACGCGCGCGGCCGGCATTGCTCTCGGCGTTGAACGAAGAGTCGCAGTCCGGAGCCCGAATTCATGAGGCGCGCGCCGCCGCGAGACTTGCCGCCGGCCCCGATCTGCTCGTCGCGCTGAGCCCGCTGGCGTACGGCAGCGATCCAATGCTCGGCGCAGTGACGATCCTCCGCGAAGCGGGCATGTTGACGCCGGCCCGCGGAGGCTGGCCAACGGCTGGCGAGGCCGGCACGGTGCACCTCCCACCCGGCCCCGGGGCCGTATCCGTGCTCGTCGAACAGGAGACCCCGCAGCCGGTCGTTTTCGCCGGAGCGAGGGTCGAGCCGCGGGCCAGCGCGGGAGGGGTGTCGCGCTTCGAGCTCGACGTTGCGGGCAGTTCCCTGTCTTTCAGCGCACAACTCCCCATTCGCGCGCTCTGGGCGGTCCGCGTTTTACGTACTGACGCAGGCGCGCCGCGGTGAGCCGGTCGTCAGGAGAATCGCTCGACGCAACGCCCGTTGCGCTCTAAGGTGCGCCGCGTGACGGACGCAAAAAACAAGAAGAACGCCGACGAAATCTCCTCAAGCGAAGGCGAGGCTGACGCTCATGCGTCCGAGTCCGGAGCCTCCACGCAAGCTGGCGATGCCGAGGGCTCCGCGCAGCCCGTAGCGACCACGCCCGTCGACGCCCCGGAAGCGAGCGCCCCGGAAGCGAGAGATCGTGAGGCCGACGACGATGGCGCGCCAGAAGAAGAACAAGAAGAAGACCTCGACTCTCCCGAAGCGATCGCGCGGCGCGTGGCGGCGCTCGGAGACGACGACGAGCTCGAGAAGATCGCCAGCTCCGAAGAGCGAAAACTGGCTGAACGCAAGGCGGCTCGCCGCGGCGGAAAAAAGGGCGGGCTCGAGCAGGCCGCGACCAAACGACTCGCAAAAATAGGCACCAAAGCGCGACCGCAGCGCGAAGTGGCCACCGCGATCGAAGCAGCCGATCCGCTGGTTGAGCGGTCGATTCGCGCAGAAGACTGGGCGAAGAAGAACCAAAAGACGGTGGTTGGCGTCGTTGGCGGCGTGCTGCTCCTTGCGCTGGCGTTTGGCGGCGTTGCCTACATGGACCGGCAAAAAGCAGTCGCCGCGTCTGTGGCGCTGGCCGAGGCGGTTGCCGATCAGGGCGGGCGCATTGGTGACCCCGCAAAAGACGACGACGACGCCGAAAAGGCCCCGCCGCCAGGACCGTCCTTCAAGACCTACGAAGAGCGACGCGACGCTGCACTCGGCAAGTATCGCGCAGTGACCGCGAAGTATCCGGCCACGGGCGCCGGCACGATCGCGCGCCTCGGCGAAGGCTCGCTCCTGCTCGACAAACACGACTTCGAGGGAGCCGCCACGGCGTTCGCAGCGGCCCAAAATTCACCGCTCGCCAAGGCCGATCCTGAAGTGATGGGCCGCGCAGTCGAGGGACTCGGGTTTGTTTACGAGGCCAAGGCGGCCGCGACGCCGGCCGAAAAGGACAAGCAGCTCGACCTCGCGATCGCGCAGTTTCGCAGCCTCGAGAACACCGACACGCTCGGCTTCAAAGAGCTCGGCATGTACCATCAGGCCCGCTGCCTCGAGGCAAAGGGCGACAGGGCGAAGGCTGTCGACCTGCTGAAAAACCTGCACGAGCGACTAAGCGCTCCGGGCGAAAATCACCCGATGCCGTACCTGCAGGAGCTTGGTGACGACCGCCTGCGACGTCTCGACCCGACCGCGTTGCCCGCGAAAAATCCGGGCATGATGGGCGGCGGGATCGGCGGCGGCAGGAGCAGTATCTCCGAGCAACAGCTCAAGCAGTTGCTGGCGCCCAAGCCGGGTCAGAAATGACGCTGCGGCGCGTCGCGCTGGTGGCCGCGTCGCTCCTCACGGCGTGCGCCACGACTGAAAAAATGGGCGATCGGGTCAACCCCGAAGTACCTGCGTGGTTCGCGCGTTCGAGCGGTGATCTAAGCGTGTTCGCCCGGCGCAAGCTCACCTCCGAGGCCAAGCAAACGGGCGAGGGCTACGAGCGCGGGCGGCCCGAGCTCGATGCCGTTCGAAATCGTGTGTTCGTCGGCAGCTCCGACCATGGCCTCTACGCGCTGCGAAGCTCGAATCTGAGCACGATCTGGCGGTTCGAGACGGCAGGCATGGTGCAGTCTGAACCCACGTACGACCGCGAGCTCGACGTGGTCTTCTTCGGTTCGAACGACGGCGGTCTGTACGCGCTTCGCGCTGCGGATGGCACGCTCGTCTGGCGCTTTGACACGGGCTCCGAGGTCGCAAAAAAGCCGCTGATCGACGGCGAGTCGCTCGTGTTTGCGAACGCCTCCGATCAGCTCTTCAGCATCGATCGCCGCACCGGCAAGCTCCTTTGGCAAGCGCGTCGCCCGCCGGCCGCAGGCATGGAACTCGCGGGTTACGCGGGGCCGACGATCGACCGCGGAAAGGTGTATTTTGCATATTCCGACGGCCACGTTGGCGCCTACGATTTGCGCGACGGTTCTGAGCGCTGGGCTCCTGTCGATCTCGCAGCAGACGCTGAGCAGCACTCCGGCGGACAGGAACAGCGCTACCTGGACGTGGACACAACGCCCGTCGTCGCCGACGTGCCCGGCACCGGCCGCGTTGTCTTCGTAGCCAGCTACGCGGGCGGAGTCTACGCGCTCGACGCCGAGACCGGCGCACGCGTGTGGAGCAACGACAAAGCGCTTGGCGTTACCGATCTGGTCTACTGGACGCAGCCCGCGCACGCGCCGCACCCGAAAGGCCCTGACCGCGACGGGCCCGCGCAACCAGAGAAGCGCATGCTCTTTGCTTCGAGCGCGCAGACGGGTCTGTGGGCGATGGATCCGGCGAACGGCAAGCAAGTTTGGCGCAAGCCGCTTCCGGATGGTGGCATCACGGCGCCGGCAATCGTGGCTGGCGCGCTCGTGTTTGGGACCAGTCGCTTCGGGCTGTTTCTCATGGCGCCCGACAACGGAAGAGTTATCGACGCGATCGACAGCGGCACCGGCTTCGTCGCGACGCCGGCGGCGTACGGCAATCGCGTGTTCGCGTTGTCGAACGGCGGCGTGCTGTACGGCATCGCGATCGACGCGCCGCTGGGCAAGCGCCTGTAGCGTCCGTCGCATTGCGTGAGACCTGACGCTGCGGCCTCAGCGGTCGTGGCGAGACGGGTGCGGCTACGCGTCCGATCGCCCGGGCGCGCGCGTGCCGCCGCTCGATCGCTTGAAACGAGCGCGCTGCAGGATCCGGCAAATACCCCCTGTTTTGCCCCGTTAAAAATCGCGCATAAGATGCATTATGTAAACTAAGAGGCAAAGCGAACGTGGGGGGCCGTTGGGGCCGGTCTCCCGGGCCGACTGCCCGGCGACTCGCTGCGGGAGCTCTCGACAGCGCAACGCCGGCGGCCGAGCGGCTACCGGCGAGCGCGACAATGGAGAGCTGGCGGCCGACCGGCTGCTGCCTGATCTCGCGGCCCAGCTCGCGCGCGACTGGCTGCCAGTGATCTCCTGGGCCGACTGGCCGGTGACTAGCTGCCGGCGATCGCCGCGATGGCCGAGCTGATGACGCGCGACGGCGTTTCGCTAGCGACGCACCAGAGCTGGTGGGCGGCGCGGGTGGCCCCCACGTAGAGCGCATGACGAGCCTGCGGCGTGTCTGGATACGACGCTGCGCTGGTCTCGATTAGAATGACTTCGTCGAACTCGAGGCCCTTGGTTTGGCGCACGTCGGTCACGTCGAAGCCGGGCTCCCAGGTGAAGTCCTGCTTGGCGACCCTGCGCATGTTCGGGACCTCGGCGCGCGACAGGCCCTCGTAATACACGTCGGCTTGCGGCCCGAAGCGCGCGACCAACGCCACGTTCGCGTGCGGATCATCGCGCGAAAGTTGCTTGAGTGCGTCTGCAAGAAATGCGACGGCTTCGCCAGCCGAACCGTAGCCAAAGAGCTCAACGGGCGGACCGTGGCGCGTCGCGATCGGCTCGGCTTCGTGGGCGAACGGACCGAGAACTTCGCGGGCGAATCGAGTAATTTCTGCGGTGGATCGGTAGCTGACTTTGAGCGGCTCGATGGTGGCCACCTCGCCGAGCTCCGCGAGCAAGTCTTCCCACTGAAATTCGCCACGCGTCTCGTCGTCGTCTTCGAGCATGCGCTGCGCCATGTCGCCCGCCAGCGTGATGCTCTTGTCGTTGTCGGCGAGGCCGAGCAAAATTCGCAGCTCGATCGGCGACGAGTCCTGAACTTCGTCGATGAAGATGTGAGCGTAGCGATACGGCACGCCGGCCGCGTCGACGATGGGACCGCGCAGGAGCTGAAAGAGGCGCAGGAGGATGGCGTGGTCCTCGACGTCGAGCGACGGGTGCTCGCCGTCGCGATCGCCCTCCCCGCGCACACGCGCCTGCCGGACGCACCACTCGTGAACCTGGTCGAGCTGGCCGGAGCCAAACCCTTTTTGGCCAGCGAATGCGCGGCCGAGGCGCACCCGCGACGTCAGCAACTCGTCCCAGGCAGCGAGCACTCCGCGCGACTTGTGCCGCATCTCGTGGCCCAGCTTTTCGAGCGCGCTTCGGGTGACTTCGGGCAGCGCGGACGCGTTGACGTTCGCGAGCTTGCGTTTACCGGCCAGCCAGCTCGCGAGTGCGGAGACGCGCGCGTCCGGTGCTTCGATTTCGGCAAATGCGCGCCACGCGGCCACTGCGAGTTCGCCGCTTGGCCAGCGGGCCATTCCGCGGGTGAGCTGGTCGTCGAGTTCGCGCGTGATTTCGTCGCGGAGCTCGATCATGGCGCCGAGCATGACGGCGTGACTTTTTGCGCGCGATACGACCGCCGGGGTTTCGTCGCTGAGGTGGGACGGCTGTCGCGGAAACAGGTCGACGATCGCGCGCTTGGCAAATCGGGCGAAGGTGGTGACACCAACGCCTTCGACTCCGAGGTCAGGAAGCACCCGACCGACGAAGTGCCGTAGCGCATCGTGCGGCACGACCACGAGCATGCGCTCGGGCCGGAAGCGGCGGGAGTCGGCGAACGCGAGATAGGCGGCGCGGTGGAGACCGACCGTGGTCTTGCCGCTGCCGGCCGACCCTTGAATGACGACGAGCCCCGAGCTGGCCTTCGCGATCAGGTCGAACTGCGCGGAGTCGAGCATGGACGCGATGGCGGGCAGATGCTTGTCGGTGCGGGAGCTGGCCTGCTCGAGCTGCGGCTTGGTTTTCTTTTCAGAAGAAAGTCGAGCGACATGGCTCTCGACGCGCGCCCAGCTGCCATCGGTCGTTCGGGCGAACGTGCCTTGCGGCGATGAGACCCGCGAGAGTTTTCCGGCCACGATCGCGACCGTACGGCGAGCCGTGACTTCGCCCTCGACGAGCCGGTCGCCCAGGGTCTCCTCGTAGTCGTCGCCTTCCTGGTAGCGGTAGAAAATCCGGCTCACCGGCGCGTGTCGCCAATCGACGATCCGAACGCCGGCGTTGGAGTCGAGATAGGAGCGCGAACCCACCAGAACGTCGCGCCGCCTGCCGTCTTCGACGAGGCGCATGTGCCCAAAATAGGGGCTGCTCGGGTCGATGGTTCCGGCGACGCTCTTGCCGCGTTGCGCGCGCAGCGCCCCGAGCGTGTGCATCTGTTCGAACAGCGCCGGGAGGTCTTCGGGCTTGGCTACCGAGACGTCGTCGCGCAACTCGAGCAGGCGCACGTCGTCCTGAGTCGCAACCGAGGCGGATGCCGAGGCACGCGCAGCCGCGAGCGCACGATGCACCACGTCGAGCAGACGCAGCTCTTCCTGAACGATGCGCGTGCCCTCGGCGTCGCCTTCGAGGCCGCGGACGATGGGTTGTTCGTGATTGGGGGCTGATTGCACGGGCGAAGGGTTTTGTGTCCTTCGCGCTTCGTGCGCAAGCCCTAAATGTTGGGCGCGTCCCCGCTAGCACGGTGCTCGAACGACACCCTGCCAGTGATTCGCGAAGCGAATCGCGTCGGGTGGGGGCCCGCGAAAAACCGCGTTCTTCCGGTCGGGGAGGTGCCGTCCGCGAGATGAACGGCTAGCAGGGCGTTCTTGAGCGGCCTGCTAGAGCAAGAACTGGTCGCCCAGACGCAGCACGGTGAGGTTGGCGCCCTTGATGCGGGCACACTCGCGCTCCACCTTCGCCTCGAATACGGGCTTGATATGATAGAGCAGCGTCGGAAGCTCTTTCGAGTACTTGTACTTCTTGAGGTCCGCCGCGAGCGTCTCAGGCGTATGGTGACCGCTCGCCCTTGCCAGCGCGTGCTCGGCGTTCGGAAAACTCACTTCCATGAGCATGGCCTTGATGGGCGGCAGGTCGTTGAGTACCTCCCACAGCCGCTCCGTGGGGCCCGTGTCTCCGCTGTACGCGATGCTGCCGCCCTTGCCTTCGATGACGAACGCCCCGCACTCGATGGTGTGACTGACCAAGATTGACCGAACCGTGTATCCGGCGATGACCGTGGGCACTTCGGGCTTGAGCACGACGTACGAAATGGTCGGCTTTTCGGCGCTCGGAATGCGCGTAAAATCAGGCCAGAGCAGGTTGTTGAAGAAGTGCTTCTTCAGAATGGCGATCGTCTGTTTCGTGCCTGCGACGAGCAGCGGGCGGCAGCCGTTTTGCGCCCTGTTGTCGGCGATCGTCGCCAGATCGCGAATATGATCGAGGTGTGCGTGGCTGATGAGGCACGCTTCGAGCGCGCACTGGGCGCGAAGCTCCATGCCGCTGGTGAGCGAGCCGGCGTCAACCGCGAGCCTGTCGTCGATCACGAACGCGCTGGTGCGATGCCGCGGCGTCTCGCCGCCGTGGCAGCCGATGACCTTGAGATCCATCAGCTCAGCTCCTTGGCTTGCGCTTCGTCAAGCGACGCGAGCAGGTCGATCAAGCCTGGGCAGTCAGCGATGACGAACCCGTCGTGACCGTTATCTTCCAACTCGATTCCTGCGCGGGCGAGTCGACGCAGCACGTCGCCTACGACCTCGGGCGGGCTTCCGACTTCGCTCGCGAACTCTGCTGATTCGATGTGCAGGGGCTCGCCGGTCGGCGCGGCTTCGGCGCGCCGCTTCAAGCCGAGGAGCACGCGGGCGTGCGGATCGGGCTGCAAGAGGATCTGTACGAATGCGTCGGTAGCGTCGAGACGGGCCGCGAGCTTCTTGATTAGCCGCAGCGCGATCTCGGCGTTCTTCGAGATCATCACCTCGAGGGTCTTCGCGTCGATGACCACACAGGCGCCGTCTTCGAGCGCCGTCGCGCTGGCGCTGCGGGGTTTGTTGTTCAAGATGGCCATTTCGCCCACGAACTCGCCCTTGCGCAGCGTTGCGATGGGGCGCTCGCCGGTGGGCGTTCGCTTGCTGACAACGACGGCGCCGCTCTGGATGACAAACATTTGCGCGCCGCGCTCGCCCTCTCGAAAGAGAACTTCGCCGGCCCGAAATTGCCGACCAAAGCTGGCTGTGATGTCGGTCATCGGGGGCTTTCGAACGCGAGGTCGCAAGGGCGCGAACTCCGCAGAAAATTCAGCTTAGCTTGCGCATTCGGCTCAAGTCAAAAAGTGCCACACTGGGCCGATGGGCCCAACTGTGTTAGCGCTGACGGCCCGATGAGCGTCCGAACCCCAATAATCGCGGCGTTTGCCGCCGCATGCCTCGGCGCTGCGTCAGCCGCCCTCGCCTCGTGCGCCACAGCCCCCGTGGCCGACGTGCCCGACTCGGCAATTCCGGCGAGCAACGACGCCACCGCGCCCTGTGCGGCGCCGTTTCTCGTGTGCAGCAACTTGTGCGCAGACCCCGCGCGCGACAACTCCAACTGCGGCGCGTGCGGCCACGGCTGCAAAGACGGCGAGCACTGCACCGCGGGCGCGTGCGTACTGGGTTGCAGCGGCGGCGCGTTGCTGTGCGGCGCATCCTGCGCGGCGGTAAAGTCCGACCCGTCGAACTGCGGCGCCTGCGGAAACAAGTGCAAGCCCGGTGAAGTATGCAGCGCGGGAAAGTGCGCGCTGTCGTGCGGTGGAGGCTATCAGGCGTGCGGTCCCGATGCAGGTCCGTATGCCTGCGTCGACCTCACGTCTGACGACCGAAACTGCGGGGCGTGCGCGGCACCTTGCGCAGCCGGCTCCACGTGTCAGCAGTCGAGCTGCACGGTCTCGTGTCAAAACGGCCTGAGCGTGTGCAACGTCGACGGCGGCGACACGTGCGTCAACACGACGTTCGATCGCGACAACTGCGGCGCGTGCGGTAAAGCCTGTGCCGACGGCGAGCTGTGCTCCGTGCCCGACGGCGGCTCGCCGGTTTGCGACGTAGCGTGCCTCGGGGGCTCGACCCTGTGCAACGGTGCCTGTAACGACCTGCTTCTCGATCGCCACAACTGCGGAGGGTGCGGCGTCGAATGCGACGGCGGCGCCGCATGCAAAGCCGGAAAATGCCAATGATTACGAATCGATTCGTTGGATCTTTCGCGTTCTTGGCGACGCTTGCGGCGTGCGCGATCACCGCGTGTTCGTCGGACGACACGACGAATCCGGCAGGTACGCCCGACGCCTCCCCGCCTCCGCCCACCGGGTGTCCGGCAGGCTTCCAGCAGTGCGGCGCAGCGTGCTTCAACTTGAAGAAGGACGAGGCCAACTGCGGCAAGTGCGGAGCGCAGTGCGCCGACGGCCAGGTATGCCAGCAGGGAGCGTGCGTCACGACCTGTGGCGGCGGCACCATCAAGTGCGGCGCAGACTGCGTCGACGTCAAGACCGACAACAACAACTGCAGCGCGTGCGGCGGCAAATGCCCCACCGGCGAGCTGTGCTCGAGCGGCAAGTGCGCGCCGACGTGCCAAACGCCGTTCGCGACGTGCCCGGGCGGCGGCCCCGACGGTCATTGCGCGGACCTGCAAACGAGCGACGTCGACTGCGGCACGTGCGGCCACGCGTGCGATGCCGGCTACGCCTGCAGCGGAGGCAAATGCACGAGCACCTGCGGCGCAGGTCTCGTCAAGTGCGCCGGCGGCGATGCCGGCGACTACTGTGTCGACGCTATGCACGACAACGCCAACTGCGGAGCGTGCGGCAACAAGTGCAAAAACGGTGAGCTGTGCAGCCCCGCCGACGGCGGAGTCGCGTGTCAGATCGGATGCTTCGGCGGAACCACGCAGTGCGGGGGCAATTGCGTCGATACGGCCATTGATCCGGCGAACTGCGGAGGCTGCGGCAAAGTATGCAACGGCACGTGCTACGCGGGAGAATGCTGTCCGGGCACGCAACTGTCGTGCGGCGGAGTCTGCGTCGACCACCAGACCGACAACAACAACTGCGGTGACTGCGGCATTTCTTGCAACCCGGGCGCCCAGTGCACCAAAGGCAATTGCGTGTGCAGCTCCGGCCCGCCCCAGGCCGCTTGCGCCCACGACTTGTGCGACGGCAGCACTGGCAATCAACTCAAATCGGGCTGTAGCCAGTGCGTGACCGATGTGTGCGCGCAAGACAGCTACTGCTGCACGGTCGACTGGGACAACACATGCGTGTCCGAAGTCGCGCAGTATTGCGGCCAGTACAGCTGCTGCTGACCGTTTGGCGCACAAAAAGCGGCGAGGGAGCTCTTTCGAACTCCCTCGCCACGGTCAACGCTGGTGCGAAGACTTCGTCAGTCCATGTCGAAGTCGCCGCCTCCCATGCCGCCCATGCCTCCCATGCCGCCCATTCCGCCCATGCCTCCCATGCCGCCCATACCGCCGCCGCCTCCGCCGCCTGATCCGCCCTTTTCTTTCTTGGGCTTGTCAGCGATGACCGCTTCGGTGGTGAGCATCAGGCCCGCAACGCTGGCTGCGTATTCAAGGCTGGAGCGAACGACTTTTGCAGGGTCGATGACGCCGGCCGCGAGCAGGTCTTCGTAGACTTCGGTCTGGGCGTTGAAGCCGAAGGCCCCCGTGCCGTTTTTGACCCTGTCGACGACGACCGAACCCTCGGCGCCAGCGTTTTTCGAGATTTGACGCAGAGGCTCTTCGCACGCGCGGGCGATGAGCTTCACGCCGAACTGTTCGTCGGCGTTCGAGAGCTTGAGACCCTCGAGCACGGCGATGGCGCGCAGCAGCGCAACGCCGCCGCCGGGCACGATGCCTTCTTCGACCGCAGCGCGGGTCGCGTGCAAGGCGTCTTCGACGCGAGCCTTCTTCTCTTTCATCTCGGTCTCGGTGGCCGCGCCTACCTTGACCACCGCCACGCCGCCGGCGAGCTTCGCGAGGCGCTCCTGGAGCTTCTCGCGATCGTAGTCGCTCGAGGTCGCGTCGATCTGGCGACGAATCGTCTCGACGCGGGCCTTGATCTGGCCGGGATCGCCTGCTCCGTCGACGATAGTCGTGTTGTCCTTGTCGACCGAAACGCGCTTGGCGCGACCGAGCTGGGCGATCGTGAGGCTGTCGAGCTTGATGCCGAGATCGTCGCTGACGACTTCGCCGCCAGTGAGGATCGCGATGTCTTTAAGCATTTCCTTGCGGCGATCGCCGAAGCCCGGCGCCTTGATGGCGCAGACCTTGAGGGTGCCGCGGAGCTTGTTGACAACGAGCGTGGCGAGCGCCTCGCCGTCGACGTCTTCGGCGATGATGACCAGGTGGCGAGCATCGCGGGCGACGCCTTCGAGGATGGGGAGCAAGTCCTGCATCGAGCTGATCTTCTTTTCGCTGATGAGGATGAGCGCGTCGTCGAGATCGGCCGTCATCTTCTCGGCGTTCGTCACGAAGTACGGCGAGAGGTAGCCGCGGTCGAACTGCATGCCTTCGACGACTTCGAGCTCGTCGGTCATGCCACGCGCCTCTTCGACGGTGATGACGCCTTCTTTGCCGACCCGCTCCATCGCATCAGCGAGCATGTTGCCGATGCCGGTGTCGCCATTGGCGCTGATGGTGCCGACCTGGGCGATGTGCCCCTTGTCCTTCGTGGGCGTCGACATGCGCTTCACTTCGGCAACGACGGCCGAAACGGCTGCATCGATGCCGCGCTTGATGTCCATGGGGTTGTGGCCCGCTTCGACGAGCATCAGGCCCTGAGTGTAGATCGACTGCGCGAGCACCGTCGCGGTCGTGGTGCCGTCGCCTGCCTTGTCGCTGGTCTTGCTGGCGACTTCGCGCACCATCTGCGCGCCCATGTTCTGGAACTTGTCGGCGAGCTCGATTTCCTTGGCGACAGTCACGCCGTCCTTGGTGACGACAGGGGCGCCGTAGCTCTTCTCGATCACGACGTTCCGACCCTTGGGGCCGAGCGTGACCTTGACCGCGTTGGCGAGCATGTTCACGCCGTCGAGAATCAGGTGGCGGGCGTTGCGACTGTAGACGATTTCCTTCGCGCTCATCGGTGTTGTCCTCTGTGTTTTCTTCGGCTGGCACTCTCACGTCGAGAGTGCCAAGCGGCCGGCGCAAGGTAAGCGTCCTGCGCGCTTCGTCAAGGCCGAACCCCGAAGCAGCGTCACGGCTCGCGGTCGCGCGTGCACGGTCCGCGGCGCGGGCCTCGCGAAGTGCTTGACACGCAGCGCAATGCGGCTAAGTTGCGCCCTCGCCTTCGGGCTCAGACGCCAGTTGTCGTCTGCACGTACCCTCAGCGATTCCTTGGGGGATCGTCTAATGGCAGGACGACGGATTCTGACTCCGTCTATCTAGGTTCGAATCCTAGTCCCCCAACTGTCTCGATAATTTCTTTTCACTACTTCTTCTTATTTCGATTCGGCCCTTCGGCCCCATCGTCTAGCGGTTAGGACACCGGCCTCTCACGTCGGGAACATGGGTTCAATTCCCATTGGGGTCACTACCCACTTACGAGGAGCGTGAGATCTCCTCGTTCAAAAGCCCGAAGCGCTTTCCCCCAGGGGCGAGCACTTCGGGTTTTTTTTTCGTGCGCCGCAGCCCTGGCGCGGGCGACTCCCGGCTACTGGCCGGCCGCATTACGCCACCGATGGTAGCCGAGCCCGGCAGCCGCGTGGCAGAGGCCCGTCCACGCGCCTTCGCCTTGCGCCTACTGCAGAACGCGTAGGGAGCCGCGGACGACGCCGTAGCCGCCATCCGCGCGCAGCGTGCGCCATGCCTCTTCGGCGGTCGCGGCGCCTGTGATGAGCGCGCGATAGGTCTCGACGAGCTTTGCGGTCTCGTCGGGCGACTCCCTCACGAGCTCGATGCGATAGCGCCGAACGCCGCGCCGCTGCAGAATTGGCATGAGCGACGCAGCGCTCTGCGAGCGTGCGTGAAAGACCGTATTGCGACAGCCCACGTCGGCCACGACCGGATGGTCCATGCCAGCCCGGTCGCGCAGCGCGAGCGTGTGCGTGTCGCAGGGGCGACCGCACGTCCTGTGGTCGGCGCCGTTCGACAGGAGCGCCGCGAACAGGCAATGCTCGTTGTAAAACAGCGGCATCGGGTGATGCACGACCACCTCTGCAAACGGCCCGAGCTCTGTTGCGAGCAGGCGTTCGAGCTGGGTCGCGTCGAGATCGAACGACGGAGTAAACGCGATGAGTCCGCGCGCGAGCACCATTCGGGCGGTCACAGCGTTGGTCACGTTGAGTGAAAAATCGCCGACGCGTGCGAATCGTGAACCTTCTCCGAGCGCACCGAGGCCGCGCACGAGCAACGCGTCAGGCTCGAGAGACTCGAGGAATCGGTCGATTTTTTCCTCGGCCGGCTTGCGTACGCGCGGCGGGGCAAGGGTGATGTGGGCGCTCCCTGCGGCGCGAAGAGCGCGCACGGCGGCGCCCGTTCCGACGAGTTCGAGAAAGTCGAGAATGACGCCGTCTGCGCCTGCGCGCACCGCTGCCTCGGCCTGCTCGAGCGAACGACACAGAACAAACAGCCCCGCGGGCGGCGCGTCGATGTGGGCGATCGAAGTTGGGGGCGCCGCCTCGGGAACGAACGGGTGTTTGCGCCGCGCCTCCTGCGACAGCGCTAAAACAAGCTCGCGGCGCGCTCGATTGAGCGCCGAAACGGGGACGAAAGCGCCTTCAGGAATGTCGACTTCGAGCGCCGCGAGGGCGAACGGCGAATCGCCGAGGCGCCCGAGCTTGTCTTCGATGACGGCGCGATCGGTGAATTGTGAACGCGCGGGCTCGACGTTCGTGTCCGTGGCGACCCGTGCGACCCTGCCATCGCGAAGGCTCTCAGCCTCGATTTCAAGAGGGAAACCAAGCGTCCCGCGCACGCGCATCGCCAGCGGCGCCCGCACCCGCTCCTGCTCGATCGCGGCCTGAATTGCGTCCGTCGCGCGCGGGTCATTCGTGAGAAATACCCTACGACCGACCGCTACGCCGCTGAGTGGATTGTCGGGTCCAAGCCACACGAGGGCCACGTCGCCGGCTTCGGCCCGGTCAACGCGACCGCCGCTCGCATCGAACACCTCCCAAACGCGCCCTCCGACCTCGCCTTCACTCGCAAATCCTCCGCTGAAGAGAATCCCGTCGCCGCGGGCGATCGGGCTCGTCAGCGCGACTTGAACGCAAGTGTTGCCGCGCGCGCGGGCCTGCGCGCCCGAGGTGCCGATTTGCAGGCCGCGATGATCGCAGGTCTCTCCGTCGACGAGGCGCTGGTGATCGATGCCCCCGAGAAATCCCGGGCCTGACCCGCGGGTGTACGTTTGGAGCGCCGATCGCACGAGCTCGCGGGAGGGGGGCGGCGCCTCGCCCACCGCCGCCGCAGCGGCTTCGCGGTAGAGTCGGGTGGCGGCGTACACGTATTCAGGCCCCTTGAGGCGACCTTCGATCTTCAGTGATCGAACTCCGATTTCGGCGAGCCTCGGCACGAGCGAGCTGGCCTCCAGATCCATGGGCGACAGCAGGTAGGCCTTGTCTCCGAGCTCGCGCAACACCCCGTCAACGACGAGTTCGTACGGCAGGCGGCAGGCTTGCGCGCAGGCCCCGCGGTTGGCGCTCCGGCCGCCGATCGCCTCGCTCGTCAAGCACTGCCCCGAGTACGCGACGCAGAGCGCTCCGTGGACGAAGACTTCGAGTTCGAGCTCGGTTTCGGCTGCGATGAGGGCGATTTGTTCGACCGACAATTCTCGCGCGAGCACGACGCGCTGGGCGCCGAGTTGCCCTGCGAATCGGACGGAGGCGGCATCCGTGCAGGTCATTTGCGTCGACGCGTGAATCGCGAGCGTGGGGGCGTGGGTGCGAACGAGGCTCGCGACGGCGAGATCTTGAACGATCACCGCGTCGACACCGGCCCTGGCGCAAGCCTCGATCGCGCGAAGCGCAACCGCGAGCTCATCGTCGAACACGAGGGTGTTGAGCGTGACGTGTCCCTGAACGCCGTGGTCGTGAAGCATCGCGAGCGTTTCTGAGAGATTCGCCTCGTCGAAGTTGGTCGCGCGAGCGCGAGCGTTGAGGCCCTTCAGGCCAAAATAAACCGCGTCTGCGCCTGCGCGCACGGCGGCTCGCATCGACGCTGCGTCGCCTGCTGGAGCCAAAACTTCGGGGCGTCGCATGATGCAGCCACCATAGCCCGCATCAAACGCTGCGCATCGCGTGCTCTCGCACAATTGTGGCGTGCGGCGCCCTTGTACTGTTCATGCGTTCAGTCTATGGTTTGGGCGTGAATATTCTCGTGCAACAGCTCAAGCAGGCCATCGCCGATCTCGCGCGTGCAAAGGGACTGAGCGGCGCGCGCGTGCTCGAAAAGGTCAACCTTTACGGCGAGGTCGTGATCGCGCTGATCCTTCCGGCGCGAGGCAGCGCCAGCGCTCCGCGCGAGCCCGGCCCCGAAGATTGATGACGGCGCACCTCGCACCGCGATACCCTCGCGCGCAATGACACGGAACAACCCTGCGTGGGATGCGCTCTTCCAACGGTTCTCGACCCTGCGCACGGGGTGGCCCGCGAGGGCGTGGAGCTGGGACAGCCGCTTTATTTGCATCACGTCGTCGTTCACCGTCGAGTTCGAAGCCCAGGCACGCGCAGCGGCGACGGCGGCGCTTCCTGTCGAGTACACCTCCACCACGCTCGGTCGCGCTCCCATCGAGATTCGTCAGGTCGCCGAGCGCACGGGAGGCCTGCGAGCCGGGCAAATGCTGCTTTCGGCGGACGACTGTCCGGGTCTCATCGTGTTCGGCCTTTGGTGGCCGTGGGGCGACGGAGCTACGACGTCCTTCCGTCTCGGGCTGGCCGACGTCGAGTGGAACGACGACCCGTACCCGCGCACGCGCGACGTGTTCAACGTGTCGATGGGCTGAACGCTCACCCGCGGAACGACTGGTGTTCGCAATGCGTGCCGACGCCATCGCACTGTTCGGCAAAGTTGAGCGAGCGTCGTACTTCGAGCGAGTCGCGCCCGAGCTCCACGTCGAGCGTCCGCCACCGTGGCCGGAGCCATCGGTTGTTGATCCCTCGGCCGCGCGCGAGACGCTCGCCGTAGACGGATGGTTTTCGGTCGATTCGGTGCTGCGCGACGATGAGGTCGCCGCGCTGGCGAATGCGATTGAGCGTCTCGAGGCCGATCACGTCCCTGCCCTGTTCGTGTTTGCCTACGACGAGGCGTGGCTCGCGGTCGAACGCATCCGCCGGGCGGTTGCCGCGATCATCGACGCACCGTGTGCGGTCGTGGCCGATGTTTGGGCCTGGCGAATCGCTCCAACCAAGGGCGCGAGAGGGTGGGTCCCGCATCGCGGCACCTACGTGGACAATCGCGTCGGAGGCAAGCCGTCGCTGATAAACGCCTGGATCGCGCTATCGGACGTGACCGTCGAGACGGCGTGCATGCACGTGCTTCCGGCGTCCCGCGACCCGAATTTTGGCGGCGATCTGCGCAGTACGCACCACAATGCGCTCGACGCGCTCGCGCTGCCCGCTCGGCCGGGCAACCTCCTCGGCTGGAGCTCGAACCTCCTCCACTGGGGAGGCGCGATGTCGCCCACCGCTTCGCGGGCGCGGCTTAGTTTGTCGGTGACGCTTTCATGCTCGGCCGCCGTCGATGCGCTCGCACAAGACGCGCAGCCAACACTGCGCGAACGGCTCGATCTGATCGCCGATCTCGCCGACGCGTACGGTTACCTCGAGACGAGCGCGTTCGACGCTACCCGCGAGTGGGCCCGGGTGACGCGCACGACGAGAGCGTTGGGCAGCCGCCGATAACTTCACTTTGCATGTGCTGCCTCCATACCATTCGCGCTGGAGGTCTCACCATGTCGCACATTGTCCCTACGGGCGTTCGCACGTCCATGCGTCACGCCGTCACGCTGAGCTGCGAGGTGGTTCGCGAGCACGACTTTAGCCTCGTCGGTACGCGCACACTCGACGTTTCATCCACCGGGATGCTCGTTGCCACGGGCCGCGACGTGTCGATCGGCGACAAACTGCTGGTGAGCTTTAAGGCGCCGAGCGAGGTCGACCTGTGGTTCGACGTCGAGGCGACGGTTCGTCGCGTCGAACACGGTCGTCGTCCGACCGACAAGTGGCGCGCAGTCGGCCTCGAGTTCGACACCCTTTCGAGCGTTGCCCGGCTCATTCTCCGGGGCAGCCTGCGCCGCCTGCCACCTCCCCTTCCGCGTCGTCCCCGGCGTGGAACGGTCTGGCGGAAGAAGTCGCTCGCGTAGACTTCTTTTCGCGCCGACAGGAGAGCTTTTCGGACCTCCGTGCGTAAGAGCATGGGTCCGCGCCGAGTCACGCAGCCGCGAGCCCCCCTGGGCATCGCAGGCGCGTGCGCGCGCGGGCGGAGGGGTCGATAAAAATGTTCACCGGCGGCCGATTCGCAACCACTCACTTTCGTCGCAGTCTCGCGGCTGCGTCTCTCGTACTCGCCACGGGCGGGCTCGTTCTGTTTCGCGCGCCGCCGGTCGCGGCGGTTTCTCCGCCCCCGCTCCTCGCGGATGCGCTGAACGGAGCCAATTTCAACGGCCCCGGGATGCATGGCAGCATCGCGCTCAGCCATCGTCGGGTGCTCAGCGGCAGCACACAGGATGTATACGCACAGGTGCGCGTGGCGGCTGATCGCTCCGACGTCGCGCAAGCCCGCGCGCCCCTGGCGCTCGCAGTCGTGCTCGACACGAGCGGCTCCATGGAGGGCGAAAAGATCGAACAAGCCAAAGACTCGGTCATCAAGCTGGTTACCGAGATGCGCGACGAGGACGAAATCGCCGTCGTTCGCTATTCCGACGAGGCCACGGTGGTTCAGCGTCTCGCGCGTCTACGGGAGGTTCGGACCACGCTCATCGCGCGCATTCGGGCGATCTCGGCGGGCGGTGGAACCGCGATACCGTCGGGCCTTTCGGCCGGTATTGCGGCGCTCGCGCAGTCGGGCTCGCGGCGCGTGCAGCGCATCGTCCTCGTGAGCGACGGGCTGGACTCGACGCGGCCCACGGCCGAGGCCCTCGCCCGAGCGAGCTTCGACAAGGGGATTACGATCTCGTCGCTGGGTGTCGGCCTCGATTTCGACGAAGCCTATATGAGCAGCCTCGCCCGCGCCGGCCACGGGAATTTTGGCTTCGTGAAGGATGCATCTGCACTTGCCTCGTTTCTGCGCCGCGAGCTCGACGAAGCGGCGGCCACGAGCGTCGAAAACGCGGTCGTGCACCTGCAACTGCCTCAGGGACTACGCTTCGAGAGTGCATCCGGCGCCGACGCGCGCTTGATCGGAGATGGCACATTGGAGCTGAAATTCGGCTCGCTCTTCGCGGGCGACGAGCGGCGCGCCCTCGTGCATCTCCGCGCGCAAATCAGCGACGCAAGCAGCGCAGCGCTGAGCGGCGACGCGAACTGGACGCGCGTGTCGGGCGGGGATGAACGCGCGCGCTTCTCCGCGATATCGCTCCAAAGCACCAGCGACCCTACGAGCGTCGAAGCATCGATCGATCGCGCGGTGATGGCCGACGCCGTGAGCGTCATCGCCAGTGCGCGCGAGCTCGAAGCCACAGAGGCTTATGCGCGCGGCGATTCGGCCAGGGCGAGCGCGCTCATCGAACAAAACCTCGGCGATCTAAGACGCGCCGCCACCCTCGCCCCTGCGCCGGCGGTTCGCGCGCTCGCGAAACAGCTCGAATCCTACGGCGCGCAGCGTCGTGACTTTGCCGCCGCGCCCGGTAGCGCCGAAGGACAGGTCGCAGCCAAACGCGGCTACGAGGTCGACAGCTCAAACATGTCCCGATCGGCATTCTGAAAGTTGAGGCTCAGCATGCGCAGGTACTCGATATTGCTCGCGGCACCTGCTGCGTTCGGACTCGCCCCGCTCGCGACCCGACTCGGACAGGTGGGATCTGCGGTTGGACTTGTGTCGCTGGGCGTTGCGCTGGCTTGCGCGGCAAGCGAATCCTGCTGCGCGCTTGCGGTCGCTTGCGGTGCCGCGGCCGCGCTGGGCGGAGCGATCGGCGGAAGCGTCTCGCCCGCATGTGGCGGGGCGCTGCTCGTCACGCTTGCTTACGCCGAGCGCTGGGGGCGCGTCCGAGCGCGCGCGAGCAAAATCGCGCACGTGACTGCGACCGCCGTGGCGGGCGCGGCCGCGGCAATCGTTGCCTCGATGCACGCCGGCGCGCCCCTCGGGCTGCAATTGGTCGCTGTCGTCGTTGGCGCAGTGTTCGTTGCGCTCCCGATGCTCATCGACGCCGATGACGCCATCGCGCACGCCATCGACGGCGCCGCGTCAGCCACCTCCGAGCCTGCTCGAGGCATCCTCAGACAGTGCGCAGACCTTCGTCGAGATGAAGTGGACGGACACGCGAACATCGCGGCTGCCCGCAGCTGTTGGAGCGCGCTCGTCGAGCTTGCCATCGCTCGTGCGCGCGCTGAGGGGCAGCGCTCCCGGGCGTCGGCGCCCCAATCAGTGGCGGCGGGCGCGGATGCCTATCGCAGTGCGCCGTCCACGCTCGCTGTCCTCACGCGCGCCAGGCTCGACACGCGCATCGAAGCCCTCTTCGCCGACATCACGCGTGCCCACCAGGGCGCAGCGGCCACCGGTGGCGTGGCGAACGAAACGAGTCAGCCTCTGAAGCCTACCAGCGATGGTAAGCTGGATGCCCTGGTTTGACGGCCACGAAGGTGCCTCGGCACGTGGCTGTGACTTTTCCGCTGGCGCTGAGGGTTGCCTCGACGGTCGCGCGGTCGTCGCTTGCGTCGACCACGCGGGCCTCAAGGCGGACCGCCTGCGCGAGAGGCGTCGGGCGGCGCAGCGTCACGTGAAAATCGGCAGTCACCGTGCACGGGGGCGCGTTGAGGCTTAGGCGCCCCATGAGATGCATCGCAGCCGCCCAGTTCGAGTGACAATCCAGCAGCGCACCGCAGATGCCGCCGTTGAGCATGCCTGGGAAAGCGCAGTGGTGTGGCGACGGCGTCCAGTCACAAACGAGCGCCCCTGAGGCGTCTTCGAAGCTGCGAATTTTCAGGCCCTGCGCGTTGGCGGGACCGCAGCCGAAGCACTCACCCGCAGGGGCGTATCTTTCTTGGACGCTCGTCGTCAGGGTCACTTCGTGGCCTGAGTGGTGCCTTCTGCGGCCTTCTTTTGGCGCCAATTTGCGAGTTTCTTCGCGCGGCGGGCCTTCTGTCTGTTGCGCTTGGCGGGATCCTGGGGGGTGCTCATGCGGCGCAACCTAATACCGCACGCAGGGAAACGTCAACGCGGCGCCTGCAGCATCATCGACTGAGTGCCATCGGGATTGGAGTGATCGAGCGCTTGCAGCCACGCTTCAATCCGATCGGCGGCGGCCTCGGTCCACGCCATTTGCCCGAATCGCGCGAGCAAGTGCGGGGTGTGATCGCCGGTGCGGCGCCCGTCGCCGAACTCGGCGCGTGCGAGCTCGAGCTCTCGAAGCGCGTCTTCCCAGCGCTGTTCGACGTTCGCCAGCCACGCGAGCGTCAGGTGCCTGTGCTGACGCGGTTCGGCTTCGTCGACATCGATGCCTTCGCACTCCGCGAGCGCCTTGCGGGCTGACGCGATCTCCTGCGGCCGCGTGCGCTCCGCGACGCTCGCGCGCGCAAGGGCTACCTGCGTCAGAAGCAGACGACCTTCAACGATGCCCCACGGGTCCTTCAGGCGATCGTAGACGCGCGACGCGACCATCGCGTGAACCGCAGCGCCCTCGGTGTCTGACAGATCGAGCGCGATCATCGCGAGCAGGCGCTCGCAGGCGCCCTCTCCGCGAGGATTCGAAAGCTCGCGAAAAGCGGCCCGCGCCGACAGCGCAAATCGTTTGGCTTCGTCCATCTCGAAGGCGCGATGGTGCGCGTGGCCGAGAACGGCCTCGCACTGAGCGATTCCGAGCCGATAGCCAATGCCGTCGAACTCGGCGCGGGCTTCCATGAGCAGCTCGCGCGAGCGGCGATATCCGCCGCCCGCCGTCGAGATCATCGCGAGAAGAATGAGGCACTGCGCGCGCCCGAGCGGATCGCCCAGGACGCTGCAGCGGGCGCTGGCGTCGTGGAGGAGAATTCGCGCGCCCTGATGGTCGCCCAGCAGGTAGTCGATTTCGCCGACGACCACCTTCGTTTGCGCGACGCCCGCCTCGTCGCCGATCGACTCGAACAGGCGCAGGCTTTGGGCCACGAGCTTACGGCCGTGCGCGGGCTGGCCACGATCGCTCGCGATGTGCCCGAGCAGACGCAGCGCGTGTCCTTCGTGACTCTTGTCGTGGGCTGCGACGAACGCCTCGAGCGCGATCGCCGCCTGCGCTTCCGCTTCTGCGAGCTTGCCGATATGCCGAAGCGCCTCCGCGCGCCAGTACGCATACTCGGCGGCCGTCGAGCCTGAGACGCGGCCGTCAAGCAGCTCAAGATCGCGCAGCGTAGCCGCCGTGTCGCGTCCGCGGCGCCAAGCGCCTTCGATGTGGTTGAACATCAAGCGCGCGGCGAGCTCGTCGTCGGCGGCGCGCAGCAAGTTCGTCACGCGGTGTTTCATGATGCGGCGCGATCCGACCGCGGGGTGCAGCGCGAGGGCATCCGCGGCGAGTCTGAAAACCGCGGCCGCGTCGTCGCGCTCCTGCAACCGCCCGAGCAGGTGCTCCTGCAGCAGCGCGTGGGGCCAACGAAACTGATCGTTGCCCGACTGGAGCAGAATCTGCGCGCGAGCGAGAGCTACGACGGCGTCGCGCGGCTCGAGGCCGAGCGAGCCAACGAGCGACTTGAGGACGTCGCCGCGAATATCTTCGCCCAGCGCGGCTGCGGCGTATGCGGCGAGCCGAAGCTCCGTCGGGACGGCGCGAAGGCGTTCGTCCCACAGATCCGCCGTCGTGATGGCCCGGCCCTCGAGCGCGTCAGCGGGGACGCGATACCTTCCCGCTTCAAGCGTGAGGTAGCCTCCGCCGGCCCAGGCGTAGAGGAGCTGGAGCGCGAAGAGAGGATTGCCCCGGCTTTGCGCGACGCCCTGCGCGACCGCTTCGTGGTGGAGCGGCAACGTCGCCTTCAGGAGCGCTTGCGTCTCCTCCTGCGCCAGCGGCTTCAAGTCGAGTAGCCGGCCGTTCCATGTGCTCATCATCGATTCCATACGAAGCGCTGCGTCGAGATCGGTCGCCAGCGCCTCGCTTCGCGCAGTGGCGACGATGAGCACGCGCAGCTTGCTTGCAGCCTTACGAAGGCGCGCGAGCATCTCGAACGTGTTTGGCGAGGACAAATGCAAGTCGTCGAACCAAAGCAGCACCGGTCGCTCATGCCCGATTCGCTCGAGAACTTTCTGGACCACGACCCAGCGAAGCTCCGGCGTGTCGAGCACGAAGCGCTTGCCGGTCGGGCCCAGCGGCGCCTGCGTTCCTGGCGGCGTAGGTCGCAGCCATTCGGCGGTGGCCGCCACCCAACTGAGCGCGCCGTCGTCGGCAGGCTCGACCTCCCAGCGCTGCATGAGCGTCTGCTCCACCGTCGCGCGGTCGGCTCCCTCGAGCCCGAAGTGCACGTTCACCGCTCCGGTGACACCGTCGAGCGGCGTTGGGATACGCCCGTATCGCGCGCGCAAGGGCACCATCACGCCCTGCTCGTGAACCTGCTCGAAGAGCCACTCGGCGAGGCGACTCTTGCCGACTCCTGCCTCGCCGATCATGCCGATCATTCGCCGCGCTGTGTCAGTGCCAGGCCGTGCGGCGGAGACCTCGACGACCGCGCTCCACAAATCGGTGCGCTCCTGCTCGCGCGCGACGAGGGGCGCCTGACGAAGGCCGAGCAACCCCGGCGCGAGCGAGCGGGCTGCCGCCACCAGCGTGCCCATCGCGGGGCGCGACGACAGCGGAGCAACTTTCGCTGAAGCGCTCCGCACCGGAGCAAACGCGGCGTCGAGCGTGGGCGCATCTACCGGGCGAACGAGGTCCCACGCGGCGCGAGCATCGGCTGCGTATTCGAATCGCTGCCAGGGCTTCTTCGCGAGGAGCTTCTGCACGAACGCGCCCGCGTCAGCCGGCACATCGGGCGCGAGGTCGAGCGCCGCGACGGGCGTGCGTTTGTGCGCCCGCAGCACATCTTGCGCGCTGCCCTCAAATACTTCGCGACCGACCAGGATCCGGTAGACGATGCAACCGAGGGCGTAGAGGTCCGTGGCCGGTCCCACGAGCGTCGCCGCGCGGCGAATCTGCTCGGGCGCCACCCAGCCAACCGTGCCCGCGCCCGAGTGCATCGAACCCTCCGGCGCCGGCGCTCCATCGAGCCTCGAGTCATGGCGCGGGTGCCGCAGCCAAGCGAGCCCCAAATCAAGAATGTAAGCGCGCGGGATGCTCGACGTCGACAGGTCGAGCATGACGTTCGACGGCTTCAGGTCGCCGTGAATTACGCCTCGCGCGTGCGCGTGCCCGAGCCCTGCGAGCACCTGGTCAACCAGCGCCCAGATGACACTCCATGCCATTTTGGTGGTGTGCATCCATTCGTGAACACTCCGCCCCGGCAAGACGTCCATCACCAGGTACGGCGTACCGTCGGCGAGCTGGCCGAAGTCGCGAGCGCGCACGATGGCCGGGTGATCGAGCGATGCTACGGCCCGGGCTTCCTGAAGGAACCAAAAGCTCTCTTCATCGCGCGTGCCGCTCTTCTCGTCGGGGATGCGGAGCCGCTTGAGCGCAACGCGTTCGCCGCTCGACAAGTCTTTGCACAAGTAGACGATTCCCATGCCCCCGCGGCCGAGCTCGCGAACGACCTCGTAGCGCTGCGCCAGTATGGTTCCGACCTCGCTTGGTGGCGGAGGTTTGCTCGTCCCGTCGCTGTCTGAAGCGCGCGTCTGTGACATTCGGCCTGTCATGCTAGCGCATCACGGGGCGCAGTGCGCACCACGTGCGCCCTCGCCGCGCGGAGCTTTTGCGCGCGCATGAATCACGGCCTCGGCGTGCGATTTCGCCCTGTCCTCGCGTGATCCTCTTGACGAAGCGACACAACTTGTATTCTACAGACCCTCCAATGGCCGACCACGACAGGTTCGCACGCGCACTTCAGATCGTTGCCCGCGGCGTAGGGCGAATCAACCGCGAGCGCGCTCGTTCCGGAGAAGTCACGCCGCAGCAGGCAGAGACGCTCCAGGTGATCGCAGACAAGGGCGGCGTATCGACCTCGTCGCTCGCCACGCTGCTCGGAATCGATCCCTCGACTGCGAGCCGCAACCTCGCCGGCCTTGAGCGCGCGGGACTGATTTCGCGAAAGAAAGGCGCCGATGACGGACGCCAGACCGACGTGCGCCTCACGCCTCGCGGCAAGCGGACCGCTGACACGTCTGCGTCGAGCGCCGCCGAGGCCCTGTCTGCGCTCCTCGAGCGCGTCGGACGAGCCGATCGCCAGAAGGTCACCGATGCCCTCGACACGCTCGCCCGCGCGCTCGATGGCGAGACCACCGCCTGAGCGGCGTTCGGATTACCCCGAAAACGGAAGCCGAGCCTGAACCGGCGCCGGCGGCACCTCGTCCTGCCCGAGCAAGCTGCGCTCCCGCTCCAAATCGGCGGTGACCAGCTCGCGATTGTCGTAGGCGAACGACAGCGCGTCGAGCACGCGCGCCGGGCCCAACTGCGGGTACCGCTTGAGCAGCGTCTCGATCGTCGTGCCTTTGCAGTGCCACGCCCACAGCCGCCGCACCGGTACGCGCGACCCACGCACGACGGGTGAGCCGTCGGCCACGATTTCGACGTGCGGATGAATGATTCTGGCGGCTGGAAGCGTGGACATGGCGCGCACGCTAGCGCACGCCATGTCGCACGGAAAAGTTGACGACACTTGTCGGTCGCCTCCCGGTCAGCTGGTCGGCTCGCTCTCAGGCTTCACGCTCTTACGCTTTGCGTGCGTAGCGAAGCCGCCTTTGCGACCCGCCTCACGAGCCTCGTCGCGCGTGAACTCGTGAGCGGTGCCCGCCACATGCGCAGCTTTGCCGCCCTTGGAGGCGATCTCGCTCACCCGACTGCGGTCCATCGCAGCAAACCCGCGCGGCTTGCGCGGCTTCGCCGGCGCCGGCTGTTGTGCTTTTGATACTTCCGTGGACGTGCTGGTGGAAGAATTTGACATGTCGCGTGCTCCTGGCGGTTTTTCCGCCTGCCTGGGTTGAAAATCTACGCGCCTCGCCGAAAGGCAGGCTCGGGCGAACAAGGGGATCCGGCGGGAGATGTCCCGCAAGCAAGAGCGCCGACGACTGAATGGTGACTGGACGGCGAGCTGGACTGCTCCCGCTCGTCTCATCGGGATGCTTTTGCATATCTCGTGCCGCCGCGAATTCAGGCGCAGCAGCGAGCGTCGGACCGCGGGGTCGCCAACGGCTGAGTTTCTGCCGTCTGCGCGGCCAGCGGCGAAGAGAAAGCCTCGCGAAACTGAGTGTTTATCGTGGAAAAGGGCTCAAATTCGCTCGAATGCGCGCATTTGTATTTCACAACTGCGACGTCGCGATTGCAGAAGCGAAGCGCGGAAAACTCATAACGCGCACATACGTTCAGCGAGCGAGCGCGCTCGTCTCGCGTCGCTGCGCTCCCGGAGCGCACGCGGCCAGCTTTCGAGCGCCCAAGCGCGCCGCTGCGGTGTATCGTCGCCGCGAAATCTTCGGGTGCGTCGCGAAGGCGAAAAAAGGAGAACTCGACTCATGCAGATTGCAATCATTGGTCTCGGCAAGATGGGCGGAAACATGGTGAAACGCCTTCTGGGCGGAGGTCACCGTGTCGTTGCCTACGACCGTGATCCGGCTGCGGTCGCGGCGGTCGTGCACGAAGGCGCCACGGGCGCTAATTCGCTCGAAGATCTCGCCTCGAAGCTCGAGGTGCCGCGCGCGGTTTGGGTCATGGTTCCCTCAGGCTCCCCCACCGAGGAAACGATCCAAAAGCTGTCGAACTTGCTCTCTGCTGGCGACATCATCATTGACGGCGGCAACTCGAACTTCCGAGATTCCGTGCGTCGCAGCGACGAGCTCGCCGGCAAGCAAGTTCGGTTCCTCGACGCGGGCACCTCCGGCGGCGTGTGGGGCCTCGCAAACGGGTACTCGCTGATGATCGGCGGCGATCCCACCGCGTTCGAACACTGCAAACCCGCGCTCGAGACGCTCGCGCCGGTGAGCGGCCTCGGGTACTTCGGAAAGGCGGGAGCGGGGCACTTCTGCAAGATGGTTCACAACGGCGTCGAGTACGCGATGATGCAGTCGTACGCCGAGGGCTTCGAGCTGATGCGCGCCACCGACTTTGGCTACGACCTTCGCGAGGTCACCCGCGTGTGGAACAACGGATCGGTCGTGCGGTCATGGTTGTGTGAGCTGGCTCAGCGCGCGTTCGAGAAGGATCCCGATCTCGACGGGCTCAAGGCCTACGTCGAAGACTCGGGCGAAGGTCGCTGGACCGTCAACGAGGGCGTGGCCCACGCGGTGCCGGTTCCGACCATCGCAGCCGCGCTCTTCGCGCGATTCGCGTCGCGCCAGTCGAACAGCTTCGGCCTGCGCGTACTCGCGGCGCTTCGCAATGAATTTGGCGGCCACGCCGTAAAGAAGGCCTGAACGTGAGCGTCACCCCGAATCCGCTGCGCTCAGGCCTCGAAGGCGATCGCACGGGAGATGCCTGCGCCGTCGTGATTTTCGGAGCCTCCGGCGATCTCACGAAGCGCAAGCTGATGCCTGCACTCTACAATCTTGCGATCTCGCGCGTGCTGCCGGGCAGCTTCGCGGTGGTCGGGGTCTCACGAAAACCGCTTGCAAACGAGGCGTTTCGCGGAGAGATGCGCGAGGGCGTCAGCACGTTTTCGCGCCGCAAGCCGATTGACGGAACGCTCTGGGGAGACTTCGAAAAAGGCATCTCCTACGCGCCTGGTGAGTTCGGTGATCCTGCCACCTACGAGGGGCTTCGCACCCACCTCGAGGCGGTCGACAAAGAGCGCGGCACGCGGGGAAATCGCCTCTTTTACCTCGCCGTCCCGCCTTCGGAGTTTGGCCCTATTCTGCGCGGGCTTCGCCAGGCGGGTCTGGTCTCCGACAGCGCCGAGGGGCCGTGGACGCGCGTCGTGGTCGAAAAGCCTTTCGGTCACGATCTGCCCAGCGCGCGCGGTCTCAACGACATGATCGCCGCCACGTTTCGCGAAGAGCAGGTCTTTCGCATCGATCACTATCTCGGCAAGGAGACCGTGCAAAATCTGCTCGTGTTCCGGTTTGCCAACAGTCTGTTTGAGCCGCTGTGGAACCGCGAGCACGTTGACCACGTCCAGATCACCGTGGCCGAGGAAATTGGCGTCGAGGGCCGCGGGAAATTCTACGAGCAGACGGGCGTCACGAAGGACATCGTCGAAAACCACTTGATGCAGCTGCTCTGCCTCACGGCGATGGAACCGCCGATTTCTCTCTCTGCCGACGCAGTGCGCGACGAAAAAGTAAAAGTGCTGCGTTCGCTGCGGCCGATGGAACGGCGCGTGGTCGCCGAAAACGTCGTGCGCGGTCAGTACGGACGCGGCTTCGTGCGCGCAGACGAGGTGCCGAGCTACCGTGAGGAGCCGGACGTCGCCAAGGACTCGCGCGTCGATACTTACGTCGCCATGAAGGTCAAGGTCGACAACTGGCGCTGGGGAGGCGTGCCGTTCTACATACGCGCCGGCAAACGCATGGCGCGCCGCGTGACCGAGATCGCGGTCACGTTTAAGCAGGTGCCGCACACGCTCTTCCGCAGCCCTGACGGAGGCATCACGCCCAACGTTCTCGCGGTGCGCGTGCAGCCCGACGAAGGAATCGCGCTGCGCTTCATTTCGAAGGAGCCCGGTCAGCACACCATCTTGCGCGACGTCGCGATGGACTTCCGCTACGGCTCGTCGTTCGGCTCGAACACGCCCGAAGCCTACGAGCGACTGCTCCTCGACGCCATGCGCGGCGACGCCACCCTGTTCACGCGGCGCGACGAGGTCGAAGAGCAGTGGGCGTGGATGGATCACGTGTTCGACGCCTGGCGCGCCTCGGGAGTCACGCCCCCGCCCGTCTACCCTTCGGGCTCGTGGGGGCCGGAAGCGGCCGATGATCTGCTCGCCAAGGACGGGCGACGCTGGAGAAAGCCGTGATGATCGGGCTCAGCACCCCGCCGATGAGCTCGGTGCTCAGCATCATCGAGCAGCGCCTCCGCGAGCTGTGGCGCAGCGAGCCCGGTCAGCCTGCGCGGTCGCGCGTTTGTACGATGAATCTCATCGTGGTGACGGGCTCTTCCGACGTCGCCGATCACTACGTGACCGTGGTCGATGAGGTCACCCGGGGCACCCCCGCCCGCGCAATTCTCGTATCGATGGACCCGGGCGCTGCGGAGAATCTGCTCGACGGAGACGTCACTGCGGTCGGCGGCGACGTCGCGACGTTCAGCGAGCGCGTTCGGCTCCATGCATCGGGCGGAGCGTGCGCGCGCGTTGGGAGCGCGGTCGAGGCGCTGCTCGTTCCCGAGATCCCCACAACACTCGTCTGGCTCGGGCGGGTGCATGTCGATGATCCGCTGTTCATCGAGCTCGCCGAGTACGCGGAGCGCATCGTGCTCGACACCGACTACACGTCGCTGTCGTCGCTCCTGTCGCTCGCGCGGTGGGCCCGCGCCGACCTGCGTCGCCCGGCGATCGCCGACCTCGCGTGGACGCGTATCGCGATTTGGCAGGAGCTTTGCGCGCGCTTTTTCGACGACCCGCACATGCGCGAGCACGCTTCGACAATCAGCAAACTGTCGATCGACCAGGCTTCCGAAACGGGAGCGCGGTTGGGAAGCGAAGGCGCCCTTCTGATCGGCTGGCTGGCGACACGGTTGGGCTGGAAGATCGAACGCCTCGGGGGCGCGCTGCGCTTCAAGCGCCCGGATGGCGGAAAGATCGTCCTGACGCTGCGGGCAATTCAGAGGCGCGAGGGCGTGGCGCCACTCGCGCTGGCGGGAATCCGATTCGAATCGACGCACGATGGAAAGCTCGCCAAGGGCGAGATAGTCCGCGAGCTCGCGAGCGGCGCTGCCGTCCACGCGGCAACGCCCGATGCAGACGTCCTCAAATGGAAGCTCGACGTCGACCTGCCTGCGGCCACCGAGCAGGTCGTGCGCATGGGCGCGAACAAGGGTGGCCGGCTGCTCGAGCGCGTGCTTCACAGGCCAGGGCCGGACGCAGCCCTGGCCGAAGCTGTGGTCATCGCAGAGGAACTGAACGACGACGGAGTCGTTTGCGTATGATCGCCAATTTGCGGACGGAGCGAACATGACGACCAAGGCGATCCCGGGCATGCTGCTGACGCTGCCCGGTCCGGCAGACGTCGCAAACGAGGCCGCGGCTCGCATCGCAGCGTCGCTGCGCAAGGCGATCGGCGACCGCGGAGCCGCCACCCTCGCCCTCTCGGGTGGCGAGACCCCGCGCGCGACGTATACGTGCCTCGCGGTTGCGCCCGACGTCGATTGGAGTCGCGTGCGCATCTACTGGGTCGACGAACGCGCCGTGTCTCCGGACGACCCGCAGTCGAACTACAAGTCCGCCAAGGAGACGCTTCTCGACGCCGCCCGCGTGCCACCTGACAACGTACGCAGAATGCCCGCCGAGCGCGCGGATCTCGACGAGGCCGCGCGGGCCTACGAGCAGCTGATCAGGGCCGAGGTCCCGTGCGACGACGACGATATTCCGGCCTTCGACGTAATGGTGCTCGGCATCGGCGACGACGGCCACACCGCTTCGCTCCTGCCGGATCACCCCGCCGTTGCCGCGACTGATCGCCTCGTCGCAGCGATCGGCGTGACGCCCGGCCGCGAGCCCCGCATGACGCTCACGGTGCCCGTCATCGAGCGCGCGCGCTCAGTGTTCATCCTCGCCGTGGGCGCAAGAAAAACGCCCGCGATCGAGCGCGTTTGGTCCGCTTCGGGCTCGCTCAGCGAAACCCCTGCCCGCGTGGTGCGCGGCGTGCGCGGCGAGGTGTGGTGGATACTCGACAAGGCCGCAGCCGGTCTTGGCTGAGACGCTCGCGCGCACGGGCACCAGCGGCTTCAGCTTCGCCGCGTGGAAGGGACCATTTTATCCTCAGAAACTGCCCGCGTCCAAGATGCTCGCCCACTACGGAGCGCACCTCGGCACGGTCGAGATCAACGCCAGTTTCTACAAAGTGCCGGCCGCGGCCACGCTCGCGTCATGGGCGCGTCAGGTGCCACCCGCGTTTCGCTTCGCGCTCAAGGCGAGCCGGTTCGTCACGCACTCGCTGAAGTTGGCAGGCGCGGCAGACGCCCTGGCGTCGTTCTTCGACATCGCCTCGGCGCTGGGCGAGGCCCTCGGCCCCCTGCTCGTGCAGGTGCCTCCCTTCGTTCGAAGCGATGCGAGGCTGCTCGCGAACTTTCTCTCGGGCGTGCCTGCGGGCAGGCGCGTCGCCCTCGACTTCCGCGACCACTCGTGGCGAAACGAGTCGATTTACGGTATTTTGAGAGACTTTAACGCGGCGTGGGTCGTGAGCGAGAGCGACGACGCGCCTGCGCATGAACCGCGAACCGCGACCTGGGACTACCTGCGACTTCGAAAATCACTCTATTCAAGCGAAGAAATCGCTGCGTGGGCCCGACGGGTCGAGGGGCGCGACGCGTTCGTATACTTCAAGCACGAAGATGAGGCGCGCGGCCCCGAGTTCGCGCTCTCGCTTGCTGCGGAGCTCGCCCGGGGCCGTCGTTAGCGCTCAGGCGCCGAGCCAGCCTTCGATCTTCGCGGTCACCGCGTCGACGGTGAAGCCGAACTTCTCGGCGAGCACCTTGTCGGGAGCGCTAGCCCCAAAATGGTCGAGCCCGATCGCCAGCCCGTCGTGCCCGACGGCTGCGAGCCACGGCTGCGTCGAGCCTGCTTCGATCGAGACTTTGCGCACGCCTTTCGGCAGCACGCTTTGCCGGTAGGCGAGGTCCTGAGCGGCGAATACTTCCATGCACAGCCCGGAGACCACGCGAACGTGGCGCCCCTGCTTCTCGAGGCGCTCCTTCGCCCCGACGGCGAGTTGCACTTCGCTTCCTGTGGCGACGATGACGAGGTCCGGCGTTCCGCCCGCGGCTTCGGCGAGCACGTACGCGCCTCGCAGCATGCTGCGCGCGTCAAAGCCTGCATCGCGCTTGAGATTCGGGAGCTTCTGACGTGTTAGCGAAAACACCGTCGGCCCGTCTTTGCGCTCGATCGCGAGCGTCCAGGCCGCCGCCGTCTCGAGCGCGTCACACGGACGAACCACGTGCATGCCCGGGATGAGGCGGAGCGTGGTGAGTTGCTCGATGGGCTGGTGGGTCGGCCCGTCTTCACCAACGAAGAACGAGTCGTGGGTGAAAATCCACAGCACCTGCTGATGCATCAGCGATGACAGGCGAATGCTGCCGCGCATGTAGTCGCTGAAGATGAGGAACGTCGAGCCGTAGGGAATGATGCCGCCGAAGAGCGCGAGCGCGTTGCAGACGGCCCCCATGCCGTGCTCGCGGATCCCGAAGTGCAGATTGCGACCGCCAAACTTGCCGCGCGAGACGCCTTCGGAGCCCTTGATCAGCGTCTTGGTCGACGGCGCGAGGTCTGCAGAGCCGCCGATGAGCTGCGGGACGAGCTTCGCGACCGCGTTCTGAATGACGTTCGAGAGGTCTCGAGTGGCCGCTTCCTTCTCGGGAATGGCCGCCACGAGCTGCTCGAGGAGGTCGCTCGGAGTTTCTTTCGAAACGAACGAGTCGAGCGAGCGCGCCAACTCGGGGTTCGCGCTGCGCCACGCATCAAATCGCTGACTCCATGCCGCGTGCTCAGCCTTGAGCTCGGCTGCGCGAGTCGACCACAAGGCTTTCACTTCTTCTGGAACGAAGAACTTCTTGGCAGGATCCCAGCCCATGCCCTGCTTGAAAAGCGCGATCTCGGCGTCGCCGAGGGGCGAGCCGTGCGCGCCAGCCGTGTCGTGGACGTTCGGCGCGCCGTTGGCGATGTGCGTGCGGCACACGATGAAGCTCGGGCGATCGCGCATGAGCAGCGCCTTGTCGACGGCGTGCCGAATTTCTTCCTGATTGTGCCCGTCGATGCGCTGGACGAACCAGCCGTAGGATTCGTAGCGGCCGCCGACATCTTCACTGAACGCGAGATCGGTCTCGCCCTCGATCGTGATCTTGTTGTCATCCCAAAAGACGATCAAGTTCGACAGGCCCAGGTGACCGGCGATGCTCGACGCCTCCGCGCTGATGCCTTCCATCAGGTCGCCGTCGCTCGCGATGCACCACACGCGCTGGCCGGCGAAAGGCTCGCCGAAGCGCGCCTCCATGAGCCGCTGCGCGAGCGCGAAACCTACCGCGTTGCCGACGCCCTGCCCCAGCGGGCCGGTCGTCGTCTCGACGCCGACGGTATGACCCGCCTCGGGGTGACCGGGCGTCTTGCTGTCCCACTGGCGAAAGCGCTGCAACTCCGACATCGGCAGGTCGTAGCCGGACAGGTGCAACATTGCGTAGATGAGCATCGACGCGTGCCCGCACGACAGCACGAACCGATCGCGCCCCAACCACCCCGCGTCGGAGGGATCGTGCCTCAGCCGGTTCGCGAAGATTTCGTGCGCGATTTCAGCGAGCCCCATCGGCGTGCCCGGATGGCCGCTGTTGGCTTGCTGCACCCCATCGACAGCGAGGGCTTTGATGGTCTGGATCGCGAGCGTGGTCGCGAGGTCGACGGGTCGGGAGGCTCGGGCTTCGGTGGGGGCGCTCATGGGCGCGGAAGGTTACTCGTGCCTCCGCCCGCCCGTCACCCTTCATCTGCCTCGCGCCCGGGAATCCTGAGACTCGCAACATTCGTGGCGAAGCGCCGATCCGCGAGATTGACCCGCCCGCCCAGTTCCCATAGCGTCTCGTCTCCTATGCGCCGGCTAGCAGGAATTTCGATTTTCGCTGTACTGGTTGGCGGCATGGTCAGCCTGTTCGGCTCGACCTCATGCGGCACTCCGCAAGAGATCCGCCACGTCTACATGGCGCTCGACAACAACGGCGACCGCATACGCAACGTGTTCTTCACCGACACCGAAGAGATTCACTGCAACGCCGATTACGTGGGAGATCGTCGCGATCTGACGGTCAACGCCATCGTGCGCATCACCAAGAGCGAAGCGTGCCCGGCGATGCTGACGGCGAACCCCGGCGATCCGAAATGCAACGGCAGCTGGGGCGGGCCGCTCGTGACCTCCAACTGGGTGCTCGCCATCGGAGAGGTGGCGCCAGGAACGGGCGTGCAAACACTCTCCTTTTCGCTGACGAAGACCCCGGTGGCACCGAGCGACGGGGGGCAGGCCGCGGACCCAAAGACGATCCCGTTTCCCGTCGGGCACTACCGCTGCGAGGTCTACGTCAACGGCGTCGCGCAGGACCACGCCGACTTCGACGTGCAGTTCCCGCAAAAACTCGATCCGAACGACCAGTTCAACTCGGCGTGCCCCGTCGCCCCGGTGCAGCCTGGCGGCACTTGCTTCGATTTCGTGAAGCCAGGTACCCAGTGCCCCGAAGCCAACCAGAGCGTCATCTGCACGTGTAACCCCGCCGGAGTCTGGCAATGCCCGCAATGAACGTCACCGCAAAGCGCTTCGCCGCGGCCTGCGTCACCGGGTTGCTCACGATCAACGCCTACGCGGCGTGCGCTTCAGCCCCCGAGTACGAAGGCGGCGGCCGCACGATCGACAACGGCGCCGCTGCCGCCGGCGGAAGCTCCTCGACGCCCGACGCGGCCAGCCCCGACACCTCTGTACCGAAGTTCGACGCGAGCGCCCTGCCTGACGTCGCCAACAAGGGCTGACCTGGCGCGCTACGGTGCCGCGTCGCGCCCGCTTTGAACGGCCGAAGTGTGGCCAGTGTAGCTCTCGGAGAACGCGTGGCGCCCGCCGCCTTTGGCGACGAAATAGAAATACCGCGTGAGCGCTGGCGACATCGCGGCGCCGAGTGACTTCTCGCCGGGGTTGGCGATCGGCCCCGGCGGCAGCCCCGTATGCTTGTATGTATTGTACACGTTCTGCTCGTCGGCCACGACTTCGTGCGTGATCTTGCCGGAATACGATCGGCAGCCGGGGGTGCTCGGGTCGAGCGTGCAGCCGTAGCCTGCCGTCGGATCGCACTGCAGAAGCTTCGGTGAAAAGCCGGGATCGCGAAGGCGATTGACGAACACGCTCGCGACGACGGGACGCTCGTCGTCGACGACGGCCTCTTTTTCGATCATCGAGGCGAGCGTGACGATCTGCTTGCGCCCCCACCCGAGCGAGTCTCCCAGATCCTTCATGCCGCTGGCGTGCTTGTCTTGCAGTTGCGCGTAGCGCCGCTCGAACTCTCTCACCATCACCCGAATCACGTCGCGCGCGTCGGCGTCGGCCTCGAGCTCGTAGGTGGCGGGAAAAAGGTAGCCGTCCGCGCTCGCCCCTTCGATCGCGAGCTCGCGGAGCAACGCAGCGTCGGTTGACGCGTCGAGGAAGGCCCGAAGCGTGCAGACGCGCGCGGTCTCGAGGCGCTTGGCCATGTCAAAGCGTGTCCAGCCTTCAGGAAAAGTGACGCGCACTTTGCTCTGACCGTGGCGCTCGAGTCTCGAGATCAGCTCACGCGGCGACAGGGCGTCGGAGAGCAGGTGGTGGCCAGCGATGACTGCCGATGTGCCGCCGCGCGCGCGCAAATAGAGGGCGAAAAGCAGCTTGTTCCCGACGGCTCCCCGCGCAGCGAGCGCCTCGGCGAGGTCGTCCGCCGATGTCCCGGCGACCGCGTCGAACTCGACCAGCGCGCCCTGCCCGGGGCCGTCTGCGTTCGGGTAAAATGCGAGCAGCGCCCCGAGCATCAGCAGCGCTCCAAGGCCGATGACGCCGAGCGTCCACTTGACGAGCCCGGCAGGAGCGCCCTCTGGCGGAGGCGGGCGGCGGGGGGGCTCGCTCGGTGGGGTTCGCGCTTTTGCGGTGCGCGCGCGCACTGGCTTCGCCTTGCGGATTTTCGCTTCGGCGAGCTTCACGGATCGTAGCCCCCGCTGATCTTCGCGTCGAGCCATGCCTGTAGCAGAACGACCGCGGACGCCTCATCGATGTGAGCGCGGGCTTTTTTCCCGCGAACCTCGCTCGCCGCCAGAGCGCGCTGCGCCTGCACGGTCGAGAGGCGTTCGTCGACCAGCTCTACGTTGGCGCCCGTTGCGTCCGCGATCTCCTGCGCCAAAAGGCGCGCTTTTCGAGCGGCGTCGCCTTCGCCGCCTTTCATGTCGAGCGGCAACCCGACCAGCACGTGCCGGATGTCTTCGGCGCGCACCAAGTCGCGGAGCGACGCGAGGAGCTCCGGTCGGCGGCGACCGTCGAGCACTCCGCGCGGGTGCGCGAACATCCCGAGCTCGTCGGACACCGCTACCCCTACCCGCACGGCGCCCAAATCGAGCGCGCAAGTCTTCTGCGCCATGACGCTGTGCTCGTAGCACGCCGCCGGCGCGTTCGGCCCGCGCGCTGACACATTCGCTTGATTCTGCAGCGTCGGCGTAGGACAACGCCGCGCAGATCCTATGGTGCTACGCGCGGTGAAAAGCATGAGCTACGTTGCGCCCGCGCATCGCGAGCGCTGCTCGGGGGTTTTGGGCAGCCGGCGGGCTTCGCAGGGCGCAACGTGAGTTTGCGGCGCTGCTCGGCATGGTCGGCGATCGCGAGCACGATGGCGGTTGCCGGCGTCGCGAGCGCGCAAGCGTCCGGTGATGCCCCCGCGCCTGCCCAGCGCGCTGAGCCTCAGGCGCAAGCGCCCATCGATTCGCTGAAAATGAGCGACGAGCTGTCAGCTCGCGTCGGAAGCGACTTCGACGGCCGTGCAGCGCCCGCGCAAGGTGCGCTCGAGCGACGCTTCGCAGGCTATTACGAGGAATCTCGCGGTGACTACCGCGCGCGACTCCTGCCGCCGTTTTATCTCGAGCACACACGGGGCCTGTTCGACCCCGCTCACCCCGAGCGCGCAGCCCGCCCCGATCGCGAGTCGCTCGTCTCGCTGCTCTATTACAATCGTCGCAGCGAGAGCGTCGACGCCGACGTGCTGTTTCCGCTATTTTGGAAGGTGCGCAGCGGCCAGAGCTACCTCCTCGACATCGGCCCGTTCATGCATCGCGAGGCCTACGAGCATGCCGGTGACGCGCAGGCCGCGGAGACGGACAACTGGCTGGCGCCGCTCTATTTTCAAGGCACGCGCAGAGACGGCGGCTATTTTCACGCGCCGCTGCTGCTGACGACCTCTCGTTGGTCAGCGGAGAAGGCCTTCACGTACTCGCTGCTGTACTTCCGCGACCGCAAAGGCTCGGACGTCGACACCGGCGTCGCGCCATTCTGGTTTCACGGCGACAACGGAAACGTCGACGGCGCGCGCCGGAGCTACACCCTTGCCCCGCCGCTGCTTTACTACCACCGCGAACGCGAGCTCGATCAGGACTCGCTCACGGTCGCGGGCCCCGTGGTCGTGGCGAGCACCGCGAAGCGCGAAACGTTCGACGTGCTGCCGTTTTTCTTTCACATCAAGGGCAAGCCGGAAGCCCAGGGCGTGCGCGAAGAGCACACCACGGTATTTCCGCTCTTTCATTACGGCTACACCGACACAGAGTCGCTGTTCGCGTCGCCGCTCTACGTGCGGAGAATCACTCCGAAGGCCGACACGCTGCTCACGCCGTTTTATCAGCGCGCCGAGACACGCTCCGGTGCCACCTCGCTCACGCTCGTCGGCCCGGTGCTTCCGATCTACGGCCACTACACCGACCGGGATCTCGGCGTCTCGGCGACCGGCGTCTTCCCGTTTTTCTTTACGAGCAGCAGCCCGGCGGGCCGCGACTGGCTGACGCCGCTCGCGGGCCAGTTCGAGACGGCAGGCGTGTCGAAGACGACCTGGATATTCCCGACGATTACCTCCACGCAATCGGCCAGCGGTTGGGAGACCAACGTTCATCCCATCGCTTATTTTGGCCGCACGGGCGATGCCACGCACACAGTGATCGCCCCGTTTTTCTGGGACTTCGCCAGCCCGCGCGGGCGCACCACGGTCGGACTTCCCGCGTTCTTCCGGGTGGCCGACGCCGCCGATGACTCGATCACCCAGGTGGCCGGCAACACGCTCTACCTGCAAAAACGCGTTCCGGGCGGGCTCGACTGGTCGTTCCACGTGCTGCCGCTGTTTTCCTACGGCGAAGACCCCACGGGCTACTTCTGGAACGTGCTCCTCGGCCTCGCGGGCTACTCACGCCACGGCGACGCGGCGCAAGTTCGAGCGCTGTGGCTTCCCTTCGACGCCAGCGCGACGCCCCCGCAAGAGCGCCGCGCCGCTGGGCGCTGACCGATCAGCCGGCAGCCGGCGCGCCGCTCAGTTTGGCGGAGGCTCGGAGCAGACGTGGTTGATGCAAGTGGTGCCTGTCGAGACGCCGCAGCAATCGGCGCTGGTGTCGCACTTGTCGCCGGAGTTGGAGCAGCCCATTTTCTGACCGCAGACCGCGCCGCCGCCATCAGGCGCCTGATCGCAGTAGCCCCCGCAGCACTCGGTTCCGCTCGCGCACCCCTGGCCGTCGCCCTTGCAGGGATCGAGCGCCCAAAAACCGCGCATCGCGAGGTTCGCCTCATCCTGGCCCTGCAGGTGGAACGCGGGATGGCTCGGATCGGTGTTCGGTTGCGGGTTCTGGTCGATCGCGGTGACCCAAAGCTGCTTGACGCTGGTCTTGGCGCCCGTCAGCAGGTTTCCGTAAGTGCGCCGGCTCGTGAAAACCACCCAAAAATAGCCGCCCGCGGCCACTGGCGCGAACGTCGGCTCGTAGTTCCACGACAAGTCGCGGGCGCCCGCCGCGAACGGATACGCGTCGCCGTTCACGCTCGCGAGGCGGATCTCCTGCCCCGGAACGGTAGCCGATGCGAGGTAGAGGTCATCGGTGCCGTAGCGCGTGTCGAGCGTCGTGCCGCGCGAGTAGATGATCCACTTTGAGTCAGGGCTCATCGACGGGAAGCCGATCTGCGCGATCGCAGCGTTATTGCCCGCCGTGATGAGCTCGAGGTCGTTCGAAACCTTCACGTTCTTCGCGTCGAAGTCCATGATGCGAAGCGACCCCGGCGTCGGCCCTCCCGGCTCGCCGCGATAGGCCAGCTTGGTGCCATCGGGAGAGAAGGCCGGCATGCCGAGCTTTCGGCCATCGAGACCGCTGTTGGGGACGCGCGCGCCCGTGGCCGTTTCAAACATGCCGTCGGACCCGCCCATGGGCCCGGGCAGCGAGGTGTTGTTCTCGACCAGGTATTTGCCCTCGGGCGTAAGCGCAGGCTGCGCCCAGCCGCGGCCTTTGCCCGAAAGCACAGTCTGATTGCCCTTCAGGTCGAAGGTTGACGCCGAGACGTCGCCGCCGATCACGAGCGTCGAGCCGTCGGCCGACACCGTGTGGCAAGTGCTGCACGTGCCGGTGACCTTCGCGGCCGCAAGAAAGTCGTCCGGAGCCGCCGCGCCCGGCTTGATGCGCAGCACACGTCCGAGGTTGTTCGACCAGTAGTACACCGTGCCGCGCGCGGCGCCGTTGGCGATCGTCCAGGTGTGGTTTGCGACGACCGTCGCGCTGGTGCCGTCGAAGCGATTGACCGCGACGCTGGTCGCGCCCGAAGTGGAGTTGACGAACTTCGTCCAGTCGGCGCCGGTCAGCGTGTAGCGCGAAGGCGGAGCGGCGTTCGTGAAGACTTCGAGTTCGTAGTAGGGGCTCGACAAATGAATGTAATATGCATCGTTTGCGCCGCCGCCGTTCCACATCAAAGGCACCGCGAGCAGGCCTCGCGGAAAGACGGTTTTGTCGTACGGATACGTCCACGTCGTCTTGGCGTCGGGCGTGGCCGTCGCTTTCAACTGCGACTGCGTGCCGCCCGGAACATTGCCGGGATTGAGCGCGTCGTGAACCTTGACTGCGAGCGAGCCGGTGGCCTTGAACGTGCTGTAACTGGCCTTGATCGCCACGAGCCCGCCCTGAGCGCCACTCGGGGTGTAGAGGCCGTTGCTGTCGATCGCGCCGACCACCGGAGAATCGGCGCTCCATGTCGCGCCGGGAATCGCCTGCGAGCTGCCGTCGGAGTAGGTACCCACGACCGAGAAGGCCTGCGTGACGATCGCCCCGTTGAGGATTTCAATCGCTGCGCTCGCGGGCGAGATCGCGATCGACAGGAGCTTCTTCTCGCCGTGATTGAACGGGTCGGACTCGTCACCGACGACGGAGCCGTCGGGCAGCCCGGCATCGCCGAACGTGTTGTTCTCGGGCGCCGAGTCGCTGCCGCATGCGTAGAGTCCTGAGCCGGCGATCCCCGACACCAACAGCCAAATTCCGAACTTGCGCATGACGACTTTCCTCGGTGTGGGGCGCGGAAGCAACGTAGCGACAGCGCCGGACGACGATGACCACGAGTAGAGCGCACCACGCGACCGGCGTCTGCACCAATCGCCCCGCGTTGCGGGGGCGGCAAGCTGCTGGAGCGAACCACTGAACGAGGCGCCCAATTCCATTCAAAGGAAGGGTATTTCGTCGTTCAGTGATCGATAAAATATTTAATTATTTCGTGTATATATGCAAAAAAGTCGCATTTGAGACGTTACATAAGGTGCGTTCGCGTGAGGTTTCACTTCACGCGCGAAACCACCGAAGCAAATGCGCGTTCGGCCCGCGCAAGCTCGTCATCGGTCGTCGCATCGCCCATCGAAACGCGCACGCTCGATCCGGCCACGACGGCGTTGCTCATGGCGCTGATCACCGGCGAAGGCTCCGCTGTTCCGGCGCTGCATGCGCTGCCGCTCGAGCAGCTCACGCCTTCGAGGTCGAGAGCCGCCACGAGCTCCGGCCCCCGCCAACCCTGCCACGCGAGGCTCGACACGTGCGGGGCGCGCGCACCTGCGCCGTTGACGGCTGCGCCGAGCGCGACGAGCGCGGCTTCAAATCGGTCGCGTCTGGCGGCGACCGCGCGGAACCGTGCCGGCCCCGTGAGCGCGTGGCGTGCAGCGGCGCCGAAGCCGGCCGCGAGCGCCGCGTCGACGGTGCCAGGGCGGACGCCGCGCTCCTGCGCGCCGCCGACGAGCACGGCGGTGAGCTTCGTGAACGGTCGCAAGACAAGCGCGCCGATGCCTTTGGGTCCGCGAAATTTGTGCGGGGCGATGCTGCGGGAGTGCGCGTCGCCGGCGATATCGTCGACCTTCCCGAACGCCTGCGCAGCGTCTACGTGCACCCACGCGTCGGCCAATTTGGCCAGCGCGACCACCTCGGCTACCGGCTGAATCATGCCCGTCTCGTGATTCACCGCCTGCATGGCGATGGCCGCCGCAGGCGCTTCGGCCAGCGCACGCTCGAGGTCTTCCAGATCGACGGTGCCGCATCCGAGCACGCGCAACCACCGGGTACGCCCCTCGGCTTCGTAGCGCTCCGCTACGCGCGTGATCGACGGATGCTCGAGCCGGCTCGTGATGAGTCGCCCCTGCCGTGCGTGCATCGCGGAGACGAGCGCGAGGTTGTTCGATTCGGTAGCCCCTGCCGTGAACACGACGTCGCGCGGATTTGCGCTGGCGAGCGCGCCGACCTCCGCCCTCGCGGCCTCGACGACTGCGCGCGCGGCCCTGCCATCGCCGTGCACGCTCGACGGGTTCGCCCACGCAGAGCGCGCGGCTGCCATCATCGCGTCAATCACCTCGGGCAGCGGCTGCGAGGTCGCGTTCCAGTCGAGATACACGCGCATAGTGTGGGCTCGCGTCACGCCCCGACCTTCGCACGCGATCGCGAACGGAGGCGCCTATTTGGCGCACTTTTCGTTGGGGACGATGTTGCTGTACCGTTTCGTCCATGAAGTCTGTCGCGATTGTGTGCGCTTCGGCAGTGCTCATCACGCTCGCGGCATGCAGCGCAGGCGACGCGATTGAAGGCTCGGCGAGCCCGCCGCCGCCCAGCGCCCCGGCGCCCGCCGACGCAGCGCCGCGGCTTGGGCCGGCACAACCTTCCGGTGGCGTGCTCCTCGAAGCCGACGGGACGATCGTGGCGTTCGGCGGGGTGAAGCTCGACACCGGCGGGGCGCCTGCGTGGCCGGCCAAAGACATCGCACGCGCGCTCGTGGCGCTTGCCGACGGCTCCGGTGGATGGGTGCTCGACGCGTTCGGAGCGATTCACGCCTTCGGCCGGGCTCCGGCGATCGCCAGCCGCTACGCTTCGCAGAGCGATTCCGCGCGCGCGCTGGTCGTGCTGTCAGACCAGCAGAGCGGGTACGTTCTCGACCGCGATGGGCGCATTCACGCTTTTGGCGCAGCCGCCCCGCTTGACGCCGGGTGGACCAGCATCGGCGCAGCCCGCGGTCTCGATGTTCACATGTCGGGCGCGGGGACAGTCGACGGAGGCTGGGTGCTCGACGCGTTTGGCGGGATGCACGCGTTTGGCGCAGCGCTCGACATCGGCGCGCCTCCGGCCTTCAAGGACTACGACGTGTGGTCGCAGCTTCACGTCGTCTCGGGCGGAGCTTACGCGATCGGACGATTCGGCATCATTCAGCCACTCGGCGATCCAGGCGGCATCCCCCTGGCCGGTTTGCCTGAAACGGCCAGCGCTGACGTTGTGCGCGACATCGTACCGATCAGCGTCGGCGGCGCTTTCGACATGGCCCGCGCCCTCTCCTGCCCTGGCGTTGGATCGTACTGCGGCGCCGACGGCATCATCGGATCGTCCAGCGTGCTGTATTCGTGCGTGGCCAAGGGCGGCTCGCCAGCGGCCGCCTTGTGCGCCCACGGCTGCAAGGCCATGCCGGCGGGCACGCCCGACTACTGCGTCGGTGCGCTGTCGTGCGCGAACGAGCAATGGTGGAACACGGCACTCACGTACGGACCGGTGCTCAGCAACGGCTGGTGGGATACCGATCTGGGCGTAAAACACGACACCGAGGTGATCGTTCGCCACGACTCCAAGCTCTACAAAACAGGGGTCTACGCGTGGGGCTACATGCCCGAGTTCGTCGATCTCGTCACAGGCGAGAGTTTTCGATTCGTGCACTTGCGGCCGCAACACCAGCTCGCGACGAGCGTGGGACATATCTATCCGGCGGGCACCGTCGTGGGATATTCGGGTGGCGACACCGCCGACACCGGAATGCCAACTTACTCGACCGGCGCGCACCTGTGCGTGCAGACCCTCGTCGACTACCGAACGGCATTTCCGAAGGGGAAAGACGCCTGCCAATAGGCCACTATTCCGGATCGCGGCAGCACCGAAAACCGGTAGAGTAGTCGTGATACGCGAAGTGGTGGGCGGCGGTGCGGTAGGCGCAACCTTCGCCGTTTTGTGCGGTATCGAGGTAGTACCCGCCTTGGAACGTGCCGTTCGGATCCGCCGTCCACTCGTGAAGGTTTCCGACCATGTCGTGCACGCCGATATCGCTCACGCAGCCTGAATAGGCCCCCGTCGGGGCGACCGTGCCTTCGAGGCGGTTGGCTTCCGGATCGTTGAGGTCGTCCATGTTCCACCCCTGCCACCGCGGTCCCCCTCTTTCGGCAGGCGCCGGCGGATGCAGCAGGAGCATCGGCGGCCGCCCCCGATCGTTGCAGCGCCCCGGCACGTGCCTCGGACCGTACGGGTAGACGTATCCGACCGTGCCGCCGCACGCCTGCCGCCACTCGACCGGTTGACACAGCCGCTTCCCCGCGGCGGAGCAGGCGGCCAGTGCTTGCGCGCCGCTCACGTAGGCCTGGGGCACCACGCCGGCGACACTGCGTGCGATATACATGTGTTGCTCGTCGGGCGACGCGTACGGCGAGTGCGCCGACGCCGTGCCTTCAGGGGCGATCTCGTCGAGGGAGCCCTCGTAAATATCCACGCAGAAGCGATGCTCGACGTCGGCCATGTCGACCGGGCATCGCGCCGCCGCGGCGGCCGCGGGCAGCACGCCTTCTTCGACCCGGCGCGGCGTTGCATGCCGCGGGTGGTAGCTCGCGATCGCGTGCGCGAGCGTGCCGGGGCTTCCGGGCGCGAGGCGGGTAGCCGGCGAGCGCCGCGCAGGCTCCGCCCAACAAAGCGATATGGCAGGCAGCGCCAGCGCAGCCAGCGCTGTGAGACGAACAACGCGGGCCGAGGCGCGCACGATCAGCGAAGGCTGACCGCGATCTCGCGACCCAGTTCGACGACGTTCACGGATCGGGCGCTGGCGATCGCGCTCTCGGGAAACATGAGCAGGCCTCCCGGCAGGTGATCGTACGGAAAGAAAAACGCAGCCAGCTCCGAGAGGCTCCCGTCGGCCATCCGCACGGCGACCTTGCGAGGCTCCCCCCGCATCACCCACGGCTGCGTAACGGCCGTCTCGTCCCAACTCGCGCCGCGGCCGTCGGTCGCGATCCGCAGCGTGCGCCAGGCAGCGACCGGGCCGTGCGCATCGGCGAAGTACCGGTTATCGCCTTTGACGCGATCGAAGAGCCGGCCGTAGTGGAAGTCGCTAATCCAGTTAGTGGGACAATAGCTCATCAAATCGGTATATTTCGCCGGGTCGAGGAGCCGCTTGTCTACGGCGTCGTATCCCCATGTGCCGATGTGGGCGCCGGCGTGAGACGCGTCGGAGGGCCAATAATTGCCGGGCCCCTGCGCTCCGCAAAACGGTGCGTGGTCGAGGCCGTGCGCGTGACCGACTTCGTGAGCCGCCGTAATCGCGCTATCTTCGCCGGCGTAACCGATTCCGACGCTCGCGGGAGTGCCTACTCCCGACAGCCCCGTGATGCACCCGCTTTGGCAGAACGCGCCAAAGGTCGCCGCGGGCTCGAATGCACCGTAGTAATAAGCCTCTACCGGGGCGTTGTCCTTCTGGCGGAGGCTCGAGATAAACTTGAGCGCGTTGTCGAACCCCGCGCCACCGCCCGAGATTGCCTGCGTCCACGAGACCGGTTCGCGGACCTCAAAGTCGATGTTCGCCGCGGGATAAAGCCTGTAAAATCGATCGCGCAGCAGCTTGAGCTGCGCGTCCCCGGTGTCGGGAAGGCGGCCCGACTTGTCGGCGTCGTACGCCATGGGCACGATGACCACCTTCACAACGTCGCCGCCGCCGTTGACCTGCATGTCGCCCAGCGATCCGTCCTGAGGATACCGCGCGCTGTCGGCGCCCGAGGCCCGCGCGCCGCCGACCTGACTCAGAACGACGCCAAAGGTCGCTCCGGGGCGCAGCGCGTCTCCGGGAAGGTCGATGTTGATTGTGGAGTCGATATCGTCGTCCGTGGAGGCCGCGTTCGTGACAGTCTTTTTGGTGTAAAATACACGAGTTTCGGTGCCCGCGGGGCCGACGAGCTGCACCTTGACGCGCGCGGTAACGGGCGCCGGCTTCCAGGTCGTCGACGGATTCACGAAGACCCGCAAAAGCGCGCCGCGACCGGCAACGAGCGGGACGAGCTTGCCGCCCGTCCCGCCAATGACCCGATCACCCGGTTTTCCGTCCTTCGCCAGCGAGACCTTGACGGCCTGGTAGACGGCGACCTCGGCTATCGACAGGTCGCGCGCGAGCTCCGCGGACATCGCGTCGGTAGTAGCAGCGGTCGGATCGTCGGCCGAAAAGCCGCTCGGATCGGGAGCGACCGGCGCCGGATCGGAGCCGCACGCGCAGAGCGTCGCTGCGATTGCAGCGCCAAGGGTTCGTTTCACGTCAACCTCCGTCCGTCGAGGGCTCGGGAGGCGGTCCGCCGTCGAGCTTGCCGATGCATTTTTCGATGCCGTAACATTCCGGCGCTTTGTAGAGCGCGTCGCTGCACACGTCGGCGCCCACCAGCTTGATGCACGCCTCGTATTCGAGCACCGTGACGGTGGTGCAGGCTCCCAGGTACTGCGCCAAACACGCCGCGCGGCTCTTGAAGTTGACCACCGTAGCGCCGTTGCATGCGGTCACCTTGCCGTAGCCGCCCATCGTGCCAGCGGCCCAGTCGCAGAGCGTTTCGCGCTCCGCTTGCGTGAGATCAGGCAGATATCGCTCTGTGCCGGCCTCGGGATCGCCCGCGTCGAGAAACGCGAACGGCAGAGGAGGCGGCGCGGAGTTCGCGTCTCCAGAACTGCCGCATCCAGCGAACGCAAAACAACAAAGCGCCAAGCCAATCAAGATTCGCATGCTCAGATGAAAGGCTACCAGCGCGCGGCGTTGGGGGGCAATCGGCGCGTTCAATCTCCGCGCCAAACCGATCCGCGAACCCAATCCCACAGCGGCAAGGTGATGTTCATGTTCCATCGCTGCATCAGGCGCGGATCATGATGGATGGCGTGGCGTTCGCGCACCACGCGCACCCACGGAAGACGGCCGACAAAGTGGTCGCGCGGCAGGTGACACGCCACGTGCAGCCACTCGTAGCTTAGGGCGTAGACCGCCACGGTCGCGATGAGCAGGCACGCCGCGTTGCGCTGACCAAACCAGGCGGCTGCCCCGGCAAACGGCGCGACCGCAGCGAGCAGCAGCGCGACGCTGTAGCTGGGCAGCAGCACGAAGCGCAGCTCGCGTCGTTCGCGAATGGCCATCGAGTCGGTCATGTACAGGCGGTGATGCAGGCAAGTATGCGCGTCGAACAGCGCCGCGGCCCTGGTCGCAGGCACGTGCATCGTGTGCTTGTGCATGCGCCACTCGGCGGCGTTGCACGCCATCACCACAAGCGGCACCAGCCACGCATCGATTGGCGTCGGCGCGCGCACGAGCAGCAGCGCCGCGGCCGCGACGACCAGACCTGGAAGCGAAAGCGCGAGCAGGTGGAGCGCAGGCGCATACGACGCGGGGATCGTCGCGAGCGCCTCGGCCCGAAATTGGGCGCGCGTGACGGGCGCGCCGTCGCGGACCAGCACGACGCTGTCGTCGGCCAGGGCGTCATCAGCGCCGAGCATCCGCGCCCCGCTCACGCGCGGGGCTCGCCGATGGCCGCCGGGGCACGCGCTGCGACCGTCAGAGCGAACGCCGCGCCGCGGAGCGTGACGCCTTCGATCGTGGCTCCGTTGCTGACGCGCACGTCGCCGCCGAGACCGCGTGCGACCCTGCGAGCGATCGCGAGCCCGACGCCGACTCCGCCGTGCGCCCGCGTTGGCGAGCCGTCGAGCTGCAAAAACGGCTCAAAGACCTGCTCGGCGCGTGACACTGGAATGCCCGGGCCACTGTCGGCGACCACCGCACCGTACCGCCCCTCATCGAGCGCGTAGACGCCGATCCCGACGGTGCCGCCGTCGGGCGAGAATTTCGCCGCGTTGTCGAGCAGCTGTCCGAGCGCTCGCAGCAGTCGATCGGAGTCGCCGTAGGCCGGAAGCGGCCCGCGCGGGAGCTCTTCGAGCAGCGTGAGCTTCTTCTCGGCGAACGCGTCGGCGTGTCCGGCGATCGCGCGCCGGACCGTGTCGAGGAAATCATAGTCCCGATTGAAAAAGCGCATGCGACCGCTCTCGAGGCCCACGACGTCGATCACGTTGTCGAGGATGGCCCGAAGGCGCCGCACGCAATCGTCCATCGCGCGAAGCGCCTTCGCCTGCGGCTTGCTGACGCCGCCGAGCTCTTCGTCGATGAGCATGCGCAGATAGCCCACGATCGGGGTGAGCGGCGTCGCGAGCTCATGCGAGATGTTGCGGTAGAACTCGGTGCGCAGCCGATCCAGATGCAGGAGGCGTGCGTTGGCGGCGCTGAGCTCGGCGACCTTCTCTTCGAGGTGCACCACGATGCGACCGCTCTGCGCGCGGAGGCGGTCGCCCGTGGCATCGGGCGACGACGCGCTCTGCTCGCGATGACCCACGAGAAAGCGGCGCACGAGCGTCGCGAACGTTCGCGCGTCGATCGGCTTCTGCACGAAACCGTCGCAGCCGACCGCGAGGCTCGTGTCGCGGTCTCCCTCCGCCGTGATTGCGACGATCGGCACCCCCAAAAGTCGGGCTTCGGTGCGAAGTCGGAGGGTCACTTCGTAGCCGTCGAGTCCCGGAAGGTTGATGTCGACCAAAATCAGGTCGGGCTTGTCTGCGAGCGCGAGCCGAACCCCGGTGAGGCCGTCTGCGGCGTCGATCACCTCATGGCCGTCGGCGACGAGCAACTTGCGCACGAGCAGGCGATTTTTGGGATCGTCCTCGATGTGAAGGACTCTGGACATCAGAGCGCCCCACGATACCACAGGCGAGGGCAAGTCGCGGCCGCTGCGCGTCGCCGCCCGGCGGCGCTGGACCAACGCGCCTCCCAGGGTGTAGGGTGCGCGGCTTCATGCGAGCCCTCCTGCTACTCCCTGCCATCGCGTTTAGTATCGCAGCCTGCTCGAAACTGACGGCGCCCCCTTCGCCGGAGCCGATTGCATCGGAGACCCCTGTGGCCGCTGCGGCGCCGCGCACGCCCCCGAGCGCATCGGCAGCTCCGCCCCCCGGCGTTCGGCCGCAGGCGCCCGCGCCGGCACCCGGCGCTGGAAGTGCCCCCGCGGGCGAGGCAAATTTGCAGAAAATCGACCTCGCGCCGGGCGCCGGTGCTCCGGCAAAAACGGGTGATGTCGTAAGCGTGCATTATACAGGCACGCTCAAAGACGGAAGCAAGTTCGACAGCTCGCGCGACCGCAACGCGCCTTTCGACTTCAAGCTCGGCGCCGGCAGCGTCATCGTGGGCTGGGATCAGGGCGTCGTCGGCATGAAGGTCGGCGGAAAGCGCAAGCTCGTTATTCCCTACGCGATGGCCTACGGCGAAGCGGGCCGCCCGCCCAAGATTCCCGCGCGCAGCGATCTCGTGTTCGAGATCGAATTGCTGAAGATCAATCCTCCGACTGCGCAGCAGCGCTAGTTTGATGGCCGCAACGAACAAGAGCATTCTGGTCATCGAGGACGACGACACCGTCCGTACGCTTCTTCAGCGCCAGCTCGAAGGCCTGTACAAAGTTCATCTGGCCAGCGACGTCGCCGCCGCCCTGCGCATGCTCGAGACCATGCCGCTGCCCAACCTCATTCTGAGCGACGTGATGATGCCCGGCGCCAGCGGCGTGGATCTCGCCCACCACTTGAAGTCGAACGAGGCTTACAAGGCCATCCCGATCATCTTCCTGACGGCGAAGACGGGCGCCCTCGACGTGATTCAGGGCATCAACGCAGGCGCGAGGCACTACATCGCCAAGCCCTTCAAGATGCCGGAGCTGCTCGAGAAGATCGCCAAGGCGATCCGGTAGCGCCGTGACATCCGGCCCCTCGTCGACCCCGGCGCTCGACGCGACCGACATGCCCTCGTCGCGCCTGCTACCGGAGAGACCGTTTCGCGCGCCTGCTGCCTACGTCGCCGCGTTCGTCTCCGGGCTGCTGTATTGGCTCGCCTTCGCGGGGCGGAGCACCTATCTGGGGCGCGATCTCGGGCTGCTGACCTTCGTCGCGTTCGTGCCCCTGCTGCTCGCGCTGCGCCACCAGACGCCTAAGCGCGCGACCTGGCTGGGCGTGCTTTGCGGCGCGACGATGAACTTTGCCGGCTTTTCGTGGCTGCTCGAGATGCTGCGCACCTTCAGCGGTTTTCCGACGCCGCTGTGCCTTGTGTTCGTAGCGATCATCTCGACTTATCAGGGCGGCCGACTCGGGCTCATGGGCTGGCTCTATGCGAGGGCGCGCCAGCGCGGCTGGTGGCAGGAATTTGCGATCATCGGCGCATTCGCGGCGAGTGAGCTCGTCTTTCCGCTCCTGTTTCCCTGGTACTACGCGGCCACGGTCACCAAGCTGGGCGTGCTCGCGCAGATCGCCGATTTGGGCGGTCCGATCGTTGTGGGCATCGTGCTCATGGCCGTCAATCTCGCGCTCTCCGAGGTGGTCGTTGCCCGCTGGATCGAAAAGCGCCCGCTTCGTCGCAGCGTGCCGGCCTCGGCCGCCGCAGCGCTCGCGCTGACGATCGCCTACGGGGCCGTGCGCATGTCGCAAGTCGACGCGCTCGCCGAGGCGTCGGAGCCGCTGCGGATCGGAGTCGTTCAGGGCAACATGGGCCTGTTCGAAAAGCGCGAAGATTCCGCCAAGGGCCTGCGCCGGCACAAGCAGCTCACCGCCGAGCTCAAGGCCGAAGGCGCCGAGCTCGTGGTGTGGAGCGAATCTTCGGTTACGTTCGGAGTGAGCGAGGACATGTACAAGCCGTTTCTGCGCGACAACGTCGCCGCGCGCCTCGGCATCCCGGTGATCTTCGGGGGCGTGATCATCCGCGAAAACCCGCAGGATCCGCGGCTCGAGCGCTTGTTCAACACGGCGCTTTCGAGCAACGCGAAGGGCGAGATCACCGGCCGCTACGACAAGCAGTACCTGCTGGCCTTTGGCGAATATCTGCCGTTTGGCGACATGTTTCCGATACTGCACCAGTGGTCACCCAACAGCGGTCGCTTCAGCTCGGGAAGCTCGCTCGAACCGCTGCCGCTCGAGACGAAGACCGGCACGCACAACGTGAGCCCGCTCGTTTGCTACGAAGACATCCTGCCGTCGTTCGCCAACCGCGTCGCCGCGCACGCCCGCCCTGAGCTCTTCGTGAACATGACGAACGACGCTTGGTTCGGCGACACCGCCGAGCCGTGGGAGCACCTGGCGCTGTCGACCTTCCGCGCCATCGAGCATCGCCGTTTTCTCGTGCGCAGCACCAACAGCGGCGTGTCGGCGATCGTCGATCCCAACGGCAGGGTCGTCTCGCACACCGGCACATTTCAAGTCGCGAAGCTGGCCGGCACGGTCCGCCTCATGAAAGGGGGCACCGTTTACGAGGCGCTGGGCGATGTGCCTGTCATCGCGCTCACCCTCCTCACACTGCTCGCGGCGTTCGTTCGAAAAGAAAAGGTCTTCAAGCCGAAGGCCGCCTGAGGCTGCGTCCGGTCGCTATTCGGCCTGCGCGGACAGGGCTTTGGTAGCATGGTTGAATGACGACGGCCGATCGGTCGTCGAACTACGCAAGGGTGAACTTATGATCAAGCGCTTCAAGAAAATTGCCGTCGGCGCCACGCTCGTGGGCGTTGGCGCGCTCGTCCTTTCGGTCGCCGGGGGCTGCACCATCGCGCTCAAGGACAACACTTGCGCCGTGCAGTCGGCGGCCGCCGGAGGGTGCGCTGCGGGCGAGTCTTCGTACCAGTGCCAGGGCACCGATACGCCCATCACGTTCGACGACTGCAGCCCCGCTGGAGCGGCGGGCGGCTACTGCTGCACGCCGCACGTCGTCCCCGACGCCGGGTCGCCCGACACTTCGGCTCCCGACAGCGGCGCGCAAGGCGCGTGCAATTCGTGCCTTGTGGGTCAGTGCGGCGCGCAATGGTCGGTCTGCGCCCAAAGCGCCGACTGCACCGCGATTTACACTTGCGCGACGGCGTGCGCCGCTGGCGACCAGACTTGCGTCAACAACTGCTACAAGGCGAAGCCCGCCGGACAGCCGAGCTACCTCGCCCTGGCGACCTGCGATATCGGAGCTTCGTGCGGCTCGTGCAAGGCCACCTGCTCCACTCCCGCCAGCGCGTGCACGACCCCGCCCGATGCCGGCGCGCTCGACTGCGGCGGCTGCAGCTCGACCAAGTGCGCCGCCGAAAAACAAGCGTGCGCATCGGGAAGCGACTGCGACGACTACACGCAGTGCATCGCAGTCTGCAAAGACGCGCCGTGCGTCGACGCATGCGGGCTCGCGCACGAGGTCGGCAAAGCAGCCTCCGAAGCGTTTGGCACCTGCGTCTCGAGCAAGTGCAAGGTCGACTGCGGCCTGTGACGTGAAGCGTTGACCTGCGCGGTCATCGCTGCGAGGAGAGGCGCCCGCCGAGGTCGCCTCTCCTTCGCATTTTGTGGACGTTCAGCGCCCCAGTCCTTCGCTGACGGAAGGATCGCCGAGGATGCGCGCGGCGAGCTTGCGGCCCAGCCGGTGGGCTGCCGCCCGCTGCGCATCCTGATAGACGAACCCCGATGACACCGGATCGACAGCATCGGCGCCTACGAGGTCCTCGACCCGCATGTCACCGGTGTCGCGCTCGGGATCGGAGCCCGACGCGCGCACCACGCAGGCGCGCGCGACGATCGCCACTGAGGTCGCCCTCGCCGTCGGCGTCTGCTCGAACACGCGCGCGCCGGGCGCTCGGCCCGCCGCCGAGACCTCGATCCCCTCGCTCGACTCGCTCGCACCGGCGACCTCAATTTCGAGCGCCGGATAGCCGCTTCCCGCCGCGAGCGCCCCCTGACGCGCGAGCTCTTCACGCGCCCCCCGCGCGACCTCCTCGCCAGCCGCTCCGTTCGCGATGGCCACGCGCGCGAGCGACACATGCAATCGCTCGCCGGCGGGGGCCGCATAAAGCGCGCGGTAGCCGCAACCGAAGGTCGCGAACGCCAGCGCCAGGAATGTTCGTTTCAAGCGAATTTCAGGCGACGATAAAGTTGAGGATTTTCCCAGGCACGTAGACGACCTTCTTGATCGACTTGCCCTCGAGGTGGGCGCGAACCTTGTCGTCTTTCATCGCCTCTTCGCGCGCTACGGCCTCAGCAGCGCCCACGGGCAGCACCACGGTCGCCCTGAATTTTCCGTTCACCTGCACGCCCATTTCGACCACGTCGTCGCGCACCAGCGCTTCGTCGAACGTTGGCCACGGCTCGTAGGCCAGCGATTCGGTCGCGCCGAGGCGCTGCCAGATTTCTTCGCCGAGGTGGGGAGCGAACGGCGAGAGCATGAGCGCAAACGACTTCGCAGCGGCGCGGGGAATCGCGGGCAGCGCAGCCAGCTGCTTGATGAGGATCATCAGCGCGCTGATCGCGGTGTTGAAGCGCATCGCGTCGATGTCCCGCGTGACCTTTTTTACGGTTTTGTGCACCGCGCGCTGCGTCTCGAGATCGTAGGCCTCGGGAGCGTCCGTGATGGGCGACGTCGCGAGGGCGGCAAAGACGCGGTCGAGAAACCGGCGCACGCCTTCGACGCCGTTGGTCTGCCAGGGCTTAACCTGCTCCAGCGGGCCCATGAACATCTCGTATCCGCGCAGCGCGTCGGCGCCGTGCGAGCGAACGACGTCGTCGGGGTTGACGACGTTGCCGCGCGATTTGCTCATTTTCTCGTTATTTTCGCCCAAAATCATGCCCTGGTGCACGAGCTTCGAGAACGGCTCGGAGTGCTTCACAACGCCGATGTCGAACAGCACCTTGTGCCAAAAGCGCGCGTACAGCAGGTGGAGCACCGCGTGCTCGCTTCCGCCAACGTAGAGATCGACCGGCATCCAGGCGTCGTAGGCCTCGGTCGAGAAGATCTCGGAGGTGTTGTTCGGGTCGAGGAAGCGCAGGTAGTACCAACACGAGCCCGCCCACTGCGGCATCGTGTTCGTCTCGCGCGCAAACCACTGGCCGCCTTTGTTGAAGAAGCGCCAGTCGACCGCGCGCGCGAGGGGGCCTTCGGGATCGCCGGCTGGCTTGAAGTCCTCGAGATCGGGCAGGCGCAGCGGCAGCTCGCTCTCCTCGACCGCGATCGGCTGCTCGTACACAATCGTGTATTTTGCATCTTTTTCGCGCGGATCGCCGTCGCACACGACAGGGAAATAAATCGGGAACGGCTCGCCCCAGTAGCGCTGCCGCGAAAACACCCAGTCGCGCAGACGGTAGGTGACCTTCGCGCGGCCCCTGCCCTTCGACGCGAGCCAGTCGGTGACCTGCGACCGAACCTGCGCGCTCGGCATTCCGTCGGGTAGCGCCACGTCCGCGCGGCAGCTGTGGGCTACGCCATCATCGGTAAACGCGGCAGCCTGCACGTCGAGCGTACCGCCGCCTTTGGCAGCCACCACTTGCACGATCGGGAGCCCGTATTTCGTGGCGAAGGCGTGATCGCGTTCGTCGTGGGCAGGTACGGCCATCACGGCTCCTGTACCGTAAGTGGCAATCACGTAATCGCCAATCCAGATAGGCAAACGATCGCCGTTTACAGGATTGATCGCGAATGTTCCCAGGGGAATTCCGGTTTTTTCACGCGTTGCGTCGGAGCGGTCGATGTCGCTCTTCTTGCGCGTGGCCTCGGCGTACGCAGCGACGGCGGCGCGCTGGGCTGGCGCGGTGAGCTGCGCAACGATCGCGTGCTCCGGAGCCACGACCACGTACGTCGCCCCCGCCAGCGTGTCGACTCGGGTTGTGAAAACGGTGAGCGTGAGCTCGGCGTTGCCTTCGACGACGAAGTCGACGAGCGCTCCCTCGCTGCGGCCGATCCAGTGGTGCTGCTTGTCTTTGGTGTCGGGCCAGTCGAGTCCCGCGAGCTCGGAGTCGAGGCGGTCGGCGTACTGCGTGATGCGCAGCAGCCACTGGCGAAGCGGGAGCTTTTCGACCGGGTAGGCTCCGCGCTCGCTCTTGCCGTCGATCACTTCTTCGTTGGCGAGGACGGTGCCGAGCTCCGCGCACCAGTTGACCGAAATCTTGTCCTGGTAGGCGAGTCCCTTCTTGAAGAGCTGCAGAAAAATCCATTGCGTCCAGCGCACGTACTCGGGGTCGGTGGTGTCGACCTCGCGGGACCAGTCGTAGCTGAAACCCAGCATTTTGAGCTGGCGACGAAAGTTGTCGATGTTGCGGAGCGTGGTCTCGCGCGGGTGCGTTCCGGTCTGAATGGCGTGCTGCTCGGCGGGCAGCCCGAACGCGTCCCAGCCCATCGGGTGAAGCACGTCGAGGCCGCACATGCGCTTGTAGCGCGCAACGATGTCGGTCGCGGTGTAGCCCTCGGGGTGGCCTACGTGGAGCCCGGCGCCCGACGGATACGGAAACATGTCGAGGATGTAGGCCTTGCCGCGACCGGGGGTGCGGCGGGTGAGGAACGTCTGGTGCTCCTCCCAGTAGCGCTGCCACTTCGGCTCGATTTCGGCTGGGTTGTAGCGCTCGACTTCGTGATCCGTCATGCCCCACCGCTTACCACAAAGGGCGCGCGGTCGGCGCGTGCGGAGGCTCGCTCAGAACAGGCGCGACTGCGTCATTTTTGCGACCTTGCGCTCGAGTCGCGCGCGGCGCTTGCGGGTGTCGGCCTCGGGCTCGGGCAGCGGCGCGTCGAGCAGCGAAAGCGCACGCTCCGCGTCTTTGGCGTGGTGCTCGTAGAGTTTGGCGAGCTCGAGCCGCGAGCGGGTGCAATCGGCTTCGCCCACAAGGCGCTCGAACAGGCCGATCGCGCGATCGCCCTCCCCCATCGCTTTTGCGATCGCTGCGCCCGCTCGGATTGACACCGCTCCCCCGCCCCGATCGAGGGCGAGCTGGGCGGCCTCGCGCGCCGCGCCCATCACCTTTCCGCGCTTGAGCGTGAGCGATGCGCCCGCGAGATCGTCTGCGTGCAGGCGCGAAGCTGCCAGCGGCTCGCCGTACAGGCCCGTGAGCGCGGCCATCGTCGCGACGTCCCACAAATTGTGCTCGACCACACCCAGCAGGCGCGCAGTCTCGCCTGTGCGGAGGTAGTGCAGGTAACACGCGGCGACTTCGCTGCCCGGCGTGTCGTCGATGCGCTCGAAGCCCAGCACCTCGCGCTCCAACCCTTGCAATCTACAATCAACGCCGCGCGCCTTGTGCAGGCGCCGCGCGACGTGCAGCAGATCGAGGTGCGGGAGCTCGGGGGGCTTGCCGAGGCGGGCCATCACGAGGCGCGTGCGCAGCAGCGGCAGATCGAACGCCTTGCCGTTGAACGTGACGAGCATTGACGCGTCGCCCATTCGCTTGAGCACGTGCGCGAGCATCGGCCCTTCTTCTCCGAGCTTTTTGACGAGCAGCTGCTCGACGACCAGTTGCTCTTCTGAAAAGAACGCGAGCCCCACCAGAAACGCCACTGTGCCGGTGCCGCCCGACAGGCCTGTGGTCTCGGTGTCGAGGTAGAGCGCGCGTGCGGGAGCGCACGAAGCAAGGCTCGCGTCGAGCGCGAGGCGCGACAGCAGCAGGGCGTCGGCGCCGCGTGCTGCATGCACGGGAGCATGCCCGATGCGCTGCTCGGGGCCGCAAATCACGCGGCGCAGGTGAAGCGGGCCGAGGGGCGTCTCGATCGGGCTAAAAGGAAGCTCTTCGCGGTCGCTCCCGGCTACCTTTGAAGGCGCGTCGCGGACCGATTTTTCGAGGATGCGCTGCATGCGGGCGCGGAGCCCGTCGAGCTCGGAAGCGCTTTCGACGAGCGGAGCAACGACCGGCGCCGCGGCTGCCGCGGGCATCGTCAGGCGCGAGAGCTTCGACCGCAGCGACACGGACGGAACGATACATCCGTTTAGTGCGGGACGCTACTTCGCGGAGCGGTCACTTTCCTTCTTTTGAAACGATGGCGCGTCGTATCCACGCGAGGGGACCGTCGTCGCTGATCACGACGTCGCCGCCGGCCCGCGCGATGCCCAGCGCGCGCAGCTCGGCGTCCAGGTCGACGCGCTCGCCGCGGGCCGCGTAACGCGCGTGAAGCTCGGTGAGCACGTGGGTTCCGGTGATCGCGTCGCCCTCGCGCATGACTGACTCCACCCGCCAGACGTGCTCGCCGTCGCCCCCCTTGGCGAGCACCCCGCGCATGACGTCGTCGAGCGAGTGTCGCCCGGCGGTGGCCTGCCGAATGCGCACGTCGGCCATCATGACGAAGAGCGCGCCGCCCCAATAGATGTCGTCGATGCCGTCGCGCTGCTCGAGCGCGTACGGCGGTCCCGCGGGCAGTCCGCGCGGAAACTCCCGCGCGAGCCCTCTCCAGGTTTCGTCGCGATCGCGCCAACCCATGCGCGCGCGCAAGATGGGCTCGTAATACGTGGCCACGCCCTCGCCGAGCCAGCGTCCCTCGCCCACGAACGTGGGGAAGCCGAGGTGCACCATTTCGTGCACCAGAATCCAGTCGTCGTGGAGGCGATCGGCGCGCGACGCCTCGCCGGTGAGCACGCACACCGACGCCCCGCCGAGCGACAGCACCTTGCCAAACACAGGCTCGTCGGCGCCCTTCACCGGCAAGACGAACACGCTCGCCTGAGGCACCGGAAATCGTCCGTAGAGGCCGGCTACGCACGTTGCCGCGTCGGTCACCCAGCGCGAAGCGCCCGCCTCGCCCATCGCGAGCGGACCGTCCATCACCGCCACGTCGACGGCGCCGCCGAGCACGGCTTCGCGATGCGCGCGAAGCTGCCCAAACGCCATGAACGAGCCCTCGCCAAAATCGCTCGAGGCAAAACCGCGGCGGCCTTCGCCGAGATCTCGCAGCTCGCCGACGCGGGAGACGTTGCCCCAGGCTCCGGTCGCTGGCGGGGCGCCCGTCGCGACGACCTCGAAGGTGCCCACCATGATCGGAGCCGGCCTGAGCAGCCACGCGTACGTCGGCGCGAGGTAGCTGTCGCCCACGCGCGAGACGGCGTCGAGGCCGCGCTCGGCGCGCGAAAGGTCGACTTCGTAGCGAACGGTGCACGGGCCGGCGCACTCGGGGATATGCCAGCGCCCCACATCTTTTGAAACGATAGATTCTCCCCCGGTCCGCACGACCGATACGCGCGTGACTGCGCCCGCGAGGCCCTCGCCAATCTCGAGGTCGGGTGCGCCTCCGGGGTCGAATCGCGCTTCGATCGCGAGCACCGGAGCCCGAGAAACATCGACTTTGTAGACGTATCGAACTGCGAGCGTCGGCGCATGCAGCGCGCGCGGTTGCGACGGAGCAGCGCACGAAAGCGCAACGAATGCGAGCAGGCTGAAGCGTGACATGTTTTCCATTGAAACGATTTTTTATGCGCGCGCCGCGAAGGGGCGGACCCCGCCTGGAGCATGCGCTCGGCGACCGGACACGTCCAGTCGGACGGGCGCCGGCGTTTGTTGGTAGCGTGATTCGCCATGTCGACGGCGGACGAAAAGACCTACGAGATGCTGTGGGACTGCAGGTTCTGCGGCCAAAAGAAGAACCTCGGCCTCTCGCACAGGTGCTGTCCGGGGTGCGGCGCGCCGCAGGATCCGTCGGCGCGGTACTTTCCGAGCGACGCCGAAAAGGTGGCCGCCGAAGATCACCCCTACCTCGGCGCCGACGTGCTCTGCCCGGCTTGCCGGCACGCCAACAGCCGCAACTCCAAGTGTTGCTCGCAGTGCGGCGGTCCGCTGACGGCCGCGCAGCAGGTCGCGGTGCGGGCGGAGCAGGTGGGGCAGCAGTTTGCGGGCGAGACAGCGCAGGACGCCAAGCGCGAATTCGCAGCGCCCCCACCGAACGAAGCAGCGGCGCGAAAGTCGGTTTCTCCCCTCGCGTGGATCGTGCCGCTGGCCATCGTCGCGCTGATCGCGGTCGCGCTTTTTGTGCTGTTCCGCAAGCGCGACGGCGCGTTCGTGATCGCTGACAAGAGCTGGGATCGCACCGTGGAGGTCGAGCAGCGCGTGCTCGTGCGCACGTCCGAATGGTGCGACTCCCTGCCCGCGGGATCGGTCGCAGTCGCCCGGCATCGGGAGCAGCGCTCCACCAAGCAGGTGCCCGACGGCCAGACCTGCGCCACACGGCGCAGAGATCAGGGAAACGGCACGTTCAAGGAGGTTCGCGAGTGCACCCCCAAAACGAAGACCGAAGGCGTCATGGACGACAAGTGTGACTACAACGCCGAGGCTTGGAAGCCGACGCGCACCGCGAAGGCACACGGAGGCGAAAAGGAGCCGCCCACCTGGCCGGCCACGAGCCTCGCGCGGCCCGGTTGCGTGGCGATTGGCTGTGAGCGCGAAGCCAGCAGAACCGAGACCTATGCAGCCGACGTGAGCGAAGCAAAGACAGGCGCCAAATCGAGCTGCAAGTTCGACGTCGCCAAGTGGAGCCGGCTGCACGTCGGCGACCCTGTCGCGGGACGGATTGGCGCCGTCACCAAGAGCGTCGACTGTGACTCAATCGTCGTGAAGTGAGCCGCGAATCAGAACGCGAGATCGCCCGCTGCCTGCTGGTTGGCCTTGATTTGAGCCTTTCCGGCGCGCGACGCGGGCGACGCCGCGGCCGGTGGTGGCGCGAACCCGCCGCCGGATGCGCGATCGAGGTCGGCCGGAGGGGTCGCGGCGAACGCTGACCGGGCTGCCTCGATCGCGGCGAGCTGCCCGCTGAACGCCTCATCGATGCCCGCGCGGCCCGTCGCCATCGGCGCGGCCGTCGCCAGCGACTTTTTCGCGAGGGCGAGACTCTGCTCGATCTCGTGCTTCTGCTCGCCGAGGCGTTGCCGCGCTTCGGTGAGGCGCCCCGTTTCAAAGAGGCGATTGGCGTCGGTCAGCGTCTGCGACGTTCGGCTTCGCTCGAGGCGCGTCGCTACGAACGGATCGATCTGCTGCTGCGCGAGCGCCGGATCGACGACGCGGGCCGCGAGCACGCCGCCGCAATGAGCGTCGGCCCGGCTGCGCAGATCGCGATAATCGACCCGCATCGTAGCGACGGGCGCGGATACGCGGGCGCCGGTGGGAACGCGTAGCTTGATGAGAATCGTCTTCTCCTGCTTCGCGCCGAAGCTGCCAAAGGGGACCACGACCGACGACGAGCCTTCGCGACGAAAGCTTCGATCAAACACCTGATCGATCTCGACGCCTGGCGCCAAGTCTACGTGCAGCTCAGCGTCCTGCGCCACGGACGACAGCAGCGAGTCGAATTCCTGCGCAAAAATGGCCGGAAGGCCCGCCGGGCTCGCTACGAAATAGTGCCGTCCCGTCGACTCCTGGGCGATCGCCGCCATCATTTTTTCGTCGAAGTCGACGTCGACTCCGATCGTCGAAATAGACACGCCGGCGTCGCGCACGCGTGCCGACAGCGCCCGCATGCCCGCCATGTCGGTGATGCCGTGGTTGGTGGCGCCGTCGGACAACAGCAAAATGCGACTGACGTGGTCGCGCGTTCCCGACGTGGCGAGCTCGCTGAGCGCGCGGTCCAGGCCGCACGAAATGCACGTGTCACCGCCGAGCCCGATCGACCTTATTTGGGCTGCGATCCTGGGCTTCGACGCCGAGCTGATCAGCTCCTGCGAGACGACGGCTACCGCGCGCGTGTCGAACGCGATCACGCTCACGCTGTCGCCGTCGCGCATGCGCTCGACGGTGCCCACTGCGGCAGCGAGGGCGTTGGCGAGGCGATCGCCCTTCATGGAGCCGGATCGGTCGATCGCGATCGCGAGGCTCAGCGGAGGCGTGCCCTGGCTCGACTCGCCGCCGGTGAGCGATGCAAACAGGTAGGTCTCGCCGGCGGAGTCCTGAGCGAGGCTCGCGTGACCGAGCCGGGCGTCGATCATGAGCGCGCGACCGTCGGTAAAGCGCGACCGGTCGATCTCCGCCGCCGCGATTGCCTCCGCCACCCCCGGTAGCTCAACGAGCTGCGCGCTCGGCGCGGCGACCGGCAGCGCGAACGCCCCCGCAACCGAAGTACCCATCCCGACGACGGCGAGAAGACCAGCAGTAATTAGCCTCATAGACGCCCAATACGGGCGGCCATGCGAAACGATCTATTCGTTTTCGAATCGCACGCCGGCGAGCTTGAGCAGCGCGCCCTCAGGCTCGCCGCCGATGAGCACGAGCACCGCGTCGTTGCCGAGCGTCCGGTCGATGCCAGCCGATCGCAGGGTGACGTCGCGGCGGCTTATTTCAACGACCTCGCTCGAAAACATCGCGAGGATTCGGCCCGCTGCGAGCGCCGCGCGCATCGACTCGATATTTCGCGGCTTTCCGCGCGAGAAGTCGTCGCCCCGGTGACACACCGTCACGACGGTGTTCGGCTGTTGGGCGAGCGCCAGCGCCGCTTCCATGGCGGCGTCGCCCAGCCCCACGACGAGTACGCGCTGCCCTGCGAAGCTGCGCGCGTCGGCGAGGCTGTAGCTCACCTTGTTGTCGCACCCGTCCGCGACGTGGGCTCCCAGACGCCGCGGCGTTCCCCGGCGTCCCGTGGCCAGCACCACGTTGCGCGCCAGGAACGTAGCCTCCGGGGGCTCACGATTCGCGACTTCGATCTCAAAAAAAGAGCCTTTTTTGCTGATATTGGCGACACGAAAACCTTCGCGCACCGCGACGCCTTCGGTTCGAAGCGCGCGCTGCCATTCGAGCAGGAGCAGCTCTTTGGTCGTCTCTCCGACCCACAGGGCGGAGTTGGCAACGTCTCCTTCGCGATGATCGAGCACGATTTTGCTGCGGGGGAAGCTGCGCACGCTGGAGGCGACCGTGGACTGCTCGAGGATCTCGAACGACAGGCCCGCCCGCTTTGCGCTGAGCGCCGCCGACAGTCCGGCGGGGCCGGCGCCGACGATAAGCACATCGAGCGCGTCGCCGCTCGACGCCGAGCGCGCAGTCGCGATCGCGCGAATGACGCGCTCGCCGTGCTCAATCGCGTTGCGTATGAGAGGCACGCCAGTCACGTCGCCCGCCACGAAGACGCCGGGAGCGTCGAGGCTCTCGAGGCTCCCGGCGCCCAGGCGCAGCTGACGCGCGGCGAGCGGCTCGCCCGTGATCGACAGCGATCCGTTGGGGCACACTTCGGCGCAAGCGACGACGCCGCAGCAATCCGCGGGGCGCGCGACTACGGCGACGAAGCGCTGCACTTCGAGAACGGCGAACGGACAAGCGTCGACGCAGGCGTAACAGCCAAGGCATCGCGACGGGTCGATCTGCGGGAGCCGCCTTTTGTCGAGCGCGGCTGGAGCGACGGGCGCCGCTGAACGCGCCGCGCGCTCACGACGTTTGCGAGCCACGCGCACGAGCGCGAGCGACAGCGCCGCCGAGCCGAGGGGCAGGAGTGCCCACGCCGTTGCGGCGCCGCGAGCCGGCACTTCCGTCCAAGCGGTGCTCCGGGCGACTGCGCGGGCCGACTCCCACACGGCGAGCCTGCGCGCGCCGCGGAGGGAGTCCACGGTCAGGTGCTCATCCATGCACAAATCAGCCTGTTTCGTGAGATCGCCCCGCGGGTCCGACACGCACCGCAGCGCTGGATCGGTTGCCGCAGAAAACGAATGGCAACGCACGCACACGCTGGCCGGCACGAGCGGTACGGCGCCGGGCGGCGAAGCGTGTGGCAGCGTTGACGTGCGCGACGCCCCGTCGCCGCTGCGCGTAAAAAGACCGTCGCCCGCGAACGTCACGCTCTCGGATCCGCCATGCGCGGAGTGGCAATCCGCGCACAAAAGCTGCCCTTGCGCCATCGCAGCCCGGTGCCCGGTCCGAGTCGAAGAACGCTCGGCCGCGCCCCCGTGACACCCTTGGCAGGCGCCCGACGAAGGCCGCGCCCCTCCGTGGCAACTCGAGCAGCCGACCCCCGCCGCCACGTGCGCAGCGGACAGAGGACCGGGCGCGAGATCGCTCAGCCCCGGGCGCGTCCACGCCGCGAGCGCGAGCAGGCCAAGCGCTGCGCCCCCGCCCACGCTCAGCAAGTCGCCGAAGCGAGCCAAATCCCGGTTCGCCGAAGGCGTGAGGCGCGACTTCACCGGTAGACGAGCTCGGTGATGACGTGAAGCAGCGCGAGCAGGGAGCAGGCGACGGCGAAGGCGACGTGGACGGGCAACCACGCCGAGAGCAGCCCTCCGAGCGCCCTGCGCGCCGGCATCGCGCGGAGTGAAACGCTGTGCCGCACGAGCTCGGTCAGGGGCCCCTGTGCGGCGCCTGCGATGTCGCCGGGCGACGCCACCGCAGCCGCGTGGATGCGCGCTCTTTCCTGCGCGATCGTGCGACGCGACAGCACAAGCGCGAGCCACCCGAGCGGGGCGACCGCGTACCGATGCAGCCCGTCGCGAAAGCAGGTCTTGAGCGCCAGGCTCTGGCCGGTGAGCGCGGCCAGCAAACTGCGCGCAATGACGCTGCGCTCTGCATCGTCGTCACCTGTGGCCACGTCAGGTTCAATTCTCGTGAGGGCTCGCGGAATGGTGGCGAACGCTGCCCAGCCCGCGGCGCCGGTGACGAGCGTGCCCGCGACAGCGATCGCGAGCGCGCCATTGAGCCCGGGGGCGAGCCTCGGTCGCAGGTGACCGGCGGCAGCCGCCAGCGTCACGGCGCCCATCACCAAATGCAGACGATACGCAGGTTTTAGTGCGAAGCAGAGCCGGGCTCGCTTCACGGCGACATAGCTCGCGGCGACCACTGACGAGGCGGCAAGCGCGGCCCCCGACGCGCGCGCAGAGGCCTGCGTGAGCGATGCAAACGTCGCGAGCGAGCCAAGCAGCGTGGCCACCACGACGGCGCGGTCTTTGCTGGCTGATGCGGCCGCCGCGACCTCGTGAGCGTGACGCTCGCGCGCTTCGGAGAGCTGCGACGGATCGATGCGGGAGGCCGCTCCAACCGGGCACGCGGCGACGCACGCAGGGCCCGCCGCGCGAGTAGCACACAGATCGCACTTGCTAGCGACCACACGCGCCGCCTTCGTGACGAGCGAGACATTGCCCCACGCGCACGCCTTCACGCACGCGCCGCAGCCGGTGCAAAGGTCTTCACGAATCGTCACCTCGCCGCCGGGCTGGCGCTCAATTGCGCCGGTCGGACACTCTGCAACGCACGCCGCCCGCTCACAGTGATGGCAACTCGAAGCCAGCAGCGCGGGGGTCGAAGCCGCGCCGAGCGGCAGCATGACGACGTCTCCCAGACGCGTGAATCGCGGCAGCCCGTCGTCGTGGGCCGACGCGCAGCTCGACACGCAGTGCCCGCAGCGCACGCACGCGTCTTGATCGATGACCAGCAGCGATCGCGCGGTCTGCAGTCGATGGGCGTTTCGTGGCTCGCGCATTTTCGGCTCGACGGCGGCTGAAAACACGCCTGTATTTCGCAGGGCGACGCTTTCGATCACGTCGCGCGGAATCGAGAGCAACCAGGTCGAGCTGAGCGCCGTCGCGTCGCTCGCGCGCGCCTTGCGAGCGAGCGCCAGCTCGTGCCCGAACAGGGCTCCAGAGCCGACGTATTCGCCCTCGCCCGGGCTCACGGCTCCCTCGGCGACGAAGTATGCGTGCGTCGCAGGCTCACCCGACCGGTACACCGCCCGGCCCCGCGCGACCGTAACGATTTGCGAAGCTCCCGTGAGTGCGCCGAGGTCGAACGATGACAGGCGCCCGGCGAAAGGTGCGGAGCGAATCGCGTCGGCGATCGCGGCGCGACCGATGGCGGACCAGCGCGGATCGCTCGCGACCGAGATGCCCAGTCTGCCGAGGCCGCGGGCCAGAACGTCGGCCGGAACGCGCGCGATGGTGGCCGCAGTCACGCACACCGCCGAGCGTCTGCGGCGGCTTGAAACGCGAACAATGGCGTCGTGCCCGAGCACGTCGAGCGATCGGGCGCGATTGACGACCAGGCCGCCCTCGTCGCGCACTTCGACCTCGCCGTCGACGACGACGAAGAGCGCGTCCGAGGCATCGCTTGCGCGATACACGTATTGCCCCGCAGCGAAGCGCGAGATGGAGCCCGCCGCCGCAATCTCGCGGCGCGCGCGCGCGTCGAGATCGCGCAGGAGCGAGACCCCGAAGATGGCGACCGGCCACGGGTTGATTGTAGCCGTCATCGAACGCTCGCCTCGGCTGACGCGAGGTCTACGATGTCGACGCGTGCGAGCATGGAGCGCGCGACTTGAGGGCCGCCGGGGCGCAGTCCGCGCGCGTTCGACAGCGCCTCGTAATCGGCGAAAGCTCGCACCAAATAGGGCGGAAATGCGCGAAAGCGCAGCCGTGCGGTGACCTTCAAGGGGCCTGGATGCGCGCCCGTGTCGAGCTCGTAGCGGTAGGTTCGCGGAGCGCCGGGCGGCGCCGAGCGCGTGTCGATGATGGCGTCGGGCGCCTTGGCGATTCCTCGCCGCGCGTCGAGCGATCCCACGGGGAAGTACGTCTCAAGAAGCGCGCGCTCGCCCGATAGATTCGAGCGGCACGCGCCCGTGTCGAGGTCGTAGTCGCCGTCGGCGAAGCGGCCCGCGCGCAGTCGGTCCTGCCCCGCCGTGGCCATGCATGCGCCGCTTGCATCGACGCTGCCGATGCAGCGCACGCAGCGCAAGAACCCGTTCTGCAAATTGACCAGACCGTTGCCGCGAAACGCATCGACCGACGCGCCGTCCGGCAACCATCGCGGAGCATCGACGCCGTCGCGAACGTCGGCGCCAAAAACGCCAAGCGGCCGGCCGCTTTCGTCGCGCTCAGCGTCGTCTACGTTGATCGTTTCAAACGATTTGTCGTGCAGGTCCTCGTCGTCTCGCGCCACCACGCCGACCTCGTAAACCGTCGCCCCGCGCGCGTCGGTCACGCGCAGTTCGACCCAAATCTCGCGCTCCTGGCTGAAACCTGCGGGAACGCGATGCCCTGCCCCGACGTTCTCGAGCTCGACCGGAATCGACAGGCGCGAGCCCTCGCGCAGCACCTCTCCGAGTCCGAAGCGGAAAGTTCTCTTCAAAAGAATATTTCGACGTGCTCGGAGTCCCAGCGGCGTGCCGAACGCATCGAGCGTTCGGTCGCTCACGAACGCGCCCGGGTAGTCGGGAGCGAGCGGCAGATCGACGCTCGTGAAGTAGTGCGTGCGGGCTTCGCGCGCGTCGCTCGGAGGCCTCGATTCGAAGCGCGTTCCCGGCGGGCAGTCCGGGTCGGCCGCCACGTTGCCGGTCGCCGGCACGCAGACGCCAGGATATCGGCTCATGTGGCACCCCTGGCAGCTCGCCGCGGTGCGACCTCGCCGGGCCTCGCCCTCCGACCACGTTCGCCACTCGGAGTAAGCGTTGCGAAGGCGCTTGAAGTGCTCGCCTTGCGCTTGCCCGAGCGCGTCGGTGCCGAAGAGGCGCACGTCGTGACAGGCGCCGCAAAACTCGCTCGACCGCAAGTAGGCGCGCGCCGAAGCGGGAGGTTCGGAGTGAGGCGCGAGGCGTGCGAACGTCGGCGTGGCGGGAGCCAGCAGCGCGCCGCTGAGCCGGTAGCCGCTGTTGGCGATCCCGCGCAGGCCTTCGCCGTCTTCAGGCCGCGACAGATACGCGATGCCGGTCGCGCTGCTCGTCCACGTCGCGTTGCCTTCGTAGGCGCCTCGGTCGGCGCCATGCGATGCAACGGGGCCCGAAATTCGGTGGCAGGAAACGCACGAAACGCCTTGCAGCGCGACTTGCGGTAGAACATCGCGGAGGGGAGCGCGGCTGCGCGCGTCACCAAACGCGTTCCAGCCGGCGCGACGGCTCACGACGTTGGCGCCGGGCGCGTGACAATTGACGCACCACTGCTCGCCGCCGCTGCCGGTCTTGCTGACGCCGGTCTTCGAATCGATGCAGGCGTTCGTCTCCGCCACGCGCAGGGCCCCTGCGCCGTTGGGGCACGCGTCGTCTTTGCCGACCTGCTCTTCGACCACGCTCTCAAGTGCGCCAAACAGCGGGCTCGAGCTCGCCTGCGACATCACGCTCCGGCGCCACTCCACGACTTCGCGTGCGTGACAGGGCGCGCACGACTCCGGCGACGTGGCATCGATCTCAGCGCGTGCATCTTGCACGTATTGCGACCGTGGCGATTCACGCGGCCACAGCAGCGCGCTGGCGGCCGTGAAAGCCGCAAATACGAGCGGCGCAGCCGCTGCCACCCATCGAGCCTTCGGCGCAGTCGCGGGCGCGCGCGGCGCGAACGAACGCGGCGGAGACGAACGGGTCTCCGGGACGTCGGCGCTGGGCTCGCCGCGCAGGAGCCGATCGCACGCGGACACGAAATCGCCCGCCGTCGCTGGGCGCGCGGCGGCCGCACCAACCCACGAAAGGATCGCGGTCTCGACCCCCGGAGCCAGCTCTCGCGCAACCGCTTCAACGAAGGGCGCGACACCAAATTCGGCGCGCGACGAGAGCTCGGCCCGCAGGCCGCCCGCGCGCGAAGGCAGATCGCCGGCGATGAGGCGGTAGGCCACGAGACCAAGGAAATACCGGCTCGCGGCCGCGTCCCACGGTTGCCCTTCGAGCACCTCGGGCGCCGACCAACGAAGCGCAGCGGGAGCATCGTTCGGCGGGCCGCCCGTGAGCAGGCGCAGGGTGCGCGTGGCGAGGAGCGCCACCGAGGGCTCCAGCCGCACATCGCCGGGCGAGAGCGGAGCCGCAGGCCAGCCACGCGCCTCGAGCTCTTCAAGTGCGACGGCCAGTTTTCGCGTGATCCGCAGCGCCTTGCGCCAGTGCAGCCGCTCGCCGCGAGACCAGTCGGCGAGGCTCCTGCCGCGATCGCTGCCGACGACGTCGAAGCCGTCGTCTCCGCGGGCAACGGCCGGGCCGACCGCGAAGAGCCCGCGACGGGACGCCGCGCAGAGCGCGTCGGCGAGCTCGCGGTTCACGTTACCTCCCAGCGGATGCGGGCGGGACCGACTGCGACGCGCGGCTCGATGTCAGGCGCGCCTCGTAGGTCATCGCTCCCGCGAGCAGCGACAGAACCACCACACACGCCAGCGCAGCGCGCGTCGACACTTCGGCGCCGCGCCGCGACGGAGCCACAAGCGCGAGCGTGTCGAGCTTGCCTGCGGCGCGCGACGGCGCGGCCGGTTTTGACGCTTCGACTGCAGGGGTCGGCGAAACCACGCGCGCGGCCCCGGTGCGCGGCGACGACACCCGAAACGGCGACAAGGCCGAAACAACGGCCGCAGCGCTCTCGGGACGGTCCGCAGGAGCCTTCGCGAGCAACGCCAGCAGCAACGTCTCGATGCCGCTCGGAAGCTCGCAAGTCAGCGCGGGAGGGGCCGCAGTGCACTGCAAGTTGAGCAGCTCGCGGGGCGACGCCGACGCAAACGGCGGTGCGCCTTCGAGCATTTCGTACAGCACGAGGCCTAGCGCATAAAGATCGCTCCGCGCGTCAAGCTCGCCCGCGTCGAGCTGTTCGGGGCTCATGTATTGAAGCGTGCCGACGCTCTGCGTCGAAGTTGCGCGCGCGCCGGCAAGCACCTTTGCGACTCCGAAATCCATGACTTTGGCGGCGCCATCGGGGCCGATCATCACGTTTTCGGGCTTGAGGTCGCGGTGCACGATCGGTGGCGATTGCGTGTGCGCCGCGCCGAGGGCGAGCGCGATCTGCGCCGTCAATTCTACCGCTTCGGTGAGCCCGAGCCGCCCCCGATCGGCGAGCGTTTGCCGAAGGGTGCGACCTTCGAGGTGTTCAAGCACCATTACCAGCTGCCCCTCGTGCTCGATCGCCGCGAGGCTGCGTACGAGCCCGGGATGCTCGAGCTGCGCGAGAATCTGCATCTCGTTTTGGAAGAGCCTGCGGCCGTCTTCGCTTCGCGTAAGCTCCGGGCGCAGCACCTTGAGCGCAACCCGTCGCTTGGACAGGCGCTCCTCGGCCTCGTAGACGCGGCCCATGCCGCCTTCGCCGATCAGTCGCTTGATCTCGTATTCGCCGATGCGTTCCATCCGCGTTCATACGCGCGGCCCCTGAAAACGATCTGCTACTCGAGCACGGTTGGTCCCGAAGCGAGCGCGACGTCCAGCATGTCGTCCATCCCCATCGCCAGCGGACGCGGAATGTCGGCAGCCTCGAACAGGCGGGCTTCGCGGATCTCCAGAGGGTTTTTCGGTCCCCGAACGGGCCCGTCGACTTCGCAGGCGACGAGCACCGTCACTGCGTGGAAACGAAGATCTCGATCGGGCCTTGAAAAAACGCCAAGCACGCGGCCGAGCCGCACGTCATCGACTCCCGCCTCCTCGGAGATCTCGCGGGGCAGCGACGCGCGCAGCGTCTCGCCCCACTCGAGCGTGCCCCCGGGAAAGGCCCACGTTCCGGTGTCGGCCCGACGGACCAGCAGCCAAAGGCCGTCGCTTGTGCGCGCCGCCGCACAGATGCCGACAACGGGCCTGCGCAGCAGGTGCCGCGCGAATTCATACCCGATGCCGAGCACTGCCTTCGGGAGACGCAAAATCATCGCGCCTGCACTTACCAGCCCGCACTTGCGATACAAGACAGCTCTCGTCATCGACCCCACGGAGCACCCCGACATGAAGCTCGTTACCTACCGAACCGACGCCCACGGCCGCGCCGGAATCCTCATTGAAGACACCATCCTCGATCTGGCGGCCTGCCTTGGCTGGTATGAGCACCGCGAAGGGCGGCGCTGTCGGGAATCGGATGTGGAATACAAGTACGGCAAGGGCGTGCTCGGATTCGTGGAAAATGAGTCGCTCGCGCGTCCCGCCGCCGACGAAGTGCTCATCGCGTTTTCGACCGATACGCTTCCCAAGTCGTTCGACGGTCGCACGCTCGCAATGCCCGCGCGCGACAAGCACCTGCTGTCGCCCATTCCGCGGCCCCCTTCCATGCGCGACGGCTACGCGTTTCGTCAGCATGTCGAGACCGCGCGCCGCAACCGCGGAGTCGAGATGATCCCCGAGTTCGATCTCTTCCCGGTCTTTTACTTCACCAACCACCAGAGCGTGATCGGCCCTGGAGATCTCGAGGTCGAAGCGCTTCACCTGAACAAGCTCGACTTCGAGCTCGAGGCGGCGGTCGTGATCGGCAAGGGCGGCAAAAATCTCGACATCGCGGGCGCAGATCGCGCGATTTTCGGCCTGATGGTCATGAATGACTTCTCCGCGCGCGTGCTGCAGATGGAGGAGATGAAGCTGTCGCTCGGTCCTGCGAAGGGCAAAGATTTCGCGACGGGCCTCGGCCCCTGGCTCGTGACCCTCGACGAGCTCGCGCCGCACACGCACAAGACGCCCACTGGCGCGGTGTTCGACCTCGCGATGAAGGCGCGGGTGAACGGCGTCGAAGTATCGAGCGCGAACGTGAAGGACATGACGTGGACGTTCGCGCAGATCCTTGAGCGCGCGAGCTACGGGGTCACGCTGCATCCCGGCGACGTCATTGGCTCGGGCACTTGCGGCACCGGTTGCTTTCTCGAGCTGAACGGCAGCCAAATTACGCACAATCAGTGGCTTCAAATCGGTGACGTCGTCGAGCTCGAAATCGAGGGGCTGGGCGCCCTGCGTAACCGGGTCGTTTCCGGCTTCTGAGCCGCGCAGCAACCGTGCTACCGTCGCTTGGTTGAGCGGAGGTGCACGAATGTCGAAGCTTGTTCGCGCGGCGGCGTTGCCGCTTTTCGGAATCGTGGCTGCGTGCGCAACCGGAGTGGTGGTCGCCCCCGACGACACCGGCACGCCGCCGCCATCCTACAAAGACGCAGGCACCGTGCTTCCGGGCGTCGACGCGAGCAACCCGCCGCCCCAGCCGGACGCGAGCGGCCCTGTGCCAGACAGCAGCGTGAGCAGCTGCGGAAAGGTCGCGCCCAGCAACGTGTGCGGCCTCGATCCGCAGTGCGATTGTCAGTCGGGAACCTGCGAGGTCGACCGCGTCAAACTCGACGGTACGACGTCGTGCGTGGCCGCCGGCGGCGCCGGAGTGGGCAAAGCCTGCACCGCGACGACGGGCCAGTGCGCGCAGGGCCTCACGTGTTTCTGGGGCGTCTGCAGGCCGTACTGCAACAGCGTGGGCGCCGGCGGCACCTGCTCCACGCCCGGCACGGGCTTCTGCCGGCAATTGAACGACGCGAACGCGAAGGCAATTCCGAACCTTCTGGTGTGCTCGACCGACTGCACCCTCACCGACGCCAAATCGTGCGGCGGAACGTCCGGGTGCGTCTTCGACACGGCCAACAACGTCACCGAGTGCTACCCCGTCGGCGTCGCCAAGACGTGCAGCAAGGCGCAGCCGAACTGCGCCCCGGGGCTGCTCTGCGCGTCCAACAGCAACAACGTCTACAGTTGCCTCCCTTGGTGCAAGGTCGTCGGCGGCTCGTGCGCGCTCGGCAAGACGTGCGTCTCGCTCAATCCAGCCGTAAAAGTCAGCGGCGTCGAGTTCGGCGTCTGTAACTGATACCGGGCGCGGAATGCCGTCACTCACGCGTGAGTGACGCGGGCCTCGACGGAAGGCGCCCGGGCCGACTAAGCTGGGGGGATGTCCCGGACCACCAGCAATCCGCCCTCGACGAGCCAGGCTCAGCCGAAGTCTGGCCCCACGCGCACCCTCCGAAGCTTTACGGTCGTGCCGCGCCTACCCCCTGCCCTCGAGCCTCTGCGCGTCATCGCCAGAAACCTCGCGTGGGCGTGGGCGCCCGAGGCCCGCGAGCTGTTTTTTCGCATCGACGGCGACCTCTGGGAGGAAGTTCACGGTAATCCGATCGAGCTGCTCGCGCGGGTCGATCAAAAGCGGCTGGACGAGCTCACCCGCGACGACGTGTTCCTTGCGCGCCTGAAGTCGGCGCAGCAACGCCTCGACGAGTACCTCTCGCAGGAGGGCTGGTTCAAAAAGCGCTTTCCCGCCGCGAAGAACGCTCGCATCGCGTACTTTTCGATGGAATACGGCCTTCACGAGTCGCTGCCGATTTACTCCGGCGGACTCGGCGTGCTGGCCGGCGATCACCTCAAGACCGCGAGCGATCTCGGCCTGCCCCTTGTCGGCGTCGGGCTCGCGTACGCCGAAGGTTATTTCCGGCAGGTGCTCAACGACGACGGCTGGCAGCAGGAGCGCTACCCAATCAACGACTGGCACCGCATGCCCGTCGAGCCTGTGTTCGGCGCGGACGGCAAGCGCATGGTCATTCACGTCGCCTACCCCGGGCGGGTTGTCTACGCTCAGCTGTGGCGCGTCTCCGTAGGTCGGGTGCCGCTGCTGCTGCTCGACGCAAACGTCGCCGAAAACCTCCCTGAAGACCGCGCGATCACAGGCCCCCTCTACGGGGGCGATCAGGAGTTTCGCGTGCGCCAGGAGATCATGCTCGGCATCGGCGGCGTGCACGCCCTCGAAGCAGTCGGCCTGTCGCCGACCGTTTGCCACATGAACGAAGGTCACTCGGCGTTCCTCGCGATCGAGCGCATTGGCAGGCTCATGCGCGATCGCGGCCTGCCCTTCACCGTGGCCAGCGAAGCCCGCAGCGCCCAAAACATCTTCACGACGCACACGCCCGTCCCCGCGGGCAACGACGCCTTCGAGCCGTCGCTCGTCCGCAAGTACCTCGAGCCCTATCGCGCTGCCCTCGGGCTGAGCGACGACGAGCTGATGAGCCTCGGACGAATCGACCCGGGCGACAAGGCGTCGAAGTTCCAGATGCCCGTGCTCGCGATTCGCACGGCCGATCACTACAACGGCGTCTCGGCGCTGCACGGAGACGTCAGCCGCTCGATGTGGAAGAAGCTGTGGCCGGAGCTGCCCGAAGACGAGGTACCGATTCAGGCCATCACGAACGGCATTCACGCGGCCACGTGGGTCTCGGACGAAATGTCTGCACTCTACACGCGTTATCTCGGACCGCGCTGGGCCGAGACTCCCGACGACGAGTCCCTGTGGGCGCGCGTCGAGGAAATTCCCGACGCGGAGCTGTGGCAAACGCATGAGCACCGGCGTCACCGGCTCGTGATGCTCTGCAGGCGCTGGCTGAAAGGCGCAGCGAGGCGCCGCGGACAGCCGAGCGAGAGCCTCGCGCTGGCCGATGAGGTTTTGGACCCGCACGCGCTGACCATCGGCTTCGCCCGCCGCTTCGCGACCTACAAGCGCGCAGCGCTGCTGTTCAGCGACGTAGCGCGCGTACGGCGTCTTCTCGGCGATCCGAAGCGCCCCGTGCAGCTCGTCTTCGCCGGTAAAGCTCACCCCCAGGACAAGGGCGGCAAAGAGCTCATCAAGAGCATCGTGCATTCGAGTCGTGACGCCGGCATCGCGGGCAAGGTCGTGTTCATCGAAGACTACGACATGCGCATCGGCCGTGCGCTCGTGTCGGGCGTCGACGTTTGGCTCAACACTCCGCGTCGGCCCCTCGAGGCAAGCGGAACGAGCGGCATGAAGGCCGCAGCGAACGGCGCGCTCAACGTCAGCGTGCTCGACGGCTGGTGGGCGGAGGCCTTCCGTGACCACGGCCGCGACGTAGGCTGGGCGATCGGCCACGGCGAGGAATACGCCGACGGCGACGGCGACAAGATCGAGTCGGAGCTTCTCTACGATCTGCTCGAAAACGAGGTCGTTCCGCTCTTTTACGACCGCGACGCCCGCGGACAGCTGCCGCGCGGTTGGATCCGCCGCATGAAGAACGCCATCAAGCTGCTGACGCCCACGTACAACACGGCGCGCATGGTGCGAGAGTACTCTGAGCGGTTTTATGTTCCGAGCATCGCGCTGTCGGGCCGCATGACGGACGCCGACTTCGCGGGCGCTCGAGAGCTGGCGACCTGGAAAGAGCGCGTGCGCGCGGCATGGCCGAACGTGCGCGTCGATGGCGTTGAGCAGATATCAGCGTCGCAGGTCGAGGTCGGCGACGCCGTTCACGTCAAGGCGAACGTGTCGCTGGGCGGCCTTTCGCAGAGCGACGTCGTCGTCGAGCTGTATTATGGGCCGACCGGCGGCGGCCACGAGCTCAGTCGCGGCCAGCTCGCGCGCATGAGCGTCATCGACACCGCCGCCGACGGCACGCTCGTCTACGCAGGCAAAATGCCGGCGAGCGAGAGCGGAGCCCACGCCTTCGCAGTGCGCGTGATGCCCTACAGCGATGCCATGAGCCACCCGTACGAGACTTCGCTCATCAAGTGGCACTGAGAGCCACGACGGGGTCGGTGAGCATCGTGCCCGCCGACCCCGTAGGCTTTGCCGCTCAGTTGTCGCAGCCGGCCGCGAAGACGTGCACGTTGAGCCCAGAAACCTGGTCAGGCGTCATCACGTAGCCGTAGCTCGACGAGGCCGCGGCGCCGAGCTCGCTCGGGTGGAACGGCAGGACGAATTTGCGATTGGCCACCACCGAGGGAGCTCCCTCGCGGGTGACGATTTGCACCGCGGTCTGCGCGAGGTTCGACGCCGGCGCCGACAGCACGAGGGCGCGCTTGGAGTCGATCCAGGCCACCGGGCCCGCGAAGTCGCCTCCGCAGCAGCCGGCATTGGTGTACGGCTCGATGTCCACGTGCGCGGTCGCGTCGAAGGTGGTGGCCTTCTCGTCGGCGACGAGCCACGCAACGCGAACACCGCTCGACGTCGGCTGTCCGCCGTCGGGGAGGCTTACCGCAGTGCCCGACGCCACGAGGCTGCCGTCGGGCCCCTGCGCGAAGAAGAAGTTGCCGGCGACCGCACCAAAGGTTGCCGTGGTTTCCTGAGCGCCCGCGTTTTGCGCGCTGCCCGTGCCCGCGCCCGTCTCAAGGCTAAAGGCTGTTTGATATTGCCCGAAGGCCGTCGCCGTGACGACGCGCGTGCCGCTGGCTGCAATCGGTCCGTGATTTTGAGGGATCCCGGCGAGCGGGAAGAACTGGACGGCCTCGAGATCTTTCAGCGGCGCCGTGATGCGGGCCACCGGATACGACTTCGCCCCATCGCCGCGCGCGAGGTAGACGCCTCCCTTGGTGTCGGGCCATACGCCGTCGATCTGGGAGACTTGCACCGAGTCGAATACGCTCGTCGCCGTCATCGATTTCACCGTCGGATCGGTCGGCGCGTCGAGCCACGCGATCGGAACCTTGTAGTCGGGCCCCGAGCCTCCAACGAACCCGACGAAGTAGATCCGCGAACCGCTCGCGACGACGAATGCCGGCACGAACGGAACGCCGCCGATGGGGATGACATCGGGCGAGGAGTCGGTGGGATCGACAACCGAGCGCGCGACCACGCCGTTGGTCGTTCCGATGAAGACGAACGGATAGGACGCCGCAAAGCAGCGATGGGCCCCTTGCGCGCCGCCGCCGCAACCGATCGTGCCGGTGGTCAGGTGAAACGAGCCGGCATGAAAGCCGTATTGCGTCGGCACCGAACACGTCTTGCTGTTCGTGTCACAGACCGATGCCTGACACGCCTTCGGCGCGGGACAGATATCGTAGGAGCACTGGTGCAGCGCGACGTTGCACTTGCCCACGAGGCACGCGTTGGCGGGTTTGCAGTCCTGATCCTGATTGCATTGCGTCGGGTTGACTGCACCGTCCGACTTGGCAGGCGCGTCGGGCGCGACGCCGTCGTTCGCGCCGCCGTCGGCCAGATCGAGCTTGGATTCGTCGAGGCCAAGCGAGCAGGCCGAAAAGGCGACGGTGGCCGCTCCGACCGAGGCGATAACAGCGAGAATTGAGCGACGCATCAGAAGCTCCCCCGTAGCATGAAGCCGCCAAGGGTGGGTGCGAGGCCGAGCGCCGGCTCTTTGGGAGGAAGCTCTGGATCGCCCTTTTCGGCGGGTTTTTCGGACTTTTCTGAAGGTTCGTCCTTCTTGGATCCCCCTTCCGGAAGGATCACGAGGGCGACGCCACCGGCCACAAAGACACCGCCGGCGACCCAGGCCACCGTCGACCACGTGGCCAGGCCGTTGGCGTGATCGAGCGCGCTTCGTGTGGGCGAGATATTATACGCGTCGCCGGCCTCTTGCGCGCTGAGGCCGAGAATCACAGCGCTCACCCACGACATCGCGCCGACGCCGATCGCCGAGAACCCGGCGGCCTTTTTGAGCGACAGCCGCGGCGGGCCCTCGACCTCCACGGTGACAATCTTCGGCTCCTCGACCTTCACAGGTTTCGCCACGACGACGACCTTCGGAGTTACGTCGATCGGGCTGTTGGGGCCGAGGTCGAGCGAGACGTCCCGCTTCTCGGGAGCCTTGCCGCCCGTACCGCGGATGACGAGCGTGTGCATGCCGGGCGATCCGTGAAGCCGAGCAGGGACCGGCGCCGCGGTAAACGCGTCGAGCTGAACTTTGAAGCCGTCGGGTCCGGTGACGGAAAACGTACCGAGTGATTTCTCGAGCGCGGCGAGGCGCTCCTTGGCGGTCGACTGCTGCTGCGGCGTCAAGCCCTGCGCATCGAGCGCCCGCGCGTAGGCGTCGGCGGCCCGCTCGGGGGCGTTGGCCTGATCCCACGAAATGGCAGCCGTATAAAGCGTGACCGCGTTGGCCTTGTACGAAGCGGCCGCCTCGAACGCGAGCGCGGCTTCGTTGAACCGCTTGGCGGCGAACGCGACGGTACCGGACTGGTATTGCCGTTTTGCTTCGGCGGCGCCGTCGTCGTCTTGAGCGAGCGCGTCAGCGGACACGAGAGCCAGCGCGCACGAGAACGCGAAAAAGGTTCGGTGATTCATCGGCATTTGTTTTCAGGGACCAAAAGGGTTCGGAGGCAGGGCACCGGGCTTGGGCGGCGCGGTGACTGTGCTCTTTGGGGGAACGGCAGGGGGCTTTGGCGGAGGCGCCACGACGACCGGCGGCGGAGGGGGGACGACGACCGGCGGCGGCTTTGCGATCGGCGTCGCGAACGGATTCGCTGGGAGCGCTGTCGGAGCCGGGCCGGAGGCGCGGGCCGGCGAAGCAGCACCATTGGGCGTCGGCGTCGGCGTGGGAGTCGGCGACGAAGGCTGCTGCGGTAAATTCACGTCGATCACGGTCGGGGAGTTCTCGTCGAGAACGACCGTTTGATCGCCGTAGCCCGGTGCCTGCACCGAGACCGAGACCTTCGCGCCGGGTTTCGGGCGGTCGAGCGTGCGCACGACCTCGTCCTGGGCCACGCCGTCGACGATGAGCATCGCCTCTTTGACGTTGACCCGAAATGCGATCGGAGGCCGCACCAGCGGAGCCGCCGTCGCAGCGGGCGCGGCGCTTGCGATGGGCGCCGTCGCCACCACGACAGACGGGCTCGCCGAGGGGGCAGGTGCGGCGTCGACTTTGCCCTTGCTGAAGAACGCGAAGCCACCCATGACCACCGCGCACGCGACGCCCACTCCGGCTGAGGCCGCGAGCAGGTACTTCATGGTCGACGAACTCGCGGGCGCCTGGGCGAGCATGCGGGCCGCCGGAGCCGTTCCGCTTCCCGTGAGCTGCGCAGCGGCCGACTGGGGCCCCGTGGCGTCGGGTAGCGATGGCTGCCGGGAGTGCGGCGCGTGCGGAGATACGCCACTTCCGCTTTGCAGCGACGGCGTCGCTCCCGAAGCCACCACGTGCGCGCCGCTGGCGCTGATGTCTTCGGCGCTCGGAGCCTGGGCCGCCGCGCGAATCTTCTCTTTGCGTCGCTCGAGAAACGGCCCCACGCGCCCGGTGACGACCGATGCGATGTGCGACGGGGTGACGACCGAGCCGCTCTTGGCGATGAAGCCTTCAAGCGCAAGGTGCAGACGCTCGGCCGTCGCGTGACGGTGGGCAGCCTCGTGCGACAGCGCACGCACGATAATTTGCTCGAGCGCGGGCGGATACCCGCGCATCAACTTGGATGGCGGCTGGAAGTTACCCGTGAGAATCGCGTGCATCACCTGCGCGTCGCCATCCCCCTCGAAGGGCTTGCGGCCCGTGGTCGCTTCATAGAGCACCACGCCGAGCGAAAACACGTCGCTGCGCCGATCGACGCGGGCGCCGGCGACCTGCTCCGGCGCCATGTAGGCCATCTTCCCTTTGATTTGCCCCGCCGCCGTGGCCGTCATTTGCCCCATCGCCTTGGCGACGCCAAAGTCAGCGACCTTCACGTTGCCGTCTGCGCTGATGAGAATGTTGTGCGGCGACACGTCGCGATGAACGACGCCAAGCGGCTGACCATCGTCGTCGGTCAGATTGTGGGCCGCGTGAAGTCCGGATGCCGCCTCGGAGACGATGCGTGCCGCGAGGTGCGGATGAATCGGCTCGACCTTCGGCTGCCCGTTTCCGGGACCGATCGTGGGGCTTGAGCCCCCCCGAAGGATGGTGACGAGCGACTCGCCGTTGACCCATTCCATGGCGAGATAGAGGATCTTTCCCTCCTCGCCGAGCTCGTAGATTTCGCAGACGTTGGGGTGATGGACGCCCGACGCGATTCGCGCCTCGTCGAGAAACATGCGCTCGAACTCAGGCTCTTCGGCGAGGTGCGGCAGAATCGTCTTGACCGCGACCATCTTGGAAAAGCCGCGTTGGCCCTGCAGACGCGCGGCCCAAACGCGCGCCATTCCGCCTTTGGCGATCGGCACCAGCAGCTCATAGCGACCGAGGCGCGTGCCTCGGCGAAGTTCCGGCTGCGGTGCGTCGTCGACCAGGTCATCGGAGGCGAGAAATTCAGCCATCTGCGCGCTCATCATACACCCCGCCACAGCGGTCTCGGACAAGTTTCGCGTTTGGTTCAGGCAGGCACCCTGCCGCGGCCAACGAACGCGCCGCCGGCAACCGGGCAGCAGCGCTCAGCGCAGCGAAAGCACGCGCTTGCCAAGGGCAGCGCCGGCGAGCGCGAAGAGGGCGATGGGCATGACGTGGGCAGCGCCGAGGTGAGCCACGTGGGTCACCGGGCAGTGCAAGTCGATCAGCGCGCCACCCCAGGCGCCCGACGCAGCTCCGAGCGCGGCTCCGAGCGCCGCAGGGTGCACCGGATCGCTGTGGCGACGCGCGTACAAAAACGCGACAAAAGGCGGCGCCGACAGCAAGATGGTGGCCCCGAGACAGCGCGCGTGCAGGCCCCAGTCCGCAGACGCGCCTTGCGCTCCAGCTGTAGCCGCCGCCCAACAGAAAACGATGGGCGCGCACGCGACCGCCATCGTGAGCAGCGCGCGCGTGGGGCGTCCGAGCATCGACGGTCCGCGAACCAGCGACAGGCGGGTGATCGCCAGCGCAACAAGCCCCCACCCCGCCGCGCTGAACAGCGTGAGCCCGACGCTCCGAGCGCCGTAAACCGAGCCGCCCAGCGCGAAGAATTCGGCGAGCGCTACCAGCGCTGCGAGTCCAAGGCGTGCGGCATTTCGTCGACCGACCTCGCGACGCGACGCCGATGGAGTCGCGCGGACCGCGCTAAAAACAAGCGCGCGCACTTGGGGGCGAAGGCCGCTCACCGGTCCGCTCCCTCGGCGCCGAAGGCACTTCCGAGCGCCGCACGCAGCGACACATACGCGCGATGCGCCCGCAATTTCACCGCAGTCGCCGTGGTGCCGAGCACCGCCGCCGCCTCCGCCATCGACAAGCCTTCGCGTTTGACGAGCTCGAACGCCGCGCGCTGCGCCTCGGGCAGCCTTGCAAGCTCAACGTCAAGCCTGCGCTCCAGCTGCGCCGCATGCACGGCGTCGTCGGCGGGCAGATCGGCCGACGAAGCGCCCTCCGCCGGCGACTCCCCGTCGAGCGTCAACACCTCGCGCCGATGCCGCCGCGAGCGGTCGACGAGCAAGCGCCGCGCGATGGCATACGCCCACGGCATCACTTGCGCTCCTTGCTGAAAACTCCCGCGCGCAGTGTGAATGCGAAGCATCGTTTGCTGAACGACATCGTCGGCGATCGCGTCGCTGCCGGACCGCGCGCGAAGGTAGGCATGGAGCCTCGGAGCGACCGCGTCGTAGACGGCGCCGAACGCGCCCGCGTCTCCGTTCGCGTAGCGATCCATCGCAACGTCAGCGGCGCTTTGGGTCACCGCCCGGAAGCTAGCATGCATGTCGAAATGGAAGGTGCGCGCAGCGATCATCAGCCACTCAGGTACGTCGGTGGAAGCGCGCCGGTTTCTGCTAACCTTTTCGTGTGCTCGACTTTCTCGTGCTGCCGCCCGCCGCCGAGGTGCGGCCGGCTGCATCCCCGCTGCACGCGTTCACCGCCAACGCTCCCGCCGGCGTCTGGCGGGCGGGAGACTTGCCGGTCACCTTCGCGATCGCGCTGCCGCGCAGCAGGGACCTGGGCGACGACGAAGATGCCGAGCTCGACGTCGCGCTGCGCGCCTGGACCGCAGCTCCGTGCACGGCGCTGCGCGCGCGGGTGGGCGCCACCACGAGCGCCCCGGCCGCAGACGACGGCGTCAACGGAGTCTACTTTCACGACGTTGCGTGGCCGGCCGAGCTGCCCGCCGGGGTCGTAGCGACCACGGTCGTTCACGTTGATGGTGCCGGGTTTTACCGCGACGCGGACATTCACCTAAACGGCGCACAATACACGTTTTCGTTCGATGGGCGCCCGGGCACCATCGACCTCGGCAGCGTGCTCACCCACGAACTGGGTCACGCGCTCGGCCTGGGTCACTCGCTCGATGCCCGCGCGACGATGTATGCGTCGTACCCGGGCGGCGGCGCATGGCGCTCGCTCGAGCCGGACGACAAAGCGGGAGTCTGCAGCCTGTATCCCGGCGCCGGCCTTACGCAGGGCTGCGACGCACTTCCCTGCCCCGCGAGCCACGTGTGTGTGGCCACCACGTGCGAGCGCAGGGGCGCGATCGCGGCGGTGTGCTCGCCGTGTGAGCGTGTTGCGGGCGCCTGCGCAGCCGCCGGCGACGACGCTCGCTGCATCGACCTGCCGCTCGGAGGCCTTGTTTGCGGACGCGCGTGCGCGCAAGACGCCGACTGCGGAGCACGATTTCATTGCGTCTCGACCACGACCGCAGGTGACATGCAGTGCGTGTCGGACGACGCGTGCGCCCTGGGACCGGACGCGTGCGAAAAAGATGCAGAATGCACATTCGGACGCTGCCGAAACGGTGCGTGCGTCGGCGAATCTGCTCTGGCGGACGCCGGTGCGCCCCCCGCGGACGCTGCGACGGTCCCGCCTGCAGCGGGCAGCTCGGGTGGCTGTTCGGCGCAGGGAGGCTCCCCTGCCGGCGGCGTGGGTCTCGCCGCGATCGTGCTGAGCCTCGCGCTGCGCAGGCGGCGCTAGCGGCAGCGCGCGAGCAGGCTCGCAATCCCCTCGCGCCGGCCACCCGCGCTGCCTGAAAAGGGGCTCTTTTCGCCTGCCATGAGCGCCTTGATACGCGCCTTTGCCGGGTCGTCACCCAGAGCGCACGCAGCGATGGATCGCTGCCGAACAGCCTCACGACCTACCCGCGCAGGCAGCGCTTCGAGGTGCTCGAGCGCGCGATCGAGGTACGGCGCCGCGTCGGCCGCCGAGCCTCGCTGAGCGATCGATTTGCCGAGGAGATAGGATGCCAGCGGCGCACCCGTAGCGGCCTCCCACGCCCCGAGGCGGGCCGACGCGAGCGCCGCGTCCTGCGCGCGGCCGCCCTCGCCGATCAGCAACGCAAGCACCGCAGCACGCGCTTCGGGGGTGCTCGCGGCGAGCGCTTTGACGTCGAGCGTGCGCGCCGCGTCTTCGTCGGGCGTGGCCGCTGCGAGCGCGCGGTACGCATCGGCTGCCTGCTGCCAGCGTTCTTGGCGGAAAGCCTGATCCGCGAGGGCTTCGCGCGCTTTGTGCTGGTAAGAAAGCGGCGTCCCGCCCGAGGCGAGCGCTTCGAGCACGGCCCTTCCGCGATCGGCGTCGCCCTCGCGCAGCTCAAGCGCCCCGAGGGCGAGCCGCGCCGCGAAGTCGTGTTCGTCGCGCTCGAGCACTCCGGCGTATCCTTCGCGGGCGCCGGTGCGATCGTGACTGTCGCGGCACGCATCGGCCGATCGGCGCAGCGCATCGACGACATGCGGGCAGCGCCTTCGCCAGACGCTTGGGCGCTCAAACTTGGAGTCGACGTAGGCCTCGGCGGCTGGCGGCAGCGCGAGCGAATCGAGCGCCGCGCCAAAGTCGGCCTCGATCGACGACCACGATTGGCCCATGAGCGCCTCGAACGAGGCCCCGCCGTACCAGGACCGCACGAGCGCCGGACCACGCGTGCCGAGCACCCAACGAACGAACGCGCCGGCGACCGTGTAGCTCTTGGCCGCCGACTGCCCCAAAAAATCTACTGAAAATATGGAACGAAGCGCCGGCAGCTTGCCCTTTTTCTTCATGGCGGCCGCCCACTCCATATCGGTCAGCTCGTCCTCGTCGGGTGAGACCGCCACCGCCACGCCCTCGATGAGCCCCGGGTTCGGCCACAGGCCCCGCGCCTCGCCGGCGATTCGAAAGGGCCCCTGACCGAAGGCTCCTGCGACCGCGTGCGCGATCTCGTGACCGAGCACGGGATGCGGATAGGTCGCGACCTGAAGATACACCTCACGCCTCCACGGCTTGGCGATGTAGGTGTCGGCGGCCCCCATCAAACGCCTTTTTTCTGCGGCGTCGCGAAAGAAGAACGCCACAATCCGATCGGGGCCGCGCGCGCCAAGCACCGCCTCCGCGCTCGCGATCTGCTCGTCGCAGTCCTTCACGAGCAGCGCAGCGTCGTCGTCGCGCAGCGTCCGCGGATAGATGACGTCGCAGCGGGCGCCGGCGCGCGCACCTCCCAACTCTCGCGCGATGCTCGAAGGCGTCTGCCAGTGTCCGAGGCGAGGGCCGCTCAGGGTGACCGCGACGCTGATCGCGGCCATGCTGAGCCCTGCACCGAGGTGCCAAAAATTTCTTTTGAAGCGAATACGTGCGCCATCCTCGCGCGAGGCGCAGCCCGCGAGCAGCACGCACGCCGCAAGTGTCGCGAGGGAGCCCGCGCGGTAGGTGACGAGGGGCGTTCCGGCATCGACCACCGTGTCGTAGAGCGTTCCGCTAAAAAAGCCGACGAACGGATCGAAGGCGAAGACCATCGGCGACGCGTAAAACCGCCAGACTGAGATCGCGACGCACGCCACGGGCGCGAGCAGCGCAAACGCCACCGCGAGCAGGCGGCGACGCGCGCGCGCCATCGCGAACTGACCGCACAGCGATCCCCACAATCCCGCGAGCAGCGCGCCGGCCCCGGGACAGAGCGCGAACGTAGTGACGCCGCCCCAAAAGTCGCAGATGCCGCTTCGAAGTCCGTGGGCCAGCCCAACCATGAGTCCCGCGGCCGCCATCGCCGCGCCGAACCGCAGGCCATGCTCCATCGCAACCGACGGGGCGAGTCTGTCGCGCGACACCGTGAGCGCAGTCGCGACCGAAACGCACGAAGGCAACACGAGGCCGCACGCGAGCGAAAACTCGTAGCCGACGCCTCCGAACTGCGGCGCGAAGCCGCTGATCGCGAGGAGGGCTGCGGCCACGCCGAGCGCCACCTGCTCGGCGCGCGATGGCGCGCAGGCCGCGACGCTGCGGCGAAGAAAGTCGCGCGTGCTCAGCTCAAAGGCTCGCGGATTCGCCGTCGGGCGGCGGGGGAGGAACGCTCGCCGCGGGAGGCGCCGGCGGCTCGAGCACCAGCGGAAGAATCTCGTCGACGCGCTTGATGAGGTGAATCACGAGCGCGTCGCGCACATCTTGCGGCACGTCTTCGAGGTCGCGCTCATTTCGGGCCGGCATCAGGATGGTGCGGATGCCCGCGCGGTGCGCTGCGAGGAGCTTTTCTTTGACGCCGCCGACCGGAAGCACCGCGCCGCGCAAGGTGATCTCGCCAGTCATCGCGACGTCACGCTTGACGGCGCAGCCCAGAAGGAGCGAGGAAATCGCCGTAAATATCGTGATCCCCGCGCTCGGTCCGTCTTTTGGCGTTCCGCCCTTCGGGAAGTGAACGTGCAGGTCGATGGACTTGAGAAACTCGGGATCGAGGTGCAGGCGCTCGGCGTTGCTGCGCACGAACGACAGCGCCGTGTGGGCCGACTCCTGCATGACGCTCTTGAGGTTGCCGGTGACGAGGACGTTGCCCTTGCCCGGCATTTTTGAGGCCTCGATGAAGAGAATATCGCCGCCTGAAGGGGTCCACGCGAGGCCGGTAGCGATGCCCGGGGCCATCGTTCGCTCCGAAAGGTCGGGCTGGTATTTGGGCGCACCGAGCACCTTCTCGACCAGCTCACGCGTCGCCTTTTCGCGGACGTCTTCGCCTTCGGCGAGGCGTACGGCGATCGCCCGGCACACTGCGCCGATTTGCCGCTCGAGCCCGCGCACTCCGGCCTCGCGCGTGTAGTTCTCGACGATCGCCTCGATGCCCTCGGGCAGAAACTCGAGGCGCTCGTCGGTCAGGCCGTGGCTCGACAGCTGCTTGGGACACAGAAATTCACGCGCAATCGCGTGTTTTTCCATGCGCGTGTAACCGGGTACCTCGATGATTTCCAAGCGATCCCACAGCGCGTCGGGGATGCTGTCGGCGTTGTTCGCGGTCGCGAGAAAGGTGATCTGCGACAAGTCGAACGCCGTGTCGATGTAGTGGTCCTGAAAGGTGCCGTTCTGAGCCGGGTCGAGCACTTCGAGCAGCGCGGCGCCCGGATCGCCCATCATGTCGACGCCCATTTTGTCGATTTCATCGAGCACAAAAACGGGGTTCTTCACGCCGACCTTCTTGAGTCCCTGAACGATGCGCCCGGGGAGCGCGCCGACGTAAGTGCGACGGTGACCGCGAATTTCGGCCTCGTCGCGAACCCCGCCGAGCGCGATTCGGTGATACCGGCGGCCCATCGAACGCGCGATCGATCGGCCGAGCGATGTTTTGCCAACGCCCGGCGGCCCGATGAAGCACAGGATCGGACCCTTTTTGTCCGCCCGCAGCTTACGCACCGCGATGTACTCGACGATGCGCTTCTTCACCTTTTCGAGACCGAAGTGGTCTTCGTCGAGGCAGCGGCGAACATCCTGCGGATCGAGTTTGTCTTGCGTCGACTTGCTCCACGGCAGGTCGGACAGCCATTCGACGTACGTGCGCGTCACGTTGTACTCGGCGCTCTGCTGCGACATGCCGGCGAGCCGCGAGAGCTGCTTGCGCGCGATTTTGTGTGCGTCTTCAGGCAACTCGGCCTTGCGGATGCGCTCGCGAAGCTCCTCGACCTCGTCGTCTTCGGTCGACTCGCCGAGCTCTTCTTTGATCGAGCGAATCTGCTGGCGGAGCACCGATTCGCGTTGATTTTTGCCCTCGCCCTCCACCATGGCCCGCACCTGCTTTTGCAGACGGAGGCCCTCGAGCTGTTTTTCGACCATGGCGGCGACAGCGCGCACGCGGGCCAGCGGCTCGAAGGTCTCGAGGATGGCTTGTTTTTCGGCGACGCTGGCCTGTTCGGCCGTGAAGTTCGAGACGATGAGGTCGGCCAGCGCGCCGCTCTCGCGCGCGTTTTCGAGGATGTGCGCCGTCTCCTTGGGAAGGCCCGGCATCAGGGTGAGCGCCTCGCGCATTTTGTCGCGCAGCGCAGCACTTTCGGCCTCGAGCCCGGCATCGAACGTCGAGGGCTCATCGATGCGCACGACCTTGCCGCGCATATACGGCTCGAGGTGGGTGCGCTCTTCGATTTCGATCCGCGACAGCCCGTGCAGCACAACTGAGAAATTTTGCGGTCCCAGCCGAATGACCTTCACGACGCGCGCGAGCGTTCCGTAGCGGTAGAGATCGTCCCAGGTGGGTTCGTCGACATCGCTGTCGCGCTGGCTCACCACCGCGACGACGGCGCGCTCGAGGCCGACGATGTCTTCGACGAGCTTTACCGAACGGGCACGGCCGACGTTAATCGGCACGACGCTCGTCGGGAAGACGACGCTGTTGCGGAGCGGGAGGATGGGAACGAGCTCAGGCTCGGCCACGCGCGATGAAGATTGAGACACGTTGTGAAGCATAACACTTTCGCCTCGAAATGAAGGGCGCTGCTGGCTGAAAACCGTGGTAGCTCTGGTCAAAGGATGCGGCAGGCCGTCGCCGTGATTTTTGCCGCCGCCTTCGCGTGCGGACCGCCAGCCGCGCAAGACCCTTCGAGCGCGCTGCATGAATACGCGCGCGCACTGCAGGAAACGCGGGGCGACGACGCGTACCGAATGCTGTCCGACGAGGCGCGCCGCGGGGTCTCGCTCGAGGCGTTTCGCCGCATGGTGAAGGACGATCCCGAAGCCGTGCGCGAGCTCGGCCGCGCCCTCGCCCGCCCCACGGCCCCGCCGCTCGTCACCGCCACGGTCACCGGTCCGGACGGCCAGGAGCTGCAGCTGGTGCTCGAAAACGGACGATGGAAGGTCGACCTGGCCGCCGTCGATTTTTACGTGCAGGACACGCCAAGGCACGCCGCGCAGGGCTTCGTGCGCGCGCTCGAGCGCAAGCGATACGACATGATCCTGCGCTACGTGCCCGAAGGTCACAAAGACGGCGTGACGGTCGAGAAGCTCAAAGCGGCCTGGGAAGGCGACGAGAAGTCCGAGACCGAGCAGGTGCTCGCTGCGCTGAAACAGGCGCTGCCAAGGGCGACCATCGAAGAGACAGGCGACCGCGCCGCGATGCCTTACGGCGCCGGCACCTTGCAGTTGCTTCGCGAACACGGCTCGTGGAAGATCGAGTCGTTCCGGTAAGCGCACCACCATGGACGAAACCACGCATGTTCCTTCACGAGCCGAGCGCCTCGGCAGCCGGTACGGCGCGCTCACGGTCGGCGTGGTGGCGGTGGCGTTCATCGTCGCGAGCGTCGCCCAGATCGTAGTCCCGCTGTTCGAGTTGGGGGCCCCGCCCAAGGGACCTCCGGAGTCGTGCGCGGCGCCGGTGCGCGCGCTCGCGACGGGGCTCGATCAAGCAACGGCAACAGCTGCGGCAGGGCGAACCGAATCGGCCGCGCGAGCGGCGTTCGACGCGAGCCTCGCCATCACGTGGGCCGCCTCTGCCGACGTCGAAAGGACGTGCGCCGCCACCGCCGACGGCGCGCTCGCGTTCGCGTCGCTCATGCGGCTTCGACGCGGACAGGAGTCGCTGCTTCGGAGGCGCGGGTCGGAGCTCGCACCGCTGCGCGACGGGCTCGCAAGGCGCCTCGGCGAACGTTAGAAAGCCGGCTGCGCGCGGGTCACTCTCCCCCGCTGCCCCGTTTCGCGCTACTAAGGATGTGCCGAGGCTGTCCCCCGAAGGATGGCGCGCGCGCAGAAAGAACCATGACCTCTCCTTCGCCCGAAGCGGCCCCGCCGCAGACCTTCGACGCCATGCCGCTCTCCGCCGACGTGCGCCGAGCCATCGACGAACTGGGATACTTGCATCCCACGCCCGTGCAGCTGGCCGTGTTCGAGCCCGCCTCGCGGGGACGCAACCTCGTGGTGCAGGCGCGGACCGGAACCGGCAAAACGGCGGCGTTCGGACTGCCGATTATCGACGCGCTCGTAAAGCGCGGCACGTCGCACGTGCAGGCGCTCGTGCTGACCCCGACGCGCGAGCTGGCGCTGCAGGTAACCCGCGAGCTTGATGCCTTGTCCAAACACCGGGGCACCCGGGTGGTCGCCATCTACGGAGGCGCTGCGATGGGACCGCAAATCGATGCGCTCTCCGGCAACGCGCAGGTCGTCGTCGGCACCCCGGGCCGCGTGCTCGACCACATTCGCCGAGGCACCTTCGACACCTCGGGCGTGCGAATCTTCGTGCTCGACGAGGCCGACGAAATGCTCTCGATGGGCTTCGCCAAGGAACTGCACGCGATCGCCGAGTCGCTCCCCACCGAGCGTCAGGGCCTGTTCTTCAGCGCGACCATCCCGCCCGATATTGAGCGCCTCGCGAACAAACACCTGAAGGATCCCGAGTTCATCACGCTGTCGTCCGACCAAATCGGCGCGCTTCAGATCAACCACTTCGTTTACTTCGTCAGCGGCGACAAGCGCGCGGCGCTCGTGCGGGTCATCGAGACCGAAAACCCCGAGAGCGCGATTGTATTCTGCAACACGAAAGACGAGACCGAACGGCTCGCCGAGCTGCTCAAGAGCAAAGGCTACGACGCCGACTGGCTCAACGGCGACCTCGAGCAAAAAGAGCGCGAGCGCGTGATGAGCGCGACGCGCGAAGGTCGCCTGCGATTTCTGGTGGCCACCGATGTGGCCGCGCGCGGCATCGACATTTCGCACCTCACGCACGTGATCAATGCCGACTTGCCCGAGTCATCCGAAAATTACGTTCACCGCACCGGCCGCACCGGGCGCGCGGGGCGCACAGGCACGGCGATAAGCCTCGTGGCGCCGAAGGACATCGGCGCGCTTTATCTGCTCAAGCTCACCTACGGCATCAAGCCGATCGAACGGCAGCTTCCGAGCGAAACTGAGCTTCAAACGCGGGCCGAGACCGACCTCATCACCATGTTCGTCGACGCGTTCGCGAGTCGCGAGCCCGCGGGCGACGATCTGGCTCTCGCGCGCAGGCTGCTTACCCACGAGAGCGCCGAGCGCGTCGTCGCCGGCATGCTTCGCGACCACCTCGGCGCGAGGCCCGACGCCCAGCAGGCCGCCTCCGAAGCGCGACGCGGAAAGGCGCCGCCGCCGGTGGTTTCGCCTGAGCCCCCGCCAGCCGCGCGCGCTGCTGAGCGGCGCCCCGAGGCCCCCCGCCGCGAGCGGGCGAGCCGACCCGAGCAACCCCGACGGGGCGCTCCTCACAAGGCCTACGCGGCCTGGGAACCTCCCGCCGAACACGACGACGACGCGCCGATTCTTGGAGGACGCGACGACGCTCGAAGGCCCCGCGCCGAGTCGAGCCTGCCCGGCTTCACCGAGGAACCCGCCAGCAGCGCGGCCCCTACCGTGCGACGCGCGGAGCCTGCCGCCGCCGGGCCGGTTCAACTTGACGAAGAGGGCTTCGTTCAGATCTTCGTCAACGTCGGAAGGCGCGACGGGGCGAGCGCGGGCGAGCTCCAGCGCATCTTGACTGAGCGCGCCGGCATCGAGCGCAAAGATACCGGGCGCATTCGCGTTCGCGACCGCAACAGCTTCGTGAGCGTAAAAACCGACGACCTCGACAAGGCCGTTGCAGCCTTCGTCGGGCAGGTGCTGGGCGGGCGCGAGGTCATCGCTGAGCGCGCCCGCGACCGCGCCGACTGAAATGCCGGCCGCGTCGCCCCCGACACCTACCGCTGCCGCTCGAAAATCACAAGCCGGGCGGAATCAGCGTACGAAAGGGGCGGCTCGGCATTGAGCCGCGTCGCCGCAGTGCCGTATTGTCCCGCACCATGAGCGCTGTCAGCGTCGCGCCGCAGGTTTCCCCCAACGTCACCCTTCGCTCGCTGCTCGACGCGCGTCGCGCAGAGGGGCGAACGTTCTCGCTCGACGAGGCCATCGCCACGATCGTGCCCCTTTGCCTCGACTTGAAAGAGCGGCACGCGCGCGGAGAACGGCTCTATGTCCACGCCTCCGCGGTCGCGCCAGGCCCCGACGGCCTCGCGCGCCTGGCGCCCGCACTCGCCGCGTTGCCGAGCGGCGTGCGCGACAAGTCATGCCTCGCCCCTGAACTGCAGCGAAGCCTTGAAGGCGGAGACGCGCGGGCGAGCGTATTTGCGCTCGGCGCGCTGCTCTACGAGATGGTCACGGGCGAGCACATCGGCCCTGGAATGCGCAGGCCTCGCGACGTGAATCCTTCGGTTCCGGAGGCCCTCGAACAGCTGCTGGCGAAGGCGCTGGTCGGCGATCCCGCGCACAGGCCCGACGACCTCGGAGCCCTCGCGAGCGCGATGCACATGATCGCCCCGAAGCAATCGATTCGCCCGCCCGCCGCAGACGTCTCTTCGCTCGAATCGAGCGGCGACTTCGAGGTCGACGTGCGCTTGTCGATGCTTCCTCCGTCGGAGCCGCGCCTGCCGGTCGGCGTCTCGCCGGCCCCCGCGGTCGCCCCCGTCGTCGCGCGAAAAAACGACCCAACGGCGCGCCTCGCTGAGTTGAAACACCGCCTCGAAAGCGATCCGAGGCCGCGCTATGTCGTCAGCAAAGACAGCATGGATCACGGCCCGTTTTCGGCCGTCGAGCTGCTGCAACAAATCGCGACCAACCAATTTTCCGGCGATCTCGGTTTGCGCGACGAAATCTCCGGCCAGTCGATGCTTATCGGCGAGTGGGAAGAGTTCGCGCCGTTCGCGGAGCAGGCTGCCTTGAGGCGCGAGATCGTCGCCGAAAAGAAAGAAGTCGCCCGCGTCACGCAGCAGGAAAAAAAGGCGGGCGTCGCCAAGTCGACCGTGATGATCGCGGTCATCATCGGCGTGGTCGGCGTGCTCGGCGTGTTTGTCGCGAAAGCGGTTGGCTCCAAGAAGGACGACGTCTCGATCGCCGACGACAAAGGGGCCCTCAACGTCGACCCTGCCGGCAGCATCAAGGGGCAGAAGGTCGCGAAGGCCGCCACGGGCGGTGGGTTTGGCGGAGGCGGCGGAGGCGGCGGGCTTTCGTTCGAGGCTGCCTGGGCAAAGGCCGAGCAGAAAGTCGACCTGAACGGCGCCCAGGGCCGCGATCTGACGCAGGATCAGCTCAGCCGACCGTTGCAGAATGCATCTTTCATCAGCGGCTGCGGCGCTCCTGACAACATGAAGGTCACCGTGAAAGCCGCAGTGCAAAATGGCCACGTCGTCGGCGTCACCGCATACACGGTGCCGGCCAACGGGGGCGTCTCGGCGTGCGTCGAACGTGCCGTGCGCGGCCTCGTCTGGCCGCCGAGCCCCAACATGGACGCAGTAACGACCAGCTACTGACCGCGGCGCTACTTGCTCGGGTAGAGCGCGAGCAACTGCGCCTCGTACTTCTCGAACACCTTGCGGCGTTTGACCTTGAGGCTCGGCGTCAGCAGCCCGTTGTCGGTGGTGAAATCCTCGGACACGAGCGCAAACGCCTTCACGGCCTCGAAGCCCTTGAACGCCTCGGCGGACTTTGCGAGGTCCTTCTTGAACAGCTCGCGCACCTGCTCGGACGCGAGCAGCGCGGCGTCTGAGGTGCCCGTGACTCCGAGCGCGGTGGCCAGCTTGCGCACCGCGTCGAGGTTGGCGACCAGAAGCGCAACGTTGAACGGCTTGTTGTCGCCGTAGACGAACGCATTGAGCACCAGCGGAGACAGCTTGAGGGTCTCTTCGAGGGGCGACGGCACCACGTACTTGCCGTTTTCGAGCTTGTACTGCTCCTTGATTCTACCTGTAATATGCAGGTAACCGTGGGCATCGAGGTAGCCTTGGTCTCCGGTACGAAAGCCACCGTCAGGCGTAAATACCTGGGCGTTTTCTTCGGGTCGGTTCAAGTAGCCCTTCATGACGTTGGGGCCATAGACGATGATTTCGCCCTCGACGCGATCGCTACGGTCGCTCGTGGTGACCTTGCCGTCGATCTCGATTCGAACGCCGGGCATCGCGCGTCCAACCGATCCGATGCGCCGCTCTCCGGGATAATTCGCGGTCGCGATCGGGCTCGTTTCGGAGAGCCCGTAGCCCTCGTAGACCTTGACGCCGAGGCTGTCGATGAACTCGGCCACGTCTTTGCTGATGGCCGCGCCGCCCGAAAATGCGTAGCGCAGCCTTCCGCCGAAGCGGGCCCGCACCTTCGAAAATACGACCTTGTCTGCGAGCGTGAGCATCACGTGCTCCTTAATCGACAGCCGCTCGCCTGCCCGCTCCTTCGCGGTCGCCAGCAGCGCGCTCTTGACGACGGCCTGCACGGGGCCGGGCTGCTCCGAAATCTGCTTCTGCACCGACTGATAAATCTTGTTGAAGATGCGCGGCACGCTCATCAGCACGGTGGGCTGCACTTCGGCGAGGTTGTCGATGATCTTGTTGGTCGACTCACACAGGCCCATGCTGCCGCCGAGCGACAGCAGCGCGTGCAGCTCGCACACTTGACCAAAGACGTGAGCCCACGGCAGAAATGACAGCGATCGATCGGCCTCGGTCATCGGGAAGACCTGGTGCACCGCCGCGACGTTCGAGGCGATGTTGTAGTGCGACAGCATCACGCCCTTGGGGTTTCCGGTCGTGCCGCTCGTGTAGATGACGCACGCAACGTCGGATCGCTCGGGTTTGAGGGCAGGCACGCGCTCGGTCGATTCGAGCAGGGCCCTGTAGCTGCTGACGCTCGATCCCTCGCCGGCGACGTCCTCGAGGCAGATGATGCGCTTGAGCGAGGGCACGCTCGAAAGCAGCCCCTTGGTTCGCTCGAGGATGCCCCTGTTCGCGACGATGAGCGTGCTCGCCTCGCAGTCGCGCGTGATGAACTCCCACTCCGATTCGTGCTGCGCCTCGTACATCGGAACGAACGCCGCGCCGAGCCCGAAGCATGCGTAGCCAAGCACCGCCCATTCGACTCGATTGTCGCTGATGATGGCTGCGAGATCGCCGCGCTGCACGCCGAGGGTCGCGAGGCCGCCGCGGGCCCGCTCCACGTCTCTGCCGAACTGTTCGTAGGTGCTCCAGCTCCAGCTTCCGCCCTTCTTTGTGCCAAACAATTCGCGCCCGGCGAACGTTCGGGTGGCGTGGTCGAAGATGTCGACGAGGTTTTCGAAGGCCGCGGTGGTCATGGTGGCGGCATCGTAACATCGGCCGGGCGCGATTCGGAGCGCTGGCGTCGCCCGCTCGATTTTCACGCGGCGCGGTGCTACTGCGCGGGCCGTGAGCGGATCATTTTTCGTGCAGACGTTCGGTTGTCAGATGAACGTCCACGACTCGGAGCGCATGGATGAGGTCCTCCGCGCGCACGGATGGGTGGCCGCGGCCGACGCGGCGAGCGCTGACGTCATCGTGCTCAACACGTGCAGCGTGCGCGAAAAGGCCGAAAACAAGCTTCGGAGCGAAGTGGGCCGGCTCGCGCCCCTCAAACGAAGCAAGCCCGATCTGGTGATCGTCGTGGCCGGGTGCGTCGCACAACAGGAGGGCGAGGCGCTGCTAAGCCGCGTCGAGTACCTCGACCTCGTCATCGGCCCCGACAACCTGATCGAGCTGCCCGCGCTCCTCGAAGCGCAGCGTCAGGGGGCCCCTCCGACCACGCGAACCGTCTTCGACACCGACGCTCCGCACTTTCTCGCGGCTCGTCCGGAGCGCGGGCGCGCGCCGGTGTCGGCGTTCGTCACGACGATGAAGGGCTGCGACGAGCGCTGCTCGTTTTGCGTGGTGCCCTACACGCGCGGCCCGGAGCGCTACCGTCCCGCTGCCGAGATCGTCGCCGAATGCCAGAAGTGGATCGACGCCGGCACCCGAGAAATTGTGCTGCTCGGGCAGACCGTCGACAGCTTTCGTGACGACGCCCTGCCGCCGCCGGAGTCGTCCGATCCCGATGAAAGTCAGTTCCCGCACTTGCTCAGGCTGATCGCGCGCGAGGTGCCGGGGGTGCTCAGGCTCCGCTACACGAGCCCGCATCCGCGCCACTGCACGCCGTCCCTCGCCCGCGCGCACGCAGAGCTCGACGTGCTCGCGCATCACGTGCACATGCCGGTGCAGTCGGGCTCGGACCGCATGCTGCGCCGAATGATTCGTCGCTACAAACGTGCAGAATACATTGAGCGAATCGGCCGCCTGCGAGCCTCGCGCTCCGACATGACGATTTCGACCGACGTGATCGTCGGATTCCCCGGCGAAACCGACGAAGACTTCGCCGAAACGCTCTCGCTCGTCAGCGAGGTCGGGTTCACCTCGCTGTTCGGGTTCAAGTTCTCTCCGAGGCCGCATACGCCCGCGCTCAAGCTCATCGACGACGTGCCGGAGGCGGTAAAGGCCGAGCGTCTGGCGCGCCTGTTCGCGCTCTCGGAGCACCAGACTCAGACGCATCTCGCGACGCTCGCAGGCAGCACGCAGGCAGTGCTGGTCGAAGGCCGCAGCGAACGCTCGGCGGGCTTCGAGGGCCGAACGATTCGCAACGAGATTGTGCACGTCGAAGGCGCGAGCGCGTTCGACCTCGCCGGCCGCGTAGTCGACGTTCACGTCACCCGCGCCAACCGGCACTCGGTCGCAGGCGAGCTCACGCCGGCCGCCCGCGCGGCGGCGCCGCCTGCAGTCGCGAGCGCCCCCGCAGCCGTGCGGTCGCTCCCCGTAGTCGATTAGGCGCGATTTCGGGCTACCCCGAGCGGGCGGGCTTGATACTCTGGGCGGCGCGTCGGTCGACGCGAGCGCGCGCCGCAGTCAGACGTTTTCGCTACTTCAATTCGGTCCAATAAGAGGTTTCCATGCCCAGCGTCGTCCGTTCTTCTGTCATCACGACTGCCCTCATCGCCGCGGTCGCTACCCTCTCCGGCTGCAGCGGCATCCGCGTCGTCAAGGCCAGCAAGGCCGGCGGCGAGATCGCGCTGCTCGGCAACCGAGAGGAAGCCATGACCAAAGCGACCATGGAAATGAACCGAATGTGCGGCCCCTCGGGCTTCAACATCGTCGAAGAAGGCGAGACGGTCATCGGGACGCACAGCACGAGCAGCGGGCAGACGACCGCCGGACACACGTTCTTCGGCGCGCCCGCCACGCGTAGCTCCGGAACCACCGACACGATCGAAAAGACGGAGTGGCGCGTGAAGTACACGTGCAATGGGGCCGCGCAGCCGCCCGCTCCCGCTCCGGCTCCCGCGCCGATGCCGGGCGCGAAGATTCACGAGCTCGTCGTTCGCTTCTGATCAGGGGCGTTCGACGACACTCAGCTCGACGAACACGACGCCCGCCTGCACCATCTGAAGCTCATTCGCCGCCGCGCGCGAGAGGTCGATGATGCGGTCGGGCGAGCCGTAGGGCCCCCGGTCGTTGATGCGCACCCGCACCGTCCCGCCCGTGTCGGGCCGGCGTACGTCGACCCATGTGCCAAGCGGCAACGTGCGATGCGCGGCCGTGAGCTGTGACGGGTTGAAGCGCTCCCCGCTCGCCGTGCGATGACCCGCGAGTGAGGCCCCGTACCAGGTGGCGTACCCGGATTGCGTGGCCCCCGACGCAAGCCGCGGCTGCGGCGAGACGGCCCGATGCGGGGCGCCGCTGCGCACGGGGCCCGCCCTGTGGGCGCATCCGGCGACCAGCAGCGAGACAGCGAGGGAGCATGCGCGGCGCATGCCTACCAGTCTACTCCTGCGTTGCTCCGTCCGGCGTCGGGATCGTGAAGCCGACGCAGGCGCCGCCCCCTTCGCGATTGGCTGCATATGCGCCGCCCCGGTGCGCCTCCGCGATGCGCCTAACGAGCGCGAGACCGAAACCCATGCCCGACTTGCGTGGCCGGGGTGCGCGGCCGCGACCCTCGCGAAAGGGCTCGAACACCCGTGGCAGCTGCGCTTCGTCGAACCCCGCGCCATCATCGTCAACCTCGAAGAAGGCCGCCCCCGGGCGAGCACCGACGCGCACAGCGGTCACGCCGCCGCCGTGACCAACCGCGTTGGCGATGAGATTGCCCATCGCCAGCGCGAGCAACGTGGCATCGCCGTCGATCTCACAAAAAGCGCGTATTTCTAGCGCTTCGAGCGGAACTTGTGCGCGCTCCATCGCGCGCCGGGCCAGATCCGCGAGGTCGTGCTTTCGCACCGTGAGCGCTGAAAAATCAAGACGACTCGCGGCAAGCAGCTGCGAAACGAGCTGGTCGATTTCAACGACCTCGGCGTCGAGCTCATCGAGGGAGCGCCCCGGCGAGGCGCTCTCACGCGCAAGCTCGATGAGCAGGCGCATTCGGGCCATCGGCGTGCGGAGCTCGTGCGAGACAGCCGCGAGCAGCGCGCGCTGATCGGTGAGCTGTTCGCCGAGGCGATCGGCCATGTCGTTGATCGCGGCGCCAATGATCCGCGACTCGGCGCCGCTCGCGGCTGTCAGCGAAAAGCGGGCACCGGACTCGCCGCGTCCGAGCGCCTTCGCCACGCGCTCGAGCTCGACATAGGGGCGCGACAGGCGGAAGGCGATCGCGCCGGCGGCGGCCCACAGCGCCGCAAAGGTGACCATGAGTGGAACGATCGCCTGGCGCCACTCGTGGGGCGCCCCAGATGCGCGCAGGGCCATCGCGACGACGGCGCCGCTCGCGAGCATGGCGAGCGCGAGCCACACAAAGATGCGCCGACGCAGCCGCCACTGGAAGTACCAGCGGCGCACGACCTCGGGCGGCGGTGCCCGTCTGCGCTCTCCGATCGCGCATGCCGCGCCGCGGGAACGGGTGCTCATGCGAATCAGCCCCCGTCTCGCGCAAGCACGTAACCGGCGCCGCGAACGGTCTTGATGGCGCGCCCCGCCTCGTCTCCCAGCTTTTGACGCAAGTGAGAGATGTGAACGTCGACGGTGCGCTCGCCGACGCTGACATCGGAGCGCCCCGCCTCGGAGAGCAGCGCCTCGCGGGCGATGACCCTCCCGGCCTTTTTTGCGAGCGCGAGCAACAGGTCGAATTCGATCGCGGTGAGCTCAATGCGCTTTCCCGACACCTCGACCTCACGGCTCGACACGTCGATCAGCACGTCTCCGAACGCGAGGCGCTCACGCTCGGTTGCGGGCTGGGCCCGACGGACGACGGCCCGCAGCCGTGCGAGCAGCTCACGCGGACTGAACGGCTTGGCGACGTAGTCGTCGGCGCCGAGCTCGAGCCCGACAACGCGATCGGTCTCATCGCCCTTGGCCGTGAGCATGATCACCGGGACCCTCGAGTTCAGCCGGATCCGGCGACATACCTCCAGCCCGTCGATGCCCGGCATCATCACGTCGAGCAGCACGGCGTCGAAGGCTCCCGCGCCCAGCGCGGCGAGCCCCCGTACGCCGTCCGGGGCCGCTGTCGCCCGCACGCCGTTCTGGGCAAGGTAGCTGGCGAGCAGCTCGAAGAGGCGCGCGTCATCATCGATCACGAGCACGTGCATGGGCCTCACCTTACCCCGAAATGGGGGGCGCGGCCTTGCATGCAACATGCACGCATCGGCCGCTGCCCTCCGCGTTCACGACCAGCGGGCGCTTCGGTGCCCGAGGTCTCGCAGCCAATCCGCCAGCAGCTTCCGTTGACGTTCATCGAGCGCCTCGTGAATCTGCCGCATGGACTCGACGATCGACACCCGCACCCGCGCGAAGCTCGCGTCGGCCTTGCCGCTGATTCCCTCGGCTGCCGTGGCGTCGAACGTCTCGCCCGTCAGCAGCACGGCGAGCTCGCTCGCGTCGGACCACTCGTGCCTCGCAGCGCGCATCGACTCGAACACCTGTTCGACAGCGCTCTTAATCGCTTTCTCCTGCCCCGGTGAGGTCTCGAGGCGCTCGAAGAGCATGCGCATCATCATGCGCTGCCCGCCTCCGCCGCGGCGACCGCGCCAGCCGCCCTCGCTCCGCATACCTCCGCATCCGCCGCCGTGACGCCCGCGGCCCCCGCGCATGCGCCGCGCAGCCATGCGCGCAATCTTGAAGGCCCCAACCACGCAAGCTGCTCCGATAATGCAACCGATCATGAGTGTTATCTCTTTCTTCATGGGCAGGAGACGATTCGCCTGCGCCGTCGAAGAAAGAAGCTGCAGCCCGATTGTTAAGAGCGTGCGCCCGCGGCGGTGAAGAAGTGTTAAAGGGATGACCGTGGGTCGAATTCACGCGCTGCTGATTCTCGCCTGGGCGCTGCTCCGAACGCTCGTTGCTCCAATCATGGGCACGCGGCGCGGCCTGGCCGCTTTCCGGGCCAGTTATGCCAAAGACAGGCTGCCTGCAGTTGGCGCGGCCGAGCGCGAGGACCTCGCGAGTTTGTCGGGCTGCATCGCGTGCGGCCTGTGCGACGACGGCGAGGGAGCGCGAATCGCGCGCAGCGGCGGCGCCTACGGCGGCGTGATGGACCTCATGCTCGCCAGCTCGCGGAGCATGCCCGACTACGACGCCGCCGCACGCTCGTTCGAGGCCGTGGGCGACGACCGCCTCGCTGAGCTCGAAGCGCGGTGTCCGGCGCGCGTTCCGATGCGCAAGGTCAAGCTGTTCGTGCTCACCAAAGCGAGCGAGCTGCGCGACGATGGCGCCCAGCGCGCGTCGTGAACGCGCTTCAAATCGCTGAGCGAACGCTGGCTGACGGAGTGCTCGCGCCCGTAACCGTGCGCGTGACCGGCGATCTCATCGGCATTTACGTGCAAGATGCACAAATCGGCGACGTGCCCCTCGAAGCGCTGGTGGCGGTGATGGAACGCTTCGGCAAGCCGCTCGCGACCGACGTGCCGCTGCCGCTCGAAGGCCTCTCGCTGCCGTCGGGCGCGACGCTCCGGCTGCTGCGTCACCGCGGCTTCTACGACGTGATCGCACGCGACTGGCTCGTGCTCGAGCGTGTCGGTCACGAGGCCCTGGCCGATCTCGCAGTTTCGGCGTCGGCCGCCCTCGAGCACCTCGCACGGGCGTATGCGCGCGCGACGCCGTAACGACCAGCGTAACACCGCGCGCGTCTGTTACGCCGATCGTTACGCTCCGAGGCCGCCCGAGGGCGCGGCCCGATCCGCCTATTTTACGCGGTTTCCAGCGAATTCTTCCCCGAACCTGCGATGGCATGCGCGCTGCATAGGGAGGCTGGAGCGGCGACCACGCCGACGAGGAGACGCCCCCATGACTGCACCCACCCCCAGCGCAATTGCCACTCGCCTCCCGGTTCGCGGCGACGCCACCACGTGGGACGACACACAGTTGATCGCCGCGCTCCTCGCTCGGTGTCCCGCAGCGTGGCGCGAGTTCGGCGTGCGCTTCGATGGTCTCATTCACAGCTGCGTGTTCAAGGTCACGCGTCGCTTCGCCCGCGTCGTGTCGGCGGACGATCCGGGCGAGATCGTGGCCACGCTGCGGGTTTCGCTGCTCGCAAACGACATGCACAAGCTCCGCAGCTTCGACGCTTCGCGCGGGCACCGCCTGTCCGGTTGGATCGGACTTCTCGCGATGAACGCGGCCTACGACTACCTCCGCAGCCTGCGCCGGCAACCCGCAGGCGCGGCGATGACCGAGGCCAGCGACTTGCCGAGCCAGCAGCCCGATCCGTTCGAGGCCGCGTCGCAGCGGGAGCGGGCGCAAATCGCCGGCGAAATTCTCTGCGCCTTCAGCGCGATCGACCGCAGGTTCGCTTCGCTGTACTTCGGGCAGGGCCTGCCGCCCGCGGCGATCGCCGAACGGCTCAATATCAGCGTCAAGACGGTGTACTCGAAGAAACACAAGATTCAGTCGAGGCTCGAAGACATCACGCGGCGCGCAGCCTGAGCCCCAGTCGCTCGCCGCGCGACCTGAGTTCATGTAGGCTTACCCGAACATGCGCTCCGTAGGCCTCGTCGCTCTTTTCGCTCTCGCCGCGTGCTCGTCCCGAACCGGTGATCCGCCCGCGCCCTACACCGCCAATGTGCTCGGCGCAGGTCAGCGCCTGCGCGAAGTTCAGGATCCGGCGCTGAAGCTCGCGGGCTCGAACGTCACCATATCCACGGCGGTCGTCGCCGCGGTCGACAACTTCGACGAGACCCACGACGGAAAAAGCCGCGGCACCGTTTACGTACAAGACGCCGACACCGGCGGGCCGCTCGCCGCGATCACCCTGTATTCTCCCTCATTTCAGCCTACCAGCCTTCGACTTGGCCCCGGCGATGTTGTCGACATGAGCGGTCAGTACGTCGAGCAGACGACGATCGGCTCGACGGTGAACTTTGCGCCTGCGTTTCTGCCCCAGTTGAACAAGCCGCAGGTCACCTTTCGATTCGAAGTAGGTGCCCCGCAGCCGACGGTCATCAACGTCGGCGACCTGTCGACCTTCGATACCGGCCGCAAGTGGATCGGCCAGCTGGTCACCATTCAGAATGTCACGGTCGCGGGCGCGCCCGTCAGCGACTCGAAAAAGACCGGACGCGTGACCGCCGCCCTCACTGCCGACGCGAAGAACGGACCTGGCATCTCCAACGAGCTGTACGACATGCCGGAAGCGAGCTTCCCAGCCAACACCACGTTCAAGTCGGTGACCGGGCTCGTGACCTACTTCTTCAACTTGAAAATCGCCCCCCGAAGCGCGGCCGACCTGGTCAAGTAGTCCGACGTGCTCCGCGCCCGTCACGCACGCGCCGTTGCGGTCAGCCTGGCGCTCGCCGCGTGCGGCGGAAACGGCGGGCCTGCGAGGTTATCGCCCCATTCACCTGCGCCGCGCGCGCAGCGATCGCCGGGGCACCCAGCCGTCGTCGTCGAGACGCGTGACGGCGATCCCCGAGCCGGCGCGGCCATCGTCGTCGACACCAGCCGAGCGAAGTCTCCGCGCGCCGTCGCCGTGGCGCTCGCCGCTGTCCTTCGCGACAAGCTCGGTAGCGACCCGAACGTTAGGGTCTTCGCGCAGGCGTCGTCGGTCCGCATCGACAACTTGATGACCAACGACAGCGCCCTGGCCTCCTGGGTCGACAGCGTGCGCCTCGCGCTGGTTGCTCCGATCGACGACGTGAGCTTCGCGAAAGCGGCAGTCGCCGTCGAGCATGCGAGCCTCGCGGTCGAAGCCGACGGCGCAGCCCTCGCAGACTGTCGCGGTGCGCGCGGCGCGGAGGCTACGCTGTCCCGGGAGGCGCTCGAGCTGGCGCGCGCGTCGATCGTAGGCGACCAGTCGGTCGCGATCGGCGTCGTCGGTGTGGCATCGATCACGCAGCGGGCGGTCGCGAACCTCGCCAGGGGCTCCAATTGGCCTCAAATTTCCAAGATTTCGTGCGCGGGTCGGGCCTACGATCCGTTGGCCGTCTACCCTCTGCGCGATCGCGGGGCGATGCGGATCGACGTTGTCGCGCAGCGCGCGCCGTCGGCCGCGCTGGGAGCTGCGCGATCGCTCGGCGACCCTCACGCGGTGCTGCTTGCGAAGCTGCGCGAGGCCGATCCATCTGCCCGCGTAGTCCGGGTTTCCGGCACGGCACTTCCTTCGGGGGGATGCGTCGATGTCTCGATCGAGCTCTCCGCGCGCGACCCGGTGCGAATCGCAAGGCTCGCGGCCCTCGCACGCGCAGAGATCGAGCACGAAGCCAGCGCGCCGCCCGACGCCGCCCTGCCCGATCCCCGCGACGCGGCCAGCGTGCTGGCTGCGACCGATCTCTACGCCGCGTGCGAACCGCAGCGCTACGAGCGCGTGCTTGTCGGCATTCCTCCCCGCAGCGACGCCTCGCCGCGCGCGGAGGGCTTCGATGCCGAACGCTTTCAAGCAGCGATCACAACCGAGCTCGACGCGGCGACGAGGCGCTGGACGCAGCCGGCGATCGCAGCCGAGACGCTGATCGAGTCCGGTCAGCCCGAGGCCTACGTGCTGCTTGCGTCATCATGCGGCACGCGCGCCGAAAGTGGCGCGGGGCTGGGCACCACGCTGAGCGCGATGTCGCTGCTCGCCCGGCACGCACACGACGACTACGGCATCGAAGCCGAACCGTTCGTTGGCTATGACGCGGCCGGGCTCCTGGCCCACGCGCGGGCCCGCGCAGGCGAATCCGCCGCCGCTCTCGGGGGGCGCCTTGCGGAGGCCGCCTCGCGCGCGCTGCTGCTCGACGCGCTGCCGCCCGGCGAAATTCAGGCGTCGGCCGCTCCCGACGACGCGCTCGTGCTGCTCGCCGAAACGCTGGTCCCGGCGCACGAAACATGGCTCGACCCGCGCGCCGCCTCCGCGTCGCGGCCGCAGCGCAACCTGCTCTCCACGCGCCTCGAGAGCGTGCGCCGCGGTCCCCTGCGAGCGGTGGTGCTCGCCAACGGCGACGCGGCGCAGGCTGCGGCGATGGCGCAGGCGATCGATCGCTTCGTCGCGCGCGACGCCCCCCGCGCGTGCCCCGCCGACAGCGCCCTCAGCCCGGCCAAGCCTGGCACGTACGCGGTCGACCGCCCGGGCGCGAGCGTGGCCTATCTCGCAGTGCCGGTTCCCGCTGAGCCGGCATGCGGCGCCTCCGCAGTGCTCGCGGCCGCGCTGCGCGAAACGTGGCTGCCGCGCTCGCTTGCCGGCGTCGCGCGAACGTCTGACGCGCGGCTGATCGCGCTACCGAACTCACATTATCTCACAGTCCGCATCGAGGCCCCGGGCGCCGCCCTCGACGCTTCGGTGTCGCAAGTCCGCGCGCTCTTCGACCGGCTCCGCCGCGGCGCGATCGAGTCGGCCGACCTGTCGGCTGCGACGTCGGCCCTGGCGCGCGAACGCGTCGATTCCCGGCTCGATCCGCGCGCACGGGTCGTCGCAGCCTTCCGCAAGGAGCCGGAGGTCGCTCCGCAACGACTCGACGACGTCAAGGCTTGCGCAGCGGCCATGTTCCAGGACGAAGCGCTGATCATCGCGACGGCACGCGGGCGCGCGGGCGCACCGTGAGCGAGATCGTGTGGTTTCCGGTCGGCGCCGACGAGGTCGCGCTCCTTCGGGACGGCAAGCGCGCATTTCCCGAAATGCTCGGCGCCATCGAGCGCGCCGAACACGAAGTGCTGCTCGAAATGTACTGGATCAGCCCCGACACGTGCGGATTGCGCTTTCTCGATGCGCTCACCAGCGCCGCACGTCGCGGCGTGCGCGTGCGCGTCGTCTATGACGCGATCGGCTCGCTCGGCATCACCCCCGCATTCTTTGCAAAACTTATTCAATATGGCGGACAAGTGTATGAATTTCATGCGCTTTTTCCAGTTAGAAACGCGCTCACGACGGGCGCCTTCGAGCGACGCGATCACAGAAAGCTGCTCGTGGTCGACGGCCTTGTCGGGTTTACGGGAGGCATTAACCTGAGCCGCCAGTGGCTCCCGGTCGAAGACGGCGGCGAAGGCTGGCGCGACGACATGATCGCCGCCCGCGGGCCGATCGCTCAGGAGTTGAGAACGCTCTTCTACGACACCTGGCGCCGCACCTCCGGCGCGCTCCCTCCGGCCGACGTGAAGGCGCTGCCGCGAAAACGCGGGGCCCGTACGTGGGTGCTCGCCAATACGCCGACGCGAGCGTTCGGTCCCGTGCGGCAGTCGATGCGCAGCAAACGGCGCAGCGTGCGGCGCGAATACCTCGTACGCATCGAGCGCGCGCGCCACAACATCGACATAGCCAACAGCTATTTCGTCCCCAATCGCAGCGTGCGCGGCGCCCTGTTCCGCGCTGCCGCCCGCGGCGTTCGCGTGCGGGTTCTGGTGCCCGAACGTGGCGACGTGCCCATTGTGCAATTCGCCGTCGAGGCGCTGTTCGAGCGACTGGTCACCGGCGGCATCGAGATTTACACTTTGCCGAGCCGCGTGCTGCACGCCAAGACCGCCATCATCGACGACAGCTTCGCCACGATCGGCAGCTACAATCTCGACGAGCGCAGCTGGACGAAGAACATGGAGCTCAACCTCGCCGTCGAAGATGGCGCGTTCGCCACGCACGTTCGCGGGTGGTTCGAGCACGACTGCGCCTCGGCCCATCGCGTTGAAATCGACGCGTGGCGTACGCGCAGCTATCCGAGGCGGGCCATGGAGTGGTTCGCCTACGGGCTGCGGAGGCTGTGGTGACCGTCGTGCAGAGCGTGCGGCGCGCTGGCCGCGTTGCGGGCTTCGCCGCGGTCACCGCCGCGATGACGGCCGCCTATTCGGTTCGCGACGAGCTCACAAAGACCTCGCCCGATCGCGACTCGCGGCGCGATCGCTGGACGCGGCGCTGGGCGTCTGCGCTGCTCGCGATGTTTTCGATTGAAGTTGAGCTGCTTGACGGTGCGCCGGCACCTTCGCGCCGCGGTCGACTTGTCGTCGCCAACCACCGCAGCGCTATCGACATTGGCGTGCTCTTGCGAACCTTTGGCGGCTTCATGGTCAGCCGCGGAGACCTCTCGGGTTGGCCGGTCGTCGGTGCGGCGGCGACCCGCGCAGGAACCATCTTCGTCGACCGCGCCGACAAGCAGAGCGGCGCTGCGGTGATTCGGCAGATGCGCGAGCAGCTCGCCCGCGGGCAGACCGTGTGCATATTTCCGGAGGGCACCACCTTCAGCGGCGACGAGGTTCGCCCCTTCCATCCGGGCGCGTTCCTCGCCGCGGGCCGCCTCGATGTCGACATTGTCCCCGTCGGGCTCGCCTACGCCGCCGGCAGCGACGTGGCTTTTCGCGACGAGACTTTCGGCCAGCACCTGTCGCGGGTAGCGGCGAGCCCCGGCACCCGGGTCGTGGTTTCGGTCGGCGCGCCACTGCACGCGCCAAACGGCGCCCGTCCCGCCGTCGTCGCGGAAGCGGCCCGCGCGGCCGTCGAGGCAGAGGTGAAGCGCGCCAGAAGCCGCGACGCCTTCGCCGGCTCGCACCATGTAACCGTGTAGACTACAATCCCATGCATTCGCGCCTAACCCCTGAAGATCGCAACTAATTTCATAGTCTCGCAAATGTTACGGATGTGTCCGTGCTGTCGCTTGGCACGCTTCGCTCGGCGGTAGCAAAAAGCTGCCGGTTGCTAGTCGCCCGTTCAGGGCACGGAGTTTGCTACAGATGCACTTTGGACGTGTGTGCGCCGATCGTGCGCGTGCAGCATGTACCGGGAGCAACCATGGGCGAATCACAGACACGGAGCCGCGGAAAGAACACGAGCCTATGGGCGCTCGCGATCCCGTCGCTCCTTCTCGCCATCAGCATTTCGTTTGCCTGCTCGAACGCGCCGTCCGGCGGCGTCGATCCGAGCGGCAACGGCTCGACAGCGGTTGCTTGCAGCAAGCCCGATCAAGGCTGCCCCTGCGACAGCGTTGGACTGACGGCCGAATGCGGCGAAGTTCTGTCGAAATCAGGCGGCGTCGTCACCTGCAGCCTCGGCAAGCGCACCTGCGACGGTTCGGCCTGGGGAGCGTGCGTCGGCGACAAGACGATGTTCAAGAGCGAGGCGCCTGTAACGCGCGCTGAATCGCAGATCGAAGGCCTCGGTCAGCCTGTCCCGTGTGTGAACAACCCTTGCGATCCTGACTGCATTTCAATTAACGACAACGGCCTCGGCCTCGACGCGGGCCCCGGACTCTCCGTCAACGACGCGGGCGGCATTTCGCTCCTCGGCAAAGGCAGCGACTGCGGGGCCGACGCGGCCGCCGACGCGGGCGCCGACGCGGGCCCGTGCATTTGCGCCACGAGCTACACCAACGTGGCGCCCAGTGCGACGCCGACGCTGAGCGCGGGCGGCACCATCTCGCCATACCAGGTCACCGACTCGAACGACCTGGTTCTCGAGGCGAACAACTGCAGCGTTTGGGCCTGGATTTCAGCCGGAAACGCGCCGGGAGGAGGCCAGTGGCTGGCCTACACGTGGCCGAGCTCGAAAAAAATCGCCAAAATGCACATGGATACGGCGAGCGCGACCGTCGTCAGCGCTTGCGGCGTCATCGGTCGTACGGCCGGCGCCGCGCAGGTGCAGTGGTGGGACGGTTCCAAGTGGATTACCGACGGCACGATAAGCGGCAAGCTCGACGACTGGGACTACACGTTCACCGCGCCGGTCACGACCACGCAGGTGCGCCTCTACGACATGTACACGACCAACACGCTGGGGCAGCAAAGCAACCCCATCGTGTTTGAGTGGCAGGTTTTCGAGGTCACAACGGTTTGCCCGAACAACTGCAATCCCGACGGCGGGGCCGGCTCTCCCGATGCCGGCGCGCCCACCACGTGCACCCTCGGGGTCACTTCGGCGCTCTCGATCGCCAACCCGTTCGGCAGCACCGTTCCCGTCACCTACTCGATGGTCGGCGCCGGCGGCGGCGCGGGCGGCGGCTCCGGCGGCTGGGGCGGCGGCGGCGGCGGCGGCAGCAGCGCGGTGCTCGACAACGGCGGCATCGTCGCGTTCGCCCCCGGCGGAAACGGCGGCGCGGGCGGAGGTTTCGCCAACGCCGGAGGAGCGGGCAAGGCGGCGAGCGGCTCGTTCAGCCTCGCGGCCGCGCACACGCTCGCGGTTTACGTAGGCGGCGGCGGCGGCGGCGGCGGATACGACTACGGCGGCGGCGGCGGCAGCGGCTGGTTCGGCGGCGGCGGCGGAGAACCGTACCCGTATTCCAGCGGTGGCGGTACGGGAGGCAGCAACACAGGCGGTATCGGCTACAACGGCGCGACCAACGGCGGCAGCCTTGTCGGCGGCAACGGCGGCTACTCGGGCGTGGGCGGGTTCGGCGGAAACGCCGGCAATGGCGGCAACGGCGGCTCAGGCTGGGACAGCGGCGGTGGCGGCGGCGGATTCGGCGGTGGCGGCGGCGCAACAAGCGGGCCCTACGGCGCGTTCCTCCCTCCAACGGCCGGCGGAACCAACGGCGGCGATTCGCTCGCTTCGCTCCCAACGCTTGGCGCGCTCGGCTCGCTAAATTGGGCGCTCCAAAAGTCGGTGCCCCCTGCGGCGGGAGCTCCCGGAACGATTCAAGGCACCGGCGGAAACGCGGGCCTCGTCATCCTGACGTACACCAGCCCCAACGGGCAGTGCTCGATGGGCGGTCAGGGCGGCAACACGCCCATCACGAACGTAGCGGTGAGCGCCACCATCACGCTCAGCTCGGGCGGCAGCGTCGCGCCGAATGCACCTTCGAACTGCAAGGACAACATCGACCAGAACACCAAGTGCACGGACTGGGCGTACATCAACGCTGGCACCGTCGCGAGCGGTGAATGGGCGCAATACACGTGGTCGGCAGCCCAAACGCTGACCAAGATGCACATGGACACGCGCAGCGATTCGGTGAAGGACAGCTGCGGAAACGTGGGCGGCACCCTCGGCGCGGCCGACGTTCAGTGGTGGGACGGCAGCAAGTGGATCACCGACGGTACCGTCACCGGTCAGTACGACGACTGGGACTACACCTTCACCCAGCCCGTCACCACGACGCAGGTTCGGCTCTTTAACGTGAGGGTCGTCACGGCCGCTCCCCAGCCCCCGGCGAACCCGGTGCTCGTGGGCTCGTTCGACGTGTCCACAGGGCCGTCTTGGCCAACGAACCCGCCGACGTACACTTGCCAGGAGGCCTGCTCGCTGAAATTCGGCGGCAACGCTGCGAACTACAGCTGCTCCACCAACAGCAACCCGCTGACGATTACGCATAATAACTACACGACAATCTGGGGCATCGGCGGTTGTCCGATCGCTGCTGAAAACTACAAGAAGAGCGTCAACTACAACTGCGGCTCCGCCAACTGCGCGCAGTCGGCCTACTGTCAGGACAACTGCTACGGAGGCATCAACTACTGCTTCAAAAACAGCGTCGCTGCGCTGCCTTCGACCTGCAAGACTGTAAACGGCGTAACCTGGTGTTACGACAACAACACTTGCGGCACCTCGTGCAACTCGGTTTGCGCAGCGGCCGGCACGACGCCCGCCCCCGACGCGACGGTGTTCGCGGCTCAGGACGATCCGACGGGCGCCGAGTGCACCAACATCGCCAACGCGTTTGGTATTGCTGGCCCTCCGCAAATCGCCAGCTGGACGTACGCCTGCCTCGAGGACACGCCCGGCACCCACTCGGTCAACAGCGGACTCGTAGGCCCGCTCTACTGCTCGACTTATTCCGGCTGCCCAACGCAGCACCTCACCAACATGGACCAGCTCGGTATTCCATGCGGAGCCGGCTCGCGACGGTCGATCTGCGGCTGCAACACGCCGGCGGGCGCCGCGCCGAAGCCGGTCATCTTTGAATGGCAGGTGTTCGGTAGCGGTCCCGTCATTCCGGTAGGTCCGCCCGTGCTCGTCGGCTCGTACCAGGTTGATCAGGGAGTCAACTGGACGACCAACCCGCCGACATACACCTGCCAGGAAGGCTGCGCGCTCAAGTTCGGCGGCTCGTTCTCGGATTACTCGTGTTCAACGAACAACAACCCCAACACCATTACTCACACGGGTCAGACAACCATCTGGGGCATTGGTGGTTGCAGCGTTGTTGCCGAAAACTACAAGAAGAGCGCGAACTACAACTGCGGCTCAAGCAACTGCGCTCAATCGGCGTTCGTCTGGGACAACTGTCAAGGCGCCGCCGGCACCAATTACTGTTTCAAGGCAAGTCAGGTGGTCGTTCCACCTCCCAATAACGGGCCTCTGCCAGCGACTTGTAAAACCGTAAACGGGGTCACGTGGTGTTACGACAACGCCACATGCGGCACCTCGTGCAACGACGTCTGCAAAGCGATTGGCTCGACCCCTGCCTCCGACGCCACGGTGTTCGCCGCACAGGACGATCCGACGGGCGCGGAGTGCACCGCCATCGCCAACGCGTTCGGTATTGCCGGACCGCCACAGATCAACAGCTGGACGTATGCGTGTCTTGAAGACACCCCCGGCACCCACGCGGTCAACAGCGGACTCGTCGGACCGCTGTACTGTTCAACCTATTCCGGTTGCCCGACCAACCACCTCACCAACATGGACCAGCTCGGCATCGCCTGCGGAGGCGGTTCGCGACGGTCGATCTGCGGCTGCAATACGCCTACGCCGCCTCCCGTTCCTGTGCCGGTGCCCGTGCCCGCGGCAGGCTGCGGGCAGAACTGCCTGGGCTTCCAGTGCCAGGTCGCGCAGTGCCCCGTAAACTCGCCCACGACGCTGACCGGTGTCGTCCTCGATCCGGCGGGCAAGAACCCGATCTTCAATGCGTACGTCTATGTTCCGGCGACGTTGCCGCTGCCGGCGATTCCGGCGGGCGCGCAGCCTGACGCGTGCGGCGGCGGCGGAAACCTGCCTCCGGCGGTCACCTATGCCCTCACCGGCGTTGACGGGAAGTTCACGCTGACGGGCGTGCCGAGCGGTTCGATTCCGCTCGTCGTGCAGGTCGGCAAGTGGCGCCGACAGACCACCATCAACGTCAGCTCGTGCGTCAGCGCGGCGGTGCCTGCAGCCAACACGCGCCTGCCGAAAAATCAGGGCGAAGGCAACATGCCCCACATCGCGATTACGGCCAACGGCTGCGACCCGATGGAGTGCCTGCTGACCCGCATCGGCATCGACTCCTCCGAGTTCAAGAGCCCGGGCGCCGGCGGCGCAGTCGACTACTACCTGGGAGACGGCATTCCGCTCTCGGGCGGCAGCAACCCGCCGCCGAGCACGTTCATGCAGAACGTGAACACGCTGAAGCCGTACGACCTCGTCATGCTGCCGTGTGACTGCGGAACCGAATACATCAACTCGGGTCCGTGGAGCTTCGTCGGAGCGCCGACATACTCAGCGCTCAGCCAGTACCTCGGAGGAGGCGGCCGCCTCTTCGCGTCTCACTACGGCCGTAAGTGGATCGAAAGTCCCTTCCCGGGAGTCGCCAACTGGGCGCCGGACGGCGCGCTCAACTATGGCGATCCAAACGTCGGATTGATTAACCTGGCGCTGCCAACCGGTGCCGACTTCTCTTCGTGGATGAGCTACATCGGCGCGGCTTCGTCGCCCGGAAAGTTCACCATCTCGCCGACCCGGTACGACACCTATTCGACCACTGGCCTCTCGAAGCAGGTCGTGACGTATCAGAACGGTAACGTGCCCGCCGACTTCACCTTCGACGCGCCGCTCAACGTGCCTGTCGCCCAGCAGTACGGGCGCGGCATGTACACCGACATGCACCTGGCGCAGGGCGGTCAGTCGTTCACCTTCCCGCAAGAATGTCCGGTGAGCCCACTCACCGCGCAAGAAGACGCAGCGGAGTTCCTGCTCTTCAATCTCGGAGGGTGCATTACCCCGCTCCCCCCGCCCGCCCCCGCTTTTGGGCCGGCCACGTTCACCCGTCAGTTCACGGCGGTCTGCCCCGCGGGCAAGTACGTGCAGTGGCGCGACTTCGCCTGGCAGGACACCATCCCGAGCAACGGCAGCGGTACGGCGAACATCACGTTCACCGTACAGACCGGAGACAACGCGCAGTCGCTCGGCGCCGTTATCCCCCTCGCGGTCTCGACCGTCTCCCATCCCGTGTGGATCCTCGCGTCGGTCGCAAACGCGATCGCCGGAGCGAACCAAGTCTCCCACCCCATGCTTCAAGTGAACATGGCTCTCAACCCAACCCCAGATAAGAACCTGGCGCCGACGCTCATCGCGTGGCAGCAGACGTTCGATTGCGTGGACGCCCTATGAACTTCAAAATTGCACTCGCGATCACCGTGTCTGGTGGCGCACTCCTGCTCGCCTGCAATGACACCACGACTCCCGCGAAGTCGACGTTGCTCGCTCCCGATGCCCAGTCCGACAGCGCCACACCAGCGCCCGACGCGTCGACTCCGTCGGGCAACGACGGCGGCACCGACAGTGACGGCGGTTGCAAGCTGACCGTCGCGGCACCAAACCCGACGTGCGGCGCATGTCTGGCGACCTCGTGCTGCCAACTCGCAAACGCCTGCCTCGCCGACGCGGACTGCACGGCGATCGCAGCTTGCATCAACGCATGCGGGCCCACCGATGGTGGCGGTGGTGGCGGTGGTGGCGGTGGTGGCGGTGGTGGCGGTGGTGGTGGACCGGTCAACGATGCGGGCCAAGACTATTCGCAATGCGTTGGCGCGTGCGTGATGAAGTACCCGGCCGCGTCGAAGCTCGGCGGCGACTACAACAACTGCGTCCACAGCAAGTGCGCTGCTGATTGCAAGTAAGCAGGAGTTTTCTATGAAGCTCACAACCGCTATCTTCGCGCTCGGTGCGGCGGCTGCTTTCGCCGCGTGCGAGCAGACGCCGACGCAGACGTCCTCGCTCGTTCACACGACGGGCGGCGGAGGATCGGGCGGAGGCGACAGCCCCGACTCGGCCGCGCCGCCCCCCGGGGGCGGAACTGGGCTCGCCGACGCGGCTCCGTGCGTGTTGTCGGTCGCGACCGATCCACCAAGCTGCGCGGCGTGCCTGACCACGAGCTGCTGCGCGTATACGAACGCGTGCCTTGGCGACAAGGCCTGCGTCGATCTGCTCACTTGCTACCGCGGGTGCACTGCCGATGCGGGCGCGCCCAAAGACGCCTCCGGAGAGACTGGCAACTGCTTCGCCAAGTGCAACGCGACCAAGCCGGGAGCCTCGGTTTCAGCCGGCGCCAACTACGCTACTTGCCTTCAGGCCAACTGCGCCGCGCACTGCACCATGTAAGCTCACTCCGGTGGTCGCGGCGCATGCGCTGCGCGTGAAAATGCGGTAGCAGTCATCTTGTCGGCGCGACGTCTGCGCCCCACGATTGCCACCACTGCACGCGCGGCGACGCCGCCCCCGGAGACGCGAGATGTTCGAGTTCACGCCCACCGAAGAGCAACAAGCCCTCATCGATACCGCGCGCCGCTTCGCGAAAGAGCGCATCACGCCAATCGCGGCCCGATGCGACCGCGACGCGGTGTTTCCAAAAGACGTCTTCATTGCGGGCCATGAGCTCGGGCTCGTCAACGCTGCGCTTCCGTCCGAATACGGCGGGCCGGGCATGGCCGATCTCGACTTGACGTTTATTACCGAAGAGCTCGCCTACGGCTGCTCCGGCATTCAGACGAGCATGAGCGCCAACAACCTCGCGCTCACGCCGATCAAGCTCGGCGGCAACGAAGAGCAGAAAAAGAAGTACCTGGGCTGGCTTGCGAGCGAGCCGATTTTCGCGTCGTACGCGACGAGCGAGCCCTCCGCCGGAAGCGACGTCGCCGGCATGCAGTGCCGAGCCAAAAAGCAAAGCGACGGCAGCTACGTGCTCACGGGCACCAAGCAGTGGATCACCAACGCGAGCTTCGCGAGCTTCTACGTCATCTTCGCCACGATCGACCCTGCCCTGCGTCACAAGGGCATCGGCGCCTTCATCGTTGAGCGCAGCTATCAGGGCGTTTCAGTCGGCGAGCACGAAGACAAACTCGGCCAGCGCGCGAGCGACACCAACACCGTCATGCTCGAAGACGTGCACGTGCCGGCCGCCAACGTGCTCGCCGAGCCGGGTCAGGGCTTCAAGCTTGCCATGGAAACCTTCAACCAGACCCGCCCCGACATCGGCGCGATCGCCTGCGGCGTCATGCGCCGCTGCATCGACGAGTGCGTCGCCTACGCGAAAGAGCGCAAGACCTTCGGGGTACCGATCGGCCAGCACCAGATGGTTCAGGCGATGCTCGCCGACATGGCGATTCGCTACGAGGCCACCAACCTGCTCGTGCGCAAAGCGGCCTACAACCTCGACCACGGCGTGCGCCATCCAGTGGTCTCGAGCTACGCCAAGGCGTTCGGCGCCGACAGCGCGATGCAAACGGCGATCGACGCCGTGCAAATCTTCGGCGGCAACGGCTACACCAAGGAATACCCGGTCGAAAAGCTGATGCGCGACGCCAAGTTGCTGCAGATCTACGAAGGCACGAGCCAGGTGCAGCGCATGGTCATCGCCAAGCACATGCTCGCGTGAGAGCGCTCACCACCGCGCTGATGCTCGGCTGTGCCGGCGCGGGAGTCCGAGACGCGATCGGCGAGTCGCGCGACGTAACCGGCGGCCCTGAAGCGGACAGATACGTGTATGTTGCACGCCGTCCAATGGCTGCGGTCGCGCTCGCCGAAGCGCGCGGGCTTGGCGACGACGACGTTCGACGCGTCGTCGACCACCTCGCCGACGCGCTAGACGCGTGCGTCCGCGACCAGGCCAGACGCGGCACGCCTGCCTCGGGGGCCGCGCGTGTGGTTGCTGACGTCGACGACGGGGGCCTGATCGGCTCGCCGCGCGTCACCGTTTCACCCGGGCCGGGCGCGCAGGCCGGCGCGCTGCTCTGCGTCGTAGCACCCCTGCGAATGAGCTCATTTTTGCCTCGATCCGGCGACGCTGGCGCGACGCGAGGCCTCGCGCTGGAAGCCACCTGGGGAGGCACATGAGCCGCGAAATCACAGCCAAGCCGCGCACCTCGCAGCTCGAAACCGGACTGCGGGTCACGCGCGGGCGCGATCGCCTGCATCCGCTGCGCGACTTGTTTTTTACGCTGATGACCGCGTCATGGCCGACGACCCTCGCGGTCATGTTCGCGATCTACGTGGCATTCAACGCGCTCTTTGCGCTGATCTACATCGCGCTCGGCGGCGCGATCGACAACGCGCGCCATGGCAACTTCGAAGACGCGTTCTTCTTCAGCGTGCAGACCATGGCGACCATCGGCTACGGATCGATGACGCCGAAAGGCACCTTCGCCAACGTCATCGTCTCGATCGAGGCGATGGGCGGGGTCATCTCCGCAGCGCTGACAACCGGCCTCGTGTTTGCCAAGTTCTCGCGCCCGACCGCGCGCGTGCTGTTTTCGCACATCGCGCTCATCGGCAGCATCGATGGCAAGCCGGTGCTCATGTTCCGAATGGCCAACGAGCGCGCGAGCCGCATCGTCGAGGCGTCGGTGCATGTAGTGCTGCTGCGGGAAGAGGCGACGAGCGAAGGAGCGACGTTCCGGCGCATGCACGATCTAAAACTTCAACGCGCGCGCAGCCCGGTGTTTTCTCTCACGTGGACGGTGTTTCACTCGGTCGACGAGGCGAGTCCGCTGTTCGGCGAGACGGCCGAATCGCTCGCCGACAAGAAGGGCTCGCTCATCGTCTCGTTTGCGGGCACCGACGAGACGCTTACGCAGGTCGTTCACGCGCGGCACGCCTACGACGCAGAATCAGTGATTTTCGGCGCGCATTTTGTTGACGTATTTCGTGTCGACGGCAAGGAGCGCACGCTCGATTTGACGCGGCTGCACACGTACGCGCACGACGACGACGCCGCCCCGGGCTGAGCGCCGCCGCGCTCCCGCGCGATTACGCTCCCTTCGCATCTTTCTAGCGAGCCGCGAGTCGGCTCGCTTTGTGAGCTCGCTTCGTTGCTTTTGCGGAGCGGCTCACGCATCGTAGGCGAGTCGGGTTGGCCGAGCTCGTGGCCGCGCGACAACGGAGGCACCCGTGAAACGTATCGCTCAATCCGCCCTCGTCTGCGCGCTCGCCGCATGCAGCACCGAATACGTTTACGTGCACAGCGACCCTGGCACCGGAGCCGGCGACGACGGCGGCGTAGCCCTCGACGACGCGGGAAATCCGATCGTCGACGCGGCTCCCCCGTCCAACGGCGCGTTGGCCGCCAACGTCGCGATCAGTGACATTGCGGTGTTTCAAGGCGTCAAGGTCACGCTCGTCAAAGCCGGCAAGCCGAGCAGCAGCAAGGCGCCCGTAGTCGCCAATCGCGACGCCCTGCTCCGCGTCTACGCGACGCCCGACACGAGCTACAAACCCCACGCCCTGACGGCCTATCTGACGATAACAAGCTCGGGCGGAGCGCTCTCCCGCAAAGACACCAAGACCATCTCAAGCAGCTGGAGCGAGGCGTCGTCGTCTTCGCTGTTCGAGTTCCTCGTGCCTGCCGCCAACCTGACGACCGACGCAGAATTTAGCGTAAAAATCATCGATCCGAGCGCAGCGGGCGGCGCGACGGGCAGCTCGCCGGCGCAGTATCCCAACGACGGCTCGCAGGCCTCGCTCTCCGCGCGCTCGAGCGGCAATCAGGTCAAGATTCACTACTTTCCGCTCGTGACGAACAACCTCACGCCGCCCACCGACGCTGCGCATATCGCGACGATTAAGGACCTCCTCTACGAGCTGTATCCGGTGTCGGCGGTGGAGTTCACGGTGATGCCTGCGGTGAAATATCCTGGGAGCGCGCCGGCCGCGAACGGCACCAACTGGGGCAACATGCTCAACTGGTTTTTGCAAAAGCGCCAAACCGACAATCCGCCCGACGACGTCTACTATTATGGAGCATTCACGCCCGCGTCCTCGTTCGCCAGCTTCTGCGGCAACGGCTGCGTCGCCGGCTTGTCGTCGCTCGCTCAGTCGGTGCAAGACGTCTTCGCGCGCGCCAGCATCGGCCTCGGCTATTCGGGCAGTCAGACGTCTACCGACACCGCCTTCACCGCCGCCCACGAAATCGGCCACGCGCATGGCCGTTCGCACGCGCCTTGCGGGCCCGTTCAAGGCATCGACAACGCATTTCCCTATTCAAACGCGAGCATCGGTGTCTGGGGATACGGCCTGCTCGACAAGACCTTCATCGATCCCGCCGCGGGTCACGACATGATGGGCTACTGCCCGGATCACGAGTGGATCAGCGACTACACCTACAAGGCGCTCTTCGACCGAATCGCTGCCGTAAACGGCGCGAATTTCATCTATCCGAAAGAGCAGCTCGAGCCCCGCGATTACGCGTGGGTCAACGTGGCCGGCGATGGCACGCTCACCTGGGGCGCGACCGTCACCGTAAGCAGGCCGGTCTACGGCGATCCGCACACGGTGAGTTACCTGTCCGGCGACGGCAAGACCATCAAGAGCGTCACAGGCAGCTATTACTCGTACGATCACCTCGGCGGCGGCTACATGCTCGTCCCCGTGGGGCCCCCTCAGGCCGTGCGTGCGATCGCACCTGATTTTTCTGCGATTGCGGTCTCGACCCTGATCCGCTGATCGCGCCGCCCTTAGCGTCCGATCCAGACGCCCGTTCGATTGGCCAGGCCGACCTCGTAGCGCAGCTTCGACTCTTTCACGTCGAGGTCGCGGCCGCGCTCGCCTCGCCGCCGCCGATTTTTGATAAACGCGATTTCAACGAGCGCGAGTTGCTTGTTTCGACGCGCACGAAATTGCTTCCAGCCGCGCGAAAACATCACGCCCCAATTGGCCATTCCGATCGCGAAATAGGTCGAGATTGACTGCAGTTCGAGCGGATGCAGCAGACTTCCCACTTCGGGCAGCAGCTCGCGCACGACGATGGCGCGGTCGCGGACGACGAGCGCGGCGAGCAGCAGGAAATAGAGCATGTCGACGGCCCAGGAGATGAGCACCATGACCACAGTGCCCTCCCCGCCGAAGAACGTCGGAAGCGCGTTGTGCATGGCGTGCATGCTCATCGCCACGAAGATTCCTCCCATGGGCGCGAGCACCTTCACAGCCCAGCTGCGGCTCTCGACCGCGATCCCGAACCCCAGCCCCGTGCAGGCCGTAAAGGTGCAGTGCGAGAGCCCGAGCAGCACCGTGCGTACGAAGAGCAAGCCGACGAATCCGGCTGCGCCTCCTTCGGCAAAAGCGCCCGCGACGTAGAGCGTGTCTTCGGTGAGCGTGAAGCCGAGGCCCACGATTCCGCCGTAAATCGCGCCATCGAGCGGGCCGTCGAGCTCTTTGAGTCCCAGCGCGCTGGCGAACGCGATGATCGCGACGCCGAGGCCCTTGAATCCTTCTTCGAAAATCGGCGCGAGCACAGTCGCCCCGAACGCCTGAATGTTCGGATCGTCGGTCGGCAGCCCCGTGACGCCCGACGCGATGCCCTCGCCGATCGCGCTGCCCGTGCCGCCGCCGAACGTCGCGAAGAGCGCGCCCCAAATGAAGGCGAGAATCAGCAGCCACCAGGGCTCGGGCTCGAAGCGGTCGGCCCAGCGGACGACGAGCGCATAGGTCACGACGAAGGGCGTCACGCAGGCGATGCCGAGGAGCAAGCCGACAAGGAACATGAGGCCTTGACGCTAGCACCTATGGGGCATCGGCAAACGCTGCTGGCGCGTCCAGCGTCACCGTCGCAGGGGCCACTGCGCCTGCGAGGGCGGAGTAAGGCGGCGCAAGCGCCTGAGCGCGCTGATCGAGCGCGACGAGCAGGAGCGAGCGGTTGGGAGCGTCGGGCCCTCCCGGATCGCCGGCGAGCCATTCGAGCAGCGCAGGGGCCTGCTCGTGCCTGCCTAGCGACAGCACAGGTGACGGGTTGCGCGACAAGCGCCCCGCGCTGCCGTAGCGCGCCGCGAAGCCGATCGCGCTCGCGAGGTCGCCTCCCTCCGCCTGCGATCTGCCAGTGTAGAGTACACGCATATGAAGCCGGCCCGCCGGCGTCACGCGCAGCGCCACGCACGGATCGCCGACCGAGTCGGTATCGAACGGCGGGCGCTCGCCCGGTGCGAGCGTCGCGGGCTGCGACGCAGGCCCGAGCACCGGATCGACCGCGAGCGTCGCTTCGTCGGCGTCGAGATCAGCCCACACAATGCCGTCGGCGCTGGCGGCCTCGAAGATGGAGCCGGCGCTCTCGTAGAGCAGCCGAAACGAGCCATCGGGCAGCTGCGCGACCGCCGGTGCACGGGCCGATCGCGGCGGCGAGAACACGGGCGCAGGCAGCTTGGTGAACGACGCGCCGCGAGCGGAACGCGCGAGGCCTATCGCGCCATTAGATGCATAATACAGATAAATAGCCTCTCCCACACGCAAGGCGCTGGGCCCCGAAAGGCTGCCGTTTTCCCAGGGCGCGTCGGCCGCGAGTGCGAGCGCCGGCGCGCGGCCGGGAGCGTCACCTGCGCCTGCGAAGAAGCTGCGGCCGTCGTTCGCGCGCGAGCGCACGATGGCGTCGTGGCCGCTTACGGACGCGACGGCGAAGAGCGTGACGCGCATCGAGCGAAGATCGTTGTCGTCGCGCAGCAGCGCGGGCTCGCGGTAGCGGGCCAACGGCGCGTCGAACAACATGGGCGCCACTCCGTGCTCCTCAGCGTCGGCGAGCTTGCGGAAAGGCCCGACGCCGGCCGACGGCAGCTCGAGATCGCCCTGCCCGCTCGTTCCGAGCGTCGCGCACGACGCCGCGGCGCCCAGCAGCAGGATGCGCAATCCCCGCGTCATCGAAACCCTGCCGTGAGGGTGGCGCCTGCGTTCCATATCTGTCCCCCAGCCGTAAAATCGCCCACGAAATCAGCCGGATCGCGCTTGAGCGTGCCCTCGGTCACGAGCAGACTCCACTGCAGGTGCGCATCGAGTCGAAGCTCGCCGGGCAGCACGGCAATCGCGTTCGTCAGTCGCACCCCCGCACCGACCGACAGCGAATGGCGATCGCGATCGACGTAGCTCGTTGACAGCGTCTGCGCGGCGACCGGGCTCTTGGCGAGCTCATAGCCGGCGCGGGCTTGTGCGCCCCACCGCGCGCCGGAGGCAAACGTGTATTCTACCCCGATTCGAGGCACCACGCGATCGTGCATCACGAGCGGCACGATGCGGATCGGAGCCGGCACCGCTGGCGGGCTGATGCCGGCGGGCCACCCTCCCGCGGGCGCCGGGATCGCTAGATCGACCGCGACGTTGGCGACCGGCGCGACGTAGGCGCTCCAGTTGATCCAGGTGAAGTCGGCATTTGCGCGGAGGCGACGCGACAGGCGCCACGAGCCCCCAAACACGACCTGTTGCGGCAAGAACGCATCGACGCTCGATTCGACGAGGCTGTAATAGGCAGTAGTGAGGCCCGAGACGTCGCCCAGCAAGCGCGCCCGCAAGTCGAGCTTGAGCGCGAACTGGCCGCGGTAGACCACCGACAGGGCCGCATTTTCCCCGAGCGCCACCCGCGCTCCCAGCTGCGGATAGCGCACGGCCGTGAGATCGGCGTCGACTTCGTGCCGTAGCTGAGAAGCATCGGCCTTGAAGAGGTTGGCGCTGCCGGTAATATCGAGGCGGCCTTCGGTCGACGACATGAACGAAGCGCCGCCTCCGATCTGCAACCACGGGGTCGGGCTCACGGCGACGTTCGCGGCTAAAAACAGGCGCTGATTACGATTGTCGTAGAGCTCCCACCGCGGCTGCTCCTGCCGGAGCGCGCGCACGCGTGAGATCCGGTCGTCGGGCAGGTGCAGGCCGAGTCCGAACGCGAACGGGATGCCCAGCAGCGCGCCCGGCGCCACGATGCCGCCCGATAGCCCGCGGACCGGATCGACGCCGTTGTCGCGGCCGTTGGTCTGCAAATAATGCTGCGCGCGAAAGTAGCCAATCGACAGCTCGAGGCCCCGGGCGCGCGCGAGGCCCGCAGGGTTGTAGTAGTTCGCGGAGAAGTCGGCGACGTCGGCGCTCACGGCGCCCGCAAGCGCAGTCTGGCGGGAGCCGAAACCGAACGTATCGAGCGGGTTGGCGCGGGCCGCTCCGGAGATCGCAAGCAAGCTGACGATCTCGGCCAGACCGGCGAAAACACGCCGCCGGATCAAAAGCCGAGCCCCGCCCCGAGCGACGTCATCCACACGACGCCGTGCAGGCTCGCGGCGCTTGAAGTCCCCGCGGGCCCCCCCTCGAGCGTCACGTCGCGCGCTTGCAGGACGTGCAGCTGAGACGACCAGTCGAGGCGAAGCGACAGCGGCCTGGTCAGCGTTACGCCGAGGCCGGCGGTGAGCGCATGCCGGCTCGCGTCGAAGAAGCGCGTCGGCACGGGCTGCGTCGCGTGGCTGGCGGCGTCAAAGGCATGCGAGGCCGCGAGCGTAGCCGGCAGAGGCGTCGGCTCGAAGAAGTAGCCCGCCCGCAGCGCGAGCGTGGCTGCTGCCCCCAACCCGACGCTCCGCTCGACGCCGACGCGCGGCACGAACGTGTCGGAAAATGACAGGCGCGTTGGCTGAAGCGCGCCGCAGTCGGGCTCGCTCGCCGGGCAAAGGATCGTCGGCTCGACGAGGCCCGGATACGCGCTCCAATGCTTGTAGGTTACACCGATTGCGACGGTGAGCGCGTCGCGCGTCCACGCTCCTTCGGCCGCCACCTGCATCGGGTCGAACTGTGCGAGGCCCGCGATATTGAAGATCGGAATGTTGAGCGACGACAGCTTTGTGGCGTCGATCGCAACCGCGAAACGAGCGTCTTGCTCTCCGCGAAAGGTTGCTCCGATCCTTATGAAATCATGGCCTGATTTTCGCTCGTAACCAGCTCCTGCGATGGGTGAGTAGGTCGCGACGAGCTGGTCTTCGACGCGCGATCCAACTTTGCCCGTGGCGTCGGTCGCAACGATGACTTCGCCGGCAATTTGCGCCAGCGCCGCGAAGCCGACGCCCACGCGAAAGCCGTGGCCGACGTCCGCACCGAGCCCCATTCGCACTGCGAGCGACTGGGCGCGATCGCCCATCAGCGGAAACTGCGGCGTCTCGGGATAGAGGATGCGGCCCCGCACGATGACGTCGGTGGGGGTGTAGAACGCCAGCGCGAACCCGACGCGATCGCGCAAAATGCCCCCCAGTGGCAGCGGCACATCGACGCCGATGACCACCCCTCGCGCCGGCGCCTGCCCGATGCGCCCGGGCAAACCTGCGCCGTCCGCGTGCGCGTCGAACGTGGCCCCCAGGTAGCCAAGGGTGAGCCGCCGCTCGCGCTCGAGCGACAGCAGCGCGGGGTTGCCGAACGCGGCCTCGAATCCTCGCGCCGTCGCGGCCCCGGTGCCACCGAGGGCAGTCGAGCGCGCACCGTAGCCGAACAGGTCCTCCGGAGACGCATGGGCGCTGCCAGCCAGGAGCGCAGCCGCGAGTGCGAAGGTCCAGCGGGCGCGCGTCACCGCCACAAGATAAAGCAAATCGCCACGAAGCGATTCACTTCGTCGCGTTGGATCGCGGCTTGCTAAAGTACGGCCAGAGGTAGTCAATTGAGCCAAAATAATGGGAGTGGCACACTGAAGCGGGCGTCGGGATCAGGGCTGCTGCTCGCGTTCGTCGCTGCGGCGTGCAGCGTCCCCTCCGGACCGCCGGGCGACACGGCGCTGACCATCGGCGTTCAGTCCGACGACGGCACCGCGACGATCAAGTCGATGCACATCACCACGAGCATCGACGGCGTGCTGGCCACCGACGAGACTGTCTCATCGGCCGACGCGGCGCTGTTTCCTCACGAGGTGACTCCCCCGGTATCGGACGCCGCGAAGGAAGTGACCGTAAAAATCGACGCTTTTGCCACCCCGAATGCATCGCAAAATATTCGCATTTTTACCCGCACCGCGCGCGTTCACGCCGTCTCCGGGGCGCACAAGCTCCTTCGCATCCGCCTCGACCCAAGGTGCGATCTGGCGTTCGGCGTGGGCGGCACCGGCGGCCCCGACTGCACTGCCGCCAATCAGACCTGCATCTCGGGGGCGTGCGCCGACGACAGCCTGCCCGCCTCGGCGCTCGAGACGTATGCGAGCAACTGGCCGCTGCAACAGCCCGATATCTGCCGCCCGGCCAACGCGGGCGCGCCGGAGGTGATCGTCGGCGACGGGCAGACCGACTACCTGCCGCTCACCAACGGGCAAGTACTTCAGGCCGAAGCCGGACCGCAGGGGGGACACCACATCTGGATCGCCGTGCGCATGAGAAACCTCAAGCAGGCAGGCTCAGTGACCACAATCACGGCCTCGCAACCCGGCACTGGCGTGCCCGTCACACCCACCGCGTTTGTCTTCAGCTTCGACCGTGACGAGGGCGGCTACTGCAAGCTCTACGGCCTGCGATTTCAGCTCGATCAGAATGGCGCAGACTACACGCAATTTCTCGGCAAGCCGCTCGACGTGACCGTCACGGTCAAAGACGCGCTCGCCCAGTCCGCGACTGGAACCGCGCACATCGTCATCGACAGCCATCTCGCCGGCGTGCCCTGAGCCGTCATCGTCAGCCGCGCTCGACCGCCACGACTCCCTGAACCTTCTGAAGCGCGCGCATCACCACCTTGAGCTGGTCGAGATCGCTGCACGGAAACGTAAACACGTTGATTGCGCGCCCGTCGTCACCGGCCCGGCACAGCGCTTCGCTCAAGTTGATGCCCTGGGCGCTGAAGGTCTGCCCGACGGTGGCGAGAATGCCCGGGCGGTTGGCCGTGACCACCCGCAGCTGAACCGAACGGTTTATCTTGGCCTTCGCGTCCCAGCCAATCTCGACGCGGCGATCGGGATCGGTGTCGAACGCCTTCGAGCAGCCCCGCCTGTGAATCGTCAGGCCCCTGCCGCGCGTGATGAATCCGAGAATGTCGTCGCCCGGCAGCGGATTGCAGCACTTGGCATATCGAACGAGCACGTCGTCAATACCGCTTAGCCGAATGCCGCCTTCGTCTTTTCCGCTGATCTTGCGTACGAATCCGGCGAGGCGACCTTCGCGCAGCTCCGCGGGAGCGGCCGAGCTCGGCGCCCCTTCCTGCGCGGGCGGCGCGATGATGGCGAGGACGTCCTCCGGGCGCGTCTTGCCGTAGCCGATCGCGATGAGGAGTTCTTCCTGAGACTGGAGCTTGAGCGCCGCAAGCACGCGTCCGAATTCGGCGTCGTTCTTGAACAGTTTGTTCATCGACACGCCGGCTTTGTGCAGCTCGCGTTCGAGCAGCTCGCGGCCCAGTTTGTGCGACTTTTCGCGCTCTTCGGCGCGCAGAAAATTGCGAATCTTGGCCCGCGCGCGGGTCGTGCCGGCGATGTCGAGCCAGTCTTTCGAGGGATGCTGCCCTGACGAGGTCACGATGTCGACGACGTCACCGCTCTTGAGGCGATAGCGCAGCGGCTCGAGCTTTCCGTTGACGCGCGCCCCGGTGACCTTCTCGCCAATCGCGGAGTGAATCGAAAATGCGAAGTCGATCGGCGTGGCTCCCCGCGGGAACGCGCGCACATCGCCCTTCGGCGTAAAGACATAGACTTCGTCCTGAAAGAGATCGACCTTGACCCCCTCAAGGAATTCGGCCGGATCTTTGAGATCTTTTTGCCATTCCATGAGCTGGCGAAGCCAACCGAATTTCTCGGCGTCGCTGTCGGCGATGCCCCCGCCGCCGCGTTCTTTGTACTTCCAGTGAGCGGCGATCCCGCGCTCGGCGACGCGGTGCATCTCGTGGGTGCGAATCTGAATCTCGATGCGCTCGCGCCCAGGCCCAATGACCGTGGTGTGGAGCGACTGGTACATGTTGGGCTTGGGCAGTGCGATGTAGTCTTTGAAGCGCCCCGGCACCGGCACCCATTTCGAGTGCACCACGCCAAGGGCGGCGTAGCAGTCGCCTACGCTCTCGACGAGCATACGAAACGCGATGGCGTCGTGAATTTGGTCGAGCGTCGCTTCCTGCGCGCGCATCTTTCGCCAGATGGAATACAGGTGCTTGGCGCGGCCCGTGACGTCGACCGCGAAGCCCTGCTCCGCGAGGCGCGACGCGAGCGTCTTCGACACGTCGGCGATGTACTTGTCGCGCTCACGCTGGCTCTTGGCGATTTGGGTGACGAGCTCGCCGTAGGCGTCGGGCTCGAGGTATCGAAACGCGAGATCTTCGAGCTCGAGCTTGAACGCCGCCATGCCGAGACGGTTCGCGAGCGGCGCGTAAATCTCCATGGTTTCGCGGGAGATGCGCTCCTGCGCCTCGGGCTTCATGTGCTCCATCGTTCGCATGTTGTCGATGCGATCGCAGAGCTTGACCAGAAGCACGCGGATGTCGCGCGCCATGGCGACGACCATTTTGCGGAAGTTTTCGGCCTGGCGATCTTCCTTCGAGACAAAGTTGATTTTGCTGAGCTTCGTGACCCCGTCGACCAGCGTGGCGATCTCGGCCCCGAACTCGCGTTCGATGTCTTTCGTGGTCGCGAGCGTGTCTTCGACGACATCATGGAGGAGGCCCGCGCAAATGCTCGCGGTGTCGAGGCGCAGCTCGGCGATGATCCCGGCCACGCTCGCCGGGTGCACGAAGTACGGATCGCCGCTCTTGCGCATCTGCCCCGAGTGGGCCTTGAGGCTGTAGTCGTACGCGCGCCGAATGAGCTCAACGTCAGCACCGGGCTGGTAGCCGCGAACGCGCTCAATCAGATCGGCGACTTGGAGCATGGGAGCCTTGAGCCACCCTCCCCGACTCCTCGCGGACGCGAGGTCAAACGGCGAAGGAACGCCCACAGCAAACGGTATCACTCAGGCAGCAGGCGGGCAATTATCAGCGCAGCCCGTACGCATCGGGCGCCGCTGCCCAAAACCGCGTGCTACAGCCGCTTCGTGCAGCGCGCTTCGGTCTACGTTCACTTCCCGTGGTGCCTGACGAAGTGCCCCTACTGCGACTTCGTTTCGTACGCGACCGAGCGCCCCGCCGTACCGCACGCGGCCTACGCGGACGCGGTGATTCGCGAGCTGCGCGCGCGCGCCGAGTCTTTTCAAACGAAAGAGATCGCGAGCATTTTTTTCGGTGGCGGAACGCCGAGCCTTTGGGAGCCCGCGGAGCTGGGCCGTGTGCTCGCCGCGATTCGCGACGCGCTCGGATGCGCCCCGCAGGTCGAGGTTACGGTCGAGTGCAACCCGACCTCGCTCGATCGGGCGCGCGCCGACGCGCTGGCGTCGGTCGGCGTAAACCGGCTGTCGATCGGAACGCAGTCGCTCAAGCAGGAGCAGCTGTCGTTTCTCGGGCGCCTGCACAACCCGCAGGGCGCCCTCGACGCGGTGACCGACGCGCTCGCTTCGAACATCGCGCGCGTCTCAACGGACCTTATTTTTGGGCTGCCCGAGCAGTCCGCAGACGATGCCCGCGCGCAGGCGCTGGCCCTCGCTGACCTCGGCCTTCGCCACCTGTCTTGCTACCAGCTGACCATCGAGCCGGGCACGCGCTTCGGCGAGCTCGCCAGACGGGGACGACTGCCGCTCGCCGACGACGGCCGCGTGGCCGACGCCTTCCTCGCGATCGACGAAGCGCTCGCGGCGCGCGGACTGGTGCACTACGAGATTTCCAACTACGCCGCCCCGGGCGAAGAGGCGCGTCACAACCTCGGCTACTGGCGCGGCGAAGAATATCTGGGGCTGGGGTGCGGCGCCTACGGATTCGTTCGAAACGAATTGGGCGGCGTGCGTTGGCGCAACGAGATCGATCCGGCGCGCTACCTCGAGCGCGCGGGCTGGGGGTCGATGAGCGAGGAACCGCTCGACGCGGAGACGCTGCTGCGAGAGCGCATCATGCTCGGCCTTCGCCTCGCCACAGGGTTCGATCTCGAAGCGGCAGCGGCCGACCTCGGCGTGGTCGCGTGGACCGACGAGCGCTCGCGCGAAGCCGACAAAATGCTGAAGAGCCAGCGACTCATCCGTGAAGGCGCCATTTTGCGCATACCGAACAAGGCCTGGCTCTTCACCGACGACACCGCAGCGAGGCTCTTTTAGAAGCCTCGCCGCGTCGCCGCACCGCTCAGTTACCGACGAGACCGATCCACAGCGTGGTGCGGTTGCCGAGCTGCGACTCGACGACAAAGCCCTCCGCGCCGTACTGGTTTTTGCTCAGCACCTTGATGGTGAGATTGATGATGTCGCCGTTGCGGCCGCTGTTCTTGTCGAGCGTCAGCTGAAGGTTGGCGGGGGCCCCCTGAAGCGTCGCGGAGTCGACCACGTTGACCGTCCACGGAGCGCCCGTCTCCGCGTCCGCGAAGAGCTGCAGCGGAATCGTCGCGGTCTGACCGACAGGGATCTTGACGCCCTTCGTGGTGAACTGGCCGCCGATGCTCAGCGTGTCTTTGAGCTCAGGCATGGTGTTGAAATAGGGCCCGGTCATCGCCGGTACGCACGGGTCGTGACCCGCCTTGGCGCTGACGTTCGACCACGAACGCTGAACCGAAAACGGCAAATCGCTGGGCTTGTAGAAGACGCCGGGAAACTGGGCGCACAGGTCGCCGTTTTCGCCGCCGCCCAGGAAGAACATCCACGCGATGTGGTTGTTGTCGACCTGCGCGTAAGCGGCATTGGTCTGCGGGAACGGGTCGGACGCGGCCTCGATAATCTCGTGGCTCGAAGTGCCGGTGACGACGTCGATCCCCTTGAGATTGCCGAACGTCGCGCACCTGGGCATGACCGCGTAGGCGACGTCTTTGCTGCCGTGATTTTTGTCGAGCGTAATGTTGCTGTGATAGCCGCCGAACGACTGGCAGCTCTTGCCGTTGCCGTCGGAGATCGTCGTGCCCGTCGGGTAGTAGAGCAGGTAAAGAGAGTTCGCGTCGGCCGCAGGAAAGGCAGGGTCGTTCGCGTTCAGTTTGCCCGCGAGCCACGTCTGAATCTGCGCGTCGGTCAAATTGGCTGTCGCTGACTCCGAGAGCTGAACAGGAGCGGCAGCCGTCGGAATACCCACGCCGTATTCCTTGGTTGGCGGGGGCCAGTAGGCCGACCCAGGAAGCTTGTTCACGAAGTTGGTAATCTGCGCGGTAAACGTTTTGTCGTCATTCGCGAAGTAAACGGGAATCAGCTTCGGCGTCGCCAGCGTCGGCCCGCCTGCAGTGACCACCTGCGGCGCGTCGATTTTGAACGCCGGAAACGGCGGCGGAGGGCTGGTGTCGGGCGGATCGGCCGCATCTGCGGTCTCCGCGGCATCCCCGCCGCCCCCCGCATCCCCGTCGCCGGAGTCGGGCGCGATCGGAGCGCCGACGCTCGACACGTCGCCGCCGCAAGCCATAAGTGCTCCCGCAGTCGCGAGCGCCGAAATCACCGTGACGAGATAGATTCGCATGTTCCTCCGAGGTAGGGGCGCAGTCTCCACGCGACGAGCCCCGCGATCAACGCGAATAAAGTTTGAATGCTGGCGGAAACACGGCGCTTGCGGCCCCGGACCGAACGCGCGATGACGCCGATATGCTCCTGATCTTCGACCTCGATGGCACGCTCATCGACTCGCGGTTCGACATCGCGGCCGCATGCAACGCGGCGCTCGTTGCCATTGGAAAAACCGCCCTTCCAGTCGAAAAAATTGCCACGTTCGTCGGTGACGGGGCGCACCAATTGATGCGCAGGGCGCTCGGCGAAGACGCCTCGGACAGCCTTGTTGCCGCCGCATTGCCGGTCCTCACGGCGTACTATCTGGCGCACCCGGTCGAGCACACGCGCTGGCTGCCGGGCGCCACGGAAGCGCTCGAAACGCTCGCACACGACCACACGATTGCCCTCGCCACGAACAAAGGCGCGCCCGTCGCGCAGGCGATCCTCCGCGCACTCGGAGTCATCGATCGCTTTGCCTCAGTCATCGGCGGGGGCGAACTCCCCCTGAAACCCGACCCGGCGTGCATTCATGCCATCGCGAAGCAGACGGGATTCACCGGAGACATTGCCGATATTTGGATGATCGGCGACGGCCCACAAGACATCGGAGCCGGAAAGGCGGCAGGAGCGACGACGGTTGCTGTTCTCGGCGGTTTTCACCCCGAGGGCCGGCTGCGGGCCCTGCGTCCAGACCACCTCCTCGCGTCGCTCGGCGAGCTTGGCCCTCTGCTCGCGGGGTTAAAGGCACCGCCCGGCACGTCCCCAAGCCAGCGCTTCGATGTAAAAATTGCTTGATTGAGGCCGGAATCGCTGGCGCGCCGCCCCTCAATCGTGGTGCGCTGTGGTCGTGAAATCCATGAAGTACGCCCGAACGGTTTTTTCGCTCGCCTCGATGGCCACTCTCCTCGCCCTGGTCTTCAGCGCGGGCTGCGGTCGCAGCGACATCATCGACGTCGACTACATCGTCGGGGATGCGAGCGTCGGCGACGCCTCGCGGGATGGCGCCCGGGCCGACGGCGGCCCGTGCAACAGCGGCCAAAGCGTCTGCGGCGGCGCGTGCACCGACACCTCGTCCGATCCAAAAAATTGCGGCGCCTGCAACGTCATGTGTCCAGGCGCACAAGTTTGCTCCTCAGGGACGTGCTCAGCCAACTGCGGCGCCGGGCAAACCAACTGCAATCAGGCGTGCGTGAACCTTCAGGGCGACACGGCCAACTGCGGCACCTGCGGCAAAGTATGTGCGGCCGGGCAGGCCTGCGCCGCTGGCGTTTGCGCGTGCCAAACCGGTAAACAGCCGGCGCTGTGCAACGGGCAGTGCGCCGACGTATCGAGCGATCCCGCCAACTGCGGCGCGTGCGGAAACGTCTGCAGCGGCAATCTGTTTTGTTCCCTGGGCGCCTGCGTGAGCCAGTGCGTGGCCGGCCAGATCGCCTGCGGGCAGTCGTGCGTCGACCCCCAAACCGACAACTCGAACTGCAGCGTATGCGGCAACAAATGTTCGGGCGGAACGAGCTGCAACGGCGGCATCTGCAGCTGCCCCGGCAATCAGGTTTTGTGCAACGGCGTGTGCGCAGACCAGAAATCGGACGCGAACAACTGCGGCGGGTGCGGCATCGTCTGCGGCAACGGCCAGGTGTGCTCGGCGGGAGTCTGCACCGGCGGCGGCTGCGGCCCGGGACTGTCGACATGCTCCAACTCGTGTGTCGATGAAAAGACCGACAACGCCAACTGCGGCGCGTGCGGCATCAAGTGCGGCGGCGGAACGACTTGCCAAAACGGCGCGTGCAACTGCTTCAACGGCGGCTCCCGCTGCAACGGCGTTTGCACGGACGTAAAGAGCGACCCGCTCAATTGCGGCGGTTGCAGCATCAAGTGCGGCAACGGGCAGGTGTGCTCCCTCGGGGTCTGCACGACGAACTGCGGCGGCGGACTCACCAACTGCAGCAACGCGTGCGTAAACCTGACGAGCGATCCGTTCGACTGCGGCTCATGCGGCAAACAGTGCGCTGCCGGCGCCAACTGCACGAACGGCTCCTGCACGTGCGGGGCCGGGCTCACCAGCTGCAACGGCCAGTGCGTTGATCTCACCACCAGCGGCGCGAATTGCGGCGGCTGCGGCATCAACTGCGGCAACGGCTCCACGTGCTCCGCCGGGCAGTGCGTCGCGGGGTGCCCCGCGGGTCAGACGCTGTGCGGAAAGCAGTGCCGCAATCTCCAGACGAATCCGAATTCGTGTGGCTCGTGCAACAACGCCTGCGCGCAGTTCGCGACCTGCAACGCTGGCAGCTGCGCCTGCCCCTCCGGCTACTCGACCATCTGCAACGGGCGCTGCGTCGACGTGAATTCGAGCGGTCAAAACTGCGGCAGCTGCGGAAACGCGTGCCAAAACGGCCTCGTCTGCGATCTCGGCACCTGCGCCCTCAACTGCACGTCAGGCCTGGCCAAGTGCGGGGGCTCGTGCGTCAACCTCAAGACGAGCAAGGCCAACTGCGGCTTCTGTCAGCAGGTTTGCGGGGGCAATCTGGTGTGCACCAACGGCGCGTGCGCCTGCCCGTCCGGCACGACCAATTGCGCAGGGTTCTGCCTCGATCTGACGAACAACGCTCAAAATTGCGGCAGCTGCGGCACCGTGTGCGGCAATGGCAAGTCGTGCGTGAACAGCGTTTGCAAGTGAAGTCCCACCTGTGCGCGCCGCGGAATCCGCATATTCACGGCGCGTCGGGTTTGACGTCGAACTCTCTCAGATTGCCGCGCGCGCGGTCGAACGCGCCGAGCGCGGGAGCCATCTGGGCGGGGTCCGCCGACAGGTCCCGGGCTTCGTCGGGATCGGTCGCCAGATCGTAGAGTTGGTAGTTCTTGCCGCCGGAATAGATAAGTTTCTTTCCCGGTGAAGGTCCCGTGATGATGGCCTTGCGCATCTGCGTGTAAGGGCCGCCTGGCATATCGAGAAACACGTCGCGCTCTTCGAACGGCGCCTGGCCGACGAGATCAGCGAGGAGCGATCGTCCCGACAGCTCGCCGCCCTGCGGCGCCACGCGCATCAGGTCGAGCAGCGTCGGAACCAGGTCGACGTGGCTGCGCTTTTCGGCGACGCGGTGCGGCTTCGCGCCGGGCAAATACACGAGCAGCGGCACCCGCACGAGCGGCTCCCAGAGCTCCGCGCCGTGCCAGCTCATGTCGTGCTCGCCGAACGCCTCGCCGTGATCGCTCGTGACGACGATCGCCGTGCGCTCGCCCCACGGCTGCGCGGCGATGAAGTCGAGCACCCGACCGATGTGCTTGTCGGTGAACCACACCTCGCCGTCGTAGCGACCGCGAATTACCGCCTGAATGCGCGCGCCAGGACCGGCAAAGTCGGGAGCGTCCCTGTGTTCGACGTACTGCTCGTGCGGGTCGAAATAGTGCAGCCACATGAAGAAACGGCCGCTGGTATTGGCCGGCTTCGCAAGGAGTCGCAGCGCGGCCGACGACAGCTCCGCGCTGGTAACCGAGGTGTCGTTGTCGCCTTGCCCGTCTTTGGGTTTCGCAGAAAGATCCCATTCGTCGATCCCCTGCGAAAGGCCGCTCCACGCGCCAAAATACCAGTGCGAAGCCGCACCGAACGTGCGCACGCCATCGGCCTTGAGCCGCTCGGCAACGAAGAGATTCGCCGCGGAATACCGATTAAAGTGGCCACCGTCGCGCTGGGTCTCAGAAGGGTACTGGCCAATCAGCAACGGGCCGACGCTCTTGCCGGTATACGACGCCATGGCATAGGCGCGCTCGAACACCACGGCCTTGCTGGCGAGCGCATCGAGGTTCGGCGTAGTCGCTTTGCCATAGCCCATGAAGCCGACATCAGGCCTCAACGTGTCGATCGTGATCAGCACAACGTTCAGCCCGCTCGGGACGGTAACGGCGAGCGCTGCAGGAGCTGGTGCGCTGGGGGCGGGCGCGGGCAGCGGCGAGTCGGCCCCGGAGCAGTCTTCGTCGACGCCGTTTCCCGGCACGTCCCGCGCTGACGGGGAGCGTGAAAAATCGCGGTCGTCGCAATCGCCGCCTCCAAAAAGCGCAGAAGCGCCGTCGCGATCGCGATCGGTGGCGCGGCGCAGAAGCGCGAGCGCCTGCCGGCCCAACGGGGCTGAGCGCTCCAGTGCGCGGGTGAGCGACGGGCTCGCATTGAGCAGCGCCGACGCCCGCACAGTCGTGGCGACCGACAGGGCGGCGGCCAGCGCGAGCCCCGCAGCCGCCACGAGGCGTGACGTTTTGCGCCCCGACAGCCAAACCTGCAGAATGTAGGCGAGCGCGACGACAAAGAGCGCGCTGGCTACCGGGCGAAGATCGAGCTCGTCGCGCCGAAGCACGCCGAACACGCCGAGCGGAAAGGCCCCGTCACCGCCGACGTCGCCGGCGCGCACGCCAAACACAAATGCAGCGGCCACGAGCGCGGCCGCGACTGCCCCTGTTCGCATCGGATCGAGAAGCCACGGGCGCCGATCAAAGCCAGCCGCGAGCGCTCGCCGAAGCGCCGGAGTGAACGCAAAAACCGCCGCAGCCGAGAGCGCGACGACGCCCATGCCTTCTATCGCGAGCAGCGCTCCTGCCTCGGCCGGCGTGCCGACAGCGAGTCGCCCGCGCGCGAGATTCGCGATCGCCACGACATCGCAGAAGGTCGCGAGCGTTGCGAGCGGTACGACCGCAGCCAGCCGCGAGCGCGCAAGCACAGGCGCCTGCCGCAGACTCGACAGGTAGCGATCGGGCGGCTGCGGCAAGCCGGGTTCGAGCGTCCAGTGCACGAATCCAACGCCCAGACCCAGCAGCGCGCAAGGCGGCAGCAGCACGCCGAAATCGGCTACAAACAGCGCAATTGCGGAGTCAGTCGCGCCCGCAGCGACCGCCGCGCGTGCCTCGAAAATGGCTACGACCCCGCCCGCCAGGGCACCGCCGAGCGAGGCGAGCTGGAGCCTCTTTTGCGCAACCAACACGGGCCGGAGACCCTAGCACGTTAGCGGCCGGTCGCCGTGCGCACCTTCGCGAGCGGATGCGCCGCGTCGTAGACGCGCATGAGGTGGTCCATCGACACGTGCGTGTATCGCTGCGTTGTCGACAGCGACGAGTGACCGAGCAGCTCCTGAATGGCGCGCAAATCTGCGCCGCCATCGAGCATGTGCGTGGCGCAGGTATGGCGGAGCGCATGCGGATGCAGATCGGCGCGCCCGGCCCCGAGGATGCCGTATTTTTTTACCAGCCCCTGAGCCGCGCGCACGCCGAGGCGATTGCCGCGCGGCGACAGCAAGAGCGCTTTCGGATCCTGCTTGCGCGTTCGCGAGTGGACCAGCAGCGGCCGCGCCGCCAGATAGGCGCGAAGCGCATCGAGACACGAGCGCCCCAGCGGCACGATGCGCTCTTTGCTTCCCTTGCCCAGAACCCGCGCCTCGCCGCGATCGAGAGCCACGTCGCCGAGGTCGAGGCCGACGACCTCACCGACGCGCAGTCCCGACCCGTAGAGCAGCTCGAGCAGCGCGCGATCGCGCACGCCGGCGATCGTGTCGGGTGAGGGCATCTCGACGACCTGCTTGGCTGCATCGACGGAAAGGAGCGTGGGAAGCGGGCGGCGCACTTTCGGGCTCGCGAGGTCGTCTGCGGCACTCCGCTCGATGAGGCCCCGCTTGAGCAGCCAACGCATGAAGCTGCGCACGGCCGCGAGTTTGCGCGCCACCGAATTGGGCGCGAGCGTGCGCGCGAGTTGCCCCAGCCATCCGCGGAGCGCGTAGACGTCGAGGGCGCCCAACGTCACCGCCCTGCCCTCCCTGCGATCCCTCAAGAAAGCAGTCAAACTCGCCAGATCGCGTTGATAGGCCGCGAGCGTGTGCTTCGACGCCCGCCGCTCGGAGCGCATGTGCTCGAGATAGTCGCGCGCGGCTTCCTCGGGGGTCATCCCAAAAGACTCTACGGCCGCGTTCGTCTGCAGGCGACTTTTTGCCTATCATCCAGGCGAGGTGACGATCTTCCGAAGAGCCCGCGATCGCGCCGTCGCGCTGTGGAGACTGCTGCGCGACGAGCGGTCGTCGCCTCGCGAAGTCGCCGCGGCGGTTGCCGTCGGGGCGTTCGCGGGCTGTACGCCGGCCGTCGGTTTTCATGGGGGACTCGCGGTCGCGCTGGCCTCGCTCCTGCGCCTCAGCCGAATCTGGGCCTTCGTCGGATCGCGCGTGTCGAACGTGGTGCTGCTGCCGTGGATCGTGCTCGCCGAGATCGAGACATCGCACCGCCTGCGCACCGGCGCGTGGATCGCGCTGTCGACCGCAGATGTGCTCGCGCACGCCGGCGGTCTGCTCCTCGACTGGTGCCTCGGCAGCGTGGTGGTCGGCGCAGCGATCGCCTCGATTTGCGGGGTGCTGGCCTACGGTCTCGCGAGGTGGCGCGGAGGTCGCGCCGCCCGCTCGCGCGCAGCGGACCCGTGAGCCGTCATGCGCAAGCGCGCTCGATCTCGCCCACCGTCTTGGGAATGCCGTCGGTGAGGTTCACCGGCTCGCCATCGGTGACGAGGATGTCGTCTTCGATGCGCACACCAATGCCGCGCCACTCCGGCGCGACGCTCGCGTTGTCGCGCGCGATGTAGATGCCGGGCTCGACCGTAATAACCATTCCGGGCGCCAGCGGACGGTGCTTTCCGGCAATGAAGTAGGCGCCTACGTCGTGCACGTCCATGCCGAGCCAGTGGCTGGTGCGGTGCATGTAAAACGGCTTGTAGGCTTCCTTCGCGATGAGGTCGACGAGGTCGCCCTTGAGGAGCCCAAGCGTCAGCAGGCCCCGCGTGAGGACCTCAACGCTCTTTTTGTGCACGTCGTCGAGTGTCTGGCCCGCGCGGGTCAGCGCGATGCTCTCGATCTGCGCCTCGAGGACGACTTCGTAAATCGCTCTCTGCGGCGCGGTAAATGCCCCGCTCACCGGGAACGTGCGCGTCACGTCACTTGCATAATACCCGTATTCGCAGCCGGCATCGATCAGGAGCAAATCGCCGGACTCCATTTTTCGGTTGTTGCTCCGGTAATGCAACACGGTTGCGTTCGGACCGGAGCCGACGATGCTCCCGTACGCGACGCGCTCGGAGCCGCCGCGCCGAAATGTTTCGAGGAGCAGGGCTTCAATTTCGTGCTCGAACATGCCGGGCTTCGTCGCCCGCATCGCGCGCTCGTGAGCCTCCCGCGTGATCGCCGCGGCCGCGCGCATCGACTCGAGCTCCGAGCTCGTCTTGAACATGCGCATTTCGTGGAGGATCGCTCCAGGATCGACGATCTCGGTAGGCCACGACACGCCCATGCGCCCGCGGCGACGCGTGGCCTCCAGACCGGCGAGGACGCGCTCGTCGAAGCCGCGATCACGCCCAAGTCGGTAATGCAGGCGCGACTTGTTCGACAGCAGCTTTGGAAGCTCGGTCGCAAAGTCGGAAATCTTGAAGGCCTCGGCTGCACCGAAGTTTGCCACCGCCCCCTCGACGCCCGCGCGGGCGCCGTCCCACACCTCGCGTTCGGGATCGCGCGGCCGCACGAACATGACAAATTTTCGTTCGTCGGCGAGCAGCACCATCACGCTGTCGGGCTCGTCGAACCCGGTGAGGTAGAACACGTCCGAGTCCTGCCGGTAGTCGTGCTCCACGTCGTTGTTGCGAATGAATACAGGCGCAGCGGCGAGCACGGCGACGCTTCCGGCGCCGCCGGCCAGCATGGCGTCCATGGCAGCTGCGCGACGACCGGCGTAGAGCTCTTGTTTGGAGACGTTCATCTTCTTCCTTCATGCGTGCACCCGTGCCTCCGGGTCAAGAAGGATGCTCGCTGACTGCCGAAAGTTGCCCGCCGGCCCAAGGGCGCGCCACGATGACGCCCATGATTCAAGCGAGCGAACGGCGCGTGCGCCGAAGCAGCGATCCGGTCGTTGCGCTCCACTTCCAGCTGGCGCACACGCGAAGCGCAGCCTCCCTCGACGCGCTCGTCGTCGCCGATGGCGCTGGCGTGGTGGTCGCCGGCGCAGGCTCCTGGGCTGCGTGCGAAGAGCTCGCTGCGTTCGCGCCGTTCATCGCAGCTGGCGACGCCGTCGGCCCTTGCCGCGACGCCGGCGAACGTCATCTGTTTCAGGTTCGCTCAATCGACTTCAACGGCGAACAGCTGCTGCTCTGCGCCCAAGCCCCGCTCGGATCCTCCGAAATTCCGGGAGCGCATGACGAATCGATGGAGCGCGCGGCGCGCGGCGTGTCGCGAATTCTCGAAGCGGCCTGAGCGCTTCTGCACGCTCCAGCGGAGGCGCAGGTCTGCAGGCTCACGCGAACTTCGTGCTGACCGCGATCTGACACCGACGCTGGCGCTGCGCATGATATCCCGGTTCGCAGTGCCGCCGGGCACCGCAGGAGCGCGAAAGACGAATGTTGATTTCTCGAAAGTCCGTTTTCGGTAAAGGCCTTTTTGCCGCGACCGCTCCGGCGTCGCTGTGGCTCCTCGCGCAAGCCTGTGGCGGGACGACCGCCGACACGCCGGCGCAGCAAGATGCCGGCAGCGACGCTGCCGAAGCGCCCGACGCCGCAGAGACGCCCGACGCAAACGTACCTGACACGTCGAATGTTGTGAGTCCGATTTACCCGGCAAAGCACGCGCCGATGCCCCTCGTCGACAACAACGGCGGTCGCGTCATTCACAACCCGAAAATCGTGACGATCACGTGGGCGAACGACGACCCGACCATGGTCGCGCGCCTCCGCCAGTTCGACGACACCATCACAGGCACGGCGTGGTGGACCGCGGTCGCGTCCGAATACTGCGAAAAGGGCAACAACGCGCCTTGCATCGGCAAGGGCAGCTCCGGGGGGCATGTGGTCATCACCGATCCCCTCCCGATGGGCGGTTTCACCGACTCTTCGCAAGGCGGAGCGTCGACGATTCAAGACTTCATCAAAGCCCATCTCGCGAGCGATCCGACCTTTCCGCAGCCGACGCCCGATACCATCTATTCAATCTATCTCCCCGACGGCGTCGCCATCGACCTCGACGGCTCGCAGGGCTGCACCAACGGCGGATTTGGCGCCTATCACAGCACCGTCGACCTCGTCCCCGGCGACGGCGGACTCGTGACGACTGCCTATTCGGTTACGCCTCGCTGCGGCACCGATGAGGCCACGACGACCGTCTCGGCGTCCCATGAGTACATCGAGGCCGCGACCGATCCCGACATTGGGCAAAACAATCTCACTTATTACATGCTCAATCAGACCTGGGCCTTCGCCGGTGGCGAGGTGGGTGACCTTTGCGTCGACTTCGTGGGCGGAAACGACAAACTCACGCAAGACGGCTTCGTGATTCAGCGAAGCTGGTCGAACGCGAGCGCGAAGGCCGGTCACAACCCGTGCGTTCCGGTGCCGAGCGGCGAGGTCTACTTTCAAGCGGCGCCGCGGGTACAGCACGTGATCTTGAAGAAAGTCGGCGACAGCGCGGTGGTCGACGTCGACGCCTACTCGGACGCCCCCATCGCCGATTGGGCACTTTCCGCCGTCGATTTCGGTCAGTTCCAGGGCGGCGGCACCAATCTGTCGTTTTCGTTCGATCAAACGACGGTCAACAACGGTTATCACGTGCAGCTGACCGTCAAGCTGACGAAGGCACTCGCCCAGGGCGCCACCGCGTTCGCGGTCGTGTCGAAGGGCGGCAAGCAGCAGAACTATTTCTGGCCCGTGCTCGTCACGCAGAAGTAGCCCGGGGCGCCCGATCGGGCAGTGGAAGCCCTGCCAACTCGGCTATGTTGGCGGCACGATGAGCGAAGGCGAACCCGCGAAAACTGGCGCCGTGCTGCAGTGCGTTCACGCCGAGCGCTGCGGCGGCTGCCCGCTCATCGCGCTTGCTTACGATGAGCAACTGGCCCGCAAGCACGGGCGCGTGATCACGGCCATCGCGAGGTACGGGGCGCTCGGACGCGTCGCCGCCGAGCCTGTGCTCCCGGCTGATCCGATCCGGGCATACCGGACCCGCGCGAAGCTCATCGTGGGTCGCAAGGGCGAAGTGGGGCTGTTTGCACGCGGCGGCGGACACGAGGTCGTCGATATCCCCGAATGCCTCGTGCTCTCGCCGTCGCTCTCGCGCGTAGCCAACCTGATCCGCACACGGATCTCCGCCGACGAAGCAATAAGCGGTGCGCTCGCGCCTCACAGCGCCAAGTCGAGCGGCCTGCTGCGCGCGGTGGACTTGCGCGAGATCCGCGGCGGAGAGACGCATCGGGACGGCGTGCTGGTGACCTTGGTGATGCAGCGCGCGCCCTCGGTTGACATGGCGCTCCTTCGCGGCGCCGCGGCTGCGCTCATGAGCGAATCCTCTGAAATCATGGGCGTCGCGCTCAACCTTCACGCAGGCGAATCGCCGCAGGTGCTCGGAGCCGAAACCATCGTGCTGGCCGGCGCTGCCTCGGCGTTCGACCGCGTCGGGGAGTCGACCCACCTCGCGACGTACGGTTCTTTCGTGCAGGCGCACCGCGGTCAGGCATCGCGCGTCCACGAGCTGATCGCGGGCGCGCTGGGCCTGCGCGGGGGCATTACGGGGCGGCCGCTCGACGTCCTCGACCTCTATGGCGGATCCGGGGCGATTTCCCTCGCTTTGGCTGCCCGCGGCGCGAACGTGCACCTCGTCGAGGCCTTTGCTCCGGCAGTGGCACAGGCTCGGCATGCCGCGGCCGAACAGCGACTGACGCTCGCCGCGACTTGCGGCGATGTCGAACGCGCGCTCCATGGTTTCGTGTCACGCGGCGCCCGATTTGACGCGGTCATCGTCAACCCGCCCCGCCGCGGCACGAGCCCTGCTGTGCGCGAGCTCGTCGCGCGCCTGGGCGCCGAATGCATCATCTACGTCTCGTGTGATCCGGAAACGCTCGCCCGCGACCTCGACCATCTTTCTCGCGGCGGCTACCTCGCAGCGTCCATCAGGCCGCTCGACATGATTCCGCTCACCGACGAGGTCGAGTCGGTCGCCTGCATGCGCAAAGGGACCGCGCCGCGGCCGCTCGTAGTCTACGAGGACGACGACGTCATCTTCGTGGACAAGGCCGCTCACGAGCCGATCGAGTCACATGCATATTACACGGGATCGCTGCTGGGGCGCGTGCGCGCGTTGCCGGGAGCCGAGCGCTCCATCCCGCTGACCCACCTCGATCCTGGCGCCAGCGGCGTCGTGGCGTTCGCGCGATCGCCCGAACACGCGGCGCTCTGGAGGGCGGCCCTCGCCTCGCCCGAGGCGCGGATGATTCACCTCGCCGCCGCGCGCGGCATCATGCCGACCAAGGGGAACATCGCCCGCGCGCTCCCCGGTGAGGCCCTTGCGAGAACCCGCTACCGGCGCATCGCGATCGTCGGCGGTCACAGCGTCGTGCGCGCGGTGCCCGAGCAACCGCGAGAGCACCAAATTCTTCGGCATTTTTCTGCGATCGGGCACGCAATCATTGGCGACGATCGCCACGGGCACGCCCCGACCAACCGGTTTTTCGAAGAGCGTCACGGGCTCGACCGAACCTTTCTTCACTGCTCGCGGATAGAGATCGCGCACCCCGTGACTGCGCGACGGCTCGCCATCGAGGCGCCGATCGCTGGCGATTTGCGCATGGTCCTGGAGCGCGCCAACGGCAGCGCGGCGCTCCGATGGCTCGACGACAAAGCGCGCAGCGAAGACCACCGCTCGAGCGCCACGCGCGACCCGAGCTCCCGGCCAGCGCGCGGCGGTCGCGCCGAAATCGACTCTGCCGCAACGTCAACGCCCCCTGGCGACGCCGATCGTGACGGCGAGCGCGTTTGACGCGCGCGGCTTCCGAAGTGCCACTCCGCGCGCCACCCTGCTAAGACGGGCAACGCGATGCCCGACAAAAAGCGCCGACCGCTCGCCGAAGACGCGCTCAACATCCCGAACCTGCTGACGTTCGCGCGCATCGTCATGATCCCGTTGTGCCTGTATCTGCTCGATCAGGACACGCCGCGAAGCGGATTCTGGGCGGCAATCGTCTTCACGCTGGCCGCGATTACCGACTTGCTCGATGGCTATCTCGCCAGAAAGCTGGGCGTGGTCAGCGTGCTCGGCAAGCTGCTCGATCCGCTCGCCGACAAGCTCATCGTCATGGCCACGCTCGTGTGGATGGTCGGCATGGGCCGCATGTCAGGGTGGGTGGTCATCCTGCTGCTTGGGAGAGACATTAGCGTGACCGGCCTTCGCAGCGTGGCCGCCAGCGAAGGCGTCGTCATCGCTGCTGGCGAGGAAGGCAAAGCCAAGACCGCCCTGCAGATGATCGGCATCATCGCGATGCTGCTCGGCTACCCGTTCCACATGCGCTACCTCGGCCTCGATCTGGGCGTCGTCGACATGAACCACGTGGGAAGGTGGCTCGTTTACCTGTCGATCTTCTTCTCGCTCGGAAGCGCCGTGCAGTACGTGCGGCTGTTTGGAGCGGCCGTCGAAGCGAAGGAAAAAAAGCTCGGCGAAGGCCCCTGAGCGAAGCTCACGAAGCCGGCGCGTCGATGAACTCGCGGAACCACAATTCGAGAACGAGCAGCGTCCACAGGCGGTCGACCATCGGCTGAAAGCCGTCGAGCGAATCGACGAGCTCTGTGACGACCTTCGGATCGAACAGTCCGCGCTCGCGAGCCCTTTTGCTTAGCAGGGTGTCCTTCACGAGGGTGCGCAAGTCGCGCTTCATCCAGCGCTCGAGCGGGAGCGCAAAGCCGCGCTTGGTGCGGTGGAGAATTTGCGCCGGCACGATGTCTTTCACTGCGCGGCGAAGCAGCCATTTGCCGCGCCAACGCATGAGCATCTGTTCGGGAAGTCGCGAGGCGAACTCGACCACGCTCGTATCGAGGAACGGGCAGCGCACTTCGAGGGCGTGCGTCATCGCCGCGATGTCGACCTTCACGTTGATGTCGTCGATCATGTACGTCTGCCAATCGAGATCGGCGACGCGGCCCATCGGCGACGTCGCCGCGCTGTCGGCAAGCACCGCCTCGAATCGCGCGATCGTGTCGCCCGTCGAGGCGTCACGCATGGAATCCATGTACAGTGCACGCTTTTCGGATGGAGAGAACTGCCCGATCAGCCGCGTGTAGCGATCGGCCTCCCCCGCTCCGAGGCGCTCGGCGTAGGCGCCCACGTGCGGCACGACCGCCCTGCCGATGCCTTCGAGGGCGGCGCGAAATACGAGCTGACCGCGGTAAGGCAGGCGATCGTAGAGATGCCCAAGGCGAGCGGTCGTGTAGCGCTTGTACCCCGCAAAATTCTCATCGCCCGCATCGCCGCTCAGGGCGACGGTGACGTGCTTTTTCGTCATCTGCGACAGGTAGTACATGGCGACGGCGGAGCTGTCGGCGAACGGCTCTCCGTGGTGGCGCACGGTCTCGGCGACCACGCTCGTCATCTGCGGGCTGACGACTTCTTCGTGGTGATCGGTCTTCCAGCGTTTGGCGACCATGCGCGCAAACGCCAGCTCGCTGTCGTCTGCGTGGGGGAATCCGATGCTGAACGTCTTGACCGGGCGCGACGACTCCTGCGCCATGAGCGCCACGATGGTCGAGCTGTCGATGCCGCCCGAAAGAAACGCGCCCAGCGGCACATCGGACACGAGCCTGCGCTTCACCGCAGCGCGCATCAGGCGGAGCAACTCTTCGCTGAGCTCGCGGGCGTCGCCGGTGTGGGCTGCGCCTCGCGGCTTTGCCCAGTAGCGCACCGGCGAGGGCGATTCGCCCGGACCAAAAAACGCGTAGTGGGCAGCCGGCAGCTTGAACGCGCCCTTGAACGCGGTCTTCGGCGCGGGCACGTACTGGAGCGTGAGAAACTCGTCGATCGCCGAAAGGTCAACCTCCGCGCGCTGGTCGGGAAACGCACGAACCAAGGCGCCGATCTCCGAAGCGAACGCGATGCCGTGCGAGAGCTTCCGGTAAAACAGCGGTTTTTTGCCCGAACGGTCGCGCGCGATCAGCACCTTTCGATTGCGTGCATCATACAAGATAAACGCGAACATGCCGTCGAGGCGCGCCACGCAATCCGGTCCGTGTTCTTCGTAGAGGTGCAGGACCACCTCGCTGTCGGAGCGCGACCGGAAAGCGTGCCCCTTTTGCTCGAGCTCGCGCCGAAGCTCGGCGAAGTTGTAGATCTCTCCGTTGACGACGACGACGACCGAGCCGTCCTCGTTGTGCATCGGCTGATTCGCCTCGGTCGACAGATCGATAATCGACAAACGGCGGTGACCCAGCGCGCAGGGCCCATCGGAGTAGAAGCCCCCCGAATCAGGCCCGCGGTGAACGATGGCAGCCGCGATGCGCTCCACGCCCGCGAGGTCGGCCGGTGCGCCAGGCTCGCGCGCGAGAAAGCCAGCCACGCCGCACATCAGAGGGCTCCCGATGCGTGCTCAGACGCGGGCTTCGGCAATCCGCCCAGCACCCGCGCGTAGACCTCGACCGTGCGCGCGACCATGCGCGAGACCGCGAAGCGCGTCTTTGCGTGCTCGTGCCCTGCTGCTCCCATTGCGGCACGCTCGGCGTGGCTCAGCCCGAAGAAGCGACGAAGGGCGCGCGCGATTCCGGCGCTGCGGTTGTCTTCGCACACGAGCCCCTCTTTGCCGTCGGTGACGAGCTCGTCGGTGTTGGCCGCCTGCGAGACGATCACGGGGACGCCGCACGCCATGCCCTCAATGACGGCGTTGGGCAGTCCCTCGTAGTTCGATGGCAGCAGCATGGCGTCTGCGGCGCCGACGAGCTTTTCAACTTGCTTCACGATGCCGACGAACTCCACCTGCGGGCCGAGACCCGAAAGCGTGGAATATGCACGCAACGCCTCTCCGAACCATGGCGGCGAGCCGCGACCCGCGAAGATGACACGGACGTCTTCCGGGAGGTCGCCGTCGTGCTTGAGGCTCACCAGCGCGCGAAGCACCTCTTTTTGATTTTTCTGGTCGCAGATGCGCCCCGGCATGACGAGCACACGCCGGCCGTCCATGCCCCACAGCTTGCGCTCGCGCGCGATGGCAGGCGCGCCGAGGGGCGAAAATCGCGCCAAATCGACGCCATTTTCGACGACGTCGATGCTCTCTTTCGGGATGCGCGCGCGGCGAACGAGCTCGTCACGGATGCCGACCGAGTTGACGATGATGGCGTCGGCCATCTTGTGGGTCAGCGCCTCGCCGGCAATGTGGCGCACCGGCAGCTGCGTGCAGCGCACGGACCCCACCACCGCACGCACCCCGGCGCGACGGGCCGCCACGCGACCGAAGATGTTCTCCCAACCCATATAGGTGTGAAGGATCTCTGTGCCGAGGTCGCGCAGCTCGCGGGCGAGCTGATTGACCGACGCGGGCGTCGGAAACATGGGCGCGTTGAGGCAGCGAATGCGATCGACGGGCAGCTTGTAGCCGAGCTGATCGCGATCGATGCAAAGCACCAGACTCGGCTCGAACACGTCGCGGTCGAGCCGCGTAAGCAGCTCAGCGAGCTGGCGCTCAGCCCCGCCCTGCTCGAGCGAGTTGATGAAAAACGTGACCTTTACGCGCGACACCGTGGGGAGGCGAAGTTTATCACCGCGCCCTGCGATGAGCAACGCCCAGTCGACTGCATCGCCGGGCGAAAACGTGTACGATACCGGCAACGTGCCCACGCTGCTCGTCACTGGCGGAGCCGGCTTCATCGGTTCGAATTTCGTGCTCCAGACGCTGGCCCGCGCCGGCGCCTCCGCGCGCATCGTGACGCTCGACAAGCTCACCTACGCCGGCAACGCCGACAACCTCGCGTCGATTGAAGGCGACGCGCGCCACGCGTTCGTGCGCGGCGACATCGCCGATCGCGCGCTGGTGGCGGAGCTGCTCAGGGCGCACGACGTCGGCGCGATCGTGAACTTCGCCGCGGAGTCTCACGTCGACCGCAGCATCGACGGGCCCGGCGCGTTCGTTCAAACCAACATCGTCGGAACCTTCGAGCTGCTCGAAGCCGCGCGCGCGCACCTGTCGAGACTCGAGAAGACGGCGGCGGCCGCGTTTCGATTTCTGCACGTGTCGACCGATGAAGTCTACGGATCGCTTCCGGAAACAGGGCTGTTTCGCGAAGACACCCCGTACGCGCCCAACTCGCCCTACGCCGCGTCGAAGGCCGCGGCCGACCACCTGGTGCGCGCCTACCATCACACCTACGGCCTGCCGACGCTCACCACCAACTGCTCGAACAACTATGGCCCGCGTCAGTATCCGGAGAAGCTGATCCCACTGGTCGTGCTGAGCGCCCTCGCCGGAAAATCCCTGCCCGTCTACGGCGACGGACTCAACGTGCGCGACTGGCTCTACGTCGGCGACCACTGCGACGCGATCTCGGTCGTGCTCGAGCGCGGCGCGGTGGGCCGCACGTACAACGTCGGCGGTGCGAGCGAGCGCAGCAACCTCGACATGGTGCGCGCGATTGTGGGCATTTTAGACGTCATGCACCCGCGCGAAAGCGGCGGCTCGTACGCCGATCAGATCACCTTCGTGGCCGATCGCCCGGGACACGACCGCCGCTACGCCATCGACGCGTCGCGCCTGCGCGACGAGCTCGGGTGGAAGCCCGCGCACACCTTCGACGACGGGCTGCGGGCAACCGTCGCCTGGTACCTGGGCAATCGCGACTGGTGCGAGCGCATCGGTGACCGCGCGCGCGGGCGGCTCGGTCTCGGAAAGGGAGAAGGCAGTTGAAAGGTCTGGTTTTAGCGGGTGGTTCGGGCACGCGGCTTCGTCCGCTGACCTACACCGGCGCCAAGCAGCTCGTGCCGGTCGCCAACCGCCCGATCCTTTTTTACGTCATGGATAACCTCGCGGGCGCGGGGATCTCCGACGTCGGCATCATCGTCTCGCCCGAGTCGAGCGCCGAGATCCGCGCCGCGATGGGCGACGGCGCACGGTGGGGAGCGCGCATCTCGTACATCGTGCAAGACAAGCCCGCCGGCCTCGCGCACGCCGTGCTGACCGCGCAGCCGTTCCTCGGCGACAGCGATTTCTGCATGTTCCTGGGCGACAACTTGATCGGCACGAAGATCGCCGACGCCGTCGCCTCGTTCGCGGGCTCGCCGCACCTCGCCGGCTCCGTAATGCTGAAAGCCGTCGCCGATCCGTCGAGCTTTGGAGTCGCTGAAGTCGATGACGCGGGGCACGTCGTACGCCTCGTCGAAAAACCGAAGCACCCCAAAAGCAACCTCGCGCTTGTCGGCATCTACTTGTTCCGCAAGGCGATCTTCGACGCGATCGCGGCGATCGCGCCGTCGGCGCGAGGCGAGCTCGAGATCACCGACGCGATTGGCAAGCTCATTGAGCAGGGCGGCGTAGTGCGATTCGACCGCGTGACCTCGTGGTGGCTCGACACGGGTAAAAAAGACGACTTGCTCCTCGCCAACGACACGGTGCTCGACGACTGGCTCGTGCACGACGTGCAGGGAGACGTCGACGCCGAGAGCAAAATCAGCGGGCGGGTGCAAATCGGCGCCGGCGCGACCGTGGTCCGCTCGACGATTCGAGGGCCGGCCGTCATCGGCGCCGGAGCGTGTCTGATCGACGCAAAAATAGGCCCGTTCACGTGCATCGGCGACGGCGTGCGCATCGAGCGCAGCAGCGTCGACCACTCGGTTATCATGGAGGGCAGCCGCGTGGTCGACATCGGCCGCCTCGAAGATTCGCTCATCGGCAGGCGCGTTATCGTGCACCCGGGCGCCACACGCAGGGGCGCACTGAGCCTGCTCGTCGGAGACGACTGCAAAATCGAACTCGCGAAGGAAGGCTAGTGGCCACGATACTTGTGCTCGGCAAGGGCCTGTTCGGAGCCCGCCTCGCCGCCGGCATCGAGGGAGCTGTTCATGGCGCGGTCGACATCACCGACCGCGACGCCGTGCGCGCGCTGCTCGCCCGCGAGCGCCCCGAGGCTGTCATCAACGCTGCGGGCCGGACCGGCACGCCGAACGTCGACTGGTGCGAGAGCCACCAGACCGAGACGTACCGAGCCAACGTGATCGGCGCGCTCAACGTGGCCGACGCGTGTGAGACCGTGGGGGCCTACCTGCTGCACCTTGGCTCGGGCTGCGTTTTTTACGGCCCGTCGCCGTCGCCGCACGGTTGGCGCGAGGACGACTTCGCAAACCCCTCAGCATTTTATTCGCGCACGAAATACGCGGCCGATCTCGTGCTTTCGCGTCTTGCCTGGGTCGGCGTCGCCCGCCTGCGGATGCCAGTCGATCACACGCCGGGGCCGCGCAATCTCATCACGAAGCTTGTATCTTACAAGCAAATTATCGACGTCCAAAATTCGGTCACCGTGGTCGATGATTTCGTGGCGGTTGCGCGCCAGCTGATAGCGCAGCGAGCGCCGGGCATCTTCCACGTGACCAACCCGGGCGTGATGCGGCATCGCGAGCTGGTCGACCTCTACCGCGAGCTGGTCGATGCCGAGCACGCCTGCGAGTTCATCGACGATGGCGCGCTCGTCGAGCGGGGGCTGGCGGTCCGGGCGCGCTCGAACTGCGTGCTGGCAAGCTCGCGACTCGCCCAGCTCGGGATCACGATGCCGCCGATCGATGTGGCGCTGCGCGACTGCATGCTGCGCTACGCGAAGGCGCTGCGCGACGCGCGCTGAGCCGCGTTTTGCGGTCCCCGGCAGTCCCTGCTAAGGCCCTGCGGAATGAGCGCGAGCGCGCCGTCGCCAAACTTCGTCCCGCGAGAGACTTGTCCGGTCTGCGATGCGTCTGCGCGCGCGACCTTGTTTTCGAGCGGAATGACCGGCGAGCCGCTGCGAAGCCATCTCGTTTCGCAGTACGAGGCCGTCGGCAAGATCGAGCTCGAGTACCTTAAAGACGCCACGTTCACCGTCGTCGAGTGCGCGGACTGCGGGCTCGTCTACCACGCTGAAGTGCCTGACGACGCCCTGATGGCGCGCATCTACGACCAGTGGATCGACGCCGACCGCGCCTTGTCGTCCCAGCGCGCGAAGCGCGACCTCGACGGACGCTTGCGCTTCGTTCGGGAGCTCGCGCTCGCCGAACGACGCCTGCGCAAAGGCGAGCCGCGGCTGAAGGTGCTCGACTTCGGCATGGGGTGGGGCGACTGGTGCTCGATGGCCGTGGCGATGGGCTGCGAGGTCTACGGACACGAAAACTCGCCGCTTCGCATCGCCCACGCAGAGCAACGCGGCATCCGCGTGCTGTCGTGGAACGACCTTCCAGGTCACTGCATCGACTTCATCAACAGCGAGCAGGTGTTCGAGCACCTGGCGGATCCGCTCGGCGCGCTCAAGCACCTGACCTCCGCGCTCGCGCCCGGCGGAATCTTGAAGCTCAGCGTTCCCGACGGCGCGGACATCAAGCGGCGGCTCGCGATCGGCGACTGGTCGGCCGGCGAAGGCTCGCCGCGAAGCCTGCTTTCGATCACGCCGCTGCAACACGTCAACTGCTTCAACAGACGCTCGCTGCTCGAGCTCGCGCGTCGGGCCGGACTCGCGCCCGTGCCGCTCACGCTCTCCGAACTCTACGCGGCCAACGCCGACGTCATCGCCCCTGGCAACCTCCTCGGCGCGATCACGAGGCCGCTCGGGCGACGGCTGTTCGCGAGCGACACTTACGTGTATTTCGAACGCGCCTGACGCTTACTCGCGGCGAGGTTCGCGAGCCAGGCTGCGAGGAGCGGCCCCTGAACGGCCACGTCGAACTGCTGCTCCGCCACCCGCCGACCGCGCAGCGCGATGGCCTCGCGGTCTGGCCCCCCGATGGCTTCGCGGACCGCGGCGACCAGCGAGTCGACGTCACCGGGAGCGCAAAAAAGCGCGCTGTCGCGGTGCGTGAGGTACTCCCCCACTTCGCCAACCGCCGACGAGACGACCACGCGACCCGCCAGCAAATAGTCTGCAATTTTGCTGGGAAAACGCGCGCGCGAGCGCGCGTCGTCGCGCATCGGGGCGAGCAGCACACTCGCTCCGGCGTAGCGGGCGCGCAGCTCGGGCTCGGGAACGAAGCGCGGTTCGAGCCGGACGCGCTCTGCGCTGCCGAGTCGCGATGCGAGCGCGAGGAGCTCTTCGCGACGCGAAACTGCCTTGCCTATGAGGTGGAGGTCGAGCTCGGGAACCCGCGCGAGGGCCTCGATGACCAGCTTCGCGTCTTCGGGATACGAGTCGAAATCGGCGCAAAAAACCGCGTATGGCCGCGACGAAACGAACGCCTCAACGGCGCGCCAACCTTCGGGCTCGGCCAGCAGCGGCACGCGGAGAATCGGGTGCGTCGCGTGCAACTGGTCGCGCATGGCGCGCTCGATGAAGCGCGAAATGACGATCGACGCGTCGAGCGACGGCAGCATGCGGTGAAAGAGCCTGTCGCCTAGCCGCTGGGCAAGCGTCTGGCCTGCGAACGACAGTCGCCACTCGACGACGCTCGCCACGAGGGGGATCGCGCGCGCGCGGCAGAGGCGCCGCAAGCGCGCGAGGACCGACGGGTAGCGGCCGTAATAGACGGCAACGGTGTGGCCGGGGACGCAGTACGCGTCGAGCCGCGACGCCAGCGACAGCGCCGCGCGCGCCCTGCCCAGCGAGATGTTCCACGGGCGCGCGGGCAGCACCGGATCCCCGGTCGTATACTCAAACGAAACGCCGCGCTCTTCGCCGCGCGCGACGGTGTTTTGCGGCGACGATCCGCGCTCCGAATAGTCGAGGCACATGACCACGCTGCGGCCGCCGGCCCCAACCACGGCCCGGGCCAATCGTCCGATGTACGCGCTCGAAGCCCCGCCCACGGGGAAGGCGATTTCGTCGCCGAGCACGATCATCGTGACCGGAGGCGCGCAGGCGCCCGCGGTCATCGCGGAGCGCGCGTAAAGAGCCCGTCGACCTGAAGCACGCGGCCGTCGCGCGGATGCTGCAATTGCAGGTGATTGCCGCGGTAGACGAAGCCCCGCTCGACCATCATGCGGTAGACGCCATCGAAGAGCGTTTGCCCCTCGTAAAGCGGCTCGACCGACATTTCGACGAGCGCCACGTCGACCTGGGCGAGCAGCTCGGTCGCGCCACGAATCACGCGGTCCTCGAAGCCTTGAACGTCTATTTTCAACAGCACCGGCCCCGCGATCACGAGCGACTCGCGCAGGTTGTCGAGCGTGTCGACCGACACGGTGAGCGTGGCGCCTCCGGCCGTCTCCGGAAACGCGTCTTTGTGAAGCTGCGCCATCGGCAACATCGATGACGACTGCGCGTATTCGCTGCGGTGAAAGGTCGTCTCGCCCCGCGCGTCGCCCACGGCGATGTTGAAGGCGCGGAAGCGGTCATCGTCACGAAACCTCGAGACGAGCTGCGCGTAGCAGTCGGGGAGTGGTTCAAACGAATAGATCTGCGCCGCGGGCGCGAACCCGCGCGCCTCCTCGACGAACTGGCCGGTGTTCGCACCGACATCGAAAACAGTGCGGAATTGAAACGAATCGAGCCAGGAGCGGCGCCTGGGGCGGCGAGCCACGCGGCGCGCGAGCGACGAGAGATGCCTCAGCATGCGCCCAGCGCTTACTACGCCTCGGGCCGCCGACCAAACGGCAGTCGCGCCCGGAGGGCATCGAGCCACGCGCGCTCTTCCGGGCCGAGACCGAGCGCCACCAGCGCCACCAGGTACACGACCGCAGCCACGGGAACCGAGACGAAGAAGCGCGGCACTTCGCTTATTGGCAGCCATGACAACATGAACCGGCCCGCCCCCGCCGCGATGCCGCACGCAACGAAGACGCGCCCGAGGGCCCATGAAAAGCCGTGCACGCCGTAGAGGTGATAGGCCCAAACCTGCTGAACGACCTGCGCGAGCAACATGCCCGCCGCGGACGTTGCCGCCGCGCCGACGAGTCCGTAGCGCGAGCACATCGGACCGAGGAGCAGCAGCTGCAGACCGAGCGACACGCCAGCCGCGACGATGCTGGCGCCCCGGCGCGAGCCGAGGACAATGGTCTGCGCCGGTAGCGACATCGCGCCGAACAGCTGCGCGAGCGCGAGCAGGCCGAGCGCGGGCGCGGCGTCGGCGAAGCTGCGGCCGAAGATGATGAGCAGCTCGCGACCGAACACCGCGAAGAGCACGAGCAGCGGCGCGGCGAGCAGCACGACCCATCGCTGCGTGCGCTGCAGCAGCGCGTTCATGCCGTCGCGGTCCCCTCGGACCAGCAGCGCAGGCAGCGCTGCGTGGAGGCCTGGGATGAAGACCCCGCGCATCTGGCCGATCGTGATCGCGTAGAGCATGCACGCGCCATACGCGCCGGTCGCGGCCGCCCCGCGCGTGGCCCCGAGCACCGTGTTGTCGAGGCGCCCCTGCAGCGACCACAGCAGCCCGATCGCCGTCATCGGAATGCCCGCGCGCAGCACCGCGCTGTCCATCGGGCCAGAAAAAACGGCGCCGAGGGTGTCGCCGAGCGAAAACAGACGGCGGTAGCAAAACAAGGCGAACGCGGTGGTCAGGGCCATGGCGAAGAGCACACCGGCGGCGGCTCCGACGACCCCGAAGCCGAGTCGAACCAAGACCGTCGTGGCCACCAGCAACGACAGCGGCTGAAGCAGCCCGCGCGTCCAAAAATCGTATTTCATGACGCCACGGCTTTGCGTCGCGATGAGCAAAATCGTCGTTGCGTGATACGCGATCGGCACCAGCGAAAGCACGCGCAGCGGGGCCTCGACGCCCGGCATCGACGCGCGCTCGGCGATGGCATGGCCCCCGAAGCCGAGGATGAGCGCGAGTGCCACGCCGGTGAGCAGCACGAGCCTCAAGGCCGTTCCGACCGCGCGGGCCGACCGTGCGTCGTCTCCCGCGTCGCGAGCGAGCGCGACTTCACGGCTCACCGCGATGTCCATGCCAAACAACGTCACGGCGCTGCTGAAGTCGACGATGATGTTCGCCCACACATAAAGCCCGTACGAGGCCTGCCCGAGCAGCAGCGCGAGCTGAACGTGAAACGCCGGCATCGCAGCCTGCGCCACGAGCGTAAAGAGGTTGACGATGGCGCCTCGCGCCTGCTGCGCCGATCCGTCGGCGGACGGGTCGCTCATGACGCGCGTTCACTGCGCGTGATCAGCGCCAAAATCTGCCGAGACCGCACAACATCGCTCGTACTACAGCGGCGCGCCTTTTTCGATGTTCACGTCACGCACGAACACCCACGAGCCCTCACCGGTCGACAGGTGAATGCGCTTGCAGGTCAGCGGCCAGGGCAATTTGCATTCTGCACGTAGCGCCCAGCGGTAGCCGAGCGAGCCCGCCGACAGCCCCTCGAACAGCCCGCGCCCGTCGGGATCGTCGCCGAGGGCCCGATCGCGATCGGTGCGGCGCTCGCCGCGGGGCATGTACAGGCGCGCGAAGGCAGCGCTCGTGACGACGTATTCGGGGGCGCGCTCGTTGATCGCAAGGAAAGGCGCCTTCAGCTCAACGACGCCGGGAAGCGGGCTGCGAGCGTCAAACGACTCCGGTCCCACGCGCGTGACCGACAGCCCCCGCGGCAAGTGCGGCAGGTACTGATTTCCGCCGTACACTTCGACGCGCGTTCCTGGCGCGAGGCGCCCCAGCAGCTCCGAGACTTGATTGCGCGGATCGGCGATCAGCGTGGCGTCGACCGAAGCCACATCGAGCAGCGAAGGCAGCAGCGCGATCCCGGCCCCTGCGAGCAGCGGCGCTCGCAGCTTCGGCAAGCGCCCAATCGCACGATCGATCGCCAGCGCTGCGTATGGAAAGAGCATCAGCAGGAGCGGAAACAGGTGCCGCTCCATCGTCCACCGACTCGGCACGACGAACAGCACAAGGTAGCCGATCGCTGCGGCGAGCGGCGCGAGCCTGCGCGCGATCATCGGCCGATCGCGCCCCGCAAACGCGAGCCCCACGCCGACCGCCGCCACCGCCGCCACCGCCGCGCTGCCCAGCGTCGGCACTTGAAGCGCGATGTCGCGAAGCTGCTCCGCCGCGCCCTGCGCTGTGCGCGCGTAGAGCGTCCAGCCCTTGTTCCCCTCGCCCGTCATGAAGGCCAATTTCTGCCTAAAACCAGACGGATTGGTGATCGCCCCCGACGCGACCAGCTCGGCCACGGCGGCGACGGCGAGACCTTTCAGCAGGGCCGGTCGCACGAGGGAGCGGAGCCTGCGTCCCGCGGGCGCGAGGAGCGCAGGCGCCAGCAGACCGCTCATCGAAAACGCGCCTGCCAGCAGAAACGCGGACTGATCTTTGGTGAGCACGGCTGCCGCGCACAGCGCGAGCGCGCGCACTTCGCGGCCCTCGCCGGCTGCTACGCGATCGAGCTCGACCATCGCCCAGGTCGTCCAGAACCAGTAAGGAACGTCGACGCTCGCGGTATGTGCAAAGTACACTAAAATCGGGCTCGACGCGACGAACGCCGCGGCGAGCGAGCCGGCGCGCGGCGACGACAGCCGGGCCCAAAGCGCATGCACATTGCGCACGATGCCGCACGCCATGAGCAGCGCCACGAGGCGCCCGATCACGGCGGCGGCGGTCATGTAGCCGGGAAAAATGAGCTCGGTCGCCAAGGCGTCCTGCGACCAGCCCGCGCGAAGGCCGGCGATCACGATGAGCGGCGACTGCAGCACCGTCAGGAGCAAAACGTGAAGCGGCGGGTACCGAAAGAAGTGCCCGGGGATCCACGTCTCGAACACCGCGCCTAGCGCAGAGGCCCTCGGCGATACTTCGTCATTCGACCACGCGTCGGTGCAGGGCAGGTTCCACCAGCAGCCGGCCAGCACCGCGATTGCGAACGCGACGACGATCCAGGTCAGGGGCTCACGGAGCCGAGCGCGCATCGCTCAGAACGGCGCCAGCGCGTCGTGGGGTGCGGGCTGAAGCGATTCCGGGTGAATCGCGCGGCTCGCCAGCGGATGTCCGGGCTTGACTTGCACCACCCAAAAACCGAGCACGCTGAGCACGTCGGGCGACATGTCGCGATACGGAAGGGCGAGCCTCGGACGAATACGCTCGGCCTCGCTGCGCGAGATGACGCGCGTCGAGGCCGCGTAGAGCGTGCGGAAACCGTGGCGCTCGCCGATCTCGAAATACCTCGGAAAGCGCGCGCGATTGGGCTCACCGATATGCGTGGTCAGCCCGTTCCAGGCGCGGTCGGAGAAGAGGAGGAAGTCGAGGTCGTGCGTGAGCTGGTGACCGTGCGAGCGCAGGTCGACTTTGTGGATGACGACCGCGTCATCGGTGGTGAGCGCCGCCAAATCGCGGTGAAGCGTCTCGAGGTCGCGGACGTGCTCAAGGACGGCACGCGAGATAACGAGATCGAACGGCGCCTGCTTCTCGAGCTGCGCCCGGGTTGCATGCACTCTACACTCACCCAGTAGCTCGATCACGCGGGCCGGGCTGCCTTCGTCACCAATGGCATCGAGCAGCGGCTCGTAAATCGCGTTCAGATAAGCACGATCGCGACTCACGACGTCGAACGCGTCCCAGCCGGAGGCGTGCAGCGCCCCGCGCGCACGAGCCACCATGGCGATCGCCTGGGTGTTGCCCGGGCCGACCTCGAGCACGCGCTTGCCGGCGAAGATCGAGCCGCGACTCTCCGCCACGCCCGCCGCACGCGCGATGACCTCGTAGTCCTCGGCCACGCCGCGAAAGTACGGTACGGCCTCGGAGCCATCGCGTCCGCGCCCGCGCCCTGAGATGTTGGTGAGCCGCATGAGCGCGTTCGCCGCTGCCGGCGCGTGCTTGAAGGCGAGGTTGCGCGCCAGCAGGTACCCGGCAGTGCCGCCCATCCAAGTGCGCTTGAGCGCGCCGACCTTCGTGCCACCCGATCTCGACGCTCTCGTCATGAGGCGCGGAGAATCGTCTCGGGCGCGCGGCTCGTCAAGCCGCGAAAGATGCGATAGGACGCCTTGCCATGCAGTCTGCAACGCTGGACCACCCGTCGCCCCCCGCCCCCGCCGAGAGCGAGCCCTTCGCCCCGGAGTGGCGCGCGTACTTCACGCGCCTCGTGCAGAACGCCCTTCCGGTAGGCGGTCCGCGTCGCGCGTTGCAGCGCGATCTCATCCACGCGCTGCGCCTCGCGATTCCCGCGTCCGCGAGCGTGCTCGAGGTCGGCGTGGGCGGAGGCAGCGTGCTCGCCGCGCTCCCCAATCAAGTCCGCTGGGGGGTCGATGCCCTTCCCGAAGCGCTCTCGGCGACGGGCGCCCGCGATCCGCGAATCACCCTCGTGAAGGGCGACGCGATGACGCTGAGCCTCGGCCGCAAATTCGACGCGATCGTCTGCGATCGCCTCTGCCACACGACGCCCGACGTGCAGCGGGTGCTCGAGCGCATGGCGATGCACCTCGAAGACGACGGTCGCATCTTTCTGACGTGCTTCAACTTCTTGTGGTCGTTGCCGCTCGCGGTTGGCGAGAAGCTGGGCATGAAGCTGCCCTCGCCCCACGAAAACTGGTTTAGCGAATCGGCCCTTGCCGATCTCTTCAAGCTCGCGGATCTCGAGGTGGTGCGCTTCGACGATCGCATGGTGCTGCCGACCGAGCTGCCCGGAGCGGGGCTGCTCAATCGCTTCGCGCCGAAGGTGTGGCCGACGCGCACCAGCGCGCTGTACCGCGTCTATACGCTGGCGCGAGCCGGCGGCAAAAAGGCAGTGAAGCCAACGGTGAGCGTCGTGGTGCCTGCGCGCAACGAGTCGGGCAACATCGAGGCGGCTGTGCAGCGCACGCCCGTGATGGGCGGCGGAACCGAGCTCATCTTCGTCGAAGGCAACTCCACCGACGACACCTGGGCCACCATTCAGCGGGTGGTGCGTGATTACAAAGGTCCGCTCACGCTCAAGGCCATGCAGCAGGCTGGCAAGGGCAAGGGCGACGCGGTTCGCAAGGGCTTCTCGGAGGCCACCGGCGACATTTTGATGATCCTCGACGCCGACCTCACCGTGCAGCCCGAAGAGCTGCCGAAGTTCTTCGACGCGCTCGCCTCGGGCAAGACCGACTACGTTCACGGCACGCGGCTCGTCTACCCGATGGAAGACGAGGCGATGCGCTTTTTGAACCGCATCGGCAACACGTTCTTCGCCGAAGCCTTCTCGTTTCTGCTCGATCGCCCGATCAAAGACACGCTGTGCGGCACGAAGGTGCTGTGGAAGAAGGACTACCAGCGCATCGCCGACGACAGGGCGTACTTTGGCGACTTCGACCCGTTTGGCGACTTCGACCTCATCTTCGGCGCCGCCCGGCAGAACCTGCGAATCCTGGAGATTCCGATTCGCTACAAGGCGCGCACCTACGGAGAGACCAACATCTCGCGCTTTCGGCACGGTCTGCTGCTGCTTCGGATGAGCGCCTTCGCGGCGAAAAAAATCAAGTTCGTGTAATTTACACGCGCTCGAGGAGCCACGTGTAATACAGCGCTGGACCGCCGCCCGGCGCGCCCAGGTTCGTGCGCTGCTTTACTCGCAGGCCATGTCGGGCGAAGGTGCTCGCGACCTCGGCAGGGGTGGTCACGTGGTCGTCGTCGATGTCGCGATGGCCGATCAGCTCGAAGAGGCGGCTCATTGTGCGATTGACCGCCGGCATGCCGAGCAGGAATACGCCGCCCGGAGCGAGCACGCGCGAGACCTCGGCGAGGCCGGCTTCGTAGGCGCTGAGGTGCTCGAAGACTGAAAATGACACCACCAGATCGAACGCGCCGTCGGCGTAGGGCATCTCGCAAACGCTACCCTTGAGCAGCTTCGCGTCGAGGCCGCGCGCGCGCAGGGCGCGGTCGACGATTTCGGGCTCGGCGTCGAGGTCGATGCCCGCCATCGCGTCGACGCTCGGCGCGAGCGCCACGAGCACGGCGCCTGCGCCGTAGCCGACCTCAAGCAGGCTCCGAAATCGGCGCTGGCCGAGCATGCGCAGGCCCATGTTGATGCGCTCTCGGAAGAGGTATCCGACCAGCGGGCGCCTGTAGTATTCGATGGGATCTGTGCGACCGTTTTGGGGCAACCCATCAAGCGTGTCGTGCGACAGCCGCGGGCCCGAGCCCGCGCCGAGAAGTGTTCGCAACATCGGAGTCCGGTTAGCACATCATGGCAAACAAGCGCGCGCTCATCATCGGCGTCACCGGTCAGGACGGCTCGTATCTCGCCGAGCTGCTGATCGAAAAGGGCTACGAGCTCCACGGCATCGTTCGCCGCGCCAGCACGTTCAACACTGGCCGAATCGACCACATTTACCGGGACCCGCACGAGGCTGGCGCAACGCTCAAGCTGCACTACGGCGATCTCGCCGACGGCACCGGGCTTCGGCGCATCATCGAGAAGGTGCGCCCGCATGAGATCTACAATCTCGGCGCGCAGAGCCACGTGCGCGTCTCGTTCGACGAGCCCGAATACACGGCAGACGTGGTGGCCACCGGCGCGCTGCGCCTGCTCGAAGCGGTGCGCGATCACATGGCCGGCGGCGGAGAGGCCGTGCGCGTCTATCAGGCCGGGTCGAGCGAGATGTTCGGCAGCGCAGCCCCCCCGCAATCGGAGGCCACGCCGTTTCATCCGCGCAGCCCCTACGCGGTCAGCAAGCTCGCCGCCCACTATTTCGCGATCAACTACCGCGAGGCGTACGGCATGTTCGTGTCGAACGGCATTCTGTTCAACCACGAGTCTCCCCGCCGCGGCGAGACCTTCGTCACCCGCAAGATCACCCGCGCCGCCGCCCGCATCAAGCTCGGTCTCGAGCGCAAGCTCTACCTGGGCAACCTCGATGCGAAGCGCGACTGGGGCTACGCAAAAGACTATGTCGAGGCGATGTGGCTCATGCTCCAGGCTGACGCCCCCGATGACTTCGTGGTGGCCACCGGAGAGAGCTATTCCGTGCGCGATTTTCTGGGCCGCGCGTTCGGCAGCCTCGACCTCGACTGGCAGCAGTACGTCGAGATCGACCCGAGATACTTCCGCCCCAGCGAGGTCGACCACCTGCACGGCGACGCGAGCAAAGCGCACGCAAAGCTAGGCTGGAAGCCGCGAACCACCTTCGACGAGCTGGTAAAAATCATGGTAAACTATGACCTCGATCGCGCGCGCCGCGATGTCGCGATTCGCGACGCCCGGCTCGAAGGCCGGTCCGGCAGCGAGCGCGACGAGTGGTGAGCGCGTGAAGATTTTCGTCGCCGGTTACCGCGGTCTGGTGGGGAGCGCCATCGTCAGACGCTTGCAGAGTGCAGGTTTCGGATCCCAGCTCGTGCTGCGCACCCGCGCCGAGCTCGATCTCACCGACGCCCGCGCCGTCCGCGATTTTTTTGACGCGGAGCGACCGACGCATGTCTACCTGGCGGCGGCCAGAGTCGGCGGCATTCTCGCCAACAGCACGTTTCCTGCCGATTTCATTCGCGACAACCTGCTCATCCAGACGAGCGTCATCGACGCCGCCCATCGCAGCGGCGCCGAGAAGCTGCTCTTTCTCGGCTCATCCTGCATCTACCCACGCCTCGCCCCGCAGCCGATCCGCGAAGATGCACTGCTGACCGGCCCGCTCGAGCCCACCAACTCGGCCTACGCGATCGCCAAGATCGCCGGTCTCGAGATGGTGCGCGCCTACCGCACGCAGCACGGCATGAAGGCGATCAGCGCGATGCCCACGAACCTCTACGGTCCGGGCGACAACTTCGATCTGGCGTCCTCGCACGTGCTGCCGGCGCTGATCCGCAAGTTCGTCGACGCCAAAGAGCGGGGTGACGACCAGGTGCTGGTGTGGGGCACGGGCACGCCGCGTCGCGAGTTCTTGCACGTCGACGACCTCGCCGACGCGTGCGTCTACTTGATGGATCGCTACGACGACGCCCTGCCGCTCAACATTGGATGGGGACAGGACGTCAGCATTCGCGAGCTCGCCGAGACCGTTCGCGACGCCGTCGGATTCCGCGGAGAGCTCGCGTTCGACAGCTCGAAGCCCGACGGCACGCCGCGCAAACTGCTCGACGTGTCGAAAATGACGGAGCTCGGATGGCACGCCTCGATCGCCCTGCAAGACGGCGTACGGGCGACGGTCGCGTGGTACCTCGCTCACCGCGAATGACGCCCGATCACCGAGCGCGCAGGTCGCCGCGCTTTCAGCGTGCGCGGCGCGGGCGGGTGCACTACTAGGTCCGGTCATCATGCGTCTCGTAGCCTTTGGAGCCGGCTATGTCGGCCTCGTCACGGGTACCGGCCTGAGCGAACTCGGGCACGATGTGCTCATCGTCGACATCGACCCGCAGCGCATCGCGCGCCTCAATGAGGGGGTCATCCCGATCTATGAGCCAGGGCTCACCGATCTGGTGCGGCGCAACGAGCTCGCGGGCAGGCTCAAATTTTCTACGATCGTCGAGCCAGGCTACGAAGAGGCTGACATCTTCTTCATCTGCGTCGGCACCCCGCCAGACGAGCACGGCGCCGCAGACGTCTCGGCGGTCATGGCCGTAGCCGACAGCATCGCGACGCTCGCCAGGCGCGACGCGCTCGTGGCCGTCAAGAGCACCGTCCCCGTGGGTACGGGAGACCTCGTGCAGGACCGCCTTAACAAGAGCGCGGTGCACCTCGAAGCAGTGTCGAACCCCGAATTTTTGAAAGAGGGCGACGCGGTCAACGACTTCTTCCGCCCCGACCGCATCATTCTCGGCGCCGACAGCGAGCGGGCGCGCGAGCTGCTTCGCGAGCTGTACGCCCCGCTGCAACTGTCGGGAGAGCGGCTCGTGATGACCGATCGCAGGTCGAGCGAGCTCATCAAATACGCCTCCAACACGATGCTCGCCATGCGCGTGTCGTTCATGAATGAGCTGTCGCGCCTGTGCCACGCGACCGGCGCAAACATTCACTCGGTGCGTCTCGGCGTCGGCAGCGACGCGCGCATCGGCAAGCGGTTCCTGTACGCAGGGCCGGGCTACGGCGGGTCGTGCTTCCCCAAGGACGTGCAGGCGCTCGCCGCGCTCGGCAAATCGCACGGCATCCCGATGCGCATGGCCGAGGCGACGCACCTCGCGAACAAGGAGCAGACGGCCTTTGTCGTCGACCTCGTCGAGCGCGCGCTCGGCGGAGCAGAAGGCAAAACCGTGGCGCTTTGGGGCCTCGCGTTCAAGCCCGAGACCGATGACGTCCGCGAAGCTCCGGCGATCGCGCTGGCCGAGGCGCTGCTCGCCAAGGGCGCGCACGTCGTTGGCCACGATCCCGAAGCGGCGGTCAATTTCGCGAAAGTCGTCGGCGATCGGGTCAAGCTCGTGAGCCGCGATTACGACGCCGTCGACGGCGCCGACGCGCTGGTGCTGCTCACCGAATGGCGCAGCTACCGGGCCCCGAATTTCCGCGAGATCAAGCGGCGCATGCGCGGCGATCTGCTCGTCGACGCCCGCAACGTGTGGCGCGCGAGCGAGGTCCTCCGCGAGGGCCTCCGCTACCAGGGCATCGGCGTTCCGCAGCCCGATCCGTCGCGGCTGTCGACCCCGCGACTCCCCCACAGCTGAAGGAGCTAAAATGCGTTGGCTCGTCACCGGAGGCGTGGGTTTCATCGGCTATCACGTCTCGCGAGCGCTGCTCACGCGAGGCGACGAAGTCAGCATCGCCGACGATTTCAGCGACGCGCCCTACCCGCGCGCCGAAAAACTCCGCAACGAACGCGATCTCAGGGCCGAATTTCCGAGCGTGACGATCGCCCGCGCTTGCGTGACCGATCGCGAAGCGATGGCGCCGCTGGTGGCTGGTTGCCACGGCGTCCTGCATTTGGCAGGCCTCGCAGGCGTGCGACCGAGCTTTCGTGAGCCTGCGCGCTATTCGCGGGTGAACATCGAAGGCTCGGCCACCATGCTCGAGCTCGCGCGGGCGGCCGGCTGCAATCGGTTCGTGTTTGCCTCCTCGTCGTCGGTGTACGGCAACTCGACGCCGCTGCCCGCGCGCGAAGACGCCCCGTGCGTGGTGCCCGAATCGCCGTACGCAGCCTCGAAACGGGCGGCAGAGCTCGTCACGGCCGCCATCGGGCAAATCGCGCGCGAAATGCCCATCACCGCGCTGCGATTCTTTACGGTCTACGGTCCGCGGCAGCGTCCGGAAATGGCCATCACGCTCTTCATGCGCGCGGTGCTCGCCGGACGCCCGATCACGCTGTTCGGCGACGGGTCGATGCGCCGCGACTTCACGCACGTGAGCGATATCGCCGCCGGCGTGCTCGCGGCGATGGATCGCGCCCCGGCAGGCTTTCGAGCCTACAATCTTGGATCAGGCGCGCCGGTCACCCTCCGCGAGCTCGTTGACCAACTCGAGCGGGCGGCCTCGAGGCGCGCCGTCATCGAGCCCGCCAACGTGCCGGCAGGCGACGTCGACGCCACGTTCGCCGACATCTCCCGCGCGCGGGACGAGCTCGGCTGGACTCCAAAAGTCGCGCTCGCCGATGGCCTCGAGACTGTCCGCGACTGGGTCTCCGCTCACCCTTAGGCGATCGCGAGGTTCGCCGGCGCTTGCGCGTTCGCGGCCGCCTCCGCACCCACGTCGAGCGACATCGCGGGTCGATGCGCCGAGCCGTGAGCCGCGGTCACTTGTCGAACTTGGGGTGAATTTTCGGGCGCTCGACGGGTTTTCCGGGCCGCGCATGCCCAACGACGTAGAGCCCTCCGTTGATGCTCGCCCAGCTGCGAAAATGGCGAAACGTCGTGAGCCACTGAAGCGGCCTGGGACCAAGCACCGCTGGCCGCAGACCACACGCCGACGCGTGCTCCTGCGCATGGCGAAACGCATCGGCGATGCGCTGCTGAACGATGTCGGGATGCGCCCGATCGCGGGCGGTTCGGCTGGCCGTCTGCCCCAGTTGGGCGCGGCGCTCGGGGTTGGTCAGCAAGGCAACCACAGCCGCTCCAAAACGCTGATCGGCCTCGAGCTCGGCGGTCGGCCCCTTGCCCGGCGGAAGGAGGACGCCGTTCTGGCTGTCTTGAATTTGCGCCGAAACGCCCATTCCATCGGCAAACGCCACCGTGGGGGTGCCGCACCACAGGGCTTCGCCCATGACGTTGCCGTACGTTTCGCTGAGCGACGTGTGCACGAACACATCGGCGAAGGCGTAGTATTCGGCCATCGCGAGAAACGGCACTTCGCCAGGGAAGTGCACGCGATCGGACACGCCGAGCGTCTCGGCCACGCGCTTGTAAAAATCGGTGTCGGGGCCGATGCCGAGCATCGTCAACGTCGCGTCGGGCTGGGCTGGCAGCACGTGCTTGGCAAAGATGCGAATCGCCCGATCCTGGGCCTTTTCGCGCGTATGACGGCCCGCGCACAGCAGGCGGGGGCCACGGGCTGCGCCGAGGAAGGTGTAAGGATCCTGCCCAATCGGGCGGTCGAACACCTCAGGCTGCACCGTACGCGGGATCACGTGAATCGGAGCGGTAACGCCGCGCTCGCGCCAATAGGTGCGCAGGCCTTCCGAGAGCACCACGAGTCCGTCGCTGTTGTTGTAGATCTCCGCGAACGTGCGCTCGTACGGACGCCGCAGCAGGAAATCGAGGCCGGCATGCACCGCCTCGACCTTGGACAATCGCTCGGGCAGCAGCACGTCGTAGGCGGCTGCGAGGTGCGTCGTATTGACGCAAAGCAGCGGGATCCCCTTCATCTTGCGCAGCCAGACGCCGAACTCCATGAGCAACGTGGTGGTCTGCGCGAAGCAGATATCGAAGTCCCACCGGTCGATGTCGTAAACCCACGGCGCGAGCGGCAGCGGCAGATGCACGCCGGGGTAGGTCTTCAGCGGCAAGCTCGGCAGTGACACCGTGCCCGGCGCGAGGTCGTCGGGGCTCGCGTCGGGGTCGTGCGGGCCGATGACTGTGACCTGGTGACCACACCGACGCAATTCTTGATACAGGTACCGTGTTTGGAAAGCTGCACCGTTGGCGTACGGGATCCGCGTAAAATCGCTCAAAATCGCGACGCGAAGGGGGCGACCGAAGCGCTCCGCCATCGCGGCAAAGGGCGACATCGGCGGCGTCGAAGGGGGCGGAGCGAGCCGAACAACAGGGCTGGATTTCGCAATCAAGTTCATAGTTTATCGCTGACGCTGGATGTAGATTCGAGGAAGAACGACGACGATGCGGTGCACGAAATGAAGATCCTCGACGTCACTGAATTCTTCTCGGAGCGGGGCGGCGGCGTGCGCAGCCATCTGACCTCCAAGGGTCAAGCTTTGTGCCAACGTGGGCACGAGCACGTGATCGTCGCTCCCGGTCCGCGCGGCGAGCAGCCCGTCGGCCCCTCGAGGCTCATCCGTGTCGGCGGTCCCGCGATGCCCTACGACCCGTCCTACCACCTGCTGTGGCGACCCGATGCCGTGCGTCGGGTCGTCGCGCGTGAGCATCCCGATGTGCTCGAGATTCACTCCCCCTACGTCGCCGCGATGGGGGCGCTGGCGAGTCGTGGCGGCAACTTCGGCGTGCGCACCTTCTTCTGGCACTCGGACTTCATCGACACTTACCGGCACGTGCTGCTGGACCGCGACTTTTTCGGCATGCGCGTCGCACCGCGCGCGCAGGACGCGATCGCCGAGCCGCTCTGGGCCTGGGTGCGCCGCATCACCCGCGCGTGCGACGCGACCATCGTCGCGGCCCAATGGCAGGTCGACAAGCTCCGGTCGCACGGCGCTCAAAATATCGTCAAGCTCCCCTTTGGCGTCGACAAGTCGACGTTCCGGGTGCGCGAGCGCAGTGAGGCCGTGCGCGCTTCGTTTGGTTGCAACCCGGGCGAGCTGCTGCTGGTCGGCGTAGGCCGCTTCGCGATCGAAAAGCGCTGGGATGTGGCGATCGAAGCGTTTTTCAAGATAGCGGCGGCGCGCCCGTGCAGGCTGGTGCTGTTCGGCGACGGGCCCGAGCGCGCCAGGCTCGAGGCCCTCGCGGCCGGAGACAAGCGCGTGGTCTTCGCAGGCTTCGAAAAAGGCCGCGAGCGCCTCGCCGACGTGCTCGCTAGCGCCGACGCGCTCGTGCACGCGTGTCCCTACGAGACGTTCGGGTTGTCGATCGCCGAGGCTGTTTGCTGCGGACTTCCGGTCGTAGTTCCCGACGCCGGGGGCGCCGCCGAGCAAGCGCTCCCGGGGTTTTCCGAGACGTACGCGAGCCTTGATGCAGGTGCCTGTGCGGAGGCCCTGCTGCGCCTTCTGAGGCGCGACGCGGCCGCGCTTCGCGCTTCGGCGATCGCCCGGCGTGACGCCATCGCGAGCGTCGACGAGCACTTCGCGCAGCTCGCTGCGCTCTACGAGCAGCTCATCGCCCGACGCCGCATGTGATAGGCCACGTCAGGTGCCGGTTCACGTTTCTATCCACGATGTCTCGCCCGCGTTTCGCAGCGAGGTCGACCGGGCGCTCGACCTCTGTCACGCTCGCGCCGTAAAGCCCGCCCTGCTTGTGGTGCCCAACTTTCACGGGCGATGGCCGCTGCTCGAATATCCCGACTACTGCGCGAGACTCGTCGAGCTTCAACGCGCCGGCCACGAGATTTACCTCCATGGCTATTTTCACAAATCCGGGATGAGCTCCGCCACCCCTGGCGACGACGGAAAACCAGCAGGCGCCGCGCGATTTTTTGCCCAGCGCGTGGTCAGCGGCGGCGAAGCCGAGATGAGCGACGTGACTCGCGCTGAAGCCGAAAAGCGCCTCGACGACGGCGAGAAGACCCTGCGGCAGGCCGGTCTGACGATCGACGGCTACGTGCCGCCGGCGTGGTCGATGCCCGCATGGCTACTCGAAAAGCTCGGAGCGCGCGGCTATCGGTTCACCGAGGATCATATGCATGTATATGATCCAAAACGACGTCAGCGGCGGGCGAGCCTGGTGCTCAATTTCGCGAGCCGCACCCCTGCCCGCCTCGCTTCGAGCGTCGCGTTCTGTCGCCTCGCGACCCCGGCGCGCGCGTTTTTTCCGGCACGAATCGCGCTTCATCCGGGCGACATGAACCACGCGCTGCTGCGCCACGAGGCCGATCGGCTCCTCGCGTGGGGCAGAGGCGATTTCGTGGCCCGGGGCGATCAGCTCATCGCTTCGTAGCGGGCAGCCCTGCCGGTGGCCACAGCTTCAAGAGCGCCGGGAGAAAGAACAGCGCGCCGGCGAGGCAGGCGATTTCACCGGTCATCGCGAGGCGCCCAAACGACTGCAGCGCCTGCTGGTCCGAAAACAGCATCGAGCCGTAGCCGACCGTCGTCGTGTAGCTGCACAGCGCCACAGCGCCCCCGGAAAGTCGCACAGCCGAGGCGGCGTCGTTGGCGAGCAACCGCGAGCGGTCGAAGATATTGAACGGATATTCGCAGCCGATTCCGAAGGTGATCGGCAGCGCGATGAAGTTGAAAAAGTTGAGCTTGGTGTCGGTCAACGCGGCGCCGCCGATGGTGATGAGTACGCCCAAAAGCAGCGCGCCCATGACCGCCACGGAGCCTCGCAGCGACGAAGCTGCGATCGCGACCACCACGAGCACCGCGCCGAAGCTGACGGCGGTCGCGAGCGGTCCGTCGCGCTCCATCGACCGGATGACCTCGGCGAACACAGTAGAGCGACTCGCAGTCTGCACGACCGTGCCGTCGTGGAGGCGCACGTTGTCGGTCGAAGCGGCGATGCGCAGGAGATTGCGCCCGTCACTCAAGGACACGTCGTTTTTGTAACGCACGTAAAACACGGTGCCGACGCGCCCGTCGTTTTCCTCAAAACGTCGGCGGAGCAGCGGCGGCAGCTGCGCGCCGTCGATCGTCGCGAGGCCCTCGGGGGGGCGCATTTCGAGCACGCGCTTTCGCTCGGCCTCGGGCAGTCGCGCGATGACCCGGTCCGACAGCCGCGCGCGAATATCGGCGAGCACCGCGAGCTTCTTCGTCTGCTCACTCACAGGCCCCGGGAGCAGGTCGGCGACGGTCGAAATCTCGCCGACGAGCTGTCCTTTTGGGTCCCTCGCGTCATTTTCGAGGATTTGAGCCTTGATGACCGGCACCTGCTCGGGCGTATCGGCGAGCATGAGGGCGCCCGCGATGTTCATCTTGCCGCCAAACACTTCGTCGGCCTTGTTCGACCACGCTCCCGCGCCCGACTGCGCAGTGCCACGAGAGCCGAGCTTGCTCCAGTCGTACTCCCATGGATCGCGCAAGTAGGCGGGTAGCTTGTAGAGTGAGACCACGGCGACGAGGGCAAACGCCGCAAGAAACGCCCACGGCGCGCGGGAGGTGACGCGCGCGACAAGTCCCATGATCGGCCCGCGGGCCTCGGCGAGCTCGTTGACAATCGGCTTGTCGCGAAGCCACTTCGGGAGCTTCGACTGCATCCAGTCGTCGACGACCAGCATGGCGGGCACGCACGGAATCATCGACAGCCAGACCAGCAACATGCCCACGAAGCCGATCACGCCGAACTGATTGAACCCGCGAAAATGCGTCACCACGAGGGAGCCGTACGCGATGCTGGCCACGAGAGCGCCGACGAGCTCGGCGCGGAACGCGTTGAGAACGGCCTCGCGCCGCGCGACTTCGGGCTCCATACCGCGCGCGCGAAACTCGCGGTAGCGGTTGAGAAGCACGATCGGATAGTTGATGCCGTTACCGAGAATGATGGCGCCGAGAAAGGCTCCGGTCGTGTTGACGTGGCCGTACCAGGCCATCGCGAAGCTGTAGGCAACCCCGACACCGATGATGGCGGGCAGCGCGATGATGAGCGCGGCCCACGGCGATCGAAAGAACACGACGATGCCCGTGAACACGGCGACAAACGCGAGCCCGGTAGCCCACGCCGCATCGGTGATCAGGCTGTCTTTTTCTTCGAGGGCGTTCGGAATATCGCCCGCGTAGCCCACGAGCATCGAGGGGTGCAGCGCCCGGAGGTTGATCGCATCGACCTTCGCGCGCACGCGCCCGAGGAGATTGTCGCCGCCCATGTCGCCAAGGCCGCCGAGGGTCGAGACGATGCGCAGCCCCATGCGCTTGCCGTCGGCCGTCGCGAAGTAACCCGTGGGAAAGTCGTCGTGACGCTTGGCGGACGCCTCCCAATTTTCGCGATAGGCATCGAGGCCGAGCGCGCCCGCGGGCGCTCCTGCATCAGCCGCGGTCGCGGGCGGCGCGTTAACCGGGGCGGGCGCAGCTTCGTCGTCGTCGAAGCCCACGCCCCCCTGCCTGGCGATCTCGTGGTCGATCGTGTCGTCGGCTTTTTTCAGCTCGTCGAGGTCGACGTACATCCATTTGTTCGACTGAAAAAATTTTCGAACGTCTTTGGTGCCGCTCTCGAAATAGCCGATCAGCTCGGGGCCGCAGGCGGCCGCGCAGACCGCGGCGTCGGGCTTTGCCTTGCACGCCTCATTGCAGGCGGCGCGCTCCT
>CANJCO010000002.1 GCA_947473045.1 Myxococcales bacterium | reverse complement strand
TAACAGGCCGTTGAAGAACGGCCTGCTAGCCTTTCATCTCGGGGAGGTATGCACCTCCCCGCCCCGAAAAACGCGGTTTTTCGGGGTCCCCACCCCACGCAATTGGCTTCGCCAATTACTATCAGGGTGTTTTTCAACACCCTGCTAACTAAAGCCCTGCGAGTGCGCCGGAGCAGTAGGCGGGATTGCCGAACGTCGTAAGGGGAACATCCATGGCGTTGGCGATCGAGACCCACAGGTTCTGACACAGCTGCGGCTGCGCGTACTTCACGTAACGGCCCATTTTCAGCGCGCCGCGGGCGCCACCGAAGAGCACCACGGGCACCGGCGAGTGTGCGTGAACGTTGCCCTTGCTCAGCTCGTTGATGCAAACGACGAGGGAGTTGTCCAAAAGGGTCTTGCCGTTGCTCTCGTGCACTGCGTCCATTTTTGTGAGCAAATAGGCAATTTGCGACGAGTAGAACGTATTGATTTTTACGAGTTTGTCCTGCGATACCGGGTCGGTATCGCCCATATGCGACAGCGTGTGATGGCCGTCGGAGATACCCAGCCACGGAAATGGGATATCGCTGCTCGCGCGCGCGAACTGCATGGTCGCGACGCGCGTGAGGTCGCAGGCCATGGCGGAGACCATCAGGTCGAGCTGCAGCCGGCCGACGGCCGGAAAATTGTTGATGTCGTTCAGATCGAGCCCAACCCCCTGCGCCGGCGGCACGCAGGCGGAGCCTTGACTGACGAGCTGTTGCTCGATCTGGCGCACCGAGTCGAGGTGGGCTTGCACGCGCGCGCGGTCGGCGCCGCCCACCCGCCCCTCGAGCGTGGTCAGCGAGCCCGAGACCCCGTCAAGCACGCTCTTGCGCCGCTTGAGCAGCCGCGCGAGGTCGGACGCCGACAGACCGCCGCCTGAGTAGAGCCGCTGGTAGACTTTGAGCGGATCTTCCATGGGAGGGAGCGGCTGATTGGAGCCGGCATAGGACATGCGACTCCACACATCGGAGCTCTTTACGTAGGCGCCAAACTCGAGCGACTTGTAGGTGGTCGTCATGCCGGTCGACGCCGCGATGCGCTGGTCGATCGAAATGCCGCCCGCGAACCCTGCGGGGGTTCCGCCGCCCCCCTGAACCGAGCCTGGCAGGAGCTCAGTGCCGGTGAGCATGCACCCCATTCCGCGCATGTGGTCGTCGCCGTCGCCGTGGCGCGCGGCCTCGACGTTGATCCCGTCGAGCACCGTCATGCGGCTCTTGAACGGCGCAAACGGCTGCAAAATGGGGCTGAGCGTGAAGTTCGTCTCGGTGCCCGTAGGCGCCCAGCTGGGATAGATGGTGCCGTCGGGGCTGAAGATGATGATGAGTCGCTTGGGCGGGGCGGTGTCGGCCCACGCGCTTCGAGGGAGCAGCGCCGTGCCCATGAGCGCGCCGGCCGCGCCGAGCAGGCCGCGCCTCGAGATCATGGGGCTCACAGTTTCACCTCGGGGCGGAAGCGGAAGGCCACGGTCTTCGTCATCGAAATGAGCAACTCCTTCATGTCGAAATTTTCGGCGGCAAATGCTGCACGAAGCGGGGCGAGCGAGCAGGCATCGTCCGAGGTCTCAGCGCGCCCGAAGGCGTAACGGAACCATTCGAGCGACACGCAGTCGGTCACCTGTCTGCTGGTCGCGAGCTTGCTGGCGAGGGCCGGAATGCCATCAAAGTTCCCGTTCACGTCGCTCGATCCGAGCACGCCGGAGGCGTCGACCGGCAAGCCCTGATCGGTGTCGCGGTAGCGACCGAGCGCGTCGTAGTGCTCAAAGCCGAAGCCGATCGGGTCCATGAGCTGATGGCAGCCGGCGCACTCGGGGTTCTTGGAGTGCTCGGCGAAACGCTCGCGCGTCGACACCCCGGGCTTCACCTCCGGCGGAGTAATGTTCGCGCCCGGCGGCGGCGGGCTGACGTGCTGACAGAGAAAGCGCTCGCGCACCCACTTGCCGCGCGTCACAGGAGAGCTTTGGTTGGGCTTCGAGAAGACAGTCATGAGACTCGGCTGCGTCAGAACTCCGGCCCGCTGCGCCGGATCGAGCGCCGTCTTGACCGGCGTCGCGGAGGTCACGGGGAGCCCGTAGAGCCTCGCAGTATTTTGGTCGACGAACGAGACCGGCGCCGTGAGCAGTGTGCTGACGCGACCATCGGCCGTCCACAGCGCCCAATCGGCGAACGACAGCGTCTCGGCCCGCATCGACGCGCGCATCGCGTCGTTGAAATCGGGATACAGCGTGCTGTCTTTGTTGGCGCCGGAGAGGTTGTCGAGCCGCAGCCACTGCGCAAAAAACTCAGCGGTCGCGTCACGCGCCCTGGGATCGGCCAGCATCCGCCGCGCCTGCGCGTCGATCTGCTCGGGCGCCGCGAGCTCGCCCGCCTCCGCGGCTGCGACCAGCGCTGCGTCGGGGAGGCTGCCCCACAAAAAGAGCGAGAGCCGGGAGGCCATCTCCCACGACGTGAGGGGAACGATCCCCAGTTCCGAACGCGCGGCGTCGCCTGCCTCGACCTGATAGAGAAACGGGGCCGACTGCAGGACATATTCGATTACCGAACGAACTCCGTTATTGAAGTCAGCGCCAGAGCGGTTATTGGCGTACAGCTGAAACATGCTGTCGCTCTCACCCTGCGTGAGCGGACGTCGAAATGCGCGCTTGGCGAACGAGGCAATGAATGCGCGGGCGCAAGCATCTTCGCCGTCTTTTTGAGGTGAGCACGGAAGCAGCTTGGGGTCGGCCACCGCCGCGGCCGACAGCGACTCGGCTGCCGACTCATAGGCCTGGGCGAGCAGCGGCGAGACGACCAGCGTCTCGGCGTTGTTCGAAAAATCAGTCACCGTCGCGTCCGCCGGAAATGAGCGCGCGGGGTGGGTAACGTCTCCGAGCAGATCGCGAACGACGTTGTCGTACTGCGACTGCGTGAGTCGTCGCAGCGGCGCGGGGCCCGGCTTAGGCGTCGCGCACAGCGCGGCGGAGCTCGCGCCCGGCAGCGGCTCGTCGCCTCCGATCACCCCCGAGCAAGCAGCGGCAGCGGCGGCGACGACCAGGATTACTGCGGAGCGCATGGTCCGGAGTTCACCACCTGGGCGAGTCCCCGGCAAGGTCATGCGTAACGATTTCGCGGCTGATTTGCACTACTTTCGCGCACAGTGACCGGGGCAAGTGGGGGCGCGTGGGCGCAAGGGTTACTCCTTTACGCTTGCGCGATTGACGAAGACGACGCCCCGAAGGTCGCTAAGGCTGCTCGCCTTTGTGCGTTCCGTAGTTGTGATTGCGCCAGTAGCCGAGGCCCTCGTCGAGCACGGTCACCTTGGTAAACCCTTTGGTCATCAAGATGCGCGCGAGATTGCCACTCTCAGCGTGCGGGCACGCGCAATAGGCCACTAGCCACGCGTCTTTCGGCAGCTTGTCGAGATAGGGGTCGGGATCGTAAAATGGGACGCTGACGGCGCCGGCGATGTGCTCGCCCATGTAGTCGCTCGGGGCGCGCGCATCGAGGAGCGCCAGCTTGGCGCCGCGGTCGAGTGCGGCCTTGATCACGTCGGCAGGCGTGGTCGCCGGCGTGGGCTTGAAGCCTACGGGCGCGGGGCCCTTCGGGTTGAGCGGCACCGGCCCAAGCGGCAGCGGCGGCGGGCGCGCAAACGACGACGAAGAGCCCGACGACGAGGAGTTGGCATTCGTCACTGCCCAGCTTCGAAGCGCGGCGATCACGTCTTCAACGCCCTGATCGCCAAGCGAAAGCTCGAACGCAGGCATCGACGTACCTGCGCGCCCGTAGCGAATCGCGTGGCGCAGAAATCCGTCGCTCGCGCCCGCCAGCAAATCAGCGCCGCCGATGTGCTCCGACGGGCCGCCCGCGCCGCGATCGCCGTGACACCGCACGCACTCGCGCGCAAAGAGCGCCTCGCCCGCCGTCGCCGAGCCACGCCGCGGTCTCTCGTCGAGCTTTGCGCGCGGCTGCTTCGCCCAGGAGCGCAAGTGCGCGACGATCGCGGTGACGTCCGAAGGCGACAGCGGACCGCCGCGTTCGATCGCCCAGGCCGACATCGTCGTGCCCGACCGGCCGTAGGAGATCGCGCTGCGGAGCTGGCCGTCGGTGACGGAGGCCAGGAACTCGGGGTGCGAGAGCGCGGGCGCGTCGTCGGCTTTGTAGCCCTCGCCGCTGGAGCCGTGGCAGACCGAGCACGTACGCTCGTAGAGCTCACCGCCGTGCGTCGCCACGGTTTGCGCGGGCTCGCTGCACTCGAGCGCGCCGCTCAGGACAACGCTGACAAGCACGGCGAGCGCACTGACTACGAGAGAAGTGAAACGCATGGGTCGGGGGCGGCGCGCGGCTCGGCGACGCGCGGGCGAGCATAGAGGAAGCGACGCTGGGAGACCATGCGCGCGTCGCGTCATCTGCGGCGCGTGATAGTAAGCGGCGGCGTGAAGCCCGAGGTCGCCCAGTTTCGCGAAGTCTGCCAGCGCTGCCGCCGGCCGGCGCGCGTCTGCTACTGCGCGCACCTGCAGGCCCTCGAGACGCGCACGCGCGTCGTCATCGTGCAGCACCCCCGCGAGCGCGACATGGCCATCGGCACCGCGCACATGGCGAGCCTGTGCCTGCCCAACTCCGAGCTGCACGTCGGGGTGCACTTCGAGGCGCAATCGGCGCTCGGCAGGGCGCTGACAGCCCCGAATCAGCCTGCGATCCTGCTGTATCCGGGCGAAGGCGCGATCGACATCACCCGCTCGCCGCCGAAAGGTCCGGTGACGCTCGTCGTCGTCGACGGCACCTGGTCGCAGGCGAAGAAGGTGGTGCGCGAAAACCCGCTGCTCAGCTCCCTTCCCCGCTACGCGTTTCAGCCGCCGGCGCCGAGCGAGTACCGCATTCGTCGCGAGCCGCAGGAGAACTACGTCTCGACCATCGAGGCGCTCATGCATGTGCTCGGCGCGCTCGAAGGCGGGGCCGAACGGTTCTCCGCGCTCCTTGCGCCCTTTCGCGCGATGGTCGACGCGCAGATCGCCCACGCGACCGAGTTCCGCTGCGTTCGCCACGCAAGGCCGCGCGCAAAGACCCCGAAAGCGCCGGCGATACCCGCTATTTTGCGCGAACGCGCCGCCGATATCGTGTGCGTGTACGGCGAGGCCAACGCGTGGCCGTACACTTCGCCGATGCGACCGGCGCACCCCGAAGAAATCCTCCACTGGGTCGCTCACCGCCCGGCCTCGGGGGAGACGTTCGACCGCCGCATCAAGCTCACCAGCCCGCTGGCCGGCGCCACGTTGGCGCACGCTGAGCTGGGGGCGCGCGACCTCGACGACGCGCGCGATTTCGACGCGGTGGTGGCCGACTGGCGAGATTTTCTGCGCCCGCGCGACGTCGTGTGCTCGTGGGGAACGTACGCGACGAAGCTGTTTTCAGCCGCGGGCGGCCCGCTCGGCGATACGCGCCTCGACTTGCGCACCGTCGCGCGGGTGTGGTCGAACGGCAAGGTCGGCACCCTGGAAGATTTTGTGGCGCTCGAAGGCGATGCGGCTCCGGCGCCCCTGACCGCCGGACGCGCCGGGAGACGCCTCGCTCAGATGGCCCTGATCGCAGCCCGGTTCGCTTCGCGCGCGTGACGCTCGCGCGTGTGCTAGGTGACCGCGTCCATGTCCGACGACTCCTTCGCCTCACTGTTCGAAGCTCAGGGCCCCGCCAACTCCAGGCAGCGTAACGTCCGCGTCGGCGAAAGCCTCGAAGCGGTCGTGATGCAAGTGGGCCGCGACACCATCTTCCTCGAGCTGGACGGCAAACGTCAGGCGATGCTCGACACTGTCGAGATGCGCAACGACGACGGCACCCTCGACGTGCAGGTGGGCGACAAAGTCCGCGCGAAGGTAGTCGAGGTCAACCAGCAGACCGGCCAGGTTCGCCTCGCGCGGTCAATGGGCAAGAGCGGCGATCTCGCCCAACTCCAGCAGGCGCTCGAGTCGGGTGTCGGCGTCGAGGGTAAGGTCACCGGGGTCAACAAGGGCGGCATCGAAGTCGACCTCGGGCGCGGCTCGCGCGGCTTCTGCCCCACATCGCAGGTCGCGCTGCGCGGACCGGTCGACACAAAAGAGCTCATCGGGCAGGCGCTCAACTTCCTGGTCACCGAGATCAAAGACGGCGGCCGCAGCATCGTGCTGTCGCGCCGCAGACTCCTCGAAGCCGAAGCGCGCGAAGGTCGCGACGCCGCCATCGCCGGGCTCGAAAAGGGCAAGACCGTCCGCGGCACCGTCACCGCCGTCCGCGAATTCGGCGCGTTCGTCGACCTCGGCGGGGTCGAGGGGCTCATCCCCGCGTCTGAGATTTCCTACGATCGCGGCGCTGCTGTCGCCGATCGCATCAAGGCCGGCGAGACGGTCGAGGCCATCGTGCTCGACCTCAAAGACGACGACAAAGGCCAGAAGCGCATCACGCTGTCGCTCAAGGCCCTCCTGCCCGCGCCCGAGCGTCCGGTTCGCGCCGGCGCCAAGCTCGCGATCGGCTCGGTCGTCAAGAGCAAGGTCGTCCGCATCGAGACCTACGGCGTGTTCGTGCAGGTCGACGGCTCCGAAGGCCGCGACGGCCGCGGACTCATCCCCAGCTCCGAGCTGAATGTTCCGCGCGGCACTGATCTGCGCAAGCACTTCCCCGAGGGCACAGAGCTCACCGCGAAGGTGCTCGAGACTGGCGACGGCCGCCTCAAGCTCTCCGTCAAGGGCGCGCTCGACGCCGCCGAACGGGCCGATTTCGAGGCGCACCGCACCCAGGTCGCCGGACCGGCGGCGTTCGGCACGTTCGGCGACCTGCTCAAGAAGAGCCAGGCGAAGAAGAAGAAGTAGCGTCGGAGCGCGCCACCCGGCGGCTCTCGTCCAGTCGACTGGATTTTTCGTCCAGTCGACTGGATTTCTCGTCCAAGGGTCCGCCCGCGAGCGGGCACGAAGAAAATCGACGACGGCCGCGACCGCGTGAGAGGCGCTCGTGACGCCTCCGGTCAGGATGGCCAATCGGGGCGGCGCTTTCGCAGGCGCGATCGCGGAGCGCCCGCTACGCGTCGCTCGCGAACACGATCTTGCCGATTCGCGCTTCGGCGTCGCTCGCCTGCGCACGCTCAGCCTCGAGCGCCTCGGCTTCGGCCTCGAGCTCTGCAAAGCGGTAGCGCACCTGACCCTCGGGCCCGACGTCGACGTCGCCCCCGAGCTCCACCACGCGCCGCGTAATTTCGGCTGAGCTGGGCTCGATGCCCGAGGCCTCGCGATAGGCGCGGCGCAGGGCCGCGTCGGTCACGGGCTGCTTCCTGGGCGTACGCGCGAGCACTTCGCGCAGCACCGCGAGGCGAGCGTTTTCGCGGTCGACCGCGCCCTGTCGCAATCCGCGAAGGGCAGCGCGAATCATCGGCAGCGCAAACAGCGCGAGCGAAAACAGCATCGGCACGAGGCCGAGCGCGACCGCCGTGCCGTGATCGGGCAGCACGAGGGGCCGCGGCTTGTGGAACATCGCCATCACGTTCGTGAGCGTCAGCCCCTGGGCCCAGAACCACGTCCCCGCGAGCAGATTGAAGGCGTTGAGCAGGACGATCATCACGTTGGCGCCCGAGTCGTTGCCGGTCAGCGGCGCGAGCGCAGCCGGAGTCTCCCACGCCGCCCGGGGACGCCGACCCGATGAGACGTCGAGCGCCGACCGCCGAAGCGCTTGAAAGCGGTAGGAGATGCCGCCCTCGTCACTCACGAGCACCTCGCCGTCGTGATCGAGCATGAGCCGCGCCATCAGAGGGTCGGCCTGATCGCGTGGCATGCCGGTCACGCGCATGACATCGGAGAGGCCGATGCGCCCCTCCTGCGCGCGGATCTCCGCCAAAATGCGCGCGCGGACGGCCGCAGGATCAGGCGGCGGCTGCGCCGGCCCGAAGACGAAGCGGTTGACCTTCTCGTAGAAGGGCGGCCCGTCGTCCGACTGCTCGCGCCTGTCGCGCCAGCCGCGCATCGGCGTCGCCGACGGTCCTTCGATGTACAGCGGCGACCACGGATGCAGCGTCCAGAAGAGGGCGTCGCCGAGCACCCGCACGACAACGTCGAGCAGCCCAAGCCCGGGGCTGCGATCGCGATCGTTGCCCGATCGCGCAAACGTCAGCGCGAGTAGAACGCCCACAAAAATAGCCGCGTACGCGATGATCGCGACCAGTATCCACGCGCGCACCACGAGCCTGCCGGCGCCGAGCAGGGCGGCGCCGACCCGGCCGAGCACGCGATCGATCGCGTCGCGCGTCTCCCACGGCTTGGTAAAGCCGTTTGGAAACACGCGCAGCAGGTCGCCGTCTTCGGTCACGCGCAGATGCCCGCGGTATTCGCTCGTGAGCCAGAGCAGACCGGCCTCGGCATCGCGCAGGGGCAGGCCGCACGCCACCGACACATCGGCGACCGTCATCGGCTGGGTGGGATTGGCGAGCTTGCCTGCGATTCGCTGGCCGGCGTCGCGGGGTTCGAGCGTGCGGGGAGCGTCCTGATTCACCGGCTCAACTTAAGCCGGCGCGGGCGGAAGTCACGCACCGCTCGCGCGGCCGATCGCGAATTGGCCGCCACAGGCCGCCCCGGTCGCGATAACGTGCGGGCGTGAACAACACAGTCATCGAAGCCCTCGAGTCCGCAGCCAAACAGCACGGAGCGCGCGTCGCCCTCAAATCCAAGAGGTCCGGCGCGTGGTCAGAAATCACCTGGAGCGCCTACCGCGACTCGGTGCGGCTAGTCGGGCGCGCGCTGATTCGCCTCGGCGTCGAGCCGGGCAAGGGCGTCGCCATCGTCGGCTTCAACTCCCCCGAGTGGGTCATCGCCGACCTCGCCGCGATCTACGCCGGCGCCATGCCGGCGGGCATCTACACGACCAACAGCCCCGAGCAGTGCCGCTACGTGGCCCACCACTGCGAGGCCGCCGTAGCGTTTGCTGAGAACGCCGAGCAGGCCGCCAAGTTCGTGAAGCTGCGCGACGAGCTGCCCCTGCTGAAGCGCGTCGTGCAGTGGTCGGGTACGCCGGTCGCCACCGAAGGCGACTGGGTCATCGGCTGGGAGGCGCTGCTCGAGATCGGCCGGACGGTGCCCGAGGCAGACCTCGACGCGCGGGCCGCGGCCCAAAAGCCCGACGATCCCTGCACGCTCATTTACACTTCGGGCACGACCGGTGATCCCAAAGCAGTGATGATTACGCACCGAAACCTCACCTTCATGGCGAGCGTGCTGTGCACCACCCTCGATTTCACGCGCGACGAGCACATCATCAGCTACCTCCCACTCAGCCACGTCGCCGAGCAGGTCGTGAGCATTCATGCTCCCATCGAGGGAGCCGCGTGCGTGTGGTTCGCCGAGAGCATCGACAAACTGGGAGACAACCTGCGTGAGGTTCGTCCCACGGTGTTTTTCGCGGTTCCCCGCGTGTGGGAGAAAATCCAGGCGAAGATGGCGGCCGCCGGCGCGCAGGCCCCGCCGCTGCGCAAGAAGATCGCGGCGTGGGCCCGAAAGCAGGGCCTCGCGGGCGGCTTCGCGGAGCAGGACGGCAAGTCGAAGCCTCTGTTTTACGGGCTCGCGAACAAGCTCGTGTTCAAGACGGTGCGCGAGCGCCTCGGCCTCGATCGGTGCAAGGTCGCCGCCACGAGCGCCGCTCCGATCTCGCGGGCCACGCTCGAGTTCTTCCTGAGCCTGGGACTCCCCGTTTGCGAGGTCTATGGCATGAGTGAGTGCACCGGCCCGACGACCCTCTCGACCCCCGCTCGCTACCGCACCGGAAAGGTCGGGTGGGTCCTTCCCGGAACCGAGCTGAAGATCGAGTCCGACGGCGAAATCTGCATGCGCGGACCGCACATCTTCAAGGGATATTACAAGGACCAGAACGCCACCACCGAGGCGCTCGACGCCGAAGGCTGGCTGCACTCCGGCGACATCGGCACCCTCGACGAAGCGGGCTACGTACAGATCACCGACCGCAAGAAAGAGCTCATCATCACGGCGGGCGGCGAGAACGTCGCGCCGCAGCTCATCGAAGGCATGCTCAAGTCGATTCCGGTCATCGCCCAGGCAGTCGCCATCGGTGATCGCATGAAATACATGACTGCGCTGGTGACCCTCGATCCCGAGCGCGTCGTCGAAGAGGCGAAGCTCGCGGGCAGCCCGGCGCGAAGCGTGGCCGAGGCGGCGACGTGCGCCGTCTTCAAGCGGCACCTCGACGCCGAAGTCGGGAAGGTCAACGACAAGCTCGCCCGCGTCCAGAGCGTGAAGAAGATCGCGATTCTTCCCGCAGAGCTGACGATCGAGGGCGGCGAGCTCACCCCGACGATGAAGCTTCGTCGCCGCGTGATCAATGTAAAATACAAGGAAGAGATCGCTGGCCTCTATGCCGGCGCGGAGGCGTGAGTTGACGCGCGTCGGCTGCGCGGTCGCCTTCGTCCCGATCGCGCTCGCGTGCAGCGCTTCGCAGAGCGCGACCTCGCCCGACGCGGCCGCCACCCCGCCCGCGCGCGAGCCTGCGGTGCACCGGGCCGCAGGCGCGACGTGCGATCCGACCCGGCCCGCCGGCGTCGTCATGCAGGGCGGCACTTCGTTCGACTGCACGAAAGATGCAGACTGCACGAAAGGCACCAACGGCCGCTGCAACAGCTCGTTTCTGTCGCCCGCCAGCAAGTGCACCTACGACGCGTGCGCGCGCGACTCCGACTGCGGCAGCGCGAGCGCGTGCCTGTGCCGCGACGCGCTGAGCGACGCCGCCAACGTGTGCGTCCACGGCAACTGCGTCACCGATTCCGACTGCGCGGGAGACTACTGTTCACCGTCGGGCCTGCCGATCGACCTCAGCTGCCGAAGCGGGCTCTCGCCAGCGCAGTTCGGATATTTTTGTCACGCCGCCGCCGACGAGTGCCGCGACGACGCCGACTGCCACGCCGCCGGGCCCTCGAGCCAGGCCGCGTGCGTGTTCAGCGTCGACAAGTTGCACTGGGTCTGCGTCGCGCCGGCATGCACGGGATAACGCGCTGAGATGAGACGCTTGCCCGCGCGCGCCGAGCGGCGCTTGACTGCCCTGTGCGTCACCGCCTTCGCGTGCAGCGCCGCGCCAGGCGCGCCCGACGCCGCCGCGACCCCGCCGCGCGTGCCGGCCCTTCACCGCGCGAGCGCTGCCGACTGCGACTCAAACCGGCCGCCTGGAAACGGGCAGGCAGGCTTCCCCGGCGCCGCCTGCGAGAAAGATGCAGACTGCACGCAAGGAGCGAGCGGGCGATGCACCTTCCAGCTGCCCGCCTCTCCCGCGTGCACCTATGACGCGTGCGCGCGCGACGCCGGGTGCGGGAGCGCGAGCGTTTGTTACTGCCGCGATCCCAACAGCGGCGGCGCCAACATCTGCGCCCGGGGAGGCTGCGTCACCGACGCCGACTGCGGAGATGACTACTGCTCCCCCTCCGGTCTCGGGATCGCGCCGAACTGCCGCACCGGCATCACGCCCGGACAGTTCGGCTACTTTTGTCACACGCGCACCGACGCATGCCGCGACGACGCCGACTGCGGGGCGAGCGGCGGCTTTCCGGCGCGCGCGTGCGTGTACGACGTCGGCCAGCTCCGATGGTCGTGCGCCGGGACGACGTGCACGAAGTAGTCGGCGGCGCAGCGGGCCGCGGCTCGGCTCTGGTAAGCTGACCGCCATGGCGAAGGTCGCGGTTATCGGCGCAGGCGCATGGGGCACGGCGATCGGACTGCAAGCAGCTCGCAAGGGGCACGCGGTGACGCTCTGGGCGCGCGAGGCCGAGGTGATTCGATCGGTCCGCGAGTCGCACGTAAACGAGCCATTTCTGCCTGGAATACCGCTACCGCAGTCGATCGACGCCACGGGCGATCGCACCGCGGCCGTGGCCGGCGCCGCGCTGGTCGTACTGGTCCCCCCGTCGAAATTCCTCCGCGACGTGGCGGCCTCGATCGCCGGCGCGATCGCCCCGGGCGCGCTCGTGGTCGTCGCGTCGAAGGGCATCGAAGAGGAATCGCTGAAGTTGATGAGCGAGGTCATGGCCGAGGCGGCGCCAGAGCTCGCGGACGACCGGCTCGCGTTCCTTTCGGGGCCGACGTTTGCGAAAGAAGTGGCCCTCGGCAAGCCCTGCAACGTGGTCGCGGCGTCGAGGGCTCCGCAGGCGGCGGCGCGCGTGCAGGAGCTCTTGCACTCGCCATTTTTTCGCGTCTACGTCAGCTCCGATCCGGTGGGAGTCGAGATCGGCGGCGCGCTCAAGAACGTGATGGCCATCGCGGCCGGAGCGGTCGACGCGCTCGATCTCGGGCTCAACGCCCGCGCCGGAATCATCACGCGGGCGCTGGCGGAGATGACGCGCTTCGGGGTCGCCCTCGGCGCCGATCCGCTGACCTTCCTCGGCCTCGCGGGCATGGGCGATCTGGTGCTGACGTGCACCGGCGAGCTGTCGCGCAACCGGCAGCTCGGCGTCGAAATCGCGCGAGGCGCCGATCCCGCGGCCTATGTGGCCTCACGGCGCACGGTCGCTGAGGGCTATACGACCGCGCGCGCTGCCTGGGCGCTGGCGCAGAAGCTCGGCGTCGACGCCCCGATCATCGAGCAGGTCTACTACGTGCTGCACGAAGGCCGCCCACTCATCGATTCGCTGAAAGCTCTGACGACGCGCGAATCCAAGGACGAGCTCGCGGGGATCCGCTTGTAATCAGCGCGTTTGAGCGTTCCTCCGGCCGCGCACACTGGTATCGTGCCTCCATGCGCCTTGCCGTCACGCTGCTCATCGCTCCTCTGCTCGCCGTCGGCTGCTCTGGCAGCGACGGTGTCACGGCCGACGGCGGCGCGGGGCCGGCGTCCGACAGCGGGAGCGACAGCCCGATCGCGCCCGGCTCGGATGGCGGCGCGTCCGACGCGGGTTTCCGCGGCTTCTGCACGAACGAGACCCCTGCGATCACGCCCTCGGGCGCCGGGGTTGTGGCGACCACGACCCACTACGAGCTCTACGCGGAGACGACGCCCGACGAAGCCACTGAGCTGGGCCGCCTGCTCGAAGCAGGAGGCGCCGCGATCGCGGGTTGGTTCGAGCGCCCGCTTCCCGCCGCCCGAATGAAGGTCAAATACTTCCGCGACGCCCCGAGCTTCCTCGCAGGGCTGGCCGCCGACGCCGTGAGCGCGCCCGCGGACGCTGGCGGTTATTACAGCCCCGACACCAGGACGGCCTATCTCTACAAACAGGGAAATCCCTATTACTCCCACGTGCTGCTCCTGCACGAGGCCACGCATCAAATTCACGGGCTCACGCGCCTCGCGCCGCAGCCTGTTCCGTTTTGGTACGCGGAGGGTCACGCCGAGTACCTCTCGCGGCACGACTGGGATGGGCGCTGCGCCACCGTCGGTGTGATGTCAGTGCTGAGTTGGGAGGATCTCCCCGCTGGAGCCCTGGCAGAGCCCGGCGTCGATGTGGGCGCCATCGTCAGCGGCAAGGCGGCAGGCTCGCGGGCCGACGCGTGGGCCATGTTCCGCTACCTCGACACCGGCGCCAATCACGCAGCCTTCAAGGCATTTCGCGATGCGTTCGACACCAACAACACGGCCGCGTTTTCGCAGCTCGTCGCGGCCCCTGACACGATCACGGCTCCGCTCGCGGCCTGGCTGGCCGGAGCGCAGGAGCCCATGAAGCCGGTCTTCACCGAGTGGGTGCACGTCGGCCCCGCGGCGGTCGACGTGGCGACGCCCGTTTATTTCAGCCTCGCGCTGGTGAAGGGCGCGGCAACGCACCTCGAATCAACGTTCATCGTCCCCGCCTCGGGCACGTGGACGGTCGGAACAATTGTATCCTTCACGGATGCGAAGCACTACACGGGCGTGGTGCACAGCAGCGACGGCGTGGTCAAAACGTTCACCGCGAACGGTTCAGCGATCTGGGGCAACGTAGGCGCTGCGCCCGCGCCCGCAGCCGCGCGCGAAGCGATCGCGGTCGACCTCTCCGGCGGCGGCGCGACCGTCACCTTCAACGGCAAGGCATTTTCGTTCCCTCAGGTGAGCGCGCCACGCGTGGGGCTCGCGGCCAGCGACACCACCGGCCACTTCGTCGATCTGGCCTGGAAATAGAGCGACCCATGACCGCAAAACCCAGAGCCAGACTTGGCCTCCCGAGCGCCCCGAGGCTCGTGCACCCCGAAGGCGTCGCGGAGCGCCTCGTGGCCGCCGGCGTCAACCTCACCGAAGCCCAGCTCGGGCTCGTCGGCGACTACCTCGCGCGCCTGCTCGCGATGAACGAGCGCATGAATCTCACGGCCATCGTCGATCCGGCCGAAGCGTGGACCCGGCACGCCGAAGACGCGCTTTCGCTCGTCCCGATGCTCGCAGAGCTCCCGAAGGGCGCCCGCGTCGCCGACGTGGGCTCGGGCGGAGGCGTTCCGGGAATCCCCCTCGCGATCGCCTTCCCCGATCTCCCATTTTCGCTGATTGAGTCCACGCGCAAAAAAGCCGGGTTTCTTCAAGACATGGCGCGCGCCCTCGATTTGCGAAACGTCACCGTGCTGCCCGAGCGCGCCGAATACATCGGAGAGAGTCGCATGCGGGGCACCTTCGACGCCGTCACCGCCCGCGCCGTGTCGAAGCTGTCGCTGCTCGTGCCGCTCACGGCGCCGCTGCTCCGCGACGGGGGCCGCCTGCTCTTCATCAAGGGACAGCGCGCCGACGAAGAGCTCGTCGAGGCCGAGGCGGCGCTGCGGGCGAGCCACGTCATCCACTGCCAAACCCTCTCGACGCCTACGGGCCGCGTAGTGGTGCTCGAGAAGGTCGCGCGCGGCGCTTGAGCCCTGCCTCCCGGACGGTGTGTTACCGTCGGGTGCGATGATTTTAGCCGGCGATATTGGGGGCACCAACGCGCGCCTCGCCCTGTTTTCGAACGACGCAAAAAAACGCGTTCACTCCGCCACGTTCGAGAGCCGCACGTTCGCAGGCCTCGAGCCGATCGTGGCCCGCTACTTGAGCGAACAGCAGGCGCACGTCGACGCCGCGTGCTTCGGCATCGCGGGACCCGTCTTGCTCGGACGCTGCGTGGCCACGAACCTGCCGTGGGTGGTCGACTCCAGGCGGCTCGCCAGGCAGCTTCGATTGCCGCACGTGGGTCTCATCAACGACCTCGTCGCGATCGGGCTCGGCGCAGTGCGCGCGCCCGCGTCGCAAATCGTGCCGATCGGGGGCAACGGGCGACCGAAGCGCACTGGCGGCAACCTCGCGATCATCGCGGCCGGAACCGGGCTCGGCGAGGCCGCGCTCGTGTGGGACGGCCATCGCCACGTGCCACTCGCGACCGAAGGCAGCCACGCAGACTTCGCGCCGCGCACCGATCTCGAGTGTGACCTCCTCGCCTTCGCCCGCAAGAAATTGGGAGGTCGCGTCAGCTACGAGCGCTGCGTCTCGGGCCCTGCGATTGGCCTCATTTATGATTTCTTCATCGCCCGCGGAGCCGCTGAAACCAAAGCGGGCGCGAGCGCGATCGCAGCGGCGCCGGATCGCAACGCGATGATTTCGCGCATCGGCACCCAATCGAAGCGCGGCGCCGCCAAGCTCACCATCGACCTGTTCGTGAGCCTCTACGGCGCGGAAACCGGCAACCTCGCGCTCAAGACGTTCTCCACGGCCGGCGTCTACATCGCCGGCAACATCGCCGGGCACCTCGCGCCGCAGCTTGAGGGCGGAGCGTTTACCGACGCGATGCGCGCCAAAGGCCGCCTGAGCAGGCTGCTCGAGACGATGCCCGTCGCGCTTGTGAAGGGCACCGACCACGGGCTCACAGGGAGCGCCGCGTTCGCGGCCGCGTCGCTGCAGGGGTGAGGCCGCCGAACCTCCCAGTTTACAGCATGACGACCGTGCTGGCCTGAGGCCCCTTTTCTCCGGCCTCTTCGACGAAGCGCACCCGCGCGCCGCGCCTGAGGCGGTCGAACCCGGGCGCCAGCACGCTGTGACTGTGGAAGTAGACCTCGTCGCCCTCGGGCGTCTCAAGAAAGCCGTACCCCCGCAGCAGAAACAGCCGCGTCACGATGCCCTCGCTCGGCCGCTCGTGATGCTTCACGTCACCTCGCGCACGGCCAGCGTAGTCGCGCAGGACGCGCGCAGCGTCGTCGAACGCGTCGTCGATCGCCGCGAAGGCGTCGCGGTGGTGCTGATCGTCGGGCGCCCGCTGCGTGACCAGCTCATGGCCAGGCACCGCCATCTGCACCCGGACCCGAAACGCGTTGCCGTGCCGCCGGTGCCTGTGCGGCGCCTCCACGACGACGCGGCAGCTCGTCATTCGCGCGAACAACTCGCCGAGCTTGCTTGCGCGCCTCGTGGCGTAGTCGGCGATAAAGTCGGAGTGGGGCATGTCCCGGAGCGTGACGTGGAGGTCCATGGTGGCGTCCCAACGCACGCTGCGTGCCCGCGACCCGACGCGCGCCGTCTGCGCGTCGCGGGAGCTTTGGAAGCTACAGACTCAGCGCGCAGTAACCACCATTGCGGTTGACCCAATTTTGCTGAATGAACCAGCTTCGGCCGCCGAACGACATGTTGTAGAGCGCGCCCTTGCTCGTGCTCTGCGTCGCGCCCCACGTCGAGGCACATTTGTCGCCGTTTTCCTGGTCCGTGCCCTCGTACCAGCCGGTGCCCTCGGGATCGGTCACCGCTTCGGCGAGCTCGTGCGACATGATCGACGCCATTGAGTCGGCGGCGGGGTCGAAGTTGGGGCTGACCGACTGCGGCTCGCAGACTTTCGGGCAGCGAGCCGGATTACCAACAAAGGCATATTTGATGCGGGTGCCTGAGACAGTCGAATACCAGTGATATCCGCAATAGGCCGAGCAAAAGCCGGATGACTCGTCGACGTCGGCTGCCGTGAGCACGAAATAGACGCCGTCGGGATCTTTCGGCAGCTTGTGCCCCGAAATGGCGCCTTCGACGAGCAGCGCGACGTCGGCGTCTCCGAGCGATTTTCCGCGCGAGTAGCCGGTGTCGTACGCCTGCCCGCCGAACGATACGGCCGCTTTCACCGGCGTCCCCTGCATATCGGAGTACGTCGTGTTGATGGCATACCAAGGCGTCGCGCCAATGCTGCTCGCCCAGTCGACCACGATTCCCTGCGCGAGGCTCTTGCTCCAGTCGCCATACCAGATCAGGTAAATTTTGGTGGCGCCGGTCATGAGCTTGCCGCCGTGGTAGGCAATCCCGTTTTCGACCGGCCCTGCTGCCGCCGCCCCGTCGCCCGGAGGGGCCATCGCGTCGGTCGGCCCGCTTGCGTCGGAGCCGCCATCATGCGCGCCGCCGCCGCTGTCGGGCCGCGTGCCGGCCCCGTCGGTCACCATCGCTGCGTCGAGGCTGCCGCCGTCGGGCAACGCGGGAACAATGACGTTCGTCCCGAAATCAAGGTTGATCGTGCATGCGCTCAGCAGGGCGCCCGCGAGGACTCCCGCAATAACTCCGACCTTGTTCATGGATTCACCGCGGCCGCCAAAGCCTCGAACCAGGAAAGAACGGACGACCATCTCATCAGATTATAGGGCGGGCGCGGCTTTGTCGCGCCAGCGGCAAAAATTTCTCGTTTCGCGGGCGATCGCGTCATGCGGGCCGCACGCCCGCAGGCGGGCAGGCGCGGTCAGAGCAGCAGATCGTCGAGTTCAGCGTCCGACAACGTGCCGGCGCGCGGCGCGCTCGCGAGCGCAGTGCACAGCGGACAGCCTCGCGCCCCGTGGGCCGCGTCACGCCGATGCAGATCCAGGACCGCCCGCGAGATGGATGCGAGCTCGCGGCGAACCTCACGGCGTTTGCCCTTGATGCGCGGGATCGCGAGATTGTCATAGGCTGTCGTCTGATGTCGCATCCACGCGATCACGGCCGCTTCGGCGCGCTCGGCGACCGAAATGCGCTTGGTGCGGGCTACCGTGCCGCTGCCGACCGGCGTGGCATGCGCCGACACGCGCTCAGCGAGCGTGCGGGCCTCGCCCGCGAAGATGGGAGCGAACCGCAGGAACGCGAGCACTTCCTGCGCGAAGGTCACCACGTAGTCAGCCTGAACGCGCTCCCGGCGCGCGACGTCGCTGACCCGCTTTTTCGCATACGACTCGGTCGATCGCTCCGCGTCGAGCGCCGCGCGGACCGCCTGCACGTTCGCCGCGGGCGCCCACAGACCCTTCGAGAAAGCCTTACGCCCTTTCTTCTCGATGACAGCCCACGACGGGCCCGCCAGCTTGACCCTGCGCGTAAGCGCGGCGTCCCCCGGGGCAAGTCGCACCCAGTCTGCGGGCGGGGAGAGTCGCCGACCGTCGGCGGTCAGAAAAATGCGGGGATCAGCGGTGGGCGCGAGGACGAGCGAGTCATGCATGGGCAGCGGAAACCTGCCCGAAATGCGCGCCGATGTCGAAGGGTTCGCGTGGCCGCGTGCGCGCGCAAACGAGCGCGCCGGCAGCGATTGGGATCACCCGTCGATCACGGAAGATTCCGGCCTGTGCACGCAGCCAGTCCAGTTGCGCAGCTCGCGCCTGGCGGTTGACGAGCGTCCACCCCGGGACGTGACGGAGCTCGCCGTTCACGGCGGCGCCTGCAAAGCACGTGGCGCCCAGGTACGCCCCGCGGCGGCGGCGCGACCTTCTCGAACTACGCTGCGACCGGGCGCATTCACCAGTCCGGTTCGATTGGCAACTGGCAGGGCGATCGAACACCACGCTGCCAGAGATTCGCAAAGCGAATCGCGTGAGGTGGAGACCCGCGAAAAACCGCGTTTTTCCGGGCAGGGAGGTGCCTGTCTCCCCGAGATGAACGGCGAGCAGGCCGCTGCTTCAATGGCCTGCTAGGAACGAAAGAACTGGACCCAGCGAATGCGCCCCTCGGCCGCGCTGTAGCGCACCAGCACGAGGCCGCTCTGTTTGTCCGAAGTCTCGCGACTGACGCGCGACCACGCCTCGTGCTCGACCACGTGCGGCCCGAGCGCCAGCCGCGCGCTCACCGTGGCGCGAACATCGCGAAAGGTCGAAAACATCGCGGCGTAGCGCGCGCGAAACGCGGCCTGACCTTCGAGCGTGACCGCCCCCGATTCGTCGATGACCGTGACGCGCTCGTGAAAGCAGGCACAAAACGCGTCGAGGTCGGCGGCGTTGTAGGCCGCGAGCTGGCGCGCCGACAGCGCGAGAATTTCAACCGTGCCTTCGGTCAGCGACTCCGAGTCCATGGCCGGGCGAGTAGCACCCGTTTTTCCGCAGAGCCAGCGCACGCGGCCATTTGATGCGGCCTTCGCGATGTGGTCTGATCGTCGGTATTGAGGCTCACTCCGGACTCGCTGTTCGCAGACGACTACCGCGTCGTGCGTCCCCTCGCCGCCGGCGGCATGGGCGCGGTGTACGTGGTCGAACAGCTGTCGACGCGAAAGCTGCGCGCGCTCAAGCTGATGCAGCCCGCGATCGCGAGCGATCCCGAGTTTCGCAGGCGGTTCGAGCAGGAGGCTCGCATCGGCGCGCGCATCGCCAGCGAGCACGTCGTTGAAGTGCACGCGGCCGGCGTCGACGCGACCACCGGTGCGCCGTATCTGATCATGGAGCTGCTCGAAGGCGAAGACCTCGCGCATCGTATCGAGCGCGCGGGGCCGCTGCCTCCAAGCGAGCTCGTCGCGATCTGCGCGCAGCTGTGCCACGCGCTGGGTGCGGCCCACAGAGCGGGCGTTGTGCACCGGGATCTCAAACCAGAAAATATTTTTCTCGCGAACGCCCATCGCGCCGACGTGCGCGTCACCGTGAAGATCCTCGATTTTGGGATCGCCAAGCTCCTCGCCGAAGGCACCAGCTCCACGGGCGCGATGGGGACGCCGCTGTGGCTCGCGCCGGAGCAGACCGAAGCGGGCACCGTCTCGCCTGCAGCCGACGTGTGGGCGCTGGGGCTCATCGCCTTTCACGCGCTGACGGGGCGGTACTTCTGGAAGGCCACCGACGGCGCGGCGACGATCGCCCAGCTGATGCGCGAGGTTATCCTCGACCCCATTTCCCCGGCGTCGGAGAGAGCCTCGGCGCTTCGCGTTTCGCTCCCACCCGGGTTCGACGGCTGGTTTTCACGCTGCGTGGCGCGCGATCCGGCGGCGCGCTTTGCCGACGCAGCGGCCGCCTTCGACGCGCTCGTGCGCCTCGCCCCGTCGCCAACCGATCGCGATGCGTTCGCCGCGACGGCGCTCGCCCTCCAGTCGCCACGCGACCCGCCGCTGTCGGGCTTCGGGCAGACCCCGCTCGCGTCGGCGTACACAGGTCCGCAGGGCGACTCGGTGCCCGTCACGACGCTGCGCACCCGAACCCGCGCGCCGCTCTTCGTCGCGCTCGCGGCGCTCGCGCTGGCGCTCGCGGCGCTCGCGGGAGTGTTCGTGTTTTCACTTCGGCGCGCGCCCGCGACCGGGGGGCCGCTTCCGCCGGCTGCAGCGCCGCCCCTCGAGGCTGTCGCCGCTGCCCCTTCGCTTGCCGCCGCGCCCCCCGCAAGCGTCGCGGCGCCCCTCCCGGCGCAAGCGGCAGACGCGGCCGTCGCCCCGGTCGCGGTTGCGCCCGCCGCCGCGCACAAGCCCGCGCTCCCACCCGAAGGACAACTGCCGGACGGGGTCATCGAACGTATCTTGCGAGGGCACGTTTCGGAGACGACCGCTTGCTACAAAGACGCGCTTCGGCGCGATCCCGATTTGCACGGACGCATCGTCGTTCGTTTCTGGATCACCCACGACGGCAGCGTGCGGAAGGTCGTCGACACCGGCTCGACCATCCGCGACGACGAAATGCGCGCCTGCGTATCGCATGTACTGTACAAGCTTCAGTTCCCGCGCCCGGTGGGCGGCGAAATCCCGGTCGACGTGCCGTTCCGCTACGACACGCGCCCTCGCGCCCCCGCGGAACCGTGATGCGTCCCGCTATCCCGCGCTGATGCAGACCCCGGCCGCACACAACGCCTTGGCGAAGGGGCACACGACGCCGCAGCCGCCGCAGTTGGCATTGTCGGTCTTCACGTCGGTGCAATACGAGGGCAGCGGTCCGCCGTCTGCGCTCACTCCGCCGTCGGGCGGCCCGCATTTCGTCTGCGTGGGCAGGCACACGTCGCCGCACTTGCCGCCGGCGCATATCTGCAGCTCGTTGCAGGCGACGCCGCAGCCGCCGCAATTGGCGTTGTCGGTGTCGGCCTTCGCGCAGTAGGGCGCGCCGCCGTCGACCGCGCACACGGTCTGTCCCGGAGCGCACTCCGAAACGCATGCACCCTGCACGCAAACCTTCAACGCGCCGCACGCGTTTCCGCACGCGCCGCAATTGAGGTTGTCGGTCTGAATGGCAGCGCAGTAGGGGGCGCCAGCGTCGGGCGCGCACGCGGCTTGCCCGGGCGAGCAGCCCGCGGAGCATTTGCCGGCCGCGCAGGCTTCGAGGTTCTTGCAGGCGTTGCCGCACGCGCCGCAGTTGACGTTGTCGCTCTGAAGATTCGTGCAGAAAGCCCCGGCGTCGACCGCGCACGCCGACTCGCCCTGCCCGCAAACCGAAGCGCACGCTCCGTGAGAGCACAGACTCGCCGGCTCGCAGACCGTGCTGCACGCGCCGCAATGGAGCGGATCGGTGAGCACGCTCACGCACACGCCGTCGCACGACGTCTTGCCCGCTGGGCACTTCGGCCCCTCGGCAATCTCGCCGCAGGCCACCGCGACGAGCAGCCCGGCGAGGCCCCCCGCCGTGACGAGTTGAAACGCGAATCGTGAAGCGTTGAAGCGACTCATGGCGTGCACGTCGCCTTGTTGATGACCGTCCCCTGCCCGTGATTGCCAAGAATGCTGGCGCCCTGATACCAGACGTTAACCGACACTCCGTATTCCGGCATCGGCCCGAGATTGGTCGGGTAACTCGGACACGGAAAACCTCCGACCGGCAGCGCCGTGGCCGTGCCGAACGAGGACGCCGTCGAAGTCGCACTTCCTGTAATCAGCTTGCAGTAAATGTCGGCGTCGGCCTGATCGCAGCCTTGCGCGCCCGCCCAGGAGCACGATCCGTTGCAGTACAGCTGCGGCACCTGCGAGAAGTTGAACTTGCAGGCGTTCGGGCTGCCCGACGGCTGACAGGAGACCTGCCCGCCCCCCGGCACGTTCAAGTTGTTGTCGCAGCGCTCGCCCACGTCGATGAGGTTGTTACCGCAGAGCGAGCCTATGCTGCAGTAGCCGCCGGAACACACCGGTTTGTTCACAGGGCATACGTTGCCGCACGCGCCGCAGTTGACGTTGTCGCTCATGCCGTCAGCGCAATAGGGAGCGCCGCCGTCGGGCCTGCACGAAAGCTGATTCGAAGCGCACTGCGGCACGCACGCGCCGCCGCCGCACGCCTCGAGCGAGCTGCAGAGCGCCCCGCACGCGCCGCAGTTGGCGTTGTCGCTCTGCAAGGTCGCGCAGTACGCGGCTCCGCCGTCGCCGGCGCAGAGCGTCTGGTCCTGCGTGCAGGCACCGGCGCACGCCCCCGCAACGCACGCCTGGCCGGAGGGGCAGGCCTTGCCGCAGCTGCCGCAGTTGCCGTTGTCGGTCTTGAGATTGGCACAATAGGGCGCGCCCGCGTCACCGCCGCATGCGGTCTGGCCGGTCTTCGAGTCGCCGCACGTCGTGCCGCACGCGCCGCCGAAGCAGATCTCGCCCGCCTTGCACGACTTTCCGCACGCGCCGCAGTTCTTGTTGTCGGTCTTCGTGTTCACGCACTTGCCGGAGGTCTTGCCCGCGTCGCCCGCCGCGGCCGAGCACAGAGTGTCGGCGGAGGGGCACTGCGTCGCGCACGCTCCCTTCACGCAGGCCTCGGCAGCGCCGCACTGAAAGCCGCATTTGCCGCAATTTTCAGTATCGACTTGAAGGTCTGCGCACGCCGTGGCGCATTCCGTTTCGCTCGCGCCGCACGAAGGCACCGCCACTTGCGCGCCGTTCGCGCAGCTCGCAGCGATGACGGCAAGTGTGGCGCAGACAGCCGCCACCTGCGCGATTCGCGTCGCGCCTCCAAAAACGAGCTGCATGTTCACCGGCCCTCCAAGCCTTCCATCATCGGGGCGAGGCAGCCCCAGCGTCAACCGGGAGCGTTCTCGGCGCCTCGCGAGCCGCGGTCGGAGTTGGCGGAAGTCAAAGCGTGAAGCGATAGCCTACCGAAAGGCTCAGCGCGCCGGTGTGCGTGGGACCGGTGGCCGCGTGGTCAAACGGTCCCCACTGCGCGAGCACTTCGCCGACAACCCCGCCTGGCCCCACCTTCAACTCGACACCGAACGGGACGCCGACCCCCAACGCCGTAGACTGCTCGGTAGTCTCCGGAATGCCGACCGAGCCGACCGCGCCGCTGACTGTGCTGCGCATCAGGTAAATGCGCGGCCCCACGCCGGCGAAAGGAACCACGCGCCCGAAACCCATGTGCCGGTACATCACAACGGGCATGAAAGTGAGGTACTGCTGGGTGAGATTCCAGGTATACGCACCGCCCGCGAAGGTTCCCTTGGCCACCTTGATTGCGATCATCGTGCATGACTGCACGGCGCCCTCGGCGTAGGTGCCTACCGGGCTGCATCCGCCCAGCGACGTCGGCACCAGCTTCACGGCGCCCAGCACAACTTCGGGCAGCGCCGCTCCGATCTGCAGGAAGCCCGTGCCCGTAATGCCGAGCACCTGGTCGCTTTGGTCATCGCAAATCGCGGGAGGAACCAAGGCCGAAACTACCGGCGCAGGCACGACCGCGAGCGACACCTTCGCAGACGACTTGCAGCCGGCAGGCGAGGGATTTTCAATCGCGACGTCGAAATTGCCGGGCTTGAGCCCGCCCTTCGGAATGACGAAAGTCGCGCTCTTGCAAAGCTGTACGCGACCTTCGACGTGGACGCCGGGCACGTCCGCGTAATCCGAGAGCGACGTGGCCGGGATGGTCAGGGACCCAAGCACGCGCGACGGGCACGGTGGCGCCGACCATGAGCATGTTGGTGCCGGAGACGGTGACCGTCTGGTCGCTCTCCTCGCTGCACAGGATATCGGGCGAGACAGCTTTGACCTCGGGCGCAGCGACCGCTGCGAGCGCCGCTGGGAAGCGGGCCTTTCCGACCCCGTCCGGATTGGTGACGACGACGTCGTAGAGCCCTGTTTGGAGCGCGAGCCCAGGAAACACGTCGAAATTCATCGACTGAGGGCTGGTCCAGCGTACGTGGCTTGCGGCGGGATCGTTCGCATCGTCGGGAATCGCTACCGGCGCATCGGTGACCCCGGCGCCCTCAAGCGATTGCACTCGGGTGAGCGTGATCGACGGCAAGATGAGCTTTGTGTGGTCCTGCAGCACGTCATTCGGCATTGGCGCGAATCCGCCGCCCGCGACCGTAACGCTCGTGGTGAGCTCGGTCGCGCACACGAGGTCGGGCGAGACCGCCGGGGCCGCTGAAGGAGACGGACTGCCCGTTTCATGGCCACATCCGGACAGAACCGACGCCCCTGCAGCGCTCGCAAACAGCAACGCGCGAACCCAACGGCTGGTCATGATTTTGCGCTTCTCATCATTTTGCGGCCACGCGGACGCAATAAGGGGCCACAACCCGCGCTCCCCGGGATCACGAGCAGAAACGCGGGTCAGCGCCCGCGCAGGGGCCACTCGCGCGCGGACCGCAGTGACCACCCTGGTCGCGAGACTTGCCGGTTCGACGCGGCGACGCTCGTGCCGCGGGCGGCGCGGGTCAGACGCGAGACGCCGGCGGCTCGCTCGCGTCGTCGAGCTCGCGGTTGTGCGCGGCCGAACGCCGGTCTTCGCGCTCGATCGTCACGGCCGCAAAAAGGCCCGCTGCAGCCCCCAGCGCAGCCCCCGCGATCGCCCCAGCCGGGCCGGCGATCGCCCCGACTGCGAGACCGGCCAGCAAACCGCTGGCAGTGTCGATGGCTTCCGCGCCCAGATGCGCGAGGCGCTCTCCGCGCGTGATGGCGCGCACGGCGGAGGTGTCCGGGTCAACCGCAAGCCCTGAGGCGCGTTTTCGGATCATGACGCCGGATTGAGCAGCGACCGTGCCACGCTCGAAATCGGCTCATTTTGAGCCTCGTTCAGGCCACTGGCTGCAACGCCTGCGCGCCGTGATCGTGCCGCTGCGCCCCGCGACCCAGCGCAAACGTGATATGGGTCCGCGATGCTCGAAGACCCCCCCTCATCCCTTGGCCCGGAGCTCATCGGAGCCCTCGAAAAGAAGGGGTTCACGAGCCTCACGTCGGTGCAGCTGGCCGTCCTCGACCCGGCGCTTGCCGGCCGCGACCTGCGCGTGACGTCACAAACCGGCTCCGGCAAGACGGTTGCGATCGGATTCGCGATCCGTCAGGCCGTCGAAGGCGAGACCGTTTCGGCGAAGGGCGCCGCACGGCCGCTTGCGCTCGTCGTCGCGCCCACGCGGGAGCTCGCGCGCCAGGTCGAAGAAGAGCTGGCGTGGCTCTACGCCGGCATGAAAATCCGCGTCACCTCGGTCACCGGCGGCACGAGCGTGCGCGATGAGCGCCGCGGCCTCACCTCGGGTCCCGGCATCATTGTCGGCACGCCCGGCCGACTTCTCGACCACCTCGAGCGCGGCAGCATCGACGGCTCGCAGCTGCGCGTGGTCGTGCTCGACGAGGCCGATCGCCTCCTCGACATGGGCTTCCGGGACGACCTCGAAAAGATCATGTCGCATGCGCCCGAGGGGCACACGACGCACCTCGTTTCAGCCACATTTCCGCGCGAGGTGCGCGCGCTCGCCGATCGCGTCCAGAAGAACCCGGCGCACGTCGAGGGCACGCGACTCGGCGCGGCCAACGTCGACATCGACCACGTGATTCACCTCGTCGCCATGCAAGATCGCGTGGGCGCCGTGATCAACCTGCTCCTCGCGCACGAAGGCGAACAGACGCTGGTGTTCGCGCGCACGCGGGCCGACGTCGCGCGCATCGCCGACTCATTGTATGATGCAGGTTTCAAGGTCGCGGCCCTCTCGGGCGAAATGGAGCAACGCGCCCGTGAGCGGGCGCTCGCCGAGTTCAAGACCGGCGACCTCGACGCGCTCGTCGCCACCGACGTAGCCGCGCGCGGGATCGACGTGCAGGACATCGCGCGGGTCGTTCACGTCGAGCCGCCCGCAGACGCCGATACGTATACGCACCGCAGCGGCCGCACCGGCCGAGCGGGCAAAAAAGGCACCAGCGCCGTGCTCGTCGCCCCGAGCGCCCTGGTTCCCACGTTGCGCGTGCTCGGCCGCGCCGGCGTCTCGCACCGCTTCGACGCCATTCCCTCGGCGGACGACATTCGCGACTCGCGCAACGCGCGCTTCGAGGCCGACCTCATCGCCGACGATCCGGAAGGGTTTCCCGGCTTCGGTGATCGCACGTGGGAGCTGGCCAAGCGCCTCTCCGATCGCGCAGACGCTACGCGAACGATCGCGCGCCTGTTCACGCTCGTGCGCAAGACCCGTGGCCGCGAGCCCGCGGACATTCGCATCATCCCGCCGCCTGTCGATCGCACGTCGATGCGCGATCGCCCCGGCCCGCGCGATTTCCGAAGCCAGCCGCGCACCCAGCCGCCGCCGCGCCTCTACGGCGAAGGCGCCGAAGCGCCGCGCGAAGACCGACGCGATTATCCGCCTCCCGACCGCGCGCCGCGCGCCGCGAAGCCGCACAACGACGGCCGCACCTGGGTCACGTTTCGCGTGTCGTGGGGCGAGGCTCACGGCGCCGACACGCGCCGCATGCTGCCGGTGATGTGCCGACGTGGAGAGGTCCAGGGCACCGACATCGGCGCCATCCGCATCGGTCGCCTGTCGTCGACAGTCGAAGTCGCGAGTGACGTCGCCGTCACGTTCGCCGAAGCCGCCGGCCGCCCCGACCCGCGTGATCCGCGCATCACCATCGCCCGTGACGACGGCGGTTTCGACGCCGCACCGCAGCCGCGCGAGCCTTCGCCGAGGCCGCGCGCCTCGTACGGCGACGCGCCCCGCGCTCCGCACAGCGACGCGCCGCGCTACGGCGACGCGCCCCGCGCTCCGCACAACGACGCGCCTCGCCCCGCCTACGGCGACGCGCCCCGCGCTCCGCACAGCGACGCGCCTCGCGCTCCCGCGCCGCCGCGCCGCGAATACACGTCCAAGCCGCGATCCGCGCCCGAGGGCGGCAGCGCTCCTCCGGTGCGGCGCGAGCATGTCGCCAAGCCGCGCCCTGCTTCCGAGGGCGACGCCCCCGCCGCAAGGCCCCGCGAGTACAAGCCGCGTCCGCGCATCGTTTCGCCGGCAGGCGCCGCGCCGCCGCCCCGCCAACGCGAGTTCACCCCGGAGCCGCGCAAGGGCCCCGCCAAGGGCGGCAAGCCGCCGAAGAAGTTCGGACCTCGCTGAGCCGTCGCCGGTGACACGCGGAGCCGCGCGCGATAAGCCCTTCGCATGCGCTCCGCCTTCGCTTCCGTCGCCTTCCTGTTCGTCGCTTGCGGGCCCGCCGCGGCGCCGCTGAACGTTCCGCCGCCGACGACCGCGCGCCCGCCTGAAGTAGGCCCGACCGATGCCGGGGCTCCCGCTGCCGACGGCGCTGCGCCCTACTCCGGGCACGGCGCCGCGAGCGTGCCCCACGAGGTGCTCGCGCGCTTCGCTGCGCCGCCTCTACCCGACGATCTGTCGCGCAGCATTCAGGCGATGCTCGACGTTCGCGCTCCGGGAGCCGGACAGCTCAGCCCGGACGGCAAGAACATGTATTTTACATGGACGGTCACCGGCGTCTCGCAGGTGTTCCGAATCGACGGCCCGCAGCGCTTCCCGGTTCAGCTCACCGGCGGCGAAGACGCCACCACGATCGCCGCCGTCGCGCCCGACGGCAGCTACCTCGTGCTTTCGCGCGACCGCAAAGGTGAGGAGAATCCCGGCCTGTACCTGCAGGACAAAGCCGGCGGACCGCTCGTGGCGATTGCGCACAAGCCGGGCGTGCAAACCGCCTTTCAGCACGTCTCCGACGACGGCCGGTTCATCTACTTCCGCTCCAACGACGTGAAGCCCGGCGCCTACGTCATTTACCGCTACGACCGCCAGACCGCGCAGCGCGAGGCGATCGTGACCGACGACGGCCTGTGGAACGTCGCCGATGCCCGCGGCGACGGCACCCTGCTGCTGGCGAAGGACGTCGGCAGCAACATGACCGAATACTTCGAGCGCGACGCGAAGTCGGGCGAGATTCGTCCGCTGTTCGGGCAGGGCGAGCGTGAGACCTACGAGGCCGCGTACGGCGCGAAGCCGGGCGAGGTTATCGTCAGCACGCCGAGGCTCGGCGAGTTTCGCAGGCTCTATTCATGGCAGAGCGGCAAGCTCACTCCGATCACGCCGGAGTTGCCGCACGACGTCTCGGGCTTTCACGTCGATCACGCAAAAACGCGGGTATTATACACGCTCAACGAGGGCGGCTACACGCGGCTTCGCGCCCTCGACGCCAAGACCTGGCGCGAGCTCGCAGTGCCGACGTTCGCCGGCGCCGACCACGTCGATCCGGTAGCCACCACCCGCGACGGTCGCTACACAACGCTCTCGGTCGACAGCGGCACCGCCCCACGACAGAGCTACGTCTACGACTGGCGCGACAAGAAGCTCGTCGCCTGGCACGCGCCTTCGACGCCCGAGATCGACACCCGCCGCTTCGCGAAGGCCACGCTCGAGAGCTATCCGGCACGCGACGGCACACCGATCCCGATGTTCGTGCGGCGCCCCGAAAAATGCGCCGCCGATCCCTGCCCCGTCATTGTGAGTTTTCACGGCGGGCCCGAAGGCCAAACGCTCGCCGGCTTCAGCGTGTACGCGCAGCTGTTCGTCGACGCCGGGTTCGTGTTTGCCCAGCCGAACGTGCGCGGCAGCGACGGGTACGGAAAAAAATGGCTGCACGCCGACGACGGCCCGAAGCGGCTCGACGTCATCACCGACATCGAAGACGCGTCGAAGTACGTGCACGCGAAGTGGGCCAGCAACGGCATCGCGCCGAAGGTAGGCGTCACCGGCGGAAGCTACGGCGGCTATTCGACGCTCATCGCTATGACGATGTTCGCAGGCGCCTACGACGCCGGCGCAGAGGCCGTGGGCATGAGCAGTCTCGTGACGTTCCTCGAGAACACGGCGCCCTACCGACGCGCGCTCCGGGTCAGCGAATACGGAGATCCCCAGCGCGACCGCGAGGCGCTCGTGAAGCTCTCGCCGCTGACGTACATCGACCGGGTGTCGGCGCCGCTGCTCATCACACAAGGTGCGTCCGACCCACGCGTGCCGGTGGGCGAGGCGCTTCAGGTTCAGCGCGCCCTCGAAGAAAAAAAGCTCCCCAACCAGCTCATCATCTTCGAAGACGAAGGGCACGGGGCCCAGAAGCGCGGCAACCGCGTGCTCGAACTCGGGCATATGCTTCGCTTTTTTCGTGAGCACCTCATCAGTGCGCGACGCTGAGTTCGTGGGGCCAGACGATCTTCGCGCACAATTTTCGTCACGCAGGCCCTATCGCCCCCTATCCTGCCGCCCGTACCTGACAATCGCGAGTGCGTAACGAGCCTGCAAAAGCGGCCTCGAGCGTGCGCGCGAAGCTTGGCGGAGTCGAAATCATTTGGAAGCGCAAACCCAGCAGCTGTGCACGTTTTTCGTCGACGGCCGCTTCTTCGGCGTAGACGTCACGCGCGTCCAGGAAGTCATCCGCCACCAGGAGATGACGCGCGTTCCGCTCGCGCCGCACGCGATCCGCGGGCTGATCAATCTGCGCGGGCAGATCGTGACCGCGATCGACATGCGCGCCCGGCTCGGTCGCCCCGCCCGCACCGACGGCGAGCTTCCGATGAACGTCGTCGTGCGCACCAACGACGGCGCCGTGAGCCTGTTGGTCGACGAGATCGGCGACGTGGTCCTGGTCGATCGCAACGCCTTCGAGGCGCTTCCCGAGACCCTTGACGCCGCCTCGCGTCACCTGCTCGCGGGCGTCTACAAGCTCGACGGCCGACTGCTGCTTTTGCTCGACCCGCAGCGCGCCGTCGAGCTCGGCGAAGCCGCGAGCGCGGGCGCGGCTTGACGCCGCCCCATGAACGCGACCCCCGATGAACGCGACCAAGGAAGCAGAGCCCCGCAATGAATGAGCCGAACCCCGAGCGAAGTGCCCCGCTCGACGCCGCGCAGATCGGCCTCGTGAAGTCGAGCTTCGCGGCCCTCGCGCCACGCGGCGCCGAGCTGTGCGCAAACTTTTACGAGCGGCTGTTCGAAACGCATCCGAGCGTTCGCGCGATGTTCCCGGACGACATGCGCGTGCAGCAGGAAAAGCTGCTCGCGGCGCTCGTGCTCGTCGTAAAGGGTATCGACCGCCCGACGCGCGTGCTGCCTGCGCTGCACGAACTCGGAAAAAAACATTCGGCTATTGGCGCGCTGCCAGCTCATTACCAGGCCGTCGGCGCTGCGCTCATCGACACGATGGCAGACATGGCCGGCGACCTCTGGACGCCAGCGCACGAGGGCGCCTGGAGCGCAGCGCTGGGTTGGATTTCAAAAGAGATGATGGGCGACGACGATGACGACGACGGCGCTGATGACGACGACGACAAGGAGACTTTCATGAGCCAGGAATCTGTTCGGGGCACGCAGGACAAGAACGCGACTGCGCGCACCGTGGAGCGCGAAAGCCCTCTCAATACCCTTCTCGACACGACGCCGGTGCCGCACATTCTTTGCGACGCCAGCCTCATCGTGAGCTACCTCAACCCCGCAGCGCGCAACGCTCTCGAGGCGTTCGAAATCTGCGCCGAGGACCGCCCGCTCATCGGCGAGCCGATTGACGCGGTATTTCCCCTCACGCCCCAGCAGCGGCGTTCGCTCCGCAGCGGCACCGAGCTCAAGTTCGAAACGCAGCTCGGCGAAGACGGCCTCGACGTCGAGATCACGCCGTCGGCGCGCGGGGGCTCGGCCGTCGTATCGGTCACCTGGCGGGTGACCACCGACGCTCAGCGACGCGACGCCGAAGCCGCCCGCATGTCGCAGATGATCGACGGCGCGCCGATCAACGTCATGTTCTGCGACACCGACTTCGTCATTCGCTACATGAACTCCACTTCGCGCAAGACGCTCGAGGCCCTGCAGCAGTACCTGCCGGTGCCCGTGGCGAACATCGTCGGCAACACATTCGACGTGTTCCACAAGAACCCGGCGCACCAGCGCCGCATGCTGACCGACCCGAAGAACCTCCCGCACCGCGCCATCATTTCGCTCGGCCCCGAGAAGCTGTCGCTGCTCGTGACCGCCATGACCGACGCTCAGGGCCGCTACACGGGCCCGATGCTCACCTGGGAGGTCGTGACCGAGCGCATCAAGCTCGAACAGACCAACACCGACCTCGCCGGCCAGATGGCGGCAATCCGCAAGTTCCAGGCGGTCATCGAGTTCGATCTCGACGGTAACATCACGACCGCGAACAAGAACTTCACTGACGCCATGGGCTACGAAGTCGAGGAAATCAAGGGCAAGCATCACGGCATCTTCGTAGACGACGCCTACCGTCGCAGCACCGAGTACGTCGAGTTCTGGGCCAAGCTCAAGCGCGGCGAGTTCCACTCCGGCGAGTTCCGCCGCGTCGCCAAGGGCGGTCGCGAAGTCTGGCTTCAGGCCTCGTACAATCCGATCCTCGATCGCGAGGGCAGGCCTGTTAAAGTCGTCAAGTTCGCGAGCGACATCACCGCGCAAGTCCGCGCCCGCGAAGAGGTCGCCGTGCTGGCCGAGCGCGATCGCAGCGCGCAGGCCGAGCTGCGCCGGAAGGTTGACCTGATGCTCGACGTGGTTCAGTCCGCGCAGGGCGGCGATCTCACCAAGACCGTCGCGGTCAAGGGTGACGACGCCGTGGGCCGCATGGGCGAGGGCCTCGCCGCCTTCCTCGGCGATCTGCGCAAGAGCATCGGCGCCATCGGCACCAACGCACAAACGCTGGCCGCCGCCTCCGAAGAGCTCACCGCAGTGAGCGATCAGATGACCACCAACGCCGAAGAAACGTCGACGCAAGCCGGCGTTGTGTCCGCGGCCGCCGAGCAGGTCAACAAGAACGTCCAGTCGGTGGCCACGAGCGCCGAAGAGATGACCGCGAGCATCCGCGAGATCGCGAAGAACGCCAACGAGTCGGCGCGCGTCGCGACCGCCGCCGTGAAGGTCGCGCAGACCACCAACGCAACGGTGGCCAAGCTCGGAGAGAGCAGCGCCGAAATCGGCAAGGTCATCAAGGTCATCACCTCGATCGCGCAGCAGACCAACCTGCTCGCACTCAACGCCACCATCGAGGCCGCGCGCGCTGGCGAGGCCGGCAAGGGCTTCGCAGTCGTCGCCAACGAAGTCAAGGAGCTCGCCAAAGAGACGGCGAAGGCCACCGAAGACATCAGCCAGAAGATCGAGGCCATCCAGGCCGACACGCGCGGCGCCGTCGCCGCGATCGGCCAAATCGGCGGCATCATCGGCCAAATCAACGACATCTCGAACACCATCGCGAGCGCTGTCGAAGAGCAGACCGCGACGACCAACGAGATCAGCCGCAACGTCGCCGAGGCGGCCCGCGGCAGCTCCGAAATCGCCGAGAACATCACCGGCGTGGCGACCGCCGCGCGCAACACCAGCTCCGGCGCGAGCGACACGCAAAAGGCCGCCTCCGAGCTGACGCGAATGGCATCTGAACTGCAGCGCCTCGTCGGCCAGTTCGTGTACTAAGGGTTCGCAATTGCCATGAAAGCCATCATCGTCGACGACTCGCGTGCGATGCGCATGCTCCTCAAGCGCCTCCTCGCGAGCGTCGGGTTCAACACACTCATCGAAGCCGCGCACGGCAAGGAGGCGCTCGACCGCCTCGCCGAGCACGGCGCGTTCGACCTCGCCCTCGTCGACTGGAACATGCCGGAAATGAACGGCATCGAGTTCGTCATCGCCGTGCGCAGCATGGCCGAGTACGACGCGATGCGCATGATGATGGTCACCACCGAGACCGAGACCGACCAAATCGTTCAGGCGCTTTCGGCGGGGGCGAACGAATACATGATGAAGCCGTTCACCGCCGAGGCGCTGCGCGAGAAGCTGCAGATCCTCGGGCTCGCGGGCGACAGTGGCTGACGCACCGAAAGCGCCGGGAGCGCTGGGAGACCCCCAGCTGGCGTTCGTAAAAGAGCTCGTCTTCAAGCGGAGCGCGATCACGCTTGAGGGCGACAAAGCCTATCTCGTCGAAGCACGCCTGACGCCGCTCGCGCGGGCCGCCGGATTGCCGTCGGTCAACGCGTTCGTCGACCAGCTTCGGTCGCAGCCTGCCCACCCGATGCTGCAGAAGGTGGTCGAGGCGATGACCACCAACGAGACCACTTTCTTTCGCGACGTTCATCCGTTCGATGCGCTGCGGACCGAAATTCTGCCGACGCTGCGCACGGCGCGCGCCAGCTCCCGCGCGCTGAGCATCTGGAGCGCCGCCTCGTCCACCGGACAGGAGGCCTACAGCCTCGCGCTGCTGCTCGCCGACAGCTTCCCCGACATCGCGGCCACGTGGAGGGTTCGCATCCTCGGCACCGATCTCTCGACCGCCACGGTGGCGCGCGCGACCGAGGGCCGCTACGAGCAGCTCGAGGTCAACCGGGGCCTTCCCGCCACGATGCTGGTGAAGTATTTCGAGCGCGAAGGAACCCAGTGGCGGGTGAAGCCCGCGCTGCGGGCGATGACAGAGTTTCGCATGCAGAATCTGGCCGATCCGTGGCCCGCCATGCCGCAGTTCGACATCATCTTCCTGCGCAACGTGCTCATTTACTTCAACGTAGAGACCAAGCGCGCCATCTTCGGGCAAATCAAGCGCGTGCTCGCGCCCGACGGCTATCTGTTTCTCGGCGGCGCCGAAACGACGCTTCGGGTAGACGACGACTTCGAGCGCGTCCCGTGCGGCAAGTCGGCGTTCTACCGCGTCATCAAGCGCTGACGCCGCCGTTATGAGCGCGCGGCGCGGCCGCGAGGAACATTCGGCGCGATCGCGCGTATCGTGTCGGCATGCTCCGACTGGCGTCCCGCATCGAAGAGGTCACCGTCTACCGCGAGGGCGCGCGCGTCGTGCGCTCCGCGGCCCTTCCCGAGGGCGCCGCTCGCGTGCGCGTCGAAGGGCTTCCGCTTTCGCTGAACGCAACGTCACTCCGCGCGACCGTTCGCCGCAGCGCCCGCATCGCTGTCAGCGCGCACGTGTCGCTGTCGGTCGCCGAGCCGGATCCCGCGTTGCCGCAGTCGGGCGAGCGGTCCGTAGCCGAGGCGACCCTCGTCCGCGAGCTCGCGGCCGAGGAGGTCGCGCGGCTGCGCGGGGCGCTCACCGCCCTCGATCGCCTCAGCGTGAAGGAGCGGCCGCTGCCTGCGCCCGGTGCGTCGCTGGCTCCGAGCCCGCTGCAGGCGCGGCGCGCGCTCGTCGCCCTGCGCCTCGATGCGTCGGCGCGCATCGCGGAGGCCCTGGCCGAAGCCGAGCTGGCGCTCAGCGCGGCCACCGAGCGCGAACGCGGCGCGATACAGGGCGCGCGCCTCGCGTCGTCGGCGCGCAACGGTCGCCCCGACGAGGTCAGGCGCGCCGTCGAGGTGATCCTAGACGGCCCTGCGGACGCCGGCGCGACGCTCGAAATCGCGTACGACGTGCCGGGCGCGCGATGGTGTCCGGCGTACACCCTAACCGTGGTCGGCGACGCCGCCGTCACGTTGGCGATGCGCGCGATGGTCGCGCAGCGCACGGGCGAAGACTGGCGCGACGCGCGCCTCGTGGTCTCGACTGCGGATCCGACCGCGTGGTGCGAGCTGCCGGAGCTGACGCGCCTGCGCATCGGTCGCGCGCAGCCGCAGCTCGCCAAGCGAGGCTATCGCGCTCCGCCAACGGGCGCAGCGGAGCTGTATGCCGACTACGATCGCAGCTTCAGCGTGCCGAGCCCTGCGCACGCCGCGCACGCCGCGCACGATACGCCGAAAGAGTCCGAGGACGACGCGGACTACGATGAAGAACAGTACGAAGAGGCGACCGCAACGGGGCGTGCGCCGATGATGATGATGAAGAGCGCGGGTCGCTCGGGCGCCACCGCAGACGGACCGCTGTCGCCTCCAGGCGCCCCGTCGCCACGCGCCTCGATGGCGTTCGGCGGTGGCGGCGACGGCGCTGCGAACTACGCAGAGGGACGAAAGAAGCGCGCGAAGGGCGTGCGCATGGCCAGCGGCGCCGCGCTCGAAGCGCCTCGCGCGGGGCCGCTCGAAGTCGATTTCGAGCTACTGGCGTATGCACGCCTTCGCATGCGCGGCGGGGCCGACGACGCGCGGGGAGAGCTCATCGCGGCCTCGGCGGCCGAGCTCGAGCTCGCCGAGGTTCGCAGCCCGATTCGCGCCGAAGTCGAGGATGCGCGCCGCGCCGCGCGGCTCGCCGCGAGCGACGGCATCGCCGACGCGCCGGCCGGTCACACCATCGTGGGCCACAGCGATACGTTCGACTACGCGTACGCGGCGCCCCTGCCCTGCGACGTGCCCTCCGACGGAGCGTTCCATGCTGCGAAGCTCCTCGAGTGCGCGGGCCGCGGCGGGGTGCGCCACGTGGCCGTGCCACGCGAAACGCCCGAGGCCTTCCGGGTGCTGTCGATCGAAAGTCCCCTCGACGCCGCACTTCCAGTCGGACCGGTCGACGTCTACGCGGGCGATGACGCGGCGAGCGCGGCGTTCGTGCTTCAGTCGATCATGCCGCCGACGCCGCCGCGGGGGCGCGTGACGCTCGGCCTCGGCGTCGATCAGGGCGTGAAGGTCGCGCGCAACACCTCGTACGAGGAGCGCGCCACCGGTGTGCTCGGAGGCGGGCTCGCCCTCGAGCACACCATCGCGATCGACATCACCAACACGCACCCGAGACCGATCGCGATCGAGATCCGCGAGCGCGTTCCGGTCACGCGCGAAGGCGACACGACCGTGACCGTCGAGGTCGGGCCGGTCGAGCCTGCGTGGGGCAACAGCACAGGCCCGCGCGAAGTGTCGGGGGCGCACGCGTGGACGCTCGACGTCGCGCCTCTGGGCTCGCGAACGGTGCGTGCGCGCTACCGGGTCAAGATGGCGGCCAAGCTCGAAATCGTCGGCGGCAATCGGAGGGAATCGTGAGCGAAATCGATGCGATCACGCGCGTCGTGAAGGTAACCGTCAGCGAGGACCGCGCCCATGTGCTGCGCGCCGGAGCCGTGGCGCTTCCTGCCGGAATGGCGACGGTGCGGGTGCGCGGCGTGGCGCCGGTGCTGGCCGACAAAACGCTGCGGATCGACGCGGGCGCGGCGAAGGTGGCGGCGGTCGCCGTCGAGCGACGCGTGCGCGCGTTGCCTCCGGACGGCAACGGCTCGGAGCCCGACGCGCTCGCGGCGCGCATCCTCGCGTCGGAGCGCGCGCTCGGGAGCCTCGACCGGGCGATCGACCACGCCGCTACGCGCGCGGCGCTGGCGAGCGGCGCACGCGCGAGCACGCTCGATGATCTGGCGGTCGACGCCGCCCACGGTCGCGCGCCCGAAGACGCCCCTTTGATGCTCGCGAGCTTCGACGAGGACGAGCGTCAGGCGCGCGCCGACCGCGTGCGGCTCGCGGCGTCGAGGCGCGATGCGCTCCGCGACCTCAACGACCTCCGCGCCCGGCACGCCGCGCTCGGAGCGCGGGACGAAGTGCGCGAGGCCGACGTCGTCGTGTCGCTCGTGTGCGAAGCGCCGTGCGAAATTACGCTCGAGCTGTCGTACCTGGTGCCCGGCGCGTGCTGGCGGCCGCAGCACACTGCGACGCGCGGCGCGCGGGTGCGGGTATCGACCGAAGCGTGCGTTTGGCAGAACACCGGAGAGCCGTGGTCCGACGTCGAGCTTCGCTTCTCGACGGAGCGCCCGTCGCTCGGACACGAGCCGCCCTCGCTGGCGGCCGATGTGCTCGCCACGCAGCGCAAGAGCGACGTGGTGCAGGTCGAGCAGCGCGACGACGAGATCCAAACCGCCGGCCTCGGGACCGGCCCCGCGATGAAGGCGACGAAGCTCCCGGGAATCGACGACGGAGGCGAGGTCCGCGTGCTGCCGGCCTCGTCGCGCGCCACGGTGCCGTCCGACGGGCAGCCCTATCTCGTGCCCACCGGCGCGTTCGAGACCGAGTCCGCCGTCGGCCTCGTGTGCATCCCCGAGTTCGAGCGCGCGGTCATCGTGCGGAGCGTGCAGTCGAACGGCCCGAAAGCGCCGCTGCTCGCAGGCCCCGTCACGCTCATCGGAGAGGGCGGCGTGATCGGGCGCACTTCGGTTTCGTTCCTTTCGCCGGGGGAGCGCTTTGAGCTGGGCTGGGGGCCGGATCCGAACTTGCGCGTGCAGCGCAACGAGACGCGAGCGCCGCTCACGCCGGGGCTGCTTGCGCCAGCCACGGTTGGGCGCACGCACCACGTGCAGGTCTTCGTGTCGAACCTTGGCGACGAGCCCCGGAGCTTCGAGATTGTGGAGCGCCTGCCGGTCTCGGAGCTCGCAAAAGTCACCGTCGACTTCGACGCGAAGGCGACCCGGCCACCCGCGCGCCCCGACAACGACGGCTTTGTGCGCTGGCACGTGACGGTGCCGCCGCGCGGGCGAACGCAAGTCGAGCTGGTCTACGTGCTGCGTCACGCCCGGGACGTCGTTGGGCTCTAGCCCGACCTTACGAAGACCCCCGCCGACCTTACGTCAAGCCTCGACGACCTTACGCCAAGCCCCGCCGACCTTACCTCTCGGCCGGCAAACCTTGCCAACCGGGCGGCGCTCGCTTCAGCGCGCCGACGATGCGCCGTGGACAAGCGGGCTCGCCGCCTCAATACCGCGAAAAGATGGCACTTTTGAGCCCGCTCGGCGGCATCGTCCCCAGACCGCGAGGGCGCGGCGCGCGCGACACCAAGCCAGCCCGCGAGTGGGCGGCGCGCGCAATACGCCTGAAATCGCGCCTTGTCGCACACCCGGCAGACCTTGGCAGCGGGTCGACATGGTCGGGCTACCCAAAGGCGGCAGCTTTTGTCGGCGATTTCAGAGGCTGGCGCCGGCCTCGTCGATCCACGTGACCGGCTCGTGGTTCAACCAGGTGCGCTGGCGGCGCGCAAAAATGCGGGTGCTGCGCACAATCGCGCCGAGCAGGGCATCGCGCGGCAGCTCGCCGCGCAAAAACGCCGCCACTTCCCTGTAGCCCACCGAGCCCATGGCGCGACTGGTGCCGTGGCCCTGCTCGAGCAGCGCCCGCACCTCCTCGATCCACCCCTGTTCGAGCCAGGCGCGGGCCCGGTCCTCGATGCGCGCGGTGAGCGCCTCGGGCGAGCGGCGCACGGCGAAGAGCGCCGCGTCGTAGCGCGGCGACTGAAACGCGTGTCCGGCCTGCAGCGCGCTGAGCGGCGCGCCGCCGAGCTCAAACACTTCGAGCGCGCGGCTGACACGAAGCAAGTCGTTGGGGTGGAGGCGATCGGCAGACGCCGCATCGACCTCGCGGAGCCGCGCATGAAGGGCCGCGCGACCGTCGCGGTCCGCGATCGCGCGATGGCGCGCGCGGATGTCGTCGCTGCCCCGCGGCGCCTCGACCAGTCCCTGCAGCAAAGCCTTGGCCCAGAGAAACGTTCCGCCGCACAAAACAGGCACTTTGCCGCGCGCGCGAACGCCCGCGATCGCGGCGTCGGCCACCTTCGCGAACCCGGCAGCGTCGATGGCCTCGTCGGGCGCGAGAATCGACACGAGATGGTGCGGGGCGCGCTGCAGCTCGGCTGCAGTGGGCTTGCCTGAGCCCACGTCGAACGCGCGGTACACCTGCACGCTGTCGACGCTGACGATCTCGCCGCCGATGCGCTCCGCGAGGCGAAGCGCAGCCTCCGTCTTGCCGCTCGCCGTCGGCCCCACCAGCGCCACGAGCTTCCCGCTGTCGGCGGCCTCGCGCGTGGCGTCGCGCATCACGCGGTGCTCGCGCCCGACTTGCCGCCGCGCGTGCGGACAGCGGCCTGGGCCGCGGCAAGGCGCGCGATCGGCAGACGCTTTGGCGAGCAGCTGACGTAAGCAAGGCCGACGCCGTGGAAGAAGGCGACGCTGGCCGGATCTCCGCCGTGCTCACCGCAGACGCCCAGCTTGATGTCCGGACGGGTGCGCTTGCCGCGCTCACAGGCGAGCTTGACGAGCTGGCCGACGCCGTCCTGGTCGATCGACACGAACGGGTCCTTCGGAAGCAGCCCCTGCTCGACGTACTCGCCGAGGAAGCTCCCTGCGTCGTCGCGCGACAGACCGAGCGTGGCCTGCGTGAGATCGTTGGTTCCGAACGAGAAGAACTCGGCCGTCTGCGCGAGCTCGTCGGCGAGCAGCGCGGCTCTCGGCAGCTCGATCATCGTGCCGAACTGATAGGCCCCAACCTCGCCGACCTCTTTTTCGACCCGAGTGACGATCGCGCGCATGGCGTCGAGCTCGGCCTTCGAAACAGCCAGCGGAATCATGATCTCGGGCTTGACGACGACGCCTTCGGAAGCGGCGATTTTCGCAGCCTCGAAGAGCGCCCGCACCTGCATCGCGTAAATCTCGGGGTAGGTGATCGCGAGGCGACAGCCCCGGTGCCCGAGCATCGGATTGAGCTCGTGCAGGTCCTTCGCGCGCTGCGTGACCACCTGCTCCGACACGCCGATCGCGGCGGCGAGATCTTTGATCTGTTCGGGACGATCGGGGAGAAACTCGTGCAACGGCGGATCGAGCAGCCGCACCGTCACCGGCAAGCCGTTCATCGCGCGAAAAATGCCGACGAAGTCCTCGCGCTGGTAGGGCAGCAATTTCGCGAGCGCGCGGGCGCGATGCTCGGCTGTGTCGGCCAGAATCATCTCGCGAACCGCGTCGATGCGCGTGCCGCCGAAGAACATGTGCTCCGTGCGGCACAGGCCGATGCCCTCGGCGCCGAACGCGCGCGCCGTCTGCGCGTCCTCGGGCGTGTCGGCGTTGGCGCGAACGCCGAGCGTCCGCGCTGCGTCGGCCCATCGCATGAGCTCTTCGAACTCTCCGGTGACGCCCGCAGGTACCGTTGGCACCGCGCCGGCGAACACCTCTCCGGTGGCGCCGTCGATCGTCAGCGTGTCGCCCTTCTTGAGCACGATGGGCGGCGCGCCGGGCTCCATCGAGAACGTCGCGGTCTGGGTCTGATAATTCACGTGAACGCTCGTGGTGCCGGCCACGCACGGCTTGCCCATCCCGCGGGCGACCACCGCCGCGTGGCTGGTCATGCCGCCGCGCGCCGTCAGAATCCCGCGCGCGGCCTGCATGCCCTGAATGTCTTCAGGGCTCGTCTCGACCCGCACGAGGATGACGGCTTTTTCCTGGGCAGCCATACGCTTCGCTTCGGCGGCGTCGAAGACGACAGTGCCGCTCGCCGCCCCCGGACTCGCCGACAGCCCCTTCGCGAGAAGCCTTTTTTCGGCCTTCGGATCAATCGTCGGATGCAGCAGCTGATTGAGCGATTCGGGCTCGACGCGAAGCAGCGCCTCCTCGCGCGACAGCGCCCCTTCCTTCACCAGCTCGGTCGCGATGCGAACCGACGCACGACCGGTGCGCTTGCCGTTGCGGCACTGGAGCATGAAGAGTTTGCCCTCCTGAATCGTGAACTCGAGGTCCTGCATGTCGCGAAAATGCGCCTCGAGCGCGTTTGAAATGCGCACAAGCTCTGCGTAGGCCGCTGGCATCGCGGCCTCGAGCGTGCCCTTGTCTCCGCGAATGAGCATAGGCGTTCGAATGCCCGCGACGACGTCTTCTCCCTGCGCGTTCGGCAGCCACTCACCGAACAGCGCGCGCTCCCCGGTCGACGGATTGCGCGTGAACGCCACGCCGGTCGCGCTGGCGTCGCCGAGGTTCCCGAACACCATTGCCTGTATGTTGCACGCGGTCCCCCACGAGTCGGGGATGTCGTGCATGCGCCGGTAATAGACGGCGCGGTCGTTGTTCCACGAGCCGAACACCGCCTCGATCGCGCCCCACAGCTGCGCGTGCGGATCAGAGGGAAACGGCTTGCCGCTGTGCGCCAGCACCAGCTCCTTGAACGAAGCGACCATGCGCTCGAGCAGCGGCTCGGTGAACTCGCTGTCGGGCACCGCGCGCTTGAGCTCCTCGGCGTTCATCCGACTGGCGTCGACGCCCCGAGCCTGCGCGAGCTCGGCGCGCAGGTCGTCCATCGCGTGATCGAAGGGCTCTTTCTTCGCGCCGAGCGCGATGGTCGCGTACATCGCGATGAAGCGCCGGTAGGCATCGAGCGCGAACTTTCGGTTGCCCGATCGCGCGGCGAGCCCTTCGCACGTCGCGTCGTTGAGGCCGAGGTTCAAGATCGTGTCCATCATGCCCGGCATCGACGCGCGCCCGCCGGACCGCACGCTCACGAGCAGCGGCGCGGAGGCGTCACCGAACCGCATGCCGAGGCTGCGCTCGACCCTCGCCAGCGCCGCCGCGACCTCGGCCGCGAGCCCGCCGGGATGGGCGTGCGTGGCCGCGTAGACGTTGCACGCCTCGGTCGAGATCGTAAACCCGGGAGGCACCGGCAGGCCAAGCTGCGTCATCTCGGCGAGCCCGGCGCCCTTGCCACCGAGCAGGTCGCGCCGCTTCGGATCGCCGTCTGCTTTGCCGTCACCGAAGGAGAAAACGTGGGTCGTCATGGATGGGTCGAACTTAGCAACCCCCGGCGATAGGTGTCGACCGCCACGATGCGGACGCGCAGATTGCGCGAAAGAAGGCCCATCGTAAGCGCATCGAGATCGCCGGGAACGCCCGCGACCAGAAATGACGGCGACGGCGGCGGCACTGTGGCCTTGGTCACGAGCACGTGCTGGGCGCTGCCGAGGAACGGCAGCTGGCCGGTCAGGCACTCGAACACGATCGTACCGAGCGCGTACCAGTCCGCGTGTGGCGAAGGTACGACTTCAGGCGGGCCGTAGGCCGTGCTCGCCTCGTACGAAGACGCATCGTCGTGCGCGCGCGACAGGCCGAAGTCGAGCAGCGTCACCCGCCCTTCCGCCGTCACGAGCACGTTCGAGGGGCGCAGATCGCCGTGCAAAATGCTGGCGCCGTGCATGTAGTGCAGCGCCTCGATGAGCTGCACGAGCGCGCCGCGCAGCCGCGCCACGCCAACCGGATCGCACGACGTGTAGGCGCTCGTACCTTCGGGCTGCTGCCGCTGGCCGAACGCGAGTGAAATATTGGGACGCCCCACCGGAACGACGTCGGGGGGAGCGCCCCGCACCCAGGTCAGGACGTCGACGCCGCCCTCCACGAGGTCCATCGTGAAGCCTGCGCCGTCGATCCACTCGCGCATGCCGGCGAGGCCCGCGTGCGCGAGTCCGCGAACGCGCTCGAAGGCGGCGCGCTCGTGCGGTCCGGGATCATCGAGCACCTTGAACGCGACGCGGGCGCCCCGATGCACCGCTTCGTAGACCGTAGCCGAGGCTCCGCGACCCAGTTCGCGCACGCGCACCGGATCGGTCATCGACCGACCCGGCGCTCCAGATCCGCATACGACAAGCGCGTAATGACCGGGCGACCGTGCGGGCAGTGACCCGAGAAATCGACGCCATCGAGCGAGGCCAGTAGCGCCTGCGCCTGCTCGTGGCCGAGCGAATCGCCTGCCCGCACGGAGCCGTGACACGCCATCGTGGCGAGCACGAGGTCGGAGGCTGCCGAGAACGGACGCGTGGCTTGACGCGAGAGCTCGAGGAGCACGTCGCGAACGAGGCGCTCGGGCGACGCGCGCGCGAGCAAGTGCGGCACGGCGTGCACCGCGACCGCAGAGGCGCCGGCCGCACGCACGTCGAGGCCAAGACGCGCGACCTCGGCCTCGTGTTCGGTGAAGAGCGACACTTCGCCGGCCGCGAGCTGCACGATCTCGGCGATGAGAAGCCGCTGCATCGACAGCTCGGCCTTCGCGTGCGCCTTGCGCAGCGCATCGAACGTGACGCGCTCGTCGGCCGCGTGCTGATCGATCAGGTACAGGCCGTCTTCGCCCTCGCACACGAGGTAGGTCGACTTGACCTGCGCGAGATAGCGAAGCCCCGCATAAAATCCGGTCGTGGAGGCGAACAGCGCGGGCCCCGCGGGCGCCGCAACGTACGGCTCCTGCGTCGGTTGCGATCGCGACAGCTCGCGCAACCACGCAGTCGAAGGCCCGTCGCTCGCAGCTGCGGGTGCGTAGGGCGCGGGTGCGGGCGCCGGAGCATCGGCCCCACTGCGCGCAGCAAGCGGCGCGTCGGCAGGCGCAGGCGCGCTGACGGGCGAGGGTCTCGGGGTCATCCACGGACGGGTGGGCGGGCCCGACGCCGGAATCGAGAGCGATTTCGACAGCGCCTCGAACAGCTCGCGCGACACGGCATCGAACACTGCGCGCGCGTCTTGAAAGCGAACCTCCGCCTTCTGCGGATGCACGTTTACGTCCACGAGGTCAGGCGGCAAATCAATGTAGACCACACCTACCGGGTAGCGCCCGGGCTCGAGCACCGAGCCGTACCCCTGGGAGATGGCGCGCGCGAGCAGGCGGTCGCGAACCGGCCTGCCGTTGACGAAGACGTAGAGCGCGACCGCGCCCGAACGCGCACGCTCGGGAGGTGCGAGGTGCGCCTCGATGCGCAGCGGCCCCCGCGCCCCTTCGCACGCGATGAGCGTCGGCTCGCCGATGGCCATCTGCGCGCGCTCCCGCCGCGACGACGCACGAAGCAGCTCGCGCGACAGCTTTCCTTCGCGCACGAGGGAAAACGAGACCTCGGGGCGCGACAGCGCCGCCCAGAGCACGACCTCGCCGACGTGGGCGCTCTCGGTCGCCTGCGACTTGAGAAACTTTCGGCGCGCCGGCACGTTGAAGAACAGGTCGCGCACCTCGACCGTGCTGCCGGTTGCCCGTGACGCGGGCGTCGCGCGGATCTCGCCTCCGGCGAGCGCCACGACCTCGGTGGCAGCGTCGTCATCGACGCGGCGCGTGCAGAGCGTCAGGCGCGAAACCGACGCGATGCTCGGCAGCGCCTCTCCGCGAAAACCAAACGTGCGAATCACGTTCAGATCCGTGATCGTCGCGATCTTGCTTGTGGCGTGACGCTCGAGCGCCAGCTCGGCATCGGCGGCGCTCATGCCCTCGCCGTCATCGGAGACGCGAAGAAGGTCGAGGCCGCCTCGTTCGATCTCGACCTTCACGCGCGTGGCGCCCGCGTCGAGCGAATTTTCGACGAGCTCTTTCACGACCGAAGCCGGCCGCTCGACGACCTCACCGGCCGCGATCTGATTGGCGAGCTCCGCCGAGAGTCGAACGATTCGTCCGGCGACGACCACGCCGGTCAGGCCTCCGCCGAAGGCTCGAAATAAGCCCGCGAACGGCGCCGCGTCAGCGCGACGAGCACGAGCCCCGCGGCGAGCGAACGAAGCGTGACGTAGCCAATCTCGACTCCGGGCGCGAGCTTGCGGCTGATCGCGAGGCTCTCTTCGATGACTTTCGGATCGCTGCCCGACTTGCGCAACTGGGCGGCACCAACCACGCTGCCGAGGTCGCGATTGGCCACGCGCACGCGCGCCGTGAGGCCGAACATGATGATCACGACGACCGCCTGCACCCCGATGAGCTGCACGAGCGCCGCGCGAGCGCCGGGCCTGCCGCCCATCGCGCCGGCCGACATCGTAAACAGCGCCAACCCCAGCAGCAATTCGGCCGCCGCAAGCGGAAACATGCGCGATTTGTCGTGGTCGAGCGCCTCGACGTAACGCTCGAGCGCCACCTGGGCACGCGCCCGGTCGCCGTCGTCGTCGACGCCCCGGACCACGGCGGACATGTCGACATCGGACGTGCGGTAATAGCTGATGATGCTCCAACCATCAACGAAGCTCGTGGCGCCGAACAGCGACGACATCACGAGCGCGAGCAGCAGAAACCAGGGCCGCGTGCGCGGGGACGGAGCAGGCGGTGGCGACGACGACATGCTGCGCGCGGGATTAGCACGACGCTGGCGGCGTTTCACGGGCACCCGGCCACCACGCGCGCGATTGCGCTTCGCACGTAACAGAAATCATGGTCTTTTTCGGCCCGTGCAAGCGCTTTGCGTTCGCCCCGTTGACCGTCGCTGGAGATCACCTCATGCGCTCTTCCGTTAGCTCGATTCTGCTCGCCGCGACGCTCGCTGCGGGCTCGGCATACGCCGCCCCTCCCGCCGCATCCGGCAAGGCCGCGGCGCCTGCCGCGCTCGGAGCGACAACGAAAGACGATCTCGCGTCGGGTGACGCCGCGAAGGTTCGCGCCGCCCTCGACGACGTGCGCATGGGCGGGACGGCGAACGCGAGCCTCGCTCCCGTCGTGGCCGACCTGCTGCAGCGCGGCCTCACCGCCCCGATCACGCTCGCCGCGATCGAGACCCTCGGCGACCTCGAGAGCGAGACCGCGAGCCCGGTGCTCGCGACGTATGCGCAGCATCGCAACCTCAAGGTTCGTCAGGCCGCCATTCGGGCCCTGCTCAAGACGCGCGGCCCCGCGGCTACGCGCGCGCTGCGCCGGGGACTCTCCGACGCCGACCCGATGATTCGCGGATTGTCGGCGACCGGTCTCGGCGCCCAAAAGGCGAAAGACGCCCTCCCCGACCTGCTCCTCGCGCTCGATCACCGGGTGAACGAGGCCACTGCGGCCATCGGACAGCTCTGCGGACCGGCGGAGTGCGACGCGCTTACGGCCAAGCTCGGCAAGCTGCCGCTCGACGTGGTGACCAGCGGCCTCGATCAGGCCTTCTTCAGAGCCGACGTCGGCGAAGAGTCGCGCTTGAAGGTCATCGCCAAGCTGCGTGAACTGTCGACCGCGGAGGCCGGGAAATACCTGCGCGACGTTCAGCGACGCGCGACGACCGCGACGCCTCGCGTGAAGCAGGCCATGGAACAGGCGTTGTCGGCGATGCCGGGAGGTGCGCAGTGAACGCGGCGCGGCTGTTCGTCGGCGCGGCGTGCGTTGCGCTGTCGGCCTGTGGTGGCGCGCAATCGCACGCCCGCAGCTTCTCGACCGACTGGGAAGACGACGGAGGCGCATCCATCGAGGCCGTGCGCGTGCGGCTCGCAGGCGCCAGGGCGACCCTGGCGGCCGACGTCGCCGTGGGCGTCGCGGGCAACAGCGACAAGCTGGTCGGCCTGCCCCTTGGCGGCGGCGCGAAGTGGACGTTCGCGCACGCCATCGAGACGCGGCCGGTGATCGCAGGCGGCGTCGTCGTTTCGCAGGGCGCAGGCGAGGTGTTCGCGGTCGATGCCCAAACGGGCGCGAGGCTTTGGGCGCGTCCCGCCGCGGGTCTCGTCTTGCGCGGCGCAGGCGACGACGGGACCTACACCGTAGTGACGCTCGGCAGCACCGGCGGATCGGGCTCGACGCTCCTCGCGCTCGATCGCCAGGGCAACGTCGTGCAAAAAGTCGAGACCGAGCGATCGCTCGGCGCTCCCGCAGTCATCAAGGGCCTCGCCTTCGTGCCGTGGGGCCAGCAGTACCTAAGCGTCTACGACATCGACAAGGGCGCCGAAATCGGGCGCGCCCTGGTGCGCGGCAAGGTGAGCCAGGCGCTCGCGAGCGGCGGTGGCGTGTATTTCGGCGAGGTCGAGCTGTTCCGCTTCGACGAGGCCATCAAGACCTCGTCGCGCGGAGGCGCCACGAAGCTGCCCATCCCCAAGCGCGAGCTGCCCGGCGCCACGGCGCTGATGCGCTCCCCCGAAGAGCGCGTCGGCCCGGTCGCGATGGCCGTCGACAAGACGCGCATGTACGTTCGCCCCGGCGCGATCGACGCTCCGGCCGCCCTCGACTCCTCGAGGCTCTACGCCAACTACTTCCGGCTCACGATGGCCTTCGACACCACCACGAGCGGGCTCGCATGGGTACACTCGAGCGCGGTCGACGTGATCGGAGGCGCGGCGGCCAGCGGCGGCTTCGCGCTGTGCGATGAGCAGGGTAAGGTCGAAATCCTCGATGCGACGACCGGGGCGACGACTGCGGAGCTGGCGATGGGAGAGCCCCTCAAGAGCTGCGTGGTGAGCGCAGACGGCTTGCGGCCCGGCGCTGCGAAATCGCCCGCCCTCCCGCTGTCGGCGCAGCTCTCGGCCGCGCTGACGAGCAACGATCCCGAGCTGGTGGCCGCTCAGGCGTTGCTGATGCGCGAGCTTGCCACGTCTCCCGACGAGGGCGCCACGCGGACGCTCATCGACATCGCGAGCAATCCGCGCTCGCCGCCGACCCTCGTCGCGGAGGCGCGCAAAGCGCTTCCCGCCCGTCGAAACGGCGCCCGCGCGATGATCGAGGCGCTCGGCCGCCACTACGATTTTCTTCGCGATGTCAGGAGCGCGCCTCCGGTTGGCCCGATCGCGCAGGCGCTGTCCGCGATGAAAGACAAAAGCGCCGCAGCCGCGCTCGCCTCGCACCTCGTCGATCCCGCCGACACCGACGACGACGTCAAGCAGACGACCGCTGCGCTCATCGAGATCGGCGACGCCCCTCAGGTGGGCGCGCTGAAAGAGTTCTTCGGCCTGTATCGCGCGAGCGCCGAGGGCGAAGAGCTCTCGCAGGCCGCTGTGAACGCCGGGCACGCCCTGCTGAAGTTCGGCGGACCCGAAGGCCGCAAGGTCGTCGACGCGGCGCTCGCCGATGCGATGACAGGCGCGATGGTCAAGAGCAGGCTGGCGGCTGTGGAACAGTCGCTCGACGCTGAAAAGGCGCTCGCCAGAGACAAAGCCAAGGCCGGCGAAAAGTCGAAAGAAGACGCAGGTAAAAAGCCCGCGAAATAGGTCGCTATCAGGGCGCGCGAAAAACACCCTGACAGGAATTGGCGAAGCCAGTTGCGTGGGGTGGGGACCGGCGAAAAAACGCGTTTTTCGGGGCGGGGAGGTGCATACCTCCCCGAGATGAAAGGCTGGCAGGCCGCTGCTTCAACGGTCTGCTAGGCGCGCGCGCCGTCGAAGATCCCCATTTCGGCGTCGCGCGCGTACAGGCAGCATTCGCTTCCCATGGGGAAGTCACGGCACGCATCAGGGCGCACGTCGTAGACCGCGCATTTGTTGTCGGCCCCGAGCTGCTGGCAGTCCTTCGTGGGGGCGAGCTTCAGCACCAGCTTGCCGTCGCTGCGGCGGCGCGAAAACGGCGGCTTCAGCAGTTCGGGCCGGCCGCCTCGCTCGATGCGCAACACGTCCACACGCTCGAGGACGACGTCGTTGTCGCGACAGCACGCGCCGCACGCGAGGCAGTCGAGTTTCATCGTGCGCGTCGGGCCCTCGTGAATCGAGTCGCGCGTGGCCCAGCCCCGGACGATGTCGTGGCAGTCCAGCGGTACCCTCGTCGTGGCCAGACCCGCGAGCGGTCCGGACGCCTGAACACGCCACGTCGACTTGCCGAGGTCGAGCATGGCCCACACCCCGAGGTCGTACTTGTCGCCCTTCTTCGGCGCCGACACGACGAGGCGCGCGCGGGAGGGAGACTCCCAGAGCACGGCATGACCTCCCAGATTCACCCACGCGACCGCCCGATCGGTAAACGGTTGCTTGAAAGAGCGAACGATGGGGCGAACGACGCGCTGTGCCGGCATAGAGGCTTTCTAGCAGGCCATTGAAGAACGGCCTGCTGGAGAATTCAGCCACGCATGTCGACGTGGACGGCCCGCGGGCGGTCATGCGATGGTCGCGCCCATGCGCATCGTCATCCCCGAAGACACGGGCCGCATCGAGGTAGTCTCCGCCATCGCGGGCAGCGACACGCGCCTGAGAATTCCGGGAGATCAAAAGGCCCCCGACCATCGCCAGTGGTTCTGCTTCGAGGCCCATGACTGCGCCGGCGGCGAGCAGGTATTTTTGCTCGAAAACGCCGGAGACTGCACCTACGCCGACGCCTTCGAGGGGTACCGCGCGTGCGCCTCTTACGATCCGGAAGGCGCGGACTGGTTTCGCGTTCCGACCGAGCTCGACGGCGACGCGCTGCGCATCATCCACACGCCGCAGAGCGAAGTCGTGCGCTACGCGTATTTCGCCCCGCATCCCGCCGCGAGGCGCGCCGCGCTTATCGACGCGGCACGCAGCAGCGCAACGGCCAGCGTGCGCACGCTGGGCACCGGTACGCGCGGCGGGTCGGTCGACCTGCTTTCGTTCGGGTCGACCGATGAGGGCGCCCGCAAGCTCTGGTTCATCGCCCAACAGCACCCGGGCGAGACGATGGCCGGCTGGTTCGCCGAGGGGCTGATCTGGCGCCTGCTCGATTCCGACGACGCCGTGGCGCAGAATCTCCTCGCACACGCGCGCGTCCACGTCGTGTGCGCGATGAACCCCGACGGGGCAGCGATGGGCAACCACCGCACCAACGCGGCGGGCGTCGATCTCAACCGCTGCTGGTGGGAGGCCGACTCCGCCACGTCGCCCGAGGTGCTCGCCGTGCGCACGGCGATGTACGAGGAGGGCGTCGACTTCTTGCTCGATGTTCACGGAGACGAACACGTGCCGCACGTATTCGTCGCGGGCGCCGAGGGCAACCCGGGCTTCGACGATCGCATCGAAGCGCTCGAAGAAGAGTTTTCGAACGCTATGGTCACGGCGACCTGCGATTTTCAAACCGAAGAGGGCTACCCGAAAGACGCCCCCGGCAAGGGCGACCTGCGCACCGCAGGCAACTACGCTGGCGAGGCATTTGGGTGCTTGTCACTCACCCTCGAAATGCCGTTCAAAGACCACAACGGCGCGCCCGACGAAGAGCGCGGCTGGTCACCCGAGCGCTCGATGAACCTCGCAGGCGCCGCGCTCGAGGCCGTGGCCTCGGTGCTCGACGTGCTGCGCGACTGATCGCGCAACGCGGTTACAGCGCGAGCGTCGCGTCGAGCAGCTCACCGAACGAGCTGGGAGCAAATGGCGCAGCCACGCTGCCCGAAAACGCTGCGACTTCGGCGGCAGCGACTTCGGCGCGAACCACCTCGATGAGAGCGGGCGAGGGTGCGGTCGCGGGGCGAGGAGGCATCAGGTCAAAGACGAGCGCATCGCGCTCGACGGGCTCCGGACGCACCATCTGCACCTCTGAGGCCGCAGGCGGCGGGACCTTCGGCAACTCGAGCTCGACCGGGGCCTCGACCTCCCGAAGCAACATCGACGGCGCAGGCTGCTCCGGCAGCTCCATCTCGAGCGAGTTGAGGCTGATCGGGACAGGCTCCTGCGGCGCGGCGATCGGCGCCAGCGAGATCGCGGCAGGCTCTTCCTCCGCCTCACGGCCGCGGTGCGCAGCACGCACCCCGGTCGCGCCGAGATCGTCTTCGAAGTCGAACTCGTCGGGCAGCGCGATGTGACGCCCTGACTCCGGCGGCGGCGGATGCGGCTGCTCAGGCTCGGCGAGCTCGTCGATGGGACGCGTGCGCCTCGATGACGGCGGCACCGGGATGGGCTCCAGCTCCAATACCAGCGCATCTGAAGCCGCTTCGACGACGGGCCTCGGAGTCGTGACCTCCGCCTCGAACGCAGGAGGCGAGGCCTCCATCGCCGGCGCCAACTCCGCCGACGCAACCTCCAACGCGGGCGGCGAGGCCTCCATCGCGGGATCGAACACCGGCGGCGCAGTCTCAAATGCGGGCGGAGGCGCGGCCGTCACCAGCTCAACGACCGCCGGGGGCGCCTCGGTGACGGGCTCGAGCATCGGGTCGACGCGATCGGTCCGAGGTTCGTGCACGATGTGGCGCTCGTCGAGCTCGAGCAGCGATTCAGGAGGCAGGTCGTCTTCAGTGACTGCGCGCAGCTGAGCGGTCACATCGGCATGAATGTTCGCGCGGGGAGACATGCCAGGCGGAACGGGCACGCCCTCGTCTACGACATCCGAGGAGCCGAGCTCCGGCGGCATGAGATCCGCAAACGAGTCTTCGGCCAGCGGCAGCGCGGCCGTGGCGGCCGTCGCAGGCGCACCTGCGATCACAGCGGCAGGCGCGGGCGTCTCGGCCACCACGTCGTCGTCGCCCAGCACGTGCAGCTCCGAGGTGGCCAGGAGCGCCGCGCCGCGCGGCTCAGCGGCCCGCCGCTGGACCCGACCGAGCAGCACGCGAAGTCGTTCGAGCTGCGTACTCACGATGCGCTCCCCTGCAGCTGCGTGAGCGCAACGCTCCACGCCACTCCCTGCGTAATCCACGACCTCACGCGCTGCGCCCCGGATTGGCTCGCGATGAGAACGCGAACCCCGTCGCTGGTCGAAAGCACGGTGCTGTAGGCCGCTGCGCCGGTCGCGCGGGAAATTGCGCTCGCGATCAAGCTCGCGTAAAATTCCGGGGCTTCGAGTGGCGCGCCTCCGACGTGCAATACGAGCGCGCGGCCCCAGCGCTCCAGCGAAAGGGCGCCGAAACCCCCGAGCGCCAGCTCCGCGCCGAGATTCGTGACGACGGCCTCAATCGGCGCCTCACGCACAGCGGCCTGCCCTCCGAGGCGACCTTCGATGCGCGCGCCCATCGAGCCACCCAACTCGCCGCCGAAGCGGGCGCGGGCTTCCACGGGAACCAGCTCCAGCAGCTGCGCGAGCGAGCGGGCGCCAACCAGCAGCGCGGCCTCCGTTTCCAGCCTCACCGTGCCACGGGCGAGGTCAAACTGCACGACGCGGGAGAAATCGGAACCGCTAGCCATAGGGTTCAACTTATAGAGGTCGCACAAACATGCTGTCAATTCAGCATAGACTGTTGCCCATGCGGCGCCCCCTCGCAGCTGTCGCGCTCACGCTCGCACTCGCGCTCGCCGCCCCGGCGCACGCAGGCGACGAGCCTGAGCGGGTCGACGCGGGCGCGTCCGCCCCGGCGTCTGGAGCACGGATCGAGCTTGTCCCGCGACCAGACGCGCAGACGTGGCCCTCGGCGTGCTCGTTCGTGCGCCCCATTTGCGTGCATTCTGCAACGGTCGCGAGCCCGATCGCCGAGGCGCTCGCGGATACCGAGCGCGCCTGGGACACGATCTCGCAGGCGCTCGGCGTTCCGCCGCCGCTGGCCGCGTTCGACACCGGGCGGTTCGACGTCTACCTCATCCCGAACGCAGACGAGTCAACGCGACTGCTCGAACGCGATCCGCGCAGCGGCTACGATCGCGCGACCGGCTTCGCCATCGTCGGCGCCGGGCTGCGGGGATGCGCGCTCGACGCGGCGATCACGCGGCAGGTGCTTCGCGGCGCGCTCCTGCGTGCCTCTCCCGCCACAGACGCGATCAGCGCCATCGGCACCAGCGCCGCGCTCGCGCAGCTCATCGTGCCGTGCGGGCTCGCGAGCGACACGGCTGCCATTGGAGCCGCGCAGGCGCACCCGGCCAGCGGAATCGTCGACGCGCTCACGGGCCTTCCGCCGCGCAGCGCGTCGCTCTTCTACGGGTGGCTCGATGAGGCGTTCGCCCGCTCCCCCGGCGCGGCGATTACGGCTACCTGGGCGCTGTCGCCGACGCGGACGCCGATCGATGCCGACCACTGGTTTCATGAGCCCGACACGTTCGACGTGCTCCGCGCGAGCTTCAAGGGCGCGCTTTCCGAGCGCTCGACGCTCGATGATCTCATCGTTGGTTTCGGAGTGGCGCGCGCCTTCGTCGGTCGCACTTCCGACGACGGGCATTTTCTCGAATCCCGAACGCTCGGCGACGCGGCGACCGTAGCCCTCGCGTGGGATGTTCCGTGGCCCTCGCAGCCTCGCGGCCTGGCATCGCCCGTAGGGCTCGCCCCCACCGGCTCCGCCTACGTCCTCGTGCATCGCGAGGGAGCGGCGCCCACTGCGCGACTGCGCATCGAGTCGAGCTGGGAGCAGCTCATGAAGCTGCGATGGGTCGCCGTCAAACTCGACGCGACCGGGCATGAGCTTGCGCGCATTCCGGTGGCCACGCCCGACAAAGCCGAGTCGGTCGCCCTGACCGTCGACGACCTCTCCGGCGCCGCCAGCGTGCTGCTCGTGGGCACGAACGTATCGGCGTGGGATGGTCCGCTGGAGCCCGACGAAACGCCATGGGAGCCGCACGGCTGGCTCCTGACGATCGCTGCGGAGTAGGCTTTCCTACTTATTCGATTTCCCGAGATTTTCGGCGACGAACGGAGCGAGCAGCGCCGTCACCGGAGTCGGCGCTTCGAGCGCGCTCAGGTGACCCGCGCCGTCGATGAGTTCGAGTCGCGCGCCAGAAATCCCGCGCGCGATCGCGGTCGAGCGTGACGGCGGCGTGGCCCGATCTTCGGTGCCGCAAATCACGAGGGTCGGCGCGGCGATCCGCCCGAGCGACGCCGTGATATCCGCTCTGCTGAAGATCGCTTCGCCGACCCGCGCCACGCCAACACGCGAAAATCCGTTAACCTCGGCGTGCATGCGCGCCGCGAGCTCAGGCCGGGCGGCTCGCGCGCGCCTGCTAAACATCATCGGCGCCACCTGACGGTCGGTCAGCCAGCGCGGAACGCCCACCCGCCGAAAGAGCGACAGCAGCGCCCGATACTGCAGGCGCCTGCGGGGGTCCTCCGCGGCAGCGCTCGTGTCGAGAAGCGCCAGCGCGCGAACACGCTCCGGAGCGAGCAGCGCGAGGCGCATCGCGAGCATCCCGCCCCACGACAGCCCCGCCATCACCACCGGCCCCGGCGCGATCGCGTCGAGCGCGTCAACGAGCGCGCGCGCGTTGTCGTCCAGAGAAAACGGCGGCGGAGCTTCGCTCTTGCCGTGACCGGGCCCGTCGAAGACCAGCACGCGCCCGAGCGCGGACAGCGCCGCAACTTGACCGTCCCACATGCCGCCGTCACACAGAAACGAGTGCCAAAGCACGATGGTCGCGTCGCCTTCGCGCTGCCGCTGCCCGCTCCCGACGTAAAACCATCGGCCCAGCCGCGTGCTGACGTACATGCGACGCAGCCTAACAAAAAGCAGAAAGCGACGCGTCACGGTCTCCCGCGCGCGCCGCTCTCCGTTCGCGATCAGCCTGAAATCAGGGGAAGATCTCGCGCTCCTTGTAGACCGACTCGATGCGCTGCAGCGCGAGGGCATAGGAGGCGATCCGGCGATCGACTTTGTGCTGACGCGAGAAGTTGTCGACGTCGCGGTAGACCCGCTTCATCGCCTTCTCGAGGCGCTCGTCGACCTCTTCGAGCGACCACGACTCGGAGCGCTTGTTCTGCACCCACTCGTAGTAGCTCACCGTGACGCCGCCCGAGTTGGCGAGCACGTCGGGGAGAATGTCCACGCCGCGCTCGAGCAGAACGCGCTCGCCCTCGGGCGTAGTCGGACCGTTGGCGCCTTCGACGATGACCTTGGCCTGAATCGCCTGCGCCTCGCTCGCGCCGATTTGGTTCTCGAGAGCCGACGGCGCGCAGATGTCGCACTTCATCGCCCAAAACTCTTCGCGGGAAATCGACTTGCCGCCCGGGTAGCCGCCGATGCTGCCGTGCTGCGCGACGTAGTCCTGGAGTTTGTGCGCGTTGAAGCCCTCGGGGTTGTAGAGGTAGCCCGAGTGATCGCCGACAGCGATCGTCGAGACTCCGAGCTTCGAGAGCAGCACACCGAAGTGCGAGCCCACGTTGCCGAAGCCCTGCACGATCATCGTCGAGCCTTCGAGGCTGAAGCCGCGATCTTTTGCCCACTCGGTGAGGCAGTGAACCATGCCCTGACCGGTGGCCTTGGTGCGGCCGAGCGTGCCGCCGCTGGCGACAGGCTTGCCGGTGACCACGCCCTTGACGCTCTGCTTCTGGTTGGAGCCCACCATGTTCGAGTAGGTGTCCATCATCCACGCCATCGTCTGGCTGTTGGTGCCCATGTCGGGCGCGGGGATGTCGTACTCGGGGCCGATGTTCTCTCCGAGCGCGTGCGTGAAGCGGCGCGTGATGCGCTGAAGCTCGCCGGGCGAGACGCTGCGGGGATCGAACTTGATGCCGCCCTTACCGCCGCCGTAAGGCAAGCCCATGAGGCTGCCCTTCCAGGTCATCATGGTCGCGAGCGCCTTGACCTCGTCGAGCGTGACCATCGCCGCGTAGCGAATTCCGCCCTTGAACGGGCCGAGCAGGTTGTTGTGCTGAACGCGGTATCCCTTGAAGAGACGAACCTCGCCGTTGTCCATCTTGACGGGGAAGTTGACGATGATCTCGTTCTTCGGCTGCGAGAGAATGGTGGCGACGTGAGGCGCGAGGTTGATCACCTTGGCGGCCTGGTCGAGGTATCCCTGCACGACCTTGAAAAAGTCGTACTCGGCGGCCGGCAGCGAACGCGCCGACGGCGCGGGGGTGGGAACAGTCGTTTGGCTGGGAGGGGCTTTGGAGCTCATCTTCCGTTTTCCTGTGGTGGACTTGGGGGCGCGATTTTGCGCGCAGCGTGCACGATTGCGCGCGAGCATAGCCCCTCAAAGCGTGACGCGTAGCGTTAGTTTACAGGGTTTTTCAGGCGCGCAACGCTTGCGTGCATCGCGGCGCGGGACGGCGCGCTCAGCGCAGCCAAATTGTATAGAGGTATACGACCGTGCTGGTCATGAGCAGCGCGTCGACGCGGTCGAGGATGCCGCCGTGGCCGGGCACGATGTGTCCGGAATCTTTCACGCCGACGCTGCGCTTGATGAGCGACTCGCCGAGGTCGCCTGCCTGCCCGAGCGCCGCGGCCACGAGCGACAGCGGCAGCGCGTGCCAGAGCGGGATGCTGCGCAGAAACCAAAAATGCGCGAGACACGCGCCGAACGCGGCCGCGATCAGCCCGCCGATCGCGCCCTCAATGGTCTTTTTGGGGGACACGGCCTCGTAGAGCTTTCGCTTGCCGAAGTAGCGCCCCGCAAAGTAGCCGCCGGTATCGCTAAACCACGCGAACATGAGCGTCATCAGCACGTAGCTGGCGCCGTCCGGGCCCGTGTCGCGTCGCAGCATGGCGAGCAGCGTCATCGGAACGCCAACGAAGAGCGGCCCGACCCCCATCGCCGTCGCGCGCAGCGCCGCGGTAGAAATGTCGCCCAGGCGCGCGAGGGTGAGCAGCGGCCCCAGCACCGACGCGACAGCAACGACGGTCATCGGAACACGCGGATCGGCGCCGAGCAGGTAGATCGAAAGCGACACGCCCGCAGTGAGCGCGACGCCAATCACCTGGGCGAAGCGGTCCCGCGCGTGCGTCATCGCGAACAGCTCGCTCGCTCCCACCAGCGCGGCTGGCAAGACGAGGAGGTAAAATCCCCACGCGGGACCGCGATAAAGCAGCCCTAGAATGAGCGGAGCCGCTACGAGCGCGGTGGCGAGGCGGACGACGAGGTTACTCGGCGGTTTTTTTGCGGGGGTATCGCTCATCGGGCAGCTGCCTCAGATAGCGATCCGCGTCACGCTCGCGCCGCGGCGTTCATCGCCGGGCCCGCTCGTGGGAAGGCCGCCTTTGCCTACGAGACCAAACCGGCGCTCCCGCTGCTGGTAGCTGGCGATCGCCTCGTGCAACTCGGGCGAGCCGAAGTCGGGCCAGAGCACGTCCGCGAAATACAGCTCAGCGTAGGCCAGACCGTAGAGGAGAAAATTCGAGATTCGGCGCTCGCCGCCAGTGCGAATCACCAGATCGGGGTCGCCGACGGCGAGGCTCGGCATCAGGCTGTGCAGCGCCTCTTCGGTGACTTCTTCGGGTTTGCGTTTGCCCGCCGCGACTTGCCGCGCGAGCTCGCGCGCTGCGGTGGCGATCTCTTCGCGGCCGCCGTACGACAGCGCCAGCGTGAGCGTCATCTGGTCGTTTTTTTCGCTCTCGCGTCGCAGCGGATCGAGCACAGCCCGCACCAGCGTCGGCAGGCGGCCCAGATTGCCTACGGCCGAAAGGCGAATGCCGTTGTCGACGATTTCGTCGCGCTCGCCGACGAGAAACTCGCGCAGAAGCTCCATCAGCGCGTCAACCTCGTCACCTGGGCGCGCCCAGTTTTGCTCGCTGAACGCATAGAGCGTGAGCGCCTTGAGGCCGAGCCTGCGCGCGGCTCGAACGGTATTGCGAACGGCTTTGCTGCCCTCGCGGTGCCCCTGCACGCGGGGCGCGCCTCTCAGCTGCGCCCATCGGCCGTTGCCGTCCATGATGATGCCGACGTGCGATGGGAGGTTCTTGGCTTCAACGAGCATGGGCGTATTGGACCGCTTTCGGCTAGGTACTATGATGACGTTGCGTGGGCAATGCGTCTGTAGAACGCTGACCGTCTCCGGAACGTGTCGCGCAAAACGCAGCGCCGCCACGCGAGACTTGACGCGCCGGCCCGCTCCGCACACGATTTGTCAGCGATGATGCAGCCGCCTCCGCCGAACGGCCAGCCTCCTCAGCAGGCGTATCCGCCCAACGGCTACGCACCCAACGGCTCTCCGCAGCCTCCGTACAATTACCGCCAGGGCGATGCGCGTGCGGTCGCCTCCGGCGTTCATCCGCTCGTGTGGGTTGGCCTTGCGCTCGGCTTGCTTGTGGCCTTCGGGCTCGCCGGCGCCTTCGCCTTCGTGATGTACCGGCGCGCCGGGTCCGCTGCTGCGGTCGCGACCGCCGCTCCGCTGGCGCCACCTTCGCGACGGGCCGCGACAAGGCCACATGCCGCGACCGCAGCGCCCGCGGACGACGACGACGACGACGACGGCCCAGCCAGCGACGACGACGACACGGACACCGACGATGACCTGCAGCTCGGCGCGCAGGCGCTCCCTGCGCCCGAGCGCGACGTCCCCGTTCACGACGTCAAGCTGCTCGACGGGTGCTCCTCGGCCGATTTGAAGGCGGTCGAGTCGCGCATCGACGACGCGATCGCGATCGGCGCGCCGGCCTACAACCGAGGCGACTTTTTCGGTTGCTACGTGGCCTACGATCAGGCGGCAAAAGACATCGAGGCCGCCCTTCCGCGAGCGTGCAAGGGTCCCTCGAGAGCGCTCCAGGATGGTCGACGGCGCGCGGTGTCGCGACCGCAGACGACGCAACAGGCCTGGGCGATGCGCGACGCCTTCGACGGCCTCCTCGACGTGATCGATCGCAAAGGTCCGGACCTCTGATAGGGCTCGCTGCATGAGCGAATCTCTCGCAGGCAAGATCATCGTCGTCACAGGCGCGAGCGCAGGCATCGGACGCGCGCTGTCCATCGAGCTCGTTGCGCGCGGCGCGAAGGTCGCGCTCCTGGCGCGGTCGGCCGAAAAGCTGGGCGCGCTCGCTGCGGAGCTGGGACCTCGCGCAATGGCGATCGTCACCGACGTCACGCGCCGCGACGACGTCGAGGCCGCGCTCGCGCAGACGGTGGCCGCCTTCGGCAACGTTGACGTATGGGTCAACAACGCCGGTCGCGGCATCTCCAGGAACGTCGACGAGCTGACCGACGACGACCTCGACGCGATGGTCCGCGACAACGTCAAGAGCGCGCTCTACGGAATGCAGACCGCCCTCGCGCACTTCCGCGCGAGCGCCGGCGAGAGCGGTCCCAAAGGCCAGCTCGTCAACGTGTCGTCGATGCTCTCGCGCGCCCCTTTCGCGCCGTTCCGCTCCGCCTACAGCGCGTCGAAGGCCGCCCTGAACTCGCTCACCGAATCGCTGCGTTTTCAGCTCGCGGAAGCTGCCCCCGGCGTGGTGGTGACGCTCGTGCTCCCAGGCGTCGTTGCAACCGAATTCGGCAACAACGCCCTGGGCGGCGGCCCCGACAACCGCACAATGCCGGGCGCTCAGCCCGTCGGCGAGGTCGCCGTCGTCATCGCCGACGCCATCGAGCACCGAAAGCGTGAAGTCTACACGCATCCGAGCTACCCGGCACGGGTCGACGGGTACTTCGCGGGGCTGCGCTCTTAAGACGCAATTCGCAGCCCGAACCCAACGCGAAGGGCTGACGTCCAGCGCCCAGTGTGGTCTGCTCAGCTGCTATGGCAGTGGAGCGCGCGCCCGGACAGATCATCGCGGGACGATTTCGTCTCATCGAGAAGGTCGGCGAAGGCGGCATGGCGAGCGTGTGGACCGCACGCCACCTCACGCTCAATGTTGACGTCGCCGTCAAGCTGATGGACGGCGCCGCGCGCGCCGGCGATGAAGGGCTTCTCAAACGCTTCGATCAGGAAGCAAAGGCGGCCGCCGCCATTCAGAGCCCGCACGTCGTGAAGATCCTCGACTTCGGCCACGATGCCTCGAAGCGGCCGTACCTCGTCATGGAGCTGCTGCAGGGCGAGGAGCTCGAGGAGCGCCTGCTGCGCGAGGGAGCCATGACGCTCGACCTCGTGCGCAGAATCGTGCGGGAGACGTGCAAGGGACTCACCGCCGCCCACGCCCTCGGGATCGTGCATCGCGATTTGAAGCCGGAGAACCTGTTTTTGGTGAAGGATCCCGACGGCGCGACGGTGAAGATTCTCGACTTCGGCATCGCGCGGGCAACGCCCGAAATCGCGGGCCACGCCAGCATTACGATGACGGGCCAGCTCGTGGGAACACCCATGTTCATGAGCCCGGAGCAGGCGCTCGGCCGCCGCGATCTCGATTTGCGCAGCGACCTGTATTCGCTGGGCGTGGTCGCGTTTCGCTGCCTGACGGGGCAGCTGCCCTACGAAGAAGGCGACACCATCGGCGAGCTGATCGTTTCGATTTCCACGAAGGAACCGATCGAGATCACCAAGCTGAGGCCGAACCTGCCTCCGCGCGTCGTGGCGTGGATGCGCAAGGCGCTCGACAAGTCTCCGGCCAAGCGCTTCTCGTCGGCGCGCGAGATGTCCGACGCACTCGACGCCGCGTGCGATGTCCGCAACCTCCGCGTCACCATTTCGGGCTTCGACGTCGACGACACCATGCCCCCCGCCGATCAGCTCGCGGAGGCGCGTTCGGGAGTCCTCCTCGACGCAACCGCCGCGCTGCCATCGGGTAGCCCCGACTCGACGACGGGCGCTACGAGGCGCCCCCAACGTCGCGCGTGGTGGCCCTGGCTCATCGCGATCACGCTGATCGTCACCGCTGGAGGCTTCGCTGCGTGGGTTAAGCTGCGCTAGCTCGCGCACGGCTTTCGAGTAGTAGACTGCGCATCCCACCATGAGCGATTTTCTCCCCGTCCAGCAGCAGCTGGCGACCCTCACGCGCGGCGCCGTCGACATCCATGTGGCCACGGAGCTCGAGCAGCTGCTGACGCGGTCGCGCGAGACCGGCACGCCCCTGCGCGTCAAGGCCGGCTTCGACCCCACGCGCCCCGACCTTCATCTCGGTCACGGCGTGTTGCTCGAAAAGCTCGCCCAGTTCCAACGACTCGGCCACACCGCGATTCTGCTGGTCGGCGACTTCACGGCCATGGTCGGCGACCCGACCGGAGCGAGCGAGGCGAGGCCCAGACTCACGCGTGACGATGTGCGGGCCGCAGCCCAGACGTACACGAGTCAGGCGTTTCGCATCCTCGACGCGGCCGCCACCGAAATACGCCATAACTCCGAGTGGCTCGATGCGCTGGCGCCCGGCGACATCCTCGAGCTGATGGCCCAGATGACCGTCTCGCGAATGCTCGAACGAAGCGATTTCTCCGCGCGCTTCAGCGACCACCGCGCCATTCACATGCACGAGTTCCTCTATCCGCTCCTACAGGGATACGACTCGGTCGCCCTCCGCGCCGACGTCGAGCTCGGAGGCACCGATCAGCTCTTCAATCTCATGGTGGGCCGCGACATCCAGCCAAGATACGGCCAGAAAGGCCAATGTGTGCTGACCGTGCCGCTGCTCGAAGGCACCGACGCCCGCGTCGAAGCCGGCGTCATCGTCGGCAAGAAAATGAGCAAGAGCGCGGGCAACTATATCGGCCTGCAGGAGGCGCCTGCGGAGGTGTTCCGCAAGGCGATGCAAATCGACGACAAAGTCATCTGGCGCTATTTTGAGCTGCTCTCGAAGGAGACGTCCGAATCGATCTCGGCGATGAAAGCCGAGTGTGCGGCCGTCGGCGGCGACGCCCGGCCGTACAAAGAGCGCTTCGCGCGCGAGATCATCTCGCGGTTTCATTCCGAAGCCGATGCCGATGCGGCGGCGCGCGCCTTCGCGACGACCTACTCCGAGGGCGACGTGCCCGCCGACGTCGCCGAGTTCGACGTGCCGACCGAAGGCGCAACGCTGTGGATCGCCAAGGCGCTGTCGGCGGCGGGCCTCGTCAAGTCTACCGGCGAGGGCAAGCGCATGGTGGAGCAGGGCGGCGTCGAGCTCGATCGCTCGCAAGTGCGCGACGCGCAGACGCAGCTTCAGAAAGGCACCCGCTATTTGCTCCGCGTTGGCTCAAAAAACCGGCGATTTGCCTACGTTCGGGTCACGGGATGAACGTGCGCGCGATCGCTGCCGCGGTCGCAGTGGCCGCGCTGCCGGGGTGCGCCGCTTCCGTGGCGAAGGCGCCGGAGACTCCGCTTCCGCTCTCGCCCGTCGTCGCGCTGGCGCCCGCCGCAGGGCTTGAGTCGATCGCGGTCGTCTGCCCAAAAGAGCTGTACGCGGACGCGTCGCTGTTGCCCGCGTTGCAGGCCTTGCTCCCGCCGAGCGACGCCGCTGCGCTGGCCCGTCGACACGGCGGAGCCGACCTGCGCGAGCTCGACGAGCTGGTCTTCGCGAGCTATCCCCACGCAACGCTCGTGCTCGCCCGCGGCGTCTTTGACCCGGCAAAAATCGAGGCGACCTTCTCGCGCCGGGCCATCACCATCGAGGGGCGCGCGATCGATCACGCCGGAGGCGCCCTCAGCACAATCACCCGCGTGTGGGGCGAGTTTTCCTCGGTCGCGGCCGGGCCGAACGCCCGCGAACAGCTCGCGATCTTTGGGCTGCAGGCTGTCGCGATCGAGCGCGACGACGTCACGTCCAGCGAGGCCCCAACGCCGATGGTCGGACCGCTGCGGGCTGCCGAGCTGTTCGCGCTGCGCAAGCTCGCGAAGGCCAAACCCGCGCTTGCCGCGCCTCCACTTGCCGCCGCAAACGCAGCCGCCGGGGAAGGCGCCGTCAAGTTCATGCTCCCCGGGCCCTTTTCAGGACAGCTCGCGGGCGCCATGGGCGGCATGCTCTCTGCGGCAACGGCCATCGCCGCCGTCGCGCGGCCGTCGGGCGGCGGGCACGTAAAGGTGCGCGTCGTGATCACGGGCGCCTTTGGCGACCAGGCCCCCCGCGCCGCAGAGAAGGTCGCGGCTCTCGCGGACCTGATCGCGTCGAGCGCGATGGGGCGCCTCGCAGGCCTCGATCATCCGGTGGCTGCGCGGACGACCATGAGCGAGCCGGAGTCCGTAACCCTCGACTGCGAACTCGACGCGCTCGCCCTCGTGCGGGGCCTTCGCGCAGCGGCGGGCGCCAGTGTCGAAGAAGTGCTTGGGTATTGAGCTGTCCCCGGGCGCCAATTGACGAAACGGCGTCGGGAATGGTAAGTACTCGCGCCCCGTTGAATCGGGGCAAGCATGCACGTCGGTACCGCAGTCTCGGTGCTCGCGCACGCTACACAAGCAGTAATCGCAGAGCAAATAACCAATGGCCCGTACCAGCGTCCGCTCCGCACCCGCCGCGCCCGCCGCGCGCACTCCCGCTACCAAGACCGCCGCGAAGAAGGCTGTCCGCAAGCCCGCGGCCCCCGCCGCGAGTACCCGCCCTCTGCGCCGCGTCGAAGGCGCGAAGCCCGCCGCCTCCAAGTCCGCCGCCTCCAAGCCTGCTGCCGCCAAACCCGCGGTCGTCGAGGCTCCCAAGCCGGCGCCCGTCGTTTCCGCGATGCCGGCACCCGGTCCGCGCCCGATGCTCGGCCCCAACGGGCGTCCGCGCCACTTGCTCACCACCCCTCCCCCGCCCATGCCGAGTGACGGCAAGCCGGTCAATTTCAAGGTCGGCGACAAGGCCGTTCACCCCGCCCATGGCGTCGGCGAAGTCACTGCCATCGAGGACCGCGAGCTCGGGGGCACCAAGGGGATGTTCTACATCCTCAAGATCCTCGACAACGGCATGAAGGTCATGGTCCCGAAAAATGCGGCGGCCCAGGCCGGCCTGCGCGGGATCATGAGCGGCAAAGAAGCCGACGCCGTGCTCGACACGATGCGCGCGCGCGAGGTCGCCGTCGACCTCCAGCCGTGGAGCCGCCGTTTCCGCGCGTACACCGAGATGATCAAGAGCGGCTCGCCGCACGAAGTCGCCAAGGTGCTCCGCGACATGCACCGCCTCAAGTTCGACAAGGACCTGAGCTTCGGCGAGCGCCGCTTGCTCGATCAGGCCAAGAGCCTGCTCATGAAAGAGCTCGCGTTCGCGAAGAAGGTCAGCGAAGCGCAGCTCGCCGAGCAAGTCGCCGACATCTTCCGCGTCTGACCGCAGCGCCTCGCCCGTTCGAGGTCCGCCACCGAGCCCCGGCGTTTCAAGACGCCGGGGTTTTCTTTTTTGTCGCCCAAGAAGATTCCCCGCAACCTGCGGCGCTCCCGACCGAAGGGCTCGCATGCGGCAAGCGAGCCGCAACGGAGAATTCAATGACGACCCTTGAAACGATAGCGATCGAACTGCGCGCGCAAGACGCCGCCGTGGCTGCAGCAAGTGCGCAGCTCAAAGCAATGGGCGACGTGACGCTCGGAGTCTCGGACGAACTTCTCGATGCGCTCGAATACGCATGCACTGTGCACACTTTTACCCCCGCGCCGGTCGGCGCGGTGATGGCCTGAGGAGCGCGCGATGTTGCTGCAGAACAACTCGATCAACCCACCCGTCGTTCAGGACAACGTCCTCATTCCCCAGCACGACTACTCCGTTCGGGGCGCTTGCTACCTCACGCCCGACGCGCTGATGAACTACTGCGCCACGCGCCTGCGCGGCCTCGACAACCAGATACAGACAAAATTCGAAAAGCAGCAGACAGCCAATCACGACTCCCAGGTGCTGTCCGAGCTTCAGGGCAATTTGAACTTCGGCAGTGACGATCTCAAGGTGACCGGCGGCACGGGCGTGAGCACCGACTGCACCATCAAAGGCGCCGCGCAGGCCCTGCTCGAAGCGGCGAACAAGGTCACCGATCCCGGTGTGCAGAAGCGGCTTATCGATCTCGCAGGCAAGCTCGTTCACGTCACCGGCGCTCCGCCGTCGGCGAGCTTCGACCCGAACGCCAGCGTTGCGTTGAAGGCGCAGACCTACAAGCCCGAGGAGATGACGCAGATGATTGCGCAACCTGTCGGCAACCTCCAGAAGGACATGAACTCCGGCACGGAGCTCGACATGATCCAGCTCCAGTCGCTGATGTCCCAGCGCCAGACGGCGGTCAGCACTGTGACCCAGATGATTCAGGCGCTCGGCGAGCAGCTCAACAAGATCGCCGGAAACATCGGACACTGACATGAGCGCCGACATCTTCGAACAGCTCACGTCGTTCACAATCGCCGCCGGCGCCCTCGACCCTTCGACCCGCGACTCCGTCCGCGAAGGCCTCTACGCCACCGGCCACTGGCTGCTCACAAACGAGCGCTACGCCGACGCCGCAGAGGTGTTGCGCGTGATGTGCATGGTCGCTCCGGGTGACGAAAGAGGGTTCCTCGCGCTCGGCGCAGCCCACGAGAGCGAAGGGCAGCTCGAGGTCGCGAAGGACATCTACGCGACCGGATGGGCGCTCTCGTCACCGAGCGTGCGGTGCGGCATCGCGCTCTCGCGCGCGCTGCGCCGACTAGGCGACGTCGACGGCAGCGAGGAAGTCCTGGGCGCGCTCTGCGATTCCGACATCGACGACCCAGACCTGGCGGCGCTCGTCGCCAGCGAGCGGAGGGCGGCGTGATCGCCGTCGGCTGCGCAACGCGGGCCTTCGCTCTGCCCTGCGCCGAGCCCGCGAAGCCTTCCGGCGCATCGTTCGAGTCAGTGCTGCCCGCGCCGCGCGCGCTCGCCGGACCGAACGGCAGAATGGATGCGTTATACACGCTCATCGCCGAACGACGGGAGGCCGGCACGCGCGCCGGGCAGTCGCAAGTCGAGATGCACCGCAAGTCGGAGCGCGCGGAGATGGCTGCCGCAAATGCGGCGCTCGGCGAGCAGATCGACGCGGAAAACAAGGCGGAGACGTGGGGCACGCTCGCCAAGGTCGCGTCGGCGGTGGTCACAGCGGCTTCAGCGGTTGCTGCCGTCTGCAGCTGCGGCGCTGCAAGCGGGCTGCTCGTCGCGTCGGTGTGTCTGTCGTCGGCGGCGTTCGCGGAGCAGCAGTTTCACGTCGTGACACAGCTTTCTCAGAGCGAAACCGCGGGCGCGGCCACCAGCGCCGGGCTCGCCATCGCCTCCGCAGCGTGCAGTCTGGGCGGCACGTTGGCCGCATCGGCGGCGCAAGCCGGCGCCAGCGCAGGAGCAGCCGGCGCCAGCGCAGCGAGCGCCACGACGAAGAGCGTCACGACCGCGGCGTCGCTGACTGCTTCTGCCGGACAGCTCACGGGCGGAGGCGCGCGCGTCGCGACCGCCGCGTACGGCTACGCCGCGGCCGAGTCGGGGCTCGATGCGCGCAGGGCCGATCAGCACGCCGAACGCATGAGCGCCCTCGCGACCTGGGTGATGGGCACAATGAAAGAAGCAGCCACGTCGCACGAGCGCGCGCTCAAGACGCTCGCCGGCGCGATGAAAACGCAATCCGACGCGACGGCGATCGCCGGCGCGCTGAGGGCCTGATCATGACGACGATAGCATCGAGCACAGCTCACATAAGTGCATACTACACAGACATCCAGACCGGCGGCGCCGACCGGTTCGCTTCGCCCGCAAGCCTCGTCGCTAGCGAAAATGAACTTCGTTTCTGCGGCGATCCCGGAGCGGCGTTGGCGGCGCTGTCGCTGGCGATGGGACGCGAAGTCGAGCGAGCGGCGCAGGACCGCGACAACCGCGCGCAGCTTCAGGAGCAGGGCGAGCAGGATGCGCAGCTCAGCTCGATGCGCGCCCGGGCCGCCGCAGGGCTCGCGAGCGGGATCGCCGGCGGAGCGCTCGCCGCGGCTTCGGGCGTAGCTTCAGGCGTGGCAGCGATTCGCTCGGCACAGGCAGATGCGGCGGAGGCCGCCGCAAGCGCAGCGAAGACCGATGCTTCGACCGCCGCCGCAAGCGCAGCAAAGGCGCCCCCGCCGGACGTTGAGACGCTCCGACGCAGCGCCGCATATGCCCGAATCGCCAGCGACTCCATCAACGCAGGGAGCAAGCTGACAACAAGCGGTCTCGATTTCGTCGCGGCAGCGCATGACGCCGACGCGACCCGACACGCGCAAAGCGCCGCGCGCGCGACCGGGCACGGAGAGACCGCGCGTACCGCCGCGGCCGGAGCCGCAAAATTGATGGAGCGCGCGCTCGACTTCGCCCGCGAGTACCAGGCCTCAAAAGCAGAAACGTTGGCGTGCGCTGCGAGGCGCGCGTGAACGTATGCGAGCGCTTGCAATCGCCATCTACCCGCGGCCAGTCATGCGCGGTATGAGGGCGACGCGATGAAAATCTACACGAAGACCGGCGACGACGGCTCCACCGGACTCTACGGCGGCGCGCGCGTCAAAAAGGCGTCACCAAGGGTCGAGGCCTACGGGACCGTCGACGAGCTCAACGCATTTGTCGGGCTCGCTCGCGCCGCGGGGCTCGGCGCGCTTGGAGAGTCGATTTTGGCCGAAGTGCAAGTCGATCTGTTCACGTTGGGCGCGGAGCTCGCGTGCGTGGCGGGCAAGGAGGCGAGCCTCGGCATGCCCCTGCTCGGCGATCAGGATGCTCAAAGGCTCGAGCGCGCGATCGACGCGAGCGAAGAAGGCTTGCCGCAGCTCAAGACGTTCGTGCTTCCGGGCGGCTCGCCGCAAGCGTGCCACTTGCACCTCGCCCGCACCGTCTGCCGGCGCGCGGAGCGCAGCGTGCTGGCCATCGACGACGCCGAGCCGCGGCGTGACGTCGTGATCTACTTGAACCGCCTCAGCGATTTGCTCTTTACGCTCGCGCGGCGGGAAAACCACGACCGGGGCGTGGCGGACGTGCCGTGGACTGCGCGGCGGCAATCACGCAGCGAGTGACTCTTTGAGCATGCGCCGGCCGCGATGAAGCCGGCTCATGACGGTTCCCACCGGCACCCCGAGCGCGCCGGCCGCGTCGCGGTACGTCTGGCCTTCGACGTCGACCATTTCGATGGCGGCCTTGAAACCCGGGGGCAGCGCGTCGAGAGACGCCGTGGTGCTTCGCGTGAGCGCGACATACGCGTCAGGCCTTTGGTCGTCGGGCAGGGTCCATGCGTTGGGATCGCTGGCGAGAACGCGCAGCGCGGTGCGCTCGCGGCGCGCCCTTCGAAAGCGCGTCACGAATACACTGAAAAGAATCGACGACGCCCACGCCCGCAAGCTCGAGCCGCTGACGAACTGCGCTTCGAAACGTAGCGCCCTCTCGATGGTGTCCTGCACGAGGTCGTCAGCCTGCGCGGCGTTTCCGACGAGGTGCAGGGCCCGCGCGCGCAGCCCTGGGACGAGCTGCCAAAGGCCGGCGCGAACCTCGCTGCAGGCGGGGCTCGCGGGCGACAGAGTGTACTTTGCAGATCGCGTGTGCATGACGGGTCGTGCCTCCGAAGCACACGCATCGCAACGCGCATACCACACAACAAACCGGCATAAACCTCGCGCAATTGGGCAATTTCCAACGAGGCGTGTGTCTTTACGGACGCACGTCGTGGCCAGCCGACAACGCGCGAATGGCGCGGGGCACCAGGTCTGCGATTTCCGAGGCGAGCAGCCCGCGATCGACCCCGGCGGCTTCGCCTGCCTTGCCGTGAATGAGCGCGCCGGCGCACGCCGCCTCGAAGGCACCGAGTCCGCATCCGAGCCCGGCGATGATTCCCGCGAGCACGTCTCCTGAGCCCGCTGTCGCCAGCGCGGGGCACACCACCCTCGATACGGCGACGCGCCCGCGCGCGTCGGCGATGAGCGTGTGGGCTCCTTTCAAAAGAACGACGCAGCCGGCCGCCGCGGCGAGCTCCCGCACCGCCCCGAAACGGTCTGCCTCGACTTGCGCAGACGTGACGCCGAGGAGGCGCGCGGCTTCGCCCGCATGCGGGGTGAGCACGAGGCGCGCGCATGATGACGCCAGCACCTGCGGGCGCCCTGCAAATAGCGTCAGCGCGTCGGCGTCGAGCACGGCAACCCCCTCGAACGCGTTCACCGCCCGCGAGACCGCCCGATGCGCCGCGTCGCCGAGGCCGAACGCGGGACCGATGACCAGCGCGCGTTTGCCTGCGACGGCACGATCAACGGAGGCCTCAACGTCGGCCTCGTCGATGCGCGAGACCATGATCTCGAGCGCGCGCAGCTCGAGGGCGGCAGCGACCTCGGGCCACGTAACGATGGTCGCGAGGCCCGCTCCGGCCCGCAGCGCGCCTGACGCGGCGAGCATCGCAGCGCCTGGCTTTCCCGACGATCCAGCGAGCACGCCGACATGACCCGCCCCATGCTTATGGGAGCCAGCCGCGCGCGCGGGGAGCCACGCGCGAGCGTCCTGGTCGCTCATCAGCCATGCCTCGTGACCCGCACCGACGACGAGCGCAGCAGGCACGCCGATATCAACCACAAAGACCCTTCCGGCACGCGCCGCGCCCGAAGGCGTGAGCAGGCCGCACTTCGAGTGGGCGAACGTCACGGTCACGCGCGCGTTGACGCAGGCGCCAAGCGTTGTGCCGGTGTCGGCGTCGAGTCCCGAAGGAAGGTCGAGCGCGAACACCGGAGCGGCCGAGCCGTTGAGGAACGCGATCGCGGCGGCTTGCTCGCCGGTCACTTCGCGATCGAGCCCTGTGCCGAAAAGTGCGTCGACGAGCACGTCGCATTCAGACAGCGCTTCGGGAGCCGTGCCGATGACGCCGCCCGTACCGAGCCAGGCGCCGCGCGCGATCGCCGCGTCGCCGCGGCATCGCGCCGGATCGCCGACGAGCGCGACTTGAACCGTCGCGCCGCGAAGCGCGAGGTGGCGCGCGATGACGAACCCGTCGCCGCCGTTGTTGCCCACGCCGCAAACGACGCCTATCTGCTTGCCGCGCGCTTCGCCGCCGAGCAGCTCGCGTTCGAGCACGTCAGCCGCTCCGCGTCCGGCATTTTCCATGAGAACAACGCCGGGTACGCCGCACTCCCGAATGGCCCGGGCGTCGAACGCGCGCGCCTGATCCCGCGTCAAAACCGCGATCACTGCGCGTCCTCGAGGATCACCACCGCCGCCGCGATGCCCGCGTCGTGCGTAATCGTCACGTGCCAGCGCGAGGCGCCCGCATTCGAAGCGCAAATCAAGGCGTTTCCCGACAGCACGAGCGACGGGCGACCCGAGGGCGAGTGCGTGATCTCGACCTCGTGCCAGCCAACCCCGCGGGCGCCGTCGAGGCACTTCGCAAAGGCCTCTTTCACCGCGAATCGCGCAGCGACGAAGGTCGCCCGGTCACGAACCCCCACCCGGCTAAGCTCGGCGGGCGAGCAGATGCGCGCCGCGAACCGATCGCCGTGACGCGCGAGCGCCCGCCTCATACGCTCGATCGAGCACACATCGAGCCCGATGCTGACGATCATCGCCCGCCCTCAGTCGTCCGCAAGCCCGGCGCCTTCGCCTCCGTCGTCTTCCGTGCGCGGCGTTTGAAGCAGCTCGCCCGATGCGCCGTCTTTTCGCACCACAAACACCCTGCGGGAGGTCGTGTCGGGATTTTCGCGAGCCACGACCGTGATGACATTGACGCCAGCACGAAGCGGCGCTTCAGCCTCGAACGCCATCTTTTTAGGGTCGGGGCCGTTGCGGTTCGAACGGTAGAAGACCTTCCGCGAGCCCGAAAATACGTAGACGTCGAGCAGGCGCGCGTCATCGCTGGCGCTGCCTCGAAGCGTGATCTTCGCGTCGCGCGTGAACAGCGCGGGCTGGGCGATTTCGAGCAGCGGGGGGGCATGGGTCATGGCGTCTTCGAACGCGACGATCGGCGCAGGAGCGCCTCCGACCTCGAGCTCGGACTGCTTGACGAAACCGAAGCGACCGGCGCCCAGCGAGACCTTCACGTAGTCGCCGTAGCCGCCCGCGGCGGTGACGCCAACGCCGGCCGCCAAACGCCCGAACGTTCGCGACGCCGGATCGGCAGCCTCCTGGAGCGCGGCGCCCTTCAGCGCAGCCTTCATCGGGCCGGCAACCGGCGTCGACGACGAAGCCGCGACGATCGGTATCCGCACTTTTTCGACCACCGACTCACGGAGCTCCTGATCGATGATCGACAGCTCGACCTTCGCCTCGTTGCCCTCCAGTTGCGGCTGTACGTCGAAGGTGAACGACACTTTGCGCGTCTCGCCGGGCGCCATGTTGGAGACGTCGTTGAAGCGCCCCTCGTGGAGGAGCAAGCCGTCGCCGGAGAGGTTTCTCAGGTTTGCCTGAGCGTCGAAGCTGCGGCCCTTTCCCGAATTTTTGACGACGAGGTACATCGTGAGCTCTTCGCCCTTTTGCACGCGGCCATCGCCGTTGCCCTTGCGGTTGTCGACGAGCTGGTAGGCGTACGAAAACACGGGGCGCTCGAGCGCTCTGACCGAAACGCGCGCCTCGGCGTCCGCGGGGACGCGGCCACGCGCCTCCTCGAACCGAAGCTTGATGCCGTCGGCCCTTGTCAGAGCGTCTTTCGGAATCCGGCAAACGCGAGGCGTGTCCTTGGGAAGCGCGACGGTCGAGCCAATTTTTCGGCCGTCGAAGTCGCACCATCCGAGGGGCGTCGTGACGGTGCGGCTCTTGCCGGGTTCGAGCTTGCCGAACGCAAACTCCTTGTTGTCGAACATGCCGTTGTCGCTCTTGGTGGTCGCGAAGAGGCGATGCACCGGCAGCGTGCCCTTGTTGGTGACGGTGACCTTGACGGCGATCTGCTCGCCCGCGGTGACGACGTCGCCCGCGCGGTCGGTCTCAACCTTGACGTCAAGCGTCGACACCGGTCCCTGCTGAGCGGGCACGTCCGCGGGGGCATCGCTCCAATCGATGCCTTGCTTCTGCAAGTCGGCCACGACCTTGGCGAGCTCTGCGGCGCGCGTCGACTCGATAAAGGCCTTCGCGGCGCGCACCTGGTCGGGCCGGGCTGTGGCGGGAGACCTCGCAGCGAGCTCGCGGGCGAATCGCGTCGGGAAGTCGGGCGCGGCCGCGTCGTCGGGGTCTCCGCCACGGTCGAGCAGCTCGATGCGCTCTTTTTGCCCGAGATAGTAGCGGAGCACCTCGCTCGGCCGCTGCCCTTCGCGGGTGTGCGCGTTGCTCAGGCTGCGCGACAAGTCGCGCTCCTTCACGAGGCCTCCCTGATCGGCGTTGAGGTCCATCTCCTGCAGGTCGACGGTCATCGGATCGAGCTCGATGTCGGGCGTAACGCCGGTGCCTTGAATAGAAATGTCGCCGGGCTCGGTGAGGTACTGGGCAATGGTGAGCTTGAGCGCCGCTTTGTCGGGCATCTCGGTAAAGATCAGCTGCACGCTGCCCTTGCCGAACGTCGTCTCGCCGACAATGACCGCGCGGTCATGATTCTTCATGGCTCCCGCGACGATCTCGCTCGCACTCGCCGAAGTGCCGCTTACAAGCAGGACGATAGGGTAGTTCGGCTCGGTGCCTTCAGCATGGGCCACCCGCTCGTCTCGGCCCTCAGCGCCTTCGCCGTGACCGACCGTCGCGACGATGGGCCCCGACTGAACGAACTTGTCGGTAATCTTCACCGCCTGATCGAGCAGACCGCCCGGATTGCCGCGCAGGTCGAGCACGAGCCCCTTGAGCTCGCCGCCCTTCTTGAGCTCCAAAAGCGCGTTGTCGAGCTCGCCGGCACTGTTGGCTTGAAACGCCTTGAGCCGCACGTATCCGATGTTGCCCTCGAGCAATTTGCTCTCGACGCTGGCCACGTGAATCGTCTCGCGCGTGAGCTCGAAAGGCCGCGACCCCTGCCAGCCCTCGGAGCCGTCGCGGTGGATCCAGACGGTGACCTTGGAGCCCGGCACCCCGCGCAGGTGATTGACCGCCTCGTTGAGCCCCATGTTGAGGGTCGATTCGTTGTTGATCTTGGTGATGCGATCGTGGCGCCGCACGCCCGCGCGCCCCGCCGGGGTGGCGGGCATCGGGTTGATCACGGTGAGCTGTTGATCGCGCAGCGAGATCACGATGCCGAGGCCGCCGAACTGGCCGCTCGTGGACATGTTCATGTCCTTGTAGGCCTCAGGCGACAGCAGCACGGTGTGCGGATCGAGGGTGTGCAACATGCCGTTGCACGCGGCGTATTCGACCTCGCGCAGATCGACCTCGGTCCCGCGCAGGTTGTCCTGAACGAAGGCGAAGACGTCATGCAGCCGCGAGGCGACGTCCCACGGCCCCTGCACGTTGTCGACGCGGAACTCGCGCTCCTGCGTGTCGACGCGCACCTTTACCGTGGGCGCGCCCTCGTCGTGCAGCACGATGATCTGCGCGACGTCGCGCTGCACATAATTGAGCGCAGACAGCAGCATTTCGCGCGGGCGCACGCGCTTGGGGTCGACGTACTTGTCGCGCACGATGCGCAGCACCTCGTTCGTGACCTTCAGCTGCGTCAGGTCGTAGGGCTGAGCCTGCGCGCTCGCGGCGCTCGCCGGGGCCAGACCTTGCCACAACCCCTCCCCACGCAAGTGGAGCTTGAGCGCCAGCAAGCTGGCCAGCATGAAGGCGCCGAGCAGCGCAGAGACCTTGAGCAGACGTTCAACGAGACGGGATCGCATCACGCGGAGAGTATAGACGCGCGGCGCCCACAAGCACCTTCACATGTCGCGAATTTCAGCAGCGGTCGCTGCAGCGCAGCCCTACGCGCGCTTGCGGAGCACGGCGACGTAGAAACCGGCAAAAAACGCCAGCGGCGTAGGCGACAGTGCGCGTTCGACGATCGGCAGGAGCGCGCGCGCGCCGGGGATGCGCATGGCCGCGGCCGCGGGAGTCACGATGCGCACGCCAAACGCGCGCTCGACGGTGCATCCTGGCGGCGTGATGCGCGGGACGATCCACGGCGCATCGAACCGCGTGTAGACTGCATCTTCCTTGGTGAACCGCGAGATCCTCCCGGCAGGGCCGAAGCGCTTGAGCAGTCCACGGAACGAAAGCGGGTTGTAGAGCTCGGCGAGAACGACGCCGCCGGGACGCACGACGCGCGCCATCTCGCTGAGCGCCAAACCGATCTCAGGCACGTGGGCGAGCACCTTGAACGAGCACGCGACGTCGAAGCTCGCGTCGTCGTACGGCAGACGCGTCACGCTTCCCTCGGTGACGGTGAGGCCTCGCGCGCGGGCTGCGTCGAGCATTCGCGGCGACAGATCGATGCCCTTGGCGCTCGACGCGAACTGAGCGATCCGCTCGAGGAGCAGCCCCGTACCGCAACCGCACTCGAGCACGTCGCGCCCAGCGCCGAAGCGGCGCACGACGTCGACCTCGAGGTCGTCGATGAGGGCGTGATAGCCGTCGGGGTCGTTCGGGCGGCGACGGGCTTCGTAGCCGCGGGAAAACTCGTCGTAGTAGGCGCGGGTAGGGTCGAGCTCGGACATGGCGTGCGCCGGGCAGGCTAGCGCATCAGCCGCGCTGCTGTCGTCAACGTACGAAAGCGACGCTGCCGCTGAGCCGCCGCAGGCGCTCACGCAACGAGCGGCGCCTGCCCTGCAGGGCGTGCACCGCAAAGCGACCCGCAGACGCGCGAAACCTCCCAACTTGCGCAGGCATAGGCGATGCACTGTGACCTCCCGTGCGTCGCAGCCATAAAGCTGACGCAACCAAACAAGGGAGTCTCATCATGACCAGTAAACTCTTCGTGCTTGCGGCAGCCACGCTGGCGGTCGCGTCGACCTCACAGGCGCACGCTCAAGGGACGGCGACCGCGCGCGGACCTGAGCAGGTAAACTACTTCGAACAGGCCATGGCCGCGCCGAAGAACGCGTTTGAGCTGTCGGTATCCACCGGGTATACGCAGGGATCTGGCATGCTTCAAGGCGGCGTGGGCATGCCCAGCGTCGCCACTCCCGGCTTTGCGGTCGGGCTCGGGGCAGGATACCGCATCGACCCCCGGTGGGCGGTTGGGGTAAGCGGACAATACGACGAGCTCACCGCAGAGCGCGCGAACGGCGCTCGGGGCTTCACAACGGGAGTTTCAGCGACCTACCACTTTTCGCCCTACGTTCGCACGGACCCGTGGATTCAAGCAGGAACGGGATACCGCCTCCTGTGGGAGACTCACAACGCGCCGATCCCCACACTTCTTACGCACGGCTTTCAGCTCGCCAAGGTGAGCGCGGGGGTTGACATTCGCCTCAGCAATGAGGTCGCGATCGCGCCCACGATCGGCGCGGATCTCAACGTCTTCGTCTGGCAGGACGCTGGAAACACAGTCGCGATCGCCGATCCGCGCGCGAGCATGTTCTTCTTCGCCGGCGTGCAGGGGCGTTTCGACGTCGGCGCCACCTACCAAACGGAGTCGACCACCACGGCGAAGCGGTGAACGTGGACCCAACCTCGCGCGCAGCGCATCGGCCCGGCCGCGTGGCTGTGCGCGGGGGACGGGCGCGGCCGCGCGGCGGCTTGCTGCTTGGGTGATCAGGGGCAGATCCGTCGCTCAATCCAGGTGCCGCCTTGGTCCATATACGCGAGCACGAGGGCGCTTCCGTCGGCGGCGACCGCGACGTCTGCGGGATCGCCGTGCGTAGGCACGATGCCAAGGCTGACGAAAACCCCGCCGTCTGTAACGCGCCCGAGCTCGATTGCGCGCGGAGCGTGCGGTTTTTTGCCGAGCGGAATCACGCGAGCCACAAGGCTTCGCGCGGCGCCGACTGTCGCCGCGACAGGCGCTGGGTCGAGGCCGTTGTCGTAATCCGTCCAGGTCGCGGCGCTGTCGGTGCGGGGAACGACGTCGACGCGGGCGACGGCCAGTCCGAAGGCGAGGTCGTGCGCGATTGGCAGCAGCACAGTGGCCGCGCCTGCGGAGGTGACCGCCAGCGCTGCGCGGGTGTGCGGCTCGGCTCCACCTCCCAGAAACACGACAGCATCTGGCCCGAGGATCGCGCGGTCGTTCCACGTGACCGTTCGCGCGTGCACAGGGGTCATGGCGCTGCGCGCGTCGAGCATCACAGCAAGGCCGCCCTCGCCGCGCGGTGCGAGCGCTACGAACGTCGCCCCGCTGCCGTCATCGCTCAAGCGCTGCGTCTTGCCGTCGTCGGACCACAGCCAGGCCTCGAGCGTCTCGCCCTCCGTGGTCTTGCCCTCCCGGACGAACGCCAGCAGCTCATGACCACCGACGACCGAGGCGCCGATTCGCGTGCCGGCACGGGCCTGCGCCACCATGGCGTCGCCGCCGGTCGCGACGTCGCGCCGGTGCACGCCGCCGGCTGCATCCATGCAAAATACATGCTTTCCTGCGAACGCGCAAGGCGGCGAGGCCCCTCGTCGTCCTGTTCCCACGAAAGGCGATGGCGGCACATTCACGCGCGCGACCGCAGCCACCATCGCCCCGGCCTCCGTGTTGAACGCCACGCGCACGCCGTCGGGCGACACGTCGAGGGCCGGCGGGCCGTGCCACAGCTGTCGCGCCGGGCCCATCACGAGCTTGCACGCGCTAACGCCAGCGTCGCCAAGCGGCGTCATCGGCTCAGGCGCCGGCGATATCGCTCGCGCGGCCGAGTCGGCTGCGTCAATCACCGACACATCGCCCGCGGGCGCCGCTGCGGGCAGCGCTGCATCCGGCGCGCTGCGCGGCGTTTGCTTGCAGCATACACACATCAGCAGTGCGGTGGCGAAGCGTGCGCGCATGACGTCCGAGGCTACACCGCCTGCAGGCCGTATGGCGCGCCGCTCATCGCCGCAGGTACTCGTCAATGAGCACGAGCCCGAAGAACCCAACGCTCACGTACGCGTTCATGTCGAAGAAGGCCTTGTTGATCTTGGCGAGGTTACCCCGGCCCACGAGCGCGTGTTCGTAGACGAGCAGCGCTGCGGCGACGGCGACGGCCACGAAGAACACAGGGCCGCGGTGCAGCAAGGCGCCCGTGAGCGCGAAAGAGGCGATGGTCGCGGCGTGCGCCCCCGCGCTGATCAGCAGCGCTCCAGTGACTCCGAAGCGCGCCGGAACCGAGTGAAGGCCGTGCGCGCGATCGAAAGATGCATCTTGCAACGAATAGAGGATGTCGAAGCCAAGCAGCCACGTGACGACGCCGAGCATGAGACTGATCACGCCTGCGTTGGGCGTCGCTCCTGCTGCGAGCCACGCCCCGCCGGGAGCGAGCGAAAGAGCCACGCCGAGCCACAAGTGCGCCGCCCACGTGAACCGCTTCGCAAGCGAGTAGCCGAGCAGCACGGCCAGCACGACCGGCGAAAGCACGAGCGGCCAAAACCCGAGGGTTGCAGCCGATCCGAGGAACACGGCTCCGGAAGCAACCGTCAGCGTCAGGGCGCTGGCCGCGGAGACCTCACCGGCCGGAATGTGGCGCCCTTTGGTGCGCGGATTCTTCGCGTCGACGTCGCGATCGGCCCAGCGGTTGAACGCCATTGCGCTCGTGCGAGCGGAGACCATGCACACAACCATCGCGGCGATCCGCTGCGCCGTGATGGGCAGGTGGGCCTCGGCGCGCGACAGCACCAAAGCCGTGGCGGCGAAGGGCATCGCGAAAACAGTGTGCGAAAACGCGACGAGACCGCCGTAGGTGCGAAGCTTCGCAAAGAGGTTCACGAAGGCTCCGAGTGCGCGCGCGCGATCACGCGGCGCGGCGCCCCGACGTTTTCGAGCAGCCAGCGCGCGGCGTCATGATTGACCGCAGGCGTCTCGACCGCGATGAGGCCAGGGCGCATTCCCGCGCGGATGCAACCGAGATCGCCCAACCCGAGCGCGCGCGCGCCGTTGAATGTCGCCATTTTCACATACTCCCAGGCCGGCACTTCGGGGAACGCCGCCAGCAAGCGCGCCGCCTCCGCGAGCACGTCGAGACAGTCGCTGGAAGCGAGCGAGTCGCTGCCAAGCGCTGGAGCGAGGCCGGCGTCGAGCATCGCCCGCAGCGGCGGAAGCCTGCCCTCGATGTGCAAATTCGAGCGCGGGCACAGCACCACCTGGGCCCCGCTGCGACGCACGCGCGCGAGCTCGGCGGCGGTCGCGTCAGTAAGATGCACGAGCAGCACCCGCGGGCGCAGCGCACCGAGCGCGGCCGCGTAGTCGAACAAGGGCGAGTTTGGCCATCCGATCGCAGAGACAGGCAGACCGCTGCGACGCGCGAGCCACTCGGGGACGCCGCCGCCGCCCGACTCAATCGCCGCGCGCTCTGCCGGATGCTCCGCAAGATGCAGACTCGCGAACGCGCCGAGCGCCTCGGCCCGCGCGAACGCAGACTTCACCACGTCGGGATGGGTCGTATAGAGCGTGTGCGGCGATGGCGCATAGCGGAGCGCCCCCGTCGCGCCGTCACCGAAGCGCTCCGCGCGCTCGACCGCCAGCGCGTCGAGCCTGGCCAGGCCGCGTCCGCGATCCCAACCGAACACCTCATGAAAGACTGAGCCGGCGAGCCCCGCCTGAGCGAGAGCGGGCGCCGCGGCCAGCGAATTGGTGACCTCTCCGACCGCGACCGTTCCGCCTTCGACCAGCGACCGAACCGCCCGAGCGATCGCACGCGCCTCGCTTTCAGGGCTGATTTCAGGCCGAATCGCGATGAGCCGTTCGACCCAGGCGACAAACCCCGAGCCTCCGGGAACCTTTCCCGCGAGGGCCGAGAGCTCGAGATGCGTGTGCGCATTGACGAGCCCGGGCAGCACCACGCCCGCGATACGCGTGGCAGGAAGCGCAGCGTAGGCAGGCGCCAGCTCCGCGGCCCGGCCGACCGCGACGACGCGATCGGAGTCGTCGACGACAACCGCTGCATCGGCGATCGCGCTCGCGTCCCCTGGCAGCAGGTGGTCTGCAAAGATGATGCGCATGCCGGTGCCCGACTCAGGCGGGCTGCGTGAGCCACTCGTAGCGCACGTTGCGCCGCGTGGCTTTGAAGCCCGCGCCGCGGATACGCGCTTCGATGGCCTCGGCGTTGATGCAGTAAGTGGTGCCCGCGCTCGAGACTACGTTCTCCTCGAACATGACGCTGCCGAAGTCGTCGGCGCCAAAGCGAAGCGCGAGCTGTCCGATTTCAGGTCCCTGCGTGACCCACGAGGCCCCCACGTGGTCGATGTTGTCAAGCATGAGTCGCGCGAGCGCCTGCTGGCGCAGGTACAGGTGCGTGCCGTGATCGCCGGCCTCGATGCGAACCCCATTTTCGTGCTGAAAATCCCAGCAGAAAAAGGCCGTAAAGCCGCCGGTTTCGTCCTGCAGCTCGCGCAGCTTCACGAGATGGGTCACGCGATCGCGCGGCGTGTCGACGGTGCCGTACATCATCGTGGCGCTGGAGCGCATGCCGAGCTGATGGGCAGTTCGCATGACGCCGAGCCAACCGTCGCTCGAGCACTTCGCCTTGGCGATCTTGCGCCGCACGCGATCGACCAGAATCTCGGCGCCGCCGCCGGGCAGGCTGTCCATTCCCGCCGCGCGAAGGCGCTCGAGCACCTCCCGGGTGGAGAGGCTCTCCAAGCCGGCGATGTGAATGATCTCCTCAGGCGACAAGGCGTGAAGACCCAGTTTGTATTCGGCTTTGATCCAGCGAAAGAGGTCCTCGTACCAGCGCAGCGGCAGTTCGGGATTGAGACCTCCCTGAAGCAGAATCTGCACCCCGCCCGCGTCGACGACCTCCTGCATTTTTTCGCCGAGTTGCTCGCGCGACAGGACGTAGCCTTCGGGGTGCCCCACGGGGCGGTAAAAGGCACAAAAACGGCAGCTCGTGGTGCACACGTTCGTGTAGTTCACGTTGCGGTCAACGATGTACGTGACCACGTCGTGGGGATGCTTGCGACGTCGCACGGCGTCGGCCGCGAGCCCGAGGTCAAACAAGCTCCCGCGCTCAAGCAGCAGCTCACCATCGGCCGCCGACAGGCGTTCACCGTCCGCTGCGCGCGAAAGCAGCGTGTCGACTGAAGGCACGCTCATAGACCGGGAGGGGGCTTCATCAAAGAACCGAACTTGCGTCTTCGGCAGCAGGCGCGCGCGAGCGGCCTCGTCGTAGAAGCGTCGGAGCCCCGCGATCTCGTCCTCACCGAACCCGTAGCGCAGCGCCTCTCGCAGGTAGCTGCGATAAGGCTCGGGCTCGAGCCCGCGATCCATCGCCCACGCGTCGGCGATGGCGTCGCGACGGCGCAGTCCGAGCACGCGCGCGTCGTCGAACAGGCGCTCGTCGTCTTTGCCGATCGCGCCTGGCCTGCCGCACCACGCAGCGAACACGAACGGCAGCGCCGTGTGCTCGAACCACGCCTGCGCAAGGTCGAGCGAATACTTGTACTTTCCCACTATCGCGAGCGCCGGATCGCCGATGATGAGCGCGCCGCGGCTGCCCCCGACCGACGCGAGGGCATCGCCCGCCGGCAGGCCGACGTACTTCGGCGCGCGCGTTCGGCGCATGGCCATGACCAGCCGCGCCAGCACCACGCTCGTGCGCGAAGACAGGTCGAGGGCGATCTCATCGACATCTTCGATCGGTTGATCGGCCACGATCAGCACGCTTCGAACTGCCCCGCGAGCGCCGATCGCGCTTCCGCGCACCATGCGGAGATCTCCGATGGTCGCTGCGGCGGCGATGGGCATCAGCGCAACGTCGGCCTCGTCCTCATCGATGCGACGCGCGACCTCCGCTGGCAGGCCGAGCGTAAGCTCGATGCGCGAACACTCTGCGAGGCCTTCGTACAGCGGCCTCGCGTTGAGGTATTGAACACCTGCGACGCGCAGCGGCGATTGTCGCGCGGCCATCAGCTCACTACCTGCAAGTGCCGATTGGCGTTACGATCTTTGACCTTGAGCGCGCCCTCGGGAAGCAACGCCGCAGGGTGCTCGCGCACCACACCATAGAGTGTGTCGCGCTCGACCGGAGTGCGGCCAGCCTCGCGGATCAATCGAATGAGCGCGGCCTCGCTCATGCCCTCCGGACGGTTGCTGCCAGCGGCCTTGTAGATCGTCTCGTGAACGATCGTCCCGTCGACGTCATCGGCTCCGAATGACAGCGCGATCTGCGCAACGTCGGGGCCGCTCGAAACCCAGTACGACTTGATGTGCTCGACGTTGTCGAGGAGCAGCCGCGACACTGCGATGGTGCGCAGATCGTCGACGGCCGTGGGCGCGGGCAGGTTCTTCATGCCGTTTCCGTCGGGATGAAACGCGAGCGGGATGAATGCCTGTACTTTACCCGCGTTCGCCCCCATCGCGCGCGACTCGTCCTGCTGGGTGCGCACGCGCAGGATGTGGTCCACGCGGTGCTCGAACGTCTCGATGTGACCGTAGAGCATCGTCATGTTCGTCATCATCCCCATCGCGTGCGCTGTGCGGTGCACGGCGAGATATTCGTCAGCGGTGGCCTTGTCGTGCGAGATGCGCGAGCGCACCTCGGGGTGAAAAATCTCGGCGCCGCCGCCGGGCAGACTGCCCAGTCCTGCTTGCTGCAACTGCGTCAGCACCTGCGCGTAGGTCATGCCGTAGTGCTGCGCGAAGAAGTGCACTTCGACGGCGGTAAAGCACTTGAGATGCACGTCGGGCTTGATGCGCTTGAACCCCTTGAGCAGCTCTTCGTAGTACGAAAACGGAAGCCCCGGATGCAGTCCGTTGACGACATGCACTTCACTGGGAGGGTCGTCCATACGCTGCTCGAGCTCGCGCCACGCCTCCTGCAGCGTCATGGTGTGAGCGCCAGGCATGTCCTCTTCGAGTTTGGCGAACGAGCAGAACAAGCACGAAGCCACGCACACGTTGGTGACCTCGATGCGCATGTTCTTGTTGAAGTACGTGCGATCTCCGTGCAGCCGCTCGCGCACGAAGTTGGCGAGGCGGCCTATCGCGAGCAAATCTTTGTGACGAAAGAGCGCGACGCCGTCGTCAAACGACAGGCGCTCGCCCGCGCGGAGTTTCGCTTCGACTGTCTCGAGCAGGTCAGCCATGAATGAGCGTCTCCTCTTCTTCTTGTGATGCGTGGTCTTCGAGCGCGGCGATCTCGGCGTCGAACAGTGGCTGTCTACCGGCCGCGCGAAGCAGGCGCTCGATCTCCCGCTTCTGAAGCAGCTGCAGGCTCACCATGCCCTGCCCCTTCACCTTCTTCGCGGCGTCGTCCGCGATCGGCAGCCCCCTGCGATTGGCGATGGGTCCCGACAGCTCACTCGCACCGAAGCCGAGCGCGGCCTGCGCGATCTCGAGCGACGCCGCACCCCAATCCACCCGCACGCGCGCACCTCGCGGCGAGGTAACGCGAACGGTCGCCACCTCTCGGAGCAGGTCGAGACCGCGCAGTTCACGTGACGCCTCGAAGGCGCCCTCGGGAACGCGAGAGTCGGCGTACACATGAACGACGGCACCTACTTCGGCGCTGCGAACAGCGTCCGCGAAGGCGCCCAGCGCGAGCAGATCGACGCCTCGCGGAATGTCTTCGCGCGTCGGCACCTCGCCGCGCGCGCGGGCCTCGAGCATATCGAGCAAGCCGGCCTTCGCCAGCGTCTGTCGCACGAGCGGCGTCATTGCGCGCGTTCCTTTCCGCCCCAGCGATGGAGCAGATCGTGTTCGATAGCGAGCTGGTCGAGCAGGCGCCCAACCACCGTGTCGACCGCATCGGCGAGCGAGTGCGTGCGGCCGTAAAAAGACGGCATCGCCGGCAGCACGGTCACTCCGGCGCGCGCGAGCGCGGTGAGATTTTCGAGGTGAATGATCGACAGAGGCATTTCGCGGGGCACAACCACCAGCGGTCGCTTTTCTTTGATCATCACGTCGGCCGCGCGCGTGAGCAGGGTGTCCGAAATGCCGTGCGCGATGCGGGCGATCGTTCCCATGGAGCAGGGAACGATCACCATCGCGTGCCAGCCCGCGCTCCCGCTCGCGAACGGCGCCTTGTAGTCGCGCATGCCCCACGACTGGAGCCCCAGCGAGGCGAGATGCGCGCGCACGTCACCGCCGCACTCGAGCGCCCAAACTTCGGGCGCCGTCGACGACAGGCACACGCCTATCTCCAGGTCGCCGTGCTGGTCGCGGCGCGCTGCCAGCACCTCGACGAGCCGCTTGGCGTAAGGCGCTCCGCTGGCGCCGGAAATCGCGACGACAATTTTTCGCGTCATCGCGGCGCGCTCGCCGAGACGATCGCCGAGATGCCGAGGGTTTGGTCTTCGCCGACAACGCCTTCGAAGCCGGCCGCGCGCAGCGCCGCTTCGTATTCGTTGCGCGTGAAAAATCCGCGCATGCTTCGAGCAAGGTAGTCGTAGGCCGCGCGATCGCCGGAGATGAGGCCTCCGACCGCCGGAAGCACATGCCGGGCGTACGCCTCGTGGAAGAGTCGGGTGACCCCGCGCGCCGGGCGAAAGAGCTCCAGGGTGACGAACACGCCTCCGGGCACGAGCACGCGCCGCACCTCGCGGGCCACGCGGGCGACATCGGCCACGTTGCGAATGCCGAAGCCGCACACGACGGCCGAAAACGAGCCCGCCTCGAAGGGCAGATTCATCGCATCGGCCACCACGCGTTCGGCCTGCGGAGCCTTATCTTTGCCCCTCTCGAGCATCTCTGCTGCAAAATCAGCAGCCACGAGGCGGCGCTCGGGATACGCGCGGGCGACCAGCGCCGTGAGGTCCATCGTGCCGGCGCACAGGTCGAGCACAGGGCCAGGAGGAGCGCGCCCGAGGTCGGCCACCGCGCGGCTGCGCCAGCGCCGATCGATGCCCGCGCTCATGATGTGATTGAGCGCGTCATACGTCGGAGCGATGCGATCGAACATCGCCCGGACCGCGTCCGCGTGCTCTTCCTTCTTGTCGCTGCGTTCGGAGCGTTCGGCGATGGGCGAAGGCGCGGTCATGGTGTCCTCGGAAGTTTCAAAAAAATTTGAAACCACGCGGGATGTAGGCGCGCGAGGGGTCGTCGTCAAGCCGGCGAGCCCGTACAATGAAGCCGTGAGCCTTCCCCGTCCTTCCGATGATCCCGCGTTCTTTCGCCTCGCTCCTCCCGAAGGCCGTTCGCGCGAAAGCTCGATCGTGCTCGATCGCGAGGGGCACTTTCTGCACGCGGGCGAGCGGGTGGCGCACCCGCGCCTCGAAGCGGGCCTGCATTCGTGGATCAGCAGGCACCCGGACGACGGGCGTTACATCCTGACCAACGGCTACGACTGGACGTATTTCACCGTCGAAAGCGCGCCTTATTTTGTACGCTCGATCCGCGTTCTGCCCGATCAGGTGCGCCTGACGCTCAGCGACGGCACCGAAGAGCCCTGGCAGCCCGCGCTCACCCGTTCGGACGCAGGGGTGCTTGTCACGCGCGTGAAAGCTACGGCTGCGCACGGGCCCTACGATGCGCGCTTCTCGAGGCACGCGCAGTCATCGCTCATGCCGATCCTCGAAGACCGCGACGGCCACCCCGCAGTGCGCGTCGCCGGCGAGCTTTGCGACTTGCCCGAGGGCTGAGCTGCCGCGGATTTGTCGCGAAAATCCTGCCCGGGTTGACTAGTGTGGGCTTCCGATGCGCCTTCTCATCGCCGACAAGCTTCACCCTCGCGCAGTCGAAGAGCTGCGAGCGCTCCCCATCTCGGTCGACTACGAGCCCGACCTCACCAGCGAGCAGCTCGAGGCTAAAATCGGCGGCGTCGGCATCCTCATCGTGCGCTCGACCGAGGTCACAGCCAGCGCCATCGAGGCCGCGCGGGAGCTGAACCTCATCGTGCGGGCCGGAGCGAGCTACGCCACCATCGACGTGCGCGCGGCCAGCCGGCGCGGGATCTACGTGGCCAATTGTCCGGGGAAAAACGCCGCGGCGGTGGCGGAGCTCGTGTTCGGCCTCATGGTCGCCGTCGATCGCCGCCTCGTCGACGCGACGCTGTCGCTGCGCAACGGTCAATGGCTTCGCAAGGAGTACGGAAACGCCGAGGGGCTCTACGGCAAGACGCTCGGGATCGCCGGCATGGGCGCGATCGGCCACGAAGTCGCGCTGCGGGCGAGAGCGTTCGGAATGCCTGTGGTCGCGTTCAGCCGCAGCCTCACACCGGCGCGCGCGGCCGATCTCGGCGTCGGATACGCGGCCTCCATCGAAGACCTCGCGCGCAAGAGCCAGGTGCTGTCGCTGCACATGGCGCTCACCGACCGCACGCGCGGCATCATCGGCGAGCGCGTATTTTCGGCCCTCCCGAGCCGCGCGATCCTCATCAACACCGCGCGCGCCGATCTCATCGACCACGCGGCGCTCGCCGTCGCCATACGCGAACGCGGACTACGCGCTGCGATCGATGTCGTGCCCGCCGAGCCCCGCGGTACGACCGCGTTCGCCACCGAACTTCCTTTCGTGGCCGCAGCCGCGAGCGGCGGGTTTCTCTACGGCACCCCGCACATCGCCGCGTCGACCGATCAGGCGCAGCTGTCGGTCGCGAGCGAGGCCGTGCGCGTCATCCGCAGATTCTTGCTCGAGGGCGACGTGCCAAACGTCGTCAACGTCCTCAAGTCCGTCGCGCGCTTTCAGATCGTCGTCCGAATGCAGGACAAAATTGGCACATTTGCCCACGTTCTCAACGTGATCAAGCGCCATGGCATCAACGTGGAGGAGGTCGCCAACACAGTGTTCGAGGGCGGCGGCGCGGCCTGCGCCAAGCTCCGCGTTTTGTCCCGCCCCGCCGAGTCATGTCTACGCGAAATTCGCGCCTTCGATGAGGTCCTTCACGTCGACGTCGTCGCACTCCCGAACCTGGCATGACGGCGTAGACTTGTGACGACCCGCGCGCTCCAATTTTGCGCCGCCTTTGTCGCGGCGTGTCTCGCCTCCTGCGTCAACGACCCAAAGCCCGCCCCCATCGACGGCGGAGCGGACGCCCGATTCTCAGCTTCGGCACGACTCGATGCCGCGACGGACGCCTTGTCGGCAGCCGACGCCGCCGAGGCCGGTCCTGCCGACGACGCGATGCCCGACGCGACGAGCCTCACCCTCAGCGTGCGGGCGCGCCACCTGCTCGAAGCGATCGCCAAAGACAGCCCCGACCTCGCCACCGACGTTATTTTTCCGCGCGACGGATACCTCCTTGCGCGCGACGACAAAGACCCCGCGAAGGTCTGGGACGCCAAGCTGAAACCGGCGTTCGCGCGCGACGTTGGCCGGCTCAACAAGCGAATGAAAGGCGCCGTGCGCGCCGTCTTCGTCTCGTTCGAGCTCGGCAAACAGATCGTACGAATCACACCAAAAAAACACGACTATCGCGCGCCGCTGTGGCGCGTGAAACACTCCAGCCTGCAGGTCACCATCGACGGTCGCGCACACCGCATCGACGTCGCCGAGATGATCGCATGGCGGGGCAGCTGGTACGTCACGCGCCTGCGCTGACGCACGGCGCGTTCAGCTTCGCGCGCGCCGCAACCCGCCGATCGCCGGCGCCGGGCCGCGCCGACTCACTGCTTGCGGTTGAGATCGCGATTCACTTCGTCGAGTAGCTGGTCGATGCGCATGCGCGCCTCCTGCCCCTCGTCGTACTGAAATTTGAGCTCGGGAGCGTAGCGCAGCTGCGCTCGCTTCGTGATGCCGCTGCGGAGCATCGGCGCAGCCCGCGAAAGCGCCGTGATCGCGGCCGTGCGCCGATCGTCATCGTCTTGCAGAAGGCGCACAAAGACGCGCGCCTGCCGGAGATCGTCGGTCATGGTCACCCGGGAGATGACCACGCCCGATACGCGGGGATCTTTCACATCGCGGGCGAGCATGGCCGCGAGCTCTTCGTGGACACGCTCTGCTACGCGAACAGCACGCTTGACCTCAGCCATACGGGAGCTCCTCTGAAGACACCCGACAACAGCGCGCCGCAGCGATTGCTCGCGTGCGGCGCGTTACCGTCACAGGCGCTGCTTGACGTGATCGATCTCGTAGCTCTCCAGAATGTCGAGCTCCTTGATGTCGCTGAACCCGTCAATGCTGATGCCGCACTCGAAGCCCTCGGCCACGTCTTTGACGTCGTCCTTGAAGCGTTTGAGCGCCGACACCTTGCCGCTGAAAATAACGGCACCTCCGCGGATGACGCGCACCATGCCCGCGCGCTTGAATACACCCTCGGTGACGTAGGAGCCCGCAACGGCCTGGCCCTTGATCTTGAGCACGACCCGCGCTTCGGCTTTGCCCTGGGTGCGCTCGACGAGCGTCGCCGGGAGCAGGCCTTCCATCGCAGCGCGCACGTCGTCGAGGGCGTTGTAGATAATCGAGTACTGGCGAATCTCGATTTTGGATTCGTCGGCGAGCTGGCTCGCCTTTCCGGCGGGCCTCACGTTGAAGCCAACCACGATCGCCTTGGCGGCGATCGCGAGGTTGACGTCGCCTTCGGTGATCGCACCCACGCCGGCGTGGATGATGAGCAGGCGAACCTTCTCGGTCGACAGCTTGGAGAGCGCGTCGGCGAGCGCCTCGACGGAGCCTTGAACGTCGCCCTTGATGACGACGCGGAGCTCCTGCTGATCGATATCGGAAATGCGGCGGCTAAGCTCTTCGAGCGACACCTTCGCGGTCGAGGGAATAAGGCTCTTGGCCATCTTGCCCTTGCGGCTTTCGGCGATCTCCTGAGCCTTCTTGGGGTCCTTGACGGCGTGCATGGGATCTCCCGCGCCCGGAACCTCGGACAGACCGAGGATCTCGACGGGGGTCGCAGGCTGCGCCTCCTGGATTTGCTTGCCGTGCTCGTTCGTCATCGCCCGAACCTTGCCGAAGCCGGGTCCCGCGAGGATGAAGTCACCGACGCGCAACGTGCCGTCCTGCACGAGGACGCGAGCGACAGGACCGCGGCCGCGATCGAGCAGGGCCTCGAGCACGGTGCCGCTGGCCGGACGCTTCGGATTCGCCTTGAGGTCGAGCACCTCGGCTTGCACCGCGATGTTCTCGAGCAGCGTCGGAATGCCTTCGCCGGTTTGCGCCGAAACGTTGATGAACATGGTGTCGCCGCCCCACTCCTCGGGCTGGAGACCCAGCTCGACGAGCTCGCGTCGCACGCGCTCCGGCTCTGCGCCGGGCTTGTCGATCTTGTTCACGGCTACGATGATCGGCACCTTGGCGGCCTTCGCATGCGCGACGGCCTCCTTGGTTTGCGGCATCACACCGTCGTCGGCAGCGACAACGAGCACGACCAAGTCAGTTACGCTCGCGCCGCGCGCACGCATTTGCGAAAACGCTTCGTGACCCGGAGTGTCGAGGAACACGATGGTGCCGTGGCTCGGCGTCAGCACCTTGTAGGCGCCGATGTGCTGCGTGATGCCGCCAGCCTCGCCGCCGGCAACGTTCGCCTTGCGGATGCGATCGAGCAGGCTCGTCTTGCCATGGTCGACGTGACCCATCACGGTCACGACCGGAGGCCGAACAATAAGGTCGGCCAACTCGGCGTCGGTGGTCTCTTCGCCGCGAGCGATGGTGATGGCCATCTCCTCGCTCTGTGCGACGTCTTCAACCTCCCAGCCGAACTCGCCGGCCAGGATTTTCGCGGTGTCGGCGTCGAGGGCGGTGTTGATGTGCACGCCCGTCATGCCCATCGAGAGCAGCTTCATCAGCAGCTCTGTGGCCTTGAGGCTCATTTTTGCGGCCATCGTCGAGAGCGTGACGTTCTCCTCGATGCGGATGACCTTCTTGTGCGCGCTCATCTCCTGCGTCGATACGGCAGGCTTGGGGCGCGAGATGTTCATGCCACCGGGGAACCGGCGCATGCCGGGGGCTCCGCGCCCCTGCATGGGGCGACCCGGACCGCCGGGACCTGGGCGAATGCCAGGGCGGGCCGCGCCGGTGCCAGCTCGGGGATCGTACTGCACGCGACGGGGCATGGCGCCCGAGGGACCTCCGCCGATCGCGGTGCGCGGCGCAGTAGAGGGCGTGGGCATCGGGACACCAGGGCGACCGCCCCAGTACTCGACACCGGTCTTCGGCGCGGTGCTCTGGCGCGGAGGAGGCTGAACCACGACGGGTCGCGCCGGCGCTTCGACACGAACCGGCTCGGGTGCCGGCGGCGGCGGCGGCGCCTCGACCACCGGCTCCGGAGCGGGAGCAACCTCGATAACAACGGGAGCTACCACTGCGGGCTCGGGGGCCTGCTCGCGTGCAGCCGCCGCCGGGACGACCGGCTCGGGCTCCGGCGTGGAGTTGGGCTCAGGCATGCGCGGCTCAGAGGGCGGCGCCTTGACTGCGCGCGAGCTCGGGCGGTCGACGACTTGTGAGTCGGCCGCGACGTCGCGCGAGCTGCGACGCTCGTCGACCACCGCGCGCGACGATTGGCGCGAGGCAGGCACAGCGGCGTGAGCGCCGTTGTGTTCGAGCTTCGGCGCGGAGCGCGGCGCTTCGGGCAATTCGCGAGTCGACGGCGCAGCGACCGGAAGCTCACGCACAGACGGCGCAGCGACCGGAAGCTCACGCACAGACGGCGCAGCGACCGGAAGCTCACGCACCGACGGCTCGGCACCGGCAGGCTTGGCCACAGCCCGCCGCTTGATGACGCCGAAGCGCACCTTTTCCTCGACCACATCGTGGGTCTTTTGCTTCTCGAGATGGCGCCTGACCCGCTCGATAGCTTCGGGCTCGACTGAGCTCATGTGATTGCGAACCTCTGGGATGCCAATCGCCTGAAACAGCGCGACGGCCGCCTTGGGGTCGACATTGAGCTGCTTTGCAGCCTCGTACACACGCACCTTGCTCATCGATCCTCCTCGCCGCTGCGCCGCACGAACTGCTCGGCGCTCGGAGTTTGCTCGGCACCTTCGCCACGATCGCTCTTCGTCGATCGCGAATCCGCTAAGCGGATCATGCTGGACACCTGCAAACCTGACTCACTCGTTGCATCAACCCTCACTCCGGAGCGCGCGCCATCAGCGGTCGAAACCGCCCTGACGATCGCCGCGGCCATGCGCGCATCGGTAACTGCGCACACGGCGACCTCTTCCCTCCCCAACATGCGACCGAGCTCGCTCTTTGTGGACCACGCGCACGCGCGGCCCTCTGCGATCGCTCGCGCAATTTCGCTCCGCTGAACCACGCTGGCGGCGTCGACTGCGACGACGACAAGCGGGGCGCCGGAAGCCAGCGCCGCGCGCGCCTCGTCTGCGCCCTGGGCGGTAGCCCCGGCCCGGCGGGCGGCCAGCAGCAGCCCGTCAGCCCGGCGCAGGAACGCCGCTGAAACCTCGATCGCGAGCGCCTCGGCGTTGGCCTGAACTTGAGCTTTGAAGGCCCGCGAAAGGCCTCCGCGGCATGCCTTGGCGATGCACGCGAAGCGCCCATGAACGTGAGCGCCCCGTCCGAAGCCTCCGCCCGCTGCGTCGACCGCGATCTCGCAGGCGGGCCCGAGCACGAGCCGCACGAAACCCGCGGCGTCGGCTTTTTCGCCGCACCCCGCGCATGTGCGCTCCCGTTTGTGCGCGGGCTTCGCGCTGTCTTCGATCACCATCATCACGCGCCTCTCCTCGACCTCGCTCAGACCTGCGCAGCCTTGCGGGCCGCTTCGATCGCTTTCCACTCGGAAGCCAAAAACTGCAACGCGCCCTGCTTGACGTCGCGCGCCTTTTTGATGCCGATGCCCGTCTTGATGGCGAGTTTGTCCTCGTCTTCGCGCTGAATGTCTTCAACGGTCTTGTAGCCGGCTTCCTCGAGCAACTGGACCGTTCGGTCGCCGACGCCGCGAACAAAGAGCATCCGCTCGCGTTCGGTGAGCGGCTCGACCTTCGTCGTGGCAGCTTTCATGCGGTCCTGTCGGAGGCGTTCCATCGTGCCGAGCGCGTCGGCCTTCAAACGGGTCGCGGCCTCCGCGTCACCGACGCCAGGGATCGACGCGAGCTCCTCTTCGCTGGCCTCGGCCAACTCCTCGATCGCGCGGAAGCCCATGCGATACATGCTGCGCGCGACTTGCTCGGTGATGCCCGGGATGTGCTGGAGCGCCGCCACCGATTCATCCTCGATTTGGCGGAACTTGCTCTCCGAGATGATGTCGAGCTTCCAGCCCGTGAGCTGCGCGGCGAGCCTGACATTTTGCCCTTTGCGCCCAATCGCGAGCGAGAGCTTCTCGTCGGGGACGACGAGTTCCATGCGGTGGTCGGCCTCGTCGACGATGACCTTGTTCACCTCCGCGGGCTGAATCGCCGCACACACGAAGCGCGCCGGGTCCTTGTCGAACGGGACGATGTCGATCTTCTCGCCGCGGAGTTCCTGCACGACGGCCTGCACACGGGAGCCCTTCATGCCGACGCACGCGCCCACCGGATCGACGTCTGCATCGCGGCTCGAGACCGCGATCTTGCTGCGCGCTCCGGCCTCTCGGGCGCACGCCATCACGCGCACGATGCCCTCGTAGATTTCAGGAACCTCGGCTTCGAAGAGCTTCTCGACGAGACGCGGATCGGCCCGGGACAGGATGACCTGGGGGCCGCGCGCCTCGCGGTCGATCTCTTTGACGTAGGCGACTACGCGGTCACCGGGGCGATAGCTTTCGCGCGGCGTCTGCTCACGGAACGGCAGGATCGCCTCGGTCGGTCCGAGATCGACGATCAGGTTCTGGCCCTTCTCGAAGCGGCGCACGATGCCCTTGATGAGCTCGCCCTTCTTGTCCTTGAACTGATTGAAGATCAAGGTGCGCTCTTCGTCGCGAACGCCCTGAATGAGCACCTGCTTCGCGGTCTGCGCCGCGATGCGACCGAACGACGAACGCGCCTGCTTCACGCGAAGCAGATCGCCGAACTGCTTGTCCTGCTCGCCCGCGGCCTTCGCGTCCGACGGATGCCAGAAGATCTGAAAGCCGAGCTCCTCGCCGAGCTCGGCTTCGAGCCCCGCGGCAAGCGCGTCTTCGAGCGCGATTTCGCGGTCGTCGTCGGAGGGATCGTCGACGACGGTCATGTATTGAAACAGGTCGACCTGGCCGGTGTCGTCGTTGAAGCGCGACTCGAGCTCACGCATTGGCCCAAAGACGCTCTGCGCGGCCTTCAAGATGGCCTCTTCGACCATCTTGATGAGGCGCGATTTGTCGATACCTTTGTCCTTGGCGACCATATCGATCGCCTGAAGGAGGTTGACATCTCCGGACTGCGTCTGCTGCTGCTGCGTGGCCATGTCGGTATACCTCTGTCTCTACTTTCTCTTCTGCTGCTTGCCGCCCGGTTTCGCCGCGGGGCCAAACTCGAACACGAGGTTTGCGCTCTCGACGTGATCGAGAGGGAACGCATAGGTGTCGCCATCTTGACAGATGGTGATCTCGCCGCCAGCGCTCGCGCCGATCACGCCGCGGAGCACCTTCTGGCCGCGTACTGCCGCCGTGAGCTTGACCTTGGCCTTGAGCCCTGCGAAGCGGGCGAAATCGCGGGCAGTTTTGAGCGCACGCTCGACGCCGGGCGAGCTCACTTCGAGGTTGTAGCGGTGCGGAATGAGCGCGTCGTCGAGGTCGAGCGCCGGGGAAAGGTCGCGTGCGACGTCGGCGCAGAGGCCGAGGTCGACCGCCGCATCGCGCGTGCCCAGCGCGCTGTCGGCGCTGCCCTGCTTTTCGACATAGACGCGCAGCACCCAGCCACCCAAATCACTCTTGAGCTCGACATCGACAACCTCAGCGCCATGCGCACGCGCAATCGGCTCGATCACGGCGCTGAGCCGATCGCGGTCGATTCCAGGTGTTGTCGTCTTGGCAGCGGAGGGCATGGAGAGTTCGGGTGTGGGTCGTTGGGGCAAAAAAAAACGCGGCTCCCGGTTGGGGCCGCGCCGTCATTGTCACCAACTGGGACGCCATCTATACCTCCAGATGCCAGATGAGCGCAAGCAGCGATTTGCCTCATTTGACGCCGGGGCGCGCCTGCCCTACGAATCGGCCCTCTCGCTGGGGGTGCGCGACCAGACACGCGCTGAGAGGCCGAACGGCCAACCCTGACAACCTGATCCGGTTAATACCGGCGGAGGGAACGCGATCTGCGGCTGTGCCGCTGCCCGCTCCTTCGTACTGACGAGGATGACCATGGCTCAGAAATCGGTAGACGCCGCGAAGCTCATCACGACGGGTCCCCTTCCCGGATCGAGCAAGACGTATGCGCTCGGTCCCCACGGAATTCGCGTGCCTATGCGCGCGGTCGAACAGTCCCCCACGATGCGCCGTGAGGGCGGCACCATGAAGGAAGCGCCGAACGCAGCTGTGGTCATCTACGACACCAGCGGCCCGTTTACTGACCCGGCGCAGGCGATCAACCCAATGCGCGGGCTCGACGGAGTGCGAACCGAATGGATCGAGGCCCGAGGTGACACCGTCGCGCTCGATGCGCTCACGAGCGCCTACGGACAGCGGCGCCTCGGCGACGCATCGCTCGACGCCATTCGTTTTAAAGGCTCGCGCGCGCCGAGGCGTGCGAAGTCGGGCGCGAACGTCAGTCAGATGCATTATGCACGCAAAGGGATTGTTACGGCGGAGATGGAGTACGTCGCGATCCGCGAGAACGCGCGGCTCGACGCGTGGACGAGCGGCAGGGAACACGCGGGCGATCCCGTGGGAGCGAAGCTGCCTCGCGTGGTGACGCCCGAGTTCGTGCGCGACGAGATCGCCCGGGGCCGCGCGATCATTCCCGCCAACATCAATCACCCCGAGATCGAGCCGATGATCATCGGTCGTAATTTCCTGGTGAAGATCAACGCCAACATCGGCAATTCCGCGGTCGCTTCCTCGATCGAAGAAGAGGTCGAGAAGATGGTGTGGGCCATTCGCTGGGGCGCCGACACTGTGATGGACCTGTCGACCGGCAAGAACATCCACGAGACCCGGGAGTGGATCCTCCGCAATGCCCCGGTCCCGATCGGAACTGTGCCCATCTACCAGGCACTCGAGAAGGTGGGAGGTAAGGCTGAGGACCTCACATGGGAGCTCTTTCGCGACACGCTCATCGAGCAGGCCGAGCAGGGGGTCGACTACTTCACGATTCACGCCGGCGTGCGCCTTCGCTACGTGCCAATGACCGCGAAGCGGGTCACCGGCATTGTCTCGCGCGGAGGATCGATCATGGCCAAGTGGTGCCTCGCGCACCACAAAGAGAGCTTCCTCTACACGCACTTCGAAGACATCTGCGCGATCATGAAGGCGTACGACGTGTCGTTTTCGCTCGGTGACGGCCTGCGCCCGGGCAGCATCGCCGACGCCAACGACGAGGCGCAGTTCGCCGAGCTCGACACCCTCGGAGAGCTCACCAAGGTCGCGTGGAAGCACGACGTGCAGGTCATGATCGAGGGCCCTGGCCATGTGCCGCTTCACCTCGTCGCAGAGAACGTGAAGCGACAAATTGAGGTCTGCCACGAGGCTCCTTTTTATACGCTCGGTCCGCTGGTAACCGATATCGCGCCTGGTTACGACCACATCACCAGCGCCATCGGGGCTGCGATGATCGGGTGGTTTGGCACCGCGATGCTCTGCTACGTCACGCCAAAAGAGCACCTCGGGCTCCCCGACAAGCAGGACGTTCGCGAGGGCGTGATCACCTACAAAATCGCCGCGCACGCGGCGGATCTCGCCAAGGGACACCCAGGCGCGCAATCGCGGGATGACGCGCTCAGCAAAGCGCGCTTTGAGTTCCGCTGGCAGGACCAGTTCAACATCGGCCTCGACCCCGAGAAGGCGAAAGAGTTCCACGACGAGACGTTGCCGCAAGATGGCGCGAAGACTGCCCACTTTTGCTCGATGTGCGGACCGCATTTCTGCTCGATGAAGATCACCGAGGACGTCCGCGCGTACGCCGCGGCCCAGGAGCTGGTGCCGGAAACGGCGCTCGTCCGCGGCATGGAAGACAAGGCCAAAGAGTTCCGCGACGAAGGCAGCGAGCTGTATCGCTGAGGGTCAGTCGTCGGGCTCGGAGCGCACGGCCGGCAAGCGCTGCGAGCTGCGTCGTCGCGTCGGCGAAGGCGATGCCTCGGGCGGGGGCGGCAGGCTGCTCTTACGGGACGGCGCTACCGATCCGCCCGGCGGCGGCAGCGTCCGCGCGCGAACGACCTCGCCATCGGCCGAGATCTCGATGCCCACCGTTCGGCATCGACGCACGAGCCGATCGAGGTCGACGGTGCTGTGCACGAGCAGACCCCCCGAAGGCGAGGGATCGACGAAAAGCTCCGCCGTGGCGCGCCGCGTTCGGAGCAGCTCGCGAACGCTGGTGTCGTCGACCCAGAGAAACGCGCTCGCCGGAGCGTAGGTAGCCCGGCCGACAACAACGCTGGCCTGCGCGAGCGTTCGGGACAGCGACTCAGGCAACGGAGCGATCGCCTCGATGCGCTGCTTCAGGGTGTCGGCTTCGAGGCCCACTGCGAGGGCCCGGGCGAGCGTCTGCGGCGCCACGACGAGGTCGACCGTTTCGCTGCAACGCGACACCTCGACGAGCGGGCCGATCGCGAGCACCGACGCGACGAGCGCCGTCGCGCCGAGGCGGAGCACGTGGGAGTCGAGAAACTTGGAGCGGGTAAGCTCCTGACCGACCGACTTGCCGGTCAGAAGCGCACGACCGCGCGACGTGAGGCGCAGCGCGACGCGCGCTTCGCTCGCAACATTTTCGTCGCCGTCGGGAACCGCGAGGTCGTCGTCTTCACCCACGTCGAGTACGCCTAGCGCCGGCAAGCTCTCGAGCACGATGCGGCGCGCCACATCGAGCGGCGTCACGTGCGCCGCGCCGACGCGATCGGCCCAGCGGCGAAACAGCCGCTCGAGCCCCGCCATGCGCTCGTCGCTCTTGAAATAGCTCGCGAGCGCAGTCCAGGGCATCCACCCTTCGCCGAGCGCAACGAGCGCCTCGAGCACGAGCTCACGCAACACGCCGACCGGGCTCGCATCGCGCGCACCGTCGGGGAGCCGGAGCACCTCGGACTCGGCCCGCGCTTCATCCCACGCGCCGCCCTTCCGCCACGCCGAAAACAGCGCCGGCAGCACGTCGGCCAAGATGAACGATCCGGGCGGCGCGGCGAGCACCAGCGCGGAGGCATCCCACAAGCCGATCGCGCGAGAAAGCGCGCACACGATGGCGACATGCGAAGGCTCACGGCCGAACCGCGTCGCGAGCTTGTGCGTCAGCGAGCGCGCCGTACCGATTCCAGGCCGCACCTCACCGCCGCCTTCGCGAACCGCGATCGCGAGCCCCATCGCGAGCGGCGACGGATCGATCGCGAACTTCGCGCGCCGCGGTGCGTGATCGGCGCCCCGTACGAAGGTCAGCATCTGCTCGCGTCGCCTCGCGCGCTCAGCCCTCCGCGCGGCGCCAATCACACGAGAAACCTCGGTCGGAACAACGTGACGGTTGGGATGAACCGGTATCAAAAACCCGCGACGCTCGAGCGCCGAGCCGACGCCGCGACGCGAAGGCGTGACGCCGGTGGCCGTGCGCATTCGCATCGGCTCGCGTTCGAGCTCGAGCAGCTCCTCGGTGTCGACCTCGCCGCCGTCCTGCTCAACCTTCTCGAGGACGCGGCGCTCGCTCGGAGCGAGCTTCTCGAGCTCCGCAGCCAGCGACGGCATATCGGTCAGGAGCTCCCACGCAGCCTCGAGCGCGAGGGCAATCGGCGGCGTCGCCGGACGACCGAGATAGTGCGTGGCGATCGCGCTCGTGGCCTCGAACGAGGCCTGCGCGAGAAGTGCGCGGGCGCAGCGGGGATCTTCACCCTCCCACGTGCGCAGCTGAAGCAGGTAGGCCGCCGGCAATATCAGCTCGACTCCTCCGCCCGACACGCCCCGCGCGAACATCACGCTGCGCGCAAGCAGCGGCTCCAGCGACGATGGCAACGACGGCAAGACGAGCGACCCGCGCTGTTCGGCAGCTCTGTGCAGCAGCTCGACGCTCGCGTGCGGGAGCCGCGACGTGTCGCGCAGATCGGGGAGCGCCACGAGCGCGCGGGCAATTTGCGCGGGTCGGTCGAGGCGCTTGGCGGGATCGATTCGAATGCCGAGGCGGGCAACGATCGCGTCGAGCTCGCCATCGGGCAGGACCCGAAGAATGTCGGTCAGTCGATGGGAGCTGTCGGAAGGCATGTGATGGGAGCAGCGAAGGCTACACGAAGTGGCGCGCCCGCGGCAGCTCGACCGCTGCACGCTCAATTTTGCTGCGCGCGAGCCAACGGCGCCAGTAGGCTCCGCCGGAACATGATCCTTCGAGATGCGGTGTTCGGGCTCGTTTCGTTCGAGTCGGACGAAGAGGGAATCATTCGTAAGCTCGTCGACGCAGCCGAGGTTCAGCGCCTGCGCAGAGTGCGCCAGCTCGGCGTCGCGTCGCTCGCCTTTCCGGGAGCTGAGCACACGCGCTTTTCGCACGCGCTCGGCGCCGCCTTCGTGATGAAACAGCTCATCGCCCGCCTTCGATCCATCCAGGGCGACCTCCCATTTTGGCAACAGGTCACCAGTGACCGCGCGAGTGACGCGCTCGCCGCCGCCATGCTCCACGACCTCGGACACGGCCCGCTCAGCCACCTCTTCGAGGACGCCATACCGGGAACGCCGCATCACGAAGTGTGGACCGAGCGAATCGTGCTCGACCCGTCGACCGATGTGAACCGTATCTTGTCGGCCCACGATCCGGGCATGCCCGCGCGGGTTGCTGCGCTCGTACGAGGTGAGCACCCCCTGCCTTACCTCGCCAACTCGGTCAGCGGAATTTTCGACGTCGACCGCTGCGACTACCTGCTCCGAGACGCGCACGCGACGGGCGTGCGCTACGGCGTATTCGACCTCGACTGGCTTCTGCGCAGCCTGCGGATGATGCCAGGCGCATCGAATGAGGCGCCCGAGCTCGCGATCGATGGGGCGAAGGGCCTGCCCGCGATCGAGGCGTTCCTCATCGCCCGGCTGTTCATGTTTCAACAGGTCTACCTTCACAAGGCAACACGCTCGGCAGAGTGGATGATCCGCGCCGTGCTCGCGCGCGCAGCCAAACTCATCGAGGCCGGCATCCCACTCGAGGGGGCGCCCCGCGGCATCGCGCTGGCCGCCGCCACGGGCGATCTCCCTCTCGCCGATTATCTCGATCTCGATGACGCGGTGCTCTCGGTCGCGATGCACGCCTGGCAGTCGTGCAAAGATGCCGGACTCGCCGACCTCACGAAGCGCGTGCGCGCCCGCCAGCTGCACAAAACGCTCGAGCTCTTCGGCGAACAGGCGACGCCCGTTGGTCAGGCTGACTGTCTCGCGATCGCTCGGGAGATCGCCGTTGCCCACGGACTCGACCCCGAGCTCCACGTCGGAATCGATGTCGCTTCGGACACGCCCTATTCCACGGGCAAAGAGCCCATGGTCGTCTACGCGAAAGGCGCCCCACGCAAGCTCAGCGAGGTGTCGTTTCTGCTCGCTCGACTCGCTGGACAGACGCTCTCGCGCGTTCGCCTCGTGTTTGCCGGCGAGCTGCGCGAGGAGATCACCCGGGCGCTGTCGCAGGCCCCCTCCCCGTGATGTCCCCCGCGACCGCCGTGCTGATCGCGCTCCTCGTCCCCTCCGCCGCCACGACCGACGCGACCTTCGGCAGGCTCGAGGGCGACCTCGGCCTCGTGGTGGGAGCAGGAGCGGCGCTCGGGCCGCGCGGTGCGCGCGCGACTGGCGATTTCCGACTGCGCCTGCTCGATTCCGCCGGATGGTTCGCTGGCTACGAAGACAGCGCCGGCACATCTGTCGATCCGATCCGTGTACTTTACACAGGAATGGAGCTGCGCCCACTGTTTCTCGCGCGCTGGCTAACGGGGCTCGAATTTGGTCAACGCTTCGCCGACCTCTGCGTCGACTCGCTGGGCCTCGAGATCGGAGCCTTCGCCGCGCAGCCCACGGGAGGCGCACTCGGAGATCGATCCGGATTGCAGGTGGGGCTCGGCCTCGAGGTTCCGCTTGCCGCCCGAGCCGTGGGGCCGTGGCTCGCCTTTCACGGAGGCGCGCGACTGACCGAACCAGCGCTGGCGCGCGGAGAAACGTCATCGGTCGAGCGCGCGCTGTACCTCTCAATCACCCTCGCGTGGCACGCGATGTTCGCCGCACGCATCGTCGACAAGGGCGACGCTGCTCCCCAATGACGCCTACTTCAGCGGCTTGATCGCGACGGTAACCGCCTCGGCGAGCGAGCAGTTGTTCACCTGGCGCTGCACCGCATCGCGCGTCTCGGGATCGGCGATCGGGCGGTCTCCGGCCGGCATGAACGCCCCCGCGGCCGAGCGCCGCAACCGAACCACCACCGCGTCGCGCTTGAAGTCGTAGACAACCACGCGCGCATCATGGGGCACGAGCTGCAGCGCCTCGGGCGTCGTCACGCCTGCGTCGTTGCGAGCGGCGTCAGGTGACGGCTCGTCGAGCACGAGCAAAAAGAAGTGCGCGCGCTTCAAGATGTCGATCGCGAGCGGAATCTCCTGAGCGACGGCCTTTTCATACTGCTGCTGAAATACGCGCAAACGAAGCGAATCGTCCGACTCATCGACTTCGTGCTTCCACTCGTCGGTCAAAATTCGAGTCGCGGAATACGCCTGGCGCAGATTCCACGGCTGCTCGGGAAACGCGCTCGCGTCAACGTCGCCGCGCGCAAGCGGCGCGTTGGTCGTCCGCAAGAGGCACGACGTAAAAGCATCGCGAAGCGAACCCTGGGCGCCCAAACGAATGCCCGCCGCCGAGGTAGCGTCCTGCAACTGGAGTCGAAGGTAAATCCCAGGCTGATCGCGGAACGAAAGCCCCATCGCCGACACGTCGACCAGGTCGCCCTTGAACGCCCCGGCCTCATCCATCGTCAGTCGCTCGACCTTGTCACGGAGCGGCTTCCATTCAGCACCGACCGTCAAGTCGATCGCGCGCCGCTTACCGACAAGATCGCTCTTCTCGCCGCCGAGACTTCTGCTCGAGAAGTAACGGTACCCGCCCACCAGCGCGATGATCGCCAGGCCTGCGCCGAGCCACATGCGCTCCGTCGGGCGCGCATACTTTCCGGCAACACGCATCTCTCGGGCTTTGTGAACGCCCTGAAGGCCAATTTGTCTTCGCTTGGGCGGCTCAGCAGGCATGGGCTTCCTCCAAAAAGCAAAGGCCGCCAGGATTTCGCCCAGGCGGCCTTCGTTTCCACAACAACGGTGGGCTTGACTACTTCGACTTCGGAATATTCCCGACCATGAAGCTGACGTTCGGGAAACCCGCAAACGCAGCGGTCTGGAAGGTGCTCTTGACGACAATAGCGGGAACGTCCTGATCAACCTGCAGAACGACTACGCCAGGAAACGGCTTGCCAGGGTGCAGCTGCGTCCACAGCTCGCGCTTGCCCTTGAGCGTGTTGAAGAGCTCTTCGATACGCTGGAGTCGCTTCGCGTCTTCGATGGCGTGGGTGTTACCGGCAGCGGCGCCGTCGACGAGGATTTGGCTGCCGTTGATCGCCACCATCGGGGCGTCGATCATGTCGAGCGTGTTCTCGGCCTCGGGCAGATGAATTCCCTTTGCGGGCGGGGTTTCACCCGACGCGCTGAAGGTCATCAGCAAAAAGACGACGACCACGATGAGAAAGTCAATCATCGACGTGAGCGAAAGACCCGCGTTCGTCGCGCGACCACCGTGACCGGTGACCTTCTTGTGAACGAACTCGAGCGGCACAAAGTGCATCAACCGTCGGCCGGGCTGGTGAACAGGCATCTGCTATCTCCTCTGGAACCTAGTGGCCGGGATCAGTTGACTGCGAAGGTGACGTTGAAGGCCGGAACTTCTTCCGACTTGCCGCCCACGTCGAGTTTGCGGTGCGTCTGATAAATCGCGTCGATCACGCCGATAATGTAGACGTACTGCGTGTCGTTGTCGGTGTGCAAAACAGCCTGATCGAGCTTCTTGTCGCCGGCCGCGCGATGCGACCCCGAAGAGTTCCACTCCTCTTGAATTTTCGCAGCGAGATCCGGGAAGCGAATCTTCTTCGCGCCGTTGGTCTCTTTCAGGTCGTCCTTGCGGGGCACATCGATCGAAGTAACGACCTGCGCTCCCTGCTTCCACACGATGGTGAACTTGTCAGGCTGGCGCATTTCGAGGTGAAGCACCTTCTCGGGCTCCACCTTTTCCTGCTCCTGATCGGGCCGCGGGGGCCCCGGAACCTGAGCATCGGCATTGACGCGGGCCATATGCGACCAGACCGCAGTGATGAGGAGGAATGCGATGGTAACCATGAGCAGATCGATGAACGGGATCATGTTGATCTCCGAGTCGAGCGACCTTTTGCCCTTACCGCCGCCGCCTACGTCTACGCCAGCCATGACATACCTCTAATTTGAAGGTTCACGCTGCGCCCCGAGCACAGGCCCGGGGCGCACGGGGGCAACTCAGGCCGCCTGCTGCATGCCGCCGAGGTTAACCTTCTGGCGGTTGGTGACCACGAGATTGAGAACCTGAACGCTGGCTTCGTTGATGTCGTCTTCGAGGCCCTGCGTCTTGCCATTGAGAACGGCGAAGCCGATGAGACCGGTGATGGCGACGATGAGGCCGAAGGCGGTGCAGTTCATGGCCTCCGAAATGCCTTCAGCGAGAATGCGCGCCTTCTGGCTGGGGTCGACGCCCTCGCCCGAAACGGCGCCGAAGCTCGAGATGAGACCGGAGACCGTGCCGAGGAGCCCGCAGAGCATCGCGAGGTTCGCGAGGAGCGCGAGGAAGCCCGTGCGCTTTGCGAGCTTCGGGATTTCGCGGAGGGCGGCTTCGTCCATGGCAGCCTGAACTTCCTCGTCCGGGCGGTTGACCTTCACGAGGCCGGCCTGAACGATGCGTGCGAGCGGCGCATTGGCCGCCGAGCACATCTTTACGGCCTTGGCCACGTCGCCCGCGAGGATGCACTTCTGCATCGTAGCGAGGAAAACGTCCTTGTTGATCGATGATCCGAACAGGTAGAGCGCGCGCTCGATGATGATGCCGAACGTGATGATCGACCAGAGCACGATGGGGTACATGCCCCAGCCACCGTCCTTGAAGTGCTTCCAAATGCCAGCCATGAACGTCCTCCTCAGTGCGTGATTCGCCCTCGTATCGACTCGGGCTCTGCGGTGTCTACGTGACGATTAAACTCGTGGTTGCCGCGGCCATTTTCGGCCTTGGCGACCCGGGCGAACTACCCCGCCGACCCGATGGCGCAGCCTCGTGATGATGCGAGGGCAGCGCTACTTTGTGCGATCGACGAGCGGTATGCGGGGCGGAGACTAAGCGAACGCGCGAAGCATACGCAAGTGCCGTCGGCGCCGGCTGAACCGAAGCCTCTGGCTGTGCGAAACATTGCGAAGATTGAAAAAGCCGTCCGCACGCGCAGGCAGGATGCAAGGTGTGACCGCTGCGAGTCAATAGACTTTGGCCGAATTTTGCCTGCGCGATGCTGTTCGCGCAGGGCCGAAAAGTTACAGCAGACGCGAGCGGTTTGTAACTATCCGCCGGGGCTGCATTCCGACGGGCGGGCCACGGCGCTTCGCGAAAAGGCGAAGGGCTGTCGTTGACTTCGCGGCCACGCGGGCGGTATCGTTCGGACGCTTCGCTCATCGTGGCTCGCACAACTTTGTGAAACAGCACGGCGGCGCGAGCGAGATGAGTCGAGCGTGGTCGGCGGCACAAGTCGCCACTCGCCGCGCGAAGCGATAGCTGAGTAGAGAGTTTGAAAGGAGCGTCGGGGATGTTCGTTGTCCTTCTGAATGCAGCGCCTGAAGCGGCTAGCGGTGGCAGTGGTACCGGAGGTCTCATGGAGGCCTTCAAAGAGAACCCCACATTCCTCGCGATCAACCTTGTCGTCAGCGCCATCGTTATCGCGATGATCATTGAGCGCGCGGCGTTCCAGCTTTCGAAGTACCGCGTGAACTCCAAGGAGTTCTTCGCGCAGGTCAAAAAGCTCGTGTCGGCCGGCAACATCGATCGGGCGATCAAGCTTTGCGACGCGGGCGACTATCCGACCCTTCAACTCGTGAAGTCGGGTCTCACGCACGCGAACAAGGGGCCCGATGAGATCGACGCCGCCATGAGCGAGAAGTTGGGAGAGCTCAAGCCCGCCGTCGAAAAGCGGATTGGGTCGCTTTGGTCGCTCGCCAATATCGCCACGCTCGTCGGCCTGCTCGGAACCGTGCTCGGCTTGATTCACACCTTCGGCGCCGTCGCTGCTCCCGGCCTGTCGGCTGCCGACAAGCAGCGCGTGCTCGCCAGCGGTATCGCGGAGGCCATGTACAACACGGCGTTCGGCCTCGGCATCGCGGTTACCTGCATGGTCGCTCACCTGATTCTTCATCAGCGCTCGAAGAACATTCAGCACGATCTCGACGCCACTCAGGAGCGCGTGTTCAATCTGCTCACGATCCAGGCTCGCCCGGGCGGTCACTGATACGCTCGTGAGCCTGGTGCTCACGCGCGTCCGGCCCGCACTCTCCCACTCCCGAACTGGACTCGAACATGGCGGAAACTGAGAAGCTCAGCGCTGCCCAGCGAAGCAAGATCCGCAGGCTCAGCGCGCCCAAGGAGCTCGCCCCCGACGAAGAGGGCGGCGAGCTGAACATCGTGCCGTTCCTCGACATCATCATGAACGTGTTGATGTTCGTGTTGGCGACGGTGAGCGTAACGTTCACGGCGACGATCGACACGTTCCCTCCGAAGGCCGGAGGGGCGGGTGCGCGGCCTCCGACACAGGCGGCGCTGGGGCTCACGATTCTCATCGTGCCCGACGGCTTCAGCATGAAGGCCAAGGGCGGAAACGTGGCGCCTGGCTGCGACTCGCTCGGTGGCGGCCTGGCCGTCGCCAAGGCCGGAAACGATTACGATTACGTGGCGCTCAACAAGTGCGTTGCGAAGCTCAAGGCGTCGTCGGATGCGTTCGTCGACGAGACAAGCGTGACGGTCAGCGCCAACCCGAACATTCCGTATTACGCCGTGATCGGCACCATCGATGCGGTCCGCAAGACCGACGACGGTAAAGAGCTGTTTCCCGACGTGAATTTCGGACTGGCAAAGTAGAGGCAGGGCAGATGCAACCTCAGGGACCTGAAAACGCTGGAGCCTCACAGGGCGTGAACGCGGCCGTGTCGGTGCAGAAATCGGCCGGCATGGTTACCTACAAGCGCCTGCTCCGCAAAGAGATCAGGCGCAGGGCGGGCGAGCCCGAGATCAACTTTCTCAACATCACCGCGATGATGGACATGATGACCATCATTTTGGTCTTCTTGTTGAAGAGCATGAGTGCTTCGTCGGCCTCTACGCCGCAGTCGCCAGACCTGACGATCCCCAAGAGCGTACTGACGACGGAGGCGTCCCAGGAGGGCGTCGCCGTGCTCATTTCGAAGAGCCATATCGTCATCGACAACGAGTCCGTGGTCGATGTCCCCCAGGATGCCTCCCACGGCGTCGAGGCGCGCTTCAAGCGCGGTGGCCCGAACGACCTGTACATCACGAAGTTGGGTCAGGTCGCCAAGGACTGGCGCGAGCGGGACCGCAAGATTCGCACGGCCACCGGGCGCGACTCGAGCGGCAGCGAGGCGATCATCATTGCTGACAAGGACACTCCGTACCGCCTGCTCGTGGAGGTCCTGTTTACGCTCGGACAGACCGAGTTCAACAAGTATCACCTCATGGTTCTTCAGGGCGCCAAGAAGTAGCGCCGGAAGCCCGCAGGGGCGGTTCATACATGCTCGAAATCGCGCTCTCCATCCTCGCTAACGCGCTGGTGGCGAGCGTGATTGCTTTTGTGCTTGCGCCCGGCCGTTTGCGCGCTGGCCTGGGGAGCTGGCCGATCGCGGACGGTGTTCGCTCGTTGCTTGCGGGGTTGACCGCGGGAGCGGCGCTTCTGGTCGTTGGCGCCCTCGTCCTGGGCGGCACGCCGCTTTCGCGGCAGGGCGTCGTCGGCGGCGCATGGTGCTTTCTGGCCTGCGCAGTCGGGGCACTCGCGAGCGCGGCGGCCGGCGCCATTGCTCGCTCGAACGCGGCTGACGCCGAGTCGGTGGCGCCCCTCGTCGCGTCGCGATCGGCGACGGGAGCGATGCTCGTGGCCCAGCTCGCGGTCGCGCTTTCATTGACCGTGCTCATCGCGCTGGCCAGCTTTGGGGCGGGCGTTGTCAGAGATCCCGAGTCGGCGGCGCGAACGGTTCCAATCGTGGCGGCGGCGTTTTGCGTGGGCGCGAGCCTTGGCGCGGCGACACTTTCGAGCCGCCGACTTGCAGCGTGGATCGCCGAGGCGGCCCTGGAGACCGCTGCGGGGGTCGTCATAGCGACGGCGGCATGGCAGGCAAACGCAGGTTTTTTCAGGCGCGGCCCAGTAGTCGCGACGGCGCTCGGCTTCATCATGCTTCCGCTCGTGATGCGGCCTCTGTTCGCGCTGGCGACCGCAGCGGGATCGCTCCTGATGAAGGTCGGCGACGACGAATCGCTCGAAGATGCGCAAGCCCGCGGGGCCCACGTCGCCGCGGCGCTCGTGGTGCTCGTACTCGCCGGTACGACGTTCGGCGCGCTCGGCGCGACTTGGCTTTCTTTCTTCTTCTGCGGAGCCGCCGGTGTGCTTGCGGTCCTCGCTGTAGCCTTCGCCGAAGCGCGCAGGCCCGGAGCGCCCGCTGGCAGCGCAGTGTTGCTCGCGGCCTGCGGAGCGGCAGCGCTGACGAGCGAGGCGGTCGCTGAGCGCTCGGGTGTCCTCCACGCCGCGCCGCTCGGACTGATGCTCTGCGCCGCGGGCGCACAGGGAGCCGCCCTCTTTGCGCGCACGGTCGGCGTGGCGCCGAACGATTCGCCTGCGGCCCCGCCCCTGTCGTCCGCGGCCGCTGCCGCACGGGCGTTGGGCGCGCTGGCGACGGGCGCCGCCGTGATCGACGCGATCAGCGCCGCCGCGTGCACGAAGTGGTCGGACGCTGTGCGCGCTCCTACGGTGGACGGCTCGGCGCTCCTCGTTCATTGCGAGGCGGCCAGGGCCGGGCTCGGTGCACTCGATCTCGGTCGGCCCGTGGTCGTGGCGAGCGGACTGGTCGGCGTGGGCCTCTGCGCGTTCGGGTCGATCGGGAATGCCCGCGCGGTCGCGAGACTCAGCGCGGTCGTCGCCTTCGTCTGCGTCGTCGGGCGAGCGTTCGACGCGTCGGCAGTTTGCCTCGCGACCTGCGCGCTCGCGGCCACCCTCGCCTCCGCGGCAGCCCCGGCGCAAACGAAGCGGGACGTCGCGCTCTACGTAGCGGGGCTCGCGCTAGCGCTCGCACCGATCACGACCTAGCAGGGCGGTCGAAAAACACCCTGCTGGAGATTGGCGAAGCCAATTGCTCAGGTGGGGACCACGAAAAACCCCATTTTTCGGGGCGGGGAGGAGCGTGCCTCCACGAGATGAAAGGCTGGCAGGCCGCTGCTTCAACGGCCTGCCGGGCCGCCCTCACCGCGATCGAATCGACAGGCCAGCGCGCCCGAGCGTGGGGGCCGACGAGTGCCTACGCATCGATACGTTCATCAGCAGGCCGATGCCCATCATGATGGTCATTACGCTCGAGCCTCCGTACGAAAACAGGGGGAGCGTGACGCCGACGACGGGCAGGATGCCGGTGACCATTCCGAGGTTGAAAAAGGCGTGCCAGAAAATCATTCCGCCCACGCCGACCGCGAGCACGGCGCCGAACCGGTCGCGGGCTGTCGCCGCCACGCGCAGCGACCAGAGCGTTAGTGAAATATAGAGCGATACGAGAATGAGACAGCCCACAAATCCCCAATCTTGCGCGAATACCGCAAATGGGAAGTCAGAGTATTGTTCGGGAAGGAACAGAAATTGGTTTTGGGTTCCCTTCATGAACCCCTCGCCCAGCGCCCGGCCCGCTCCGATGGCCACCCGCGCGTGGTGCTCGTGCCAATTGGCGCCCTGAATGTTTGTATCCGGATTCAGAAACGAATAGATGCGCTGCTTCTGGTAGTCTTTCAGGACGAAATTCCAGATGACCGGAAGCGCGACGGCCGTAATGCCGCCAAGCCACGCGAGGCTCTTCCACCGAATGCGCATCATCGCGCAGATGCTCGCAAAGATGAGCCCGTGAATCAGCGCCGTTCCGAGATCGGGCTGCTTGAGAATAAGCGCCATGGGCACCGCAGCGATCGCGGCGGGGGCGATGAGGTCCTTGAGCGTGCGCCCCTCGCTGCGCGGATCGTCATGCAGAAACTTCGCGAGGGCGACGATCATGAAGAGCTTCATGAACTCGGAAGGCTGAAGACTGAATGAGCCGATGCTGATCCAGCGGGAGCTGCCGCGAATATCTTTTCCGAGGATGAAGACCAGGAGCAAAAGCACGAGCCCAAAGCCGTAAACCAGGTATCCGAGGCGCTCGTAGTGGCGGTAATCGATGGCGGCGACGAACGTCGCGAGAATACCGCCGAGCACCAGCCAGTAGACCTGCTGAATATACAGATCTGACAGCGCCGCGCGCACGACGCTGGTTGCCGAGTAGAGATTGACGACGCCGAAGACGGCGAGCGACGCGCTGACAAGGAAGAGCACCCAGTCGAACGACTCGCGCGGGCCGTCGCCCCGCGAGCGCCCGCCCAGCTCGAGGCCGCGAATCACGGCGCCTCCGGCAAGTCGGCCGCGTCGGCGGGGTCCGTGTTGTCGTTGGGAGCCGACGCAGCGGGTGCGGGACCGGGAGGCGCGAGCGGAGGCCCAGGACTCTGCGGAGTCGCAGTAGGCGCCGGACGATGGCCGCGAATGGCGTCAAGCCGAACATGCTCGCGAATGACCTGCATCGCGACCGGGACCGCCTGCGTCGGGCCGGACCCTCCGTGCTCCAGGAAGACGACGACAGCGATCTCCGGCGCCCTCGCTGGCGCGAATGCCGCAAACCACGCGTGATTCTGCGCATAAAACGCCGCGCGCCTCGGGTCTTCGGCCTTGCTCGCGATGTAGCCGGTTTGGGCGGTGCCCGTCTTTCCGGCCACGTCGAGCGACGCATCTCGCGCCGGGTAGGCGGTGCCCTTCGGGTCGGCGACGACGGCGGCGAGCGCCTGCGTGACGCGCGCCAGATTTTCAGGACGAATCGAGACCTTGTGCTGAACGCGGGGCGCGAAGTCGGTGGCGACCGCGCCGTCGCTCGTCTCGACCGCACGGACGATTTCGGGCGAATAAACAGTGCCGCCATTGGCGAGCGCCGCGTAGGCGAGCGCCAGCTGCAGCGGAGTCACGAGGCTGTCGCCCTGCCCGATCGCAGTATTGAGCGTGAATCCGAGGCGAAACTGCCCACGAAAGCGCAGCGCGTACCACCCCCGCGTGGGCACGCGACCTGCTGCCTCGGGGTTGATGCCGAGGCCCGACTTCTGTCCGAGCCCGAAATCGTGGGCGATTCTGGCGATGCGGTCCATGCCGACCGCTTCTGCCAGCTTGTAGAAGTAGACGTTGCAGCTCTCGGCGATCGCATCGTGCATGTTGACGCGACCGTGCGTGTGGGCGCAGCGAAACAGGCGCTTTCCGAACGTCAGATAGCCGTCACAGCGCTCATGGTCCTCGGGATCGAGGATGCGATCTTCGAGGGCGGCGAGCGCCGAAAACGGCTTGAACGTCGAGCCGGGCTGGAACGATCCGGTCATTGTCTTGTCGAGCATCGGACGAAGCGGATCGCGCGAGAGCTTCTCGAAGGCCTCGCGAACGCGGCCGCGTCCCGCCCCTCCCGACAGATCATTCGGGTCGAAGTCGGGTTTGGAATAAAGGGCCAGCAGGCGGCCGGAGCGCACGTCGACGACGACGACCGAGCCCGTGGCGTGCGCCCGCATGGCCCGGTCGATCGACTGCATGAGGTCCATATCGATGGTCAGCCGAAGGTCGCGCCCCGCGAGCGGCTCCTGTCGCGAAGGGTCATCGAGAAGGCGCTTGGCTTCCGGCTCTGTGCGGTAGCGACCGTGCGCGTCGACGACGCGCTTCTCCCACCCGCGGGAGCCCCGCAGCGAGCTCTCCCACGCGTGCTCGAGGCCTGTGGCGCCGACGGTGTCGCCGACGTCATAGCCGAGCGGATTCTGCTTCTGGCGCTCCTCGCCCGAGAGCTGCTCGTAGCCGGGAGGGCGCACGCGCGCGAGCCCCTCTTCATCGATCTCGGCCACATAGCCGAGCATGTGGGAACCCAAGTTCTTATACGGGTAGTAGCGAACGGGGATGCGGGCTACCTCGGCGCCGAGCAGCTCCGCTTGATGCTCCTCGAGCTCGGCGACGATGTCACGAGGCAGATCTTCGCGGACGAGCAGCGGGCGGTAGCAGGCCGAACGGCGCCGAACTTCGGGAGAATCGTTCCACGCGGCCGTCCGGCACGCCTCCCGTATGCGCGTCTCGAGGCGCCTGCGCTCGTCGGGGTTGAGGCGCAGCACATCGGCAATTCGCGGCCACGTGTCGACGGCGTCCTGAAGCGCCTTCGGGCGCTTGCCCGAGATAAGCGAAAGCAGCACGCGCCAAGGCACGACGGTCACGTTGTGCGCCGGCCGGCTCGAGGCCAGCACCTTGCCGTACGCATCGCGAATCACGCCGCGCGTCGTGGGGAGCGGAACTCGGCGAACGATATTTTCGTGCGCCTGGGAGGCGTAGTCCGCGCCTTCGAGCAGCTGCAGCTGCGTCAGACGCCCGACCACGACCCCGAACGCAAGCAGCACGAAGAGCGCGAGGTACTGAAACCGCCGGCGAAACTCGGAGGCGTCTGAGCGCGAAACCCCCAGTTCGCTCACGAGCGCACTCCTGCTTCTTCAGAGCCGCGCATCGTCGCCGCGTGAATGCGCTGCGCGATCACAAACACTACGGGGGCGATAGACGCGGTCGCAACGGCGTGCGGCAGCGCGAAGTGATAGACCGCACGCGGCACGTACGGATCGGGGCCAAAAATCGCCAGCAGCACGAGCAGCATGACGCTGTGAAGGAGCGAGAACGAAAACCCGAGGACGAGCTGCATGAGCTTGGTCTGCGACGCGAGCCGCACGCCTGCGCCTCGGGCCAGGACGTAGAGCGCCACGAACGTAAACGTAAACAATCCGACCGGCGCGATCGCCGTGAGGTCGGTCGCGTAGCCGAGCACGAACGCCACGCCTGCACCGCGCGCGAGCGAATATTCGTGCACGCCCATGTAGACGATGAGCGGCAGCACCAACGAGGGGACGAAGCTCGTGACGTGCAAAAGCGGAGCGTGCTCGTAGCCGATCCAGCGCCAGAATCCAGGCGTCTCAGACAAGTGCATGAGCGAGGCGTGCACGAAGCCGACCGGGCGGAACAAGTTGGCCTGAAGCAGGATCAGCGCGAGGCCCGCGATAAAAAAAGCCGTATTGCGCACGTCAGCTTCCCTTGGGAGGACGCGCCTCTGCGCCCCCGGGGCCGTCAACGGGAGCGCCGACCAGGATGAGCGCCGAGTCGAGACGCGTGAAGTCGACGGCCGGCTGCGCCTCTACTTCCTGATCGCGACCTAGCTCGCGGCGAATCACCTTGGTGACGCGCGCGACCGGAATGCCGCGCGGAAAGCGCTTGCCCTTGCCGCTGGTCACCAGCAGATCTCCGACCTCGACCTCATCGCGCGAGTCGACCATTTCGACGCGGCACCAGTGCTTCGAACTGTCGCCCGTACCGCGCACGAATCCGCGGGACTTGGTGCGATCGTCCTCGACGTCGATGCCGAACGCCGCGTCGACGGCGAGCTGAACATCGACTTCATCGCCCGTGACCTTGAGGACGACGCCCACGACGCCGTCGGGAGCGATCACCGGCTGATACGGTTTGACTCCGCGCGAGCCCCGATCGAGCACGAGGCGCGTGACGCGGAAGTATTCGTTGTAGTCCTTGCTCACGACCAGCGCGCTGACGCTGTCGCCGGGCGTGGCCTCGCGAAGCTGCAGCAGGCGTTTGAGCTCGCGGCTCTCGCGCTCACGCTCTTCGAGGCGATGGACGTCCTCCTTCAGGCGCGCATTTTCGTAGGCGAGGCGCTCGTTGTCGACCTTCACGTCGACGAGATAGACGTAGTCGCCGAACAGATTCGAAACGCCTCGGCCGAGGCTTGACGCGCCATATTGAATCGGCGCGAAGATGCGCACGACCAGCTTGTCGAGCGCGCTCTGGCTGCGGGGATCCTTCATGTTCGCGCGCAGCACAAAAAACGGCACGGCGAGCAAAAGCAGCACGACGGCCGCGTCCCGGTAACGCTTCAGGGGAGACACAGCTTGCTCCCGCCTCGTGGATCTCCATCGGCCAGCCGGAGCTAGCCGATGGTGACCTCCTTCAAGAGCTCCATGTGGTCGAGCGTTTTACCGCTCCCGAGGACGACCGCGCTTATCGGGTCGTCGCAAACCATGACGGGCAGGCCCGTCTCCTCGCGCAGCAGCACGTCGATGTTGGTGAGAAGGGCGCCACCACCGGTGAGCACGATACCCTTGTCGACGATGTCGGCGGCGAGCTCCGGCGGCGTCTTTTCGAGCGCGAGGAGCACGGCTTCGACGATCGCGTTGAGCGGCTCGGCGAGCGCATCGCGAATCTCGTCGGAGTTCACGACGACGGTCTTCGGCACGCCAGCGACGAGATCGCGGCCCTTCACCTCGCAGGTCGTCTGCGTCTCGGGAGGGTAAGCGTTGCCGATCTGCATCTTAATGCGCTCGGCGGTTTGTTCGCCGATGGCGAGGTTGTACTTGCGCTTCATGTAAGCGCTGATCGCGTCGTCCATCTTGTCGCCGCCGACGCGGACGCTCTGCGAATAGACGATGCCGGCCAGCGAGATAACCGCGACCTCGGTGGTGCCGCCCCCGATGTCGACGACCATGTTGCCGCTCGGCTCGGTGATGGGGAGTCCTGCGCCGATGGCGGCGGCCATGGGTTCTTCGATGAGATAAACCTCACGGGCGCCCGCGCTCTCGGCGCTCTCTTTGACCGCCCGCTTTTCGACTTCGGTGATGCCGAACGGAACGCAAATGATGATGCGCGGCTTCACGAGGGTGCGCCGGTTGTGCGCCCGCGCGATAAAATAGCGCAGCATCGCCTCGGTAATCTCGAAGTCGGCGATCACGCCGTCGCGCAAAGGACGCACCGCGCGAATGTTGCCAGGCGTGCGCCCGAGCATTTCTTTGGCTTCGCGCCCAACGGCGAGCACCTTGTTGCCGCCACGGGAGTCTCGCTGCACGGCGACGACCGAAGGCTCACACGAGACGATGCCCTTGCCCTTGACGTAGATGAGCGTGTTCGCCGTCCCGAGGTCGATCGCGAGATCGTTCGAGAAAAGGCCGCTCAGCCAGTCGAAAATCATGCGCTAACGCCGCGCTGTGAGCGCAAGAGCGGGCTGGCGGGGAGGTTTGGGTTGAGGCGCCGCATGGTCGGTGACCCCCTGCGGGGAAGATTGCTTGTAACACGGGCGGACCAGCCCGCATGCTGCAATCGCGTGCAGCTTACAGGCGCGCACACGTAGGCTTTCGCAAGTTCCGCCGAAAACGATCGAGCGTAGCACGCAAGAAAGCCGCCGACTCCGCTCGCGCGGCGCCGACGGCAACAGGACCCGGGAGGGCGCCCTCGACCAAAAGGCCGAGTCAAGCGCTCAACCCTTGGATATCTTGCCTTCTTTGTGCGGGTGATGCGCCCGGCAAGACGGGCAGAACTTTTTGATCTCGAACTTGTCGGACATCGTCCGCTTGTTCTTGGTCGTGGTGTAATTGGCGCGGCTGCACTGGCCGCAGGTCATTTTGATGAGATCGCGCATGATGTTCGCTTCCCGAGAGGGGCCGCGGAACATAGCCGGGCGGGCGCGGAGGTCAAGCGCATTCGGGCGCCGCGCCAGCGGCCCTGCGAGATTCCGCGCGGGCTGCGGGTTGGGCCCGAAGCATGCATCTCAGCCTTTGCCGTTGACGCAATCAAGACGGATGCGTACGGTTATGCGCCCCTTTGCAGGGCGTCGCCACGACGAAGCACGGGAAATGGAGCTAGCGCCGTGAACAAGACCCAGCTGAAAAAGTTCAAGACTCTCCTCACCGAGAAGCGTGACGAAATTATCAAGAAAGCCAAGCAGACGCTCGAAGAGGACATGACCCTCGATTCGAACGATTTGCCCGACGAAATGGACCTCGCTTCCAGCGAGTACCTCCAGTCGTTCACGTTCCGCCTGCGGGGACGCGAAAAAGTGTTCCTCGACAAGATTCAGAAAGCCCTCGTCAAAATCGAAGACGGCAGCTTCGGCACCTGCGAGGAGTGCAGCGAGGAAATCAGCACCAAGCGCCTCGAAGCGCGCCCCGAAACCGGTCTCTGCATCAAGTGCAAAGAGGACCAGGAGCGCATGGAGAAGGACTTCGGCTGACCGGCCGAATCCCGAACGGCGCCCCCTAGCGGCGCTTGGCGCGCTCGAGCACGTCTTTCAAATAGCGTCCCGTATGGGAGGCGGCGCACTGCGCAACGGCCTCGGGGGTTCCGGCGACAACCACGCCGCCGCCCCCGTCGCCGCCTTCGGGGCCCATGTCGATGACCCAGTCCGCGCACGCAACGACGTCGAGGTTGTGCTCAATCACGAGCACCGTGTTTCCCTCGTCGCGCAGCTCCACGAGGGCCGTAAGCAGGGCCTCGATGTCGGTAAAGTGCAGGCCGGTCGTCGGCTCGTCGAGCACGTAGAGCGTCTTGCCTGTAGCGCTGCGAGCGAGCTCGCGGGCGAGCTTCACGCGCTGCGCCTCACCCCCCGAGAGCGTGGTGGCAGGCTGGCCGAGGGTGAGGTAGCCGAGCCCGATGCGGCGTAGCGCAGCGAGCCTGTCGCGAATGCGCGGCACGGCGTCGAACGCGGCGTAGGCCTGTTCGATGGTGAGCGCGAGCGCGTCTGAAATCGAGAGCCCGCGGTAGCGGATTTCGAGCGTTTCGCGGTTGTAGCGTCTGCCGCTGCACGTGTCGCAGGTGACGAAGACGTCGGGAAGGAAGTGCATTTCGATGCGCAGGACGCCGTCTCCGCGACATGCCTCGCATCGCCCGCCTTTGACGTTGAACGAAAATCGACCGGCTTTGTAGCCTCGTGCGCGAGCCTCGGGGAGGCCGCTGTACAGCTCCCGCAGATGCGCGAACACGCCTGTGTAGGTGGCGGGATTGGAGCGCGGCGTGCGACCGATCGGCGCCTGGTCGATCGAGATGACCTTGTCGATGTGGTCGAGGCCCGTGACGCGCTCGCAGTCGCCGATCGGCCCCGTTGCAGAATACAAGCGGGAGCGCGCGGCCGGCAGGAGCGTGTCGACGATCAGACTCGATTTTCCGCTTCCCGAGACGCCGGTGACCGCTACGAACAAGCCGATCGGCACCTCCACGGTGACGCCCCGGAGGTTGTGCGCACGGGCGCCTACGACCGACAGGCTCGCTTTGCCACGCGCCTTGCGCTTCTTCGGCGTCGGCAGGCGCTTTTCGCCCGAGAGGTACGGCCCGGTGATCGACGCGGGATTGCTCATGAGCTCAGCGGGGGTGCCCTGGGCGACGATGGTGCCCCCAAGAACGCCGGCGCCCGGGCCCATGTCGACGACGTGATCGGCGGCGAGAATCGCGTCGCGGTCGTGCTCGACGACGAGCACGCTGTTGCCGAGGTCGCGCAGTCGTTTTTGCGCTTCGAGGAGCCGCTCGTTGTCGCGCGCGTGCAGGCCCACGCTGGGCTCGTCGAGCACGTACAGAACGCCCACGAGCGCCGCGCCAATCTGCGTCGCGAGGCGAATGCGCTGCCCTTCGCCGGACGACAGCGTCTGAGCGCTGCGGTCGAGCGAGAGGTAGTCGAGACCAACGTCGATGAGAAAGCCGAGGCGCGAAGCCACCGCGCGCAGCAGCGGCTCCGCGATCGCGAGGTCGCGCGCCGAAAACAGCGTTCCGCCGGCCGAGCCGACCTCATCGAGCAGGGTGCGCAGGCGACGCAGCGGAGTGCCGCCAAACTCGGCGATGTCGCGCCCGGCGAGCTTCACGGCGAGGGCCTCGGGCCGCAGGCGACGCCCTTTGCACGCGGTGCACGTGCGCGTCATGCAGAACCGACCGAGCTCATCGTCACCGATTCCGCCCTCGCTTTCGTCAGGGTCGTCGTCAACTTCGGCGAGCGGAGCCTCACCCGCCTGCCCGTCGCCGGCGAGACGCGCTTCGAGCCGCGGAACCACGCCGAGGTACGCGCCCTTGCCGCGCTTGGCTCGATCGTGGCCGAAGACGATCGCCTGACGCTGCTCGTCGGTGAGCTGCGAGTACGGAACGTCCGGCGAGACGCCCAGCGCCTGGACCGCGCGCTGCAATTCGGTCGCGAGCGCGACCGAGCCTCTGCGTCCCCAGGCCAGCACGACGCCCTCGCGCAGGGTGCGCGACGCGTCGCCGATCACGCGGTCAGGATCGACGACGACGCGCGCGCCGAGGCCCTCGCACTCGGGGCAGGCCCCATGCGGGCCATTGAACGAAAAGATCCGAGGCTCGATCGGCGGCAGCGAAATTCCGCAGTCGATGCAGGCGAAGCGCTCGGAGAGCCAGAACGGCTCCTCGCCCTCTTTCATCACCAGCATGCGGCCTTCGCCGAGCTTGAGCGCCAGCTCGACCGAGTCGGTCAGTCGCGCCTTGATGCCCTCCTTCAAAACGATGCGGTCGATGACTACGTCGAGATCGTGCGGCTTTTGGCGATCGATTTCGAGCTCGTCGCCGAGGTCGACCAGCGTGCCGTCGACGCGCGCGCGCACAAATCCGTCGCGGCGGAGGCGCTCGAGTTCGAGCTTGAGCTCCCCGCGCCTTCCGCGACAAATCGGAGCCAGCACGCTCAAGCGCAGGGCTTCACCGAGCGACGCGATGCGGTCGACGATTTGCTGCACCGTCTGAGCCTCGATGCGCTTTCCGCATTGCGGGCAGTGAGGCACGCCCACGCGCGCAAACAGCAGCCGCAGGTAGTCAGCGATCTCGGTGACCGTGCCGACTGTGGACCGAGGCGACTTCGACAGCGGCCGCTGCTCGATCGCGATCGCGGGCGAGAGACCGTCAATCCGCTCGACGTCGGGTTTGGCGAGCTGCTCGAGAAACTGGCGCGCATACGCCGACAGCGACTCGACGTAGCGACGCTGCCCTTCCGCGTAGATCGTATCGAACGCGAGGGAGCTCTTGCCCGAGCCGCTCGGCCCGGTGAATACCACCAGCTTGCCGCGCGGTACGGTAAGCGAGACGTTCTTCAGGTTGTGTTGGCGTGCGCCGACGACGACGATTTCGCCCGCTCCGGTAGCCGATTTTCCGCTCGTTTTTTGCGCAGCCATGGTTGGGCTGGACTCTAGGCGGGCGGCGCCCCGGTGGCGACCGAATCAAGCCGCGTGGAGCGAACGCGCGACAAGCAGCGGCGCCTCGAGCGCTCGCGATGCGCAGTCGGGGCGGTCTCCTGCGTGAACGCATGGCGTGGCGATCGGCCCTGCCCTCGCGCTGCGCCGTATTCGCCTAGCCGGCCGGTCGGGCTTCCGTTGCGCGCCGCATCTGAGGCCTTTTGCAGCGCCCGTCGTGTATGATTCAAGCGCTCATGCGCGCACGCACGCTCGTCGTCCTCGCCCTGATCACCGCCTGCGGGGGCGCTACCCCAAAGGGCGCCGACGCTCCCGCCCAGGCCGCGGTCACCGATCCGCACGCGTCGATCGGCGACCTCGCCGCGCGCGAGGGAGGGCTCATCGGCGGGGCGAACGCGTCCGCCGCCGACGGCGCGAGCGGCAGTTTCAAGGCCGATCAAGTCGAAGCGGCCAGCCCGGTGAAGCTCGACGGGGCGCTGCGCGAATGGCCTGCCCGCGCGGCAGCCAGAACGGTGATCACAGGCGCCGCGTCGAGCGGCGGTTTCGCCGCTGCGCTTCAGTACGACGACACGCGCCTCTACTTCGCAGGCGAGGTGACCTCGAGCGCAGCGCTGCAACGAACGGCGCGCTTCACCGACGAGGAAGATCACGCCGGGCTGGTGCTCGCGTTTCCGTCGGCCGCGGGCTTCGCCGCCGTCGAGATCGCCTTTTTTGCGGGAAAACCCGGCGAAACCGAGGGCCGCGTGCGTTACGCGAGCGGACCGCAGCGCGGCCGCGACGTGCCCGGCGCAAAGATCGTCGAAGCGCCCTCCGACAAAGGCTACGCGTTCGAGGCGCAGGTGCCGTGGGCCGCGATACCGGAGGCCCGGACGACCCGCGTGGGCATGCGTGGTGCTGCCCGCTACTACGACGCGCAAGGTTCTTCGAAGGTCAAGTCGGTCGTCGCGACTTCGGCCGGCGACGCGCAGCACCCCGGAGAGCTCGCGGCGCTGCCGAACGAGGCGGAGCAGTCGCTCATCGAAAATTTGCTCGCCCAGCGGGGCATGCTCGCGACGACGCCTTCGATCGACGTCTACGCCGACATCAACGGCGACGGCATGAAAGAGCGCATTTCGGTCTACGATCACACGCTGACGATCACCGGGTCGTCTTACCGGCACGGACGCGAGTTCTTTTACCGCGATCTCAGCGGCGATCTGATCCGCCTCGACGCGAGGGACATCACAGGCCGCAGCCGCGACGACTTGCTGCTTCGGCGGCGCTTTTCGATGGGCGCCGACCGCGAGATCCTTGAGGTGTGGAGCTTCTTCGGCGACGAGCCAACCACCACGTTCTCGCACGAGCTCGCGGTCACAGGCGGCGAGAAGAAGCTCGTCAACACTGCGCGAATCACGGGCCGCGAAATCGAGATCCGCTACGAGCCTGCGAAAAACTGGGATGCTGCCAGCTACGCAGAGCCGACGAACGCCGACGTCGAGCCGGTGTTGCTGCCGTGGGGCGCGATTGAATCGCAGGTCTACCGGTTCGACGGCCGCAGGTTCGTCAAAGCGCGCGAGGTCGCCCAAAAGCCTTCGCCGGGGCCTGCGACCGCGCCCGCGCCGCTTCAGGAGCCAAAAACCCCTGTCGTTCGCGCCAGCAGCGAGCTCAGCAAGGCCCTGCTCGATCGCTACCGGGCTGACCACGGGGTCGCTTCAGACGCGAAGCCCAAGGTTGACCTCGAGGTCGATCTCGGCGGCGACGCCAGAGCCGAACGCGTGGCGCTGTTCGGTCGCGACCTCGTGGTTTTCGGTCCCGGATTCAAGGGCGGAAATGCGTATTCTTTTGTGACGCTCGCCCAGTTTTCCGACGGAGCCGACGTGCTCGAAGTGACCGCCCGCGACCTCACTGGCGACGGCGCCGCAGAGCTCGTCGTGCGCGGCGTGCGGCACGTACCCGCCGCGGGTCGGGGCGTCGTCGAGATGGACGTCCTGTTCGTCTATCAATTGCGATCCGACGCCCTCTCGCGCGTGTTTTCGATCGAGACCGGGCGCGCGCAGGGCCCGCGGCGCGTACAGGGGCTCGTGCAGTTCGTGCCGTCGGCGGACGGCAAGCGCTTCGAAGTCGACGCCCGCCCCGGACGCGCCACCGGGTGGACCGACAAGAGCTACCCGTGGGCGCAGGACAAGCCCGGCGAGGGCACCATCGAGCCGCTCTTGCTGCCCTGGGGTGGCGTCGCGCGGGCGCGCTACGCGTTCAGCGGCAGCGCGTTCACGCTGGTTCCGTAGCTATTTCCAGGGGTCTTTTTCGAGCGAGAGCGACCCGCCTGACGGCTTTGTGCCAGTCGGCGGCGGGCGCGTCACGGTGGCGGAAGGCGCGCCGGTCGCGAGAGGTTTTACAGCGACCCCCGACGCAGCAGGCTGCGCTACGAGCCGCACAATGCGCGACGGCTCACTGGCCAACACCGTGACGGTTTGCGTAGCGTATCCGGCCCGCGCCACGACGACCTGCGCCGACTCGCCCGCCGGGATCTGAAGCACGAACGGGTTGGTCTTTTGCGGGGCGCCATCGACTGTGGCCACGGCGTCCGGCGGCTCGATCGACACCGGGACTGCGCTGCGCGGAGCCGCCGACGAAGACGCTACCGGGGGAGCCACATCGGGCGCCTTCACCGGAGCGGCGACCGTCGCGGCGGTCGGCGCGTTGTTCGGCTGAGACTGCGCCCCGACGCTTGCGCTGCTCGCAAAAATGCCAACAACGATGAGCACGGCTGCGCCGACGCCCGCGAGCCCCGCGTACAGGGGCCACCGTCGCGAGCCCCGGCGCGGGGAGCCCGGAACCGGCGGCGGCATGCTGGAGCGGAAGTAGTCCGCCGGCACGTTGAAGCCGCCCGAGCGGGCCATCATCTCGTTTACGGCATCGGGCATGCCGCCCGCTTCGAACTTTTCGAGGTCAGCGACGAGCTCGTCCATCGACGCGTAGCGCGACTCGGGCTTCTTCGACAGGCACTTGAGGACGATCGCGTCGAGGCCGGGCGGCACGTCGGGTTGCGGCACCAGCGCCCGCATTGGCGGCGGCGCCTTGTACATGTGCATCGTCAAAATGCCCATGAAGTTTTCGGCGTCGAAAGGCACCTTCCCGGCGGCCAGCTCGTAGAGAATAATGCCGAGCGAGTAGATGTCGGTCGCGTGATTGACCGCTGCACCCGCCGCCTGCTCGGGGGACATGTAGTGCGGCGTACCAAAGATGGAGCCCGCGCGCGTGAGGCGGTTGGTCTGACCGCTGCCGACCTTCGCGATGCCGAAATCGAGGATCTTCACGAAGTCTTTCGAGCCGCCGCGCGCGACCAACATGATGTTGTCGGGCTTCAGGTCGCGGTGCACGATGCCGGCGGCGTGCGCGGCCGAAAGGCCCTGCGCGATCTGCTTGGCGATCGCCACGATGCGCGGGACGGGCAGCGGCTTCACCTCCTCGTGGAGCGCAGAGAGGCTCTTGCCGTCGAGGAATTCCATCACGAAATAGGTCGCGCCATCGGGCAAAGCGCCGAAATCGGAGATGTCGATGATGTGCTGATTGCCGATCGACGAGGCCGCCTTGGCCTCCTGGAGAAACCGCTCGGTGACCTCGTGGTCGCGGGCCATTTCGCCGCGCAGCACCTTGATCGCGACTTTTTTGTCGATGACCTTGTGCCGCCCCCGGTAGACGACGCCCATGCCGCCCTGTCCGAGCACCGCTTCGACCTGGTAGCGCCCGTCGAGCACCCTTCCGATGAGCGGGTCGAGCGGTTCGGCGGGGAGCTCGCCAGCAACTCGAATTTGACGCTCGCTGAGCAGGGCGGACGCATCGCCGTCGGCGACATCAGGGGGAACGGTGGGCTCGAAGTCGATTTCACTCATAGGTCAGGTCTGCTTACGGACAAGTGCCCCGAACGTGTTCAGGGGCAGGCAGAGTTTAGGACGATCAGGGGCGCCGGGGCTCATTATCTTGCTGTCCGGGGCGCCGGGTCGGCACATTTGATGCCGGAGGGCGAGCGGGCGATGCGACAGCTCGGGCGCCCCTGACCGTGCTAGAGCCGAGGCTTCGTCATGGGCTACCCGCTTGAGCTTGCGTTCCGATACATGGCGTCGAAAAAACGCGCCTTCATCTCCGTTGGCACCGCGTTCGCGATGCTCGGGGTCATGCTCGGCGTCGCCGCGCTCGCGACCGTAATGAGCGTGACCGGCGGCTTTCAGGAGCAATTTCGCGAAAAGGTGCTGGGCGTCAACGCGCACGTCCTTGTGCTAAAGTACTCGCTCGATTTTCGCGAATATCGCGACGTGATGAAGAAGTGCGCCGGCGTTCCGGGAGTGATCGGCGTCGCCCCGTTCATCATCAACCCGATGATGGTGACGCACGGCGACCGCACTGCCACCGGCGTTCTGCTCAAGGGCGTCGATCCCGAGGCGATGCCGACCGTCCTCGACCTGCCCAGGCACATCCTGCCGGGAGGCAGCCTCGACGGCCTGCGCAAGGCAGGAGCCAAGCCCGCGGAGCGCCCGCGCGATCCGTTTCGAACGGCGCCTGCGACGACTGCGAACGAGCACGCAAAGGCCCCGCTGACGCAGCACGCGGACTCCGATCCGAGCGCGATCCGCGATCCGCTCGATGGCGGACGGCAAAGCCTGCTCGATGCAATCCGCGAGCTCAACGAGCAGCCGTCCGCGGCCAACGCAGCGAAGGCTCCCGGCCTCGAAGACACGCTCGACGCCGGCGCGACGGAACAGGGACTCGCCGGCAGTGTGGTGCCCGACGGCGGATACGCAGCGACGTTGCCGGACGAAGACGTGCTGCCCGAAGCGATCGACCCCGACCCGTGTCGCAGCGCAGCCCAGGTGGCGCTGCTGCCGGGCGTCGTGATCGGTCGAACCCTCGGCAAGCAACTCAACGTCGGCATCGGCGACTGCCTTCAAATCACCTCACCGACGATCGGCATGTCGCTGGGCGCAAGCTCGCGGCCCCCCATCGCGCGGCAGTTCCGCGTGATCGCGATGTTTGAAGCCGGCTTCGACCAGTACGACTCGAAGCTCGTTTACACCGACCTCTACGAGGCTGAGGCCTTTTACGAGCAGGGCGACAGCGTCACGGGCGTCGAGATGAAAGTCGACGACATTGGTCACGCCAAAGACATCGCCGCCGAAGTAGACCACCGCCTGAGCAACAGCGTCTACCACACGATGGACTGGATGGAGCTCAACCACGGACTGTTCACCGCGCTGCTCATTCAGCAAATCGGCATGAGCGTGGTGCTCGCGCTCATCATCGTCGTAGCCGCGTTCACGGTCATCGCGACGCTCATCATGGTGGTGCTCGACAAGAAGAAGGAGATCGCGCTGATCAAGGCCCTCGGAGCGAACGACGCGGCCGTGCTGCGCATCTTCCTCTACCAGGGCGCGATCATCGGGATCGTGGGCACGACGTTCGGCCTGGCGCTGGGCTACGCGGTCTGCAAGGGGCTGCTCGCGTACAGCTTTCCGCTCGATCCAAAGGTGTATTTCATCTCGAAGCTGCCGGTGCTCGTGCGCCCCACCGAGTTCATCATCACGGGCATCGTTTCGATTCTAATCTGCGTGATCGCCACCATTTACCCCGCACTTTACGCAGCGAAACTTCGCCCCGCCGACGGCTTGCGCTCCGAATAGAAGCGCTCTCGGCGCTGAAATGCCAGCACGCTCGCGTTGACCCTGTTCGCCTCGCGCTGATATGTCTGGTCCCGATATGCGATGGATCGTCGACGTCACCCCAATGGGGAACACCGAGTCGAAGTCCTACTGCGTCGAGGCTGACTCGTGGCAGAAGGCGCTTCAATTTACTCGAAAGCTACGCGGGGACAGCACGCCCATGAGCGGCTTTTCCATCGAGCTTTTGACCGATGGCTGCAAGGCGATCGATCCAGCTTCGCGCAACCGCTACGAGGTCAAGCGCACCGGCAATGACACCCCCCTGACCGAAGGCGGCGAGGCGCCGGCCGCGCGCAAGTCGCGGGTGCCGCGCGCGGCCAAGGCGCCGAGGCCCGAGGTCTCGATTCCGGCGCCAGGCAAGCTGCCGGAAATCGCGGTGCCCGAAGACCGGGACAGCAGGACCGAAGTGCGCGCCGCCAATGCCGAGCTCGTCGCCAGGACGAAGCCCGAGACGAAGAGCGAGCCAAAGCCCGAAGACCGGGACAGCAGGACCGAAGTGCGCGCCGCCGATGCCGAGCTCGTCGCCAGGACGAAGCCCGAGACGAAGAGCGAGCCAAAGAACGAGCCAAAGAACGAGCCAAAGGCGGAAACGCAGAAAGAGCTGCCCGCCGGAGCCCGGGTGCTGATGAAGCGCGAGCAGGAGCCGACCGCTGCGGCTCCCCTCACCTACCGCGAGTACGCCTTCGAGGTATCGCGAGGGTCGAGTGAGACCGCCGCGGTCGCCGTGCTGCTCGCGGAGCTCGAGCGCATCCAGGCACGTCTTGCCTCCGCGCCTGCCGGAAAGCTCGTGAACCTCGCAGCGTTCGACGAGGCGTTCGAGGGCCGGCCGAAGGTGCTGCCGCTGGCTACGGTCACGTGGAAAGACTGGCGCACCGACGTTTCAAAGGCCTTTCCGAGGCGCGATCGCCCGGAGCCCGGCCCGCGATCGGGAATGCGCGAGGCTCGCTCGGAGCAGGCCGCTCCGGCGGTGCAACCCGCTCCCGCGCAGGGCCAGCCCGCTGCACCCGCGCGCTCCGTACCGCCCGCCGCGAAGAGCGCGCCCGAAAAGGCTGCGTCAGTCGCCCCTCCCGCTGCCGCAGCGAAGAGCGTCGCGCCAAGGCCGGCCGGGACCAAGAGCATCGCGCCAGCCGCGCCAAGGCCCTCGGCCAGTCCTCCCAAAGCCGCCCCGAGCGAAAGCAAACTTCCGCGACGCAGCAAGGCTCCGCCGCCCGCCCAAAAGACGCCGAAGCGCGTCGCTGGCGAGGAGCTCATCGCGGTTCTTTTCGAGTCGATGCACGACATGCACTTCATGTCCGATGCGGTCGAGGGGGCGAGTTTCTGCCTTGAGCTCGCGGCCCTGCATCTTCCAGCGCGCGTAGCGATTGTTTATCTCTACGATATCAATCGGCGCGAGTTCGTCGTCGCGAGCGCACGCGGCGCCGAGGCCGACGCCCTGCTGCTCAAGCGCTACAGCGAGTCTGAGACGCTGCTCACCAAGACGATGCGCAAGCAGCGCGGACTGTTGCTCTCAGAGGGCGACGTGGCGCTGAGCGAGAGCCCCATGTTCCAGGCATTCGGCGCCGCAAAGAGCGCGATCCTGGCGCCGGTGAAGTTGTCAGGCCGCTTTCTCGGAATCGTGCTCGTCGCCGACTCGACCGACGGCGTAGCGTTCACAGAAATGGACGCGAGCGGAGTCAACTACATGGCCGAGCAGCTCGCGGAGTTTCTGGGAGCCCGCGGCGTGGTGATCGACCCGGACCGCATCAAGCCCGGCGCGTCTGCCTGAAGCCTGCGCGCGCGATTGTTGCGCGCTTGGCGTAAGCTGCGGGCGTGCGCACGACGACCCGACGCGATCGCCTGCTGTCGGTAGTGATCCTGCCCGCGGTGCTCATCGCGGTCGGGGTGCTCGCCTACTTTACGTTTCGCACCACGCTCCAACTTGAAACGCTCCGCCGGCAGTCGGTGCTCGAGTCGACGATCGGCCTCGCCACGGAAAAGGCCGATCGCCTCGACAAGCGCATCATCACCGAAGACAACGTCGCGATCGCGATCGTCGATCCCGCGCACCTCGACGAGCTGAGCGAGCGGTGGCTGCCGACGGCGCAGCGCGAAACCCCCACGATTCGCGCCATTCTCGTGCTCAGCGAGCAGCGTACGGTCATCGCGTTCGCGTCGCGCGCAGGCGGCGCGTGGGGCGAGGAGGAGGCGTTTCGGCGACTGCTCGTCGAGCGCATGCACGCCGACATGGAGCTCGCAGCGCAGCCCGTCGACGAGCTGCGGCACTTGCACCGCGACTACCGCGGACAGGGCTATCTCGTCAGCTACTGGAAGCGCGAAGTCGCGGGCCGCAGGTACCTGATCGTGGCGTGGCACGACATCGGACGCATCGTGAAGGACACCCTCCCGTCGCTCTACACCGAGACCGCCCCGGGAGGCGCTCCGCAAAGCCGCGTGAACGTCGTCGACGAAGACGGACGCATCATTTACGGGCCGCCGTTGCGTTCGGGCGAGTTCACGGTCGGCGTGCGGTTTCCGACGACGCTCTACGACTGGCGGCTGCAGGTCTCACCGAGCGCGAGCGAAGAGCTCGCTGCGCGCGTACAGAGCCGCAAGACGCTCGAGCTGCTGTTCGTCACGCTCTCCTGCGTCGTCATCGTGGCCGGCGTGGCGACGATTCTGTTCGCGGTGCAAAAGGAGCGGCGACTCAACGCGCTCAAGAGCGAGTTCATCGCAAACGTGAGCCACGAGCTCAAGACGCCGCTGGCGCTGGTGCGCATGTTCGCCGAAATGCTGCAGACCGGTCGCGTCGCGAGCGAGGCGAAGCGACAGGAGTACCTTGAGATCATCGTCGGCGAGAGCGAGCGACTCAGCGGACTGATCGAGAACGTGCTCGACTTCGCGAAAGTCGAGCGCGGCAAGGGCGCATACGAGCTGCTCGAGGGGCACGTCGGCGACGTGGTGGCACGCGCGGTTCAGGTGCTCCGCTACCGCGCAGAGCGCGACGAAGTGAGGCTCGAGCTCGACATCGACGACGCGCTGCCGCCGGTGCGGATCGACGAGCGCGCCATTCAGCTCGCGGTGATCAACCTCATCGACAATGCGCTAAAATATGCCGCAAAAACGTCGACTGACAGCAACGTCGTGACCATCTCCGTGAAGCGCGAAGCGGGCGCGATCGCGGTGCGCGTCATCGACCGCGGCCCAGGCGTTGCGGCCGAAGATCGCGAGCGAATCTTCGAGCGCTTCGTGCGCGGCAAGTCGTCGGCGTCAGACGGCTCGACGCCCGGCGCGCGGGGCAGCGGCATCGGCCTCGCGCTGGTGAAACACATCGCGGACAGCCACGGCGGACGGGCGTGGGTCGAGCCCGGCGCCGAGCGCGGCAGCGCCTTCGTCGTGACGATTCCGATCGCCAATTCGCACGCTGCCATTGACGAGACGTCTGGGCGCGATAGTGTGAAGGTAAGCGAGGGAGTTTCGGTGCCTACTGGCGGAAGCGACGCGCCCCACGCATGATCGACCAATTGGGAAGGCAAGTATCAGGGTTTCGTCATGGCTAATGAGGAAGCGAAGCTGTTTGTGGCTGGGCTGCCCGACAGCATCTCAGAAGACGTTCTGAAGCAGTTGTTCGAGGCGACCGGCGGTCAGGTGGCGCAAGTCAGCCTGCCCAAAGATCGCACCACCGGCCGACCGCGAGGCTTTGGCTTCGTGACGATGGCCACCCCGGCAGAGGCCCAGACAGCGCGAGACGCGCTTGACGGTTCAATGCAGGGCGGACGCTCCATTTCGGTGAGGCCGTTCTCGGCCGAGCCACCGCGTCGTGACGGCGTTGCGCCGACTGGCATGGGAATGGGCATGGGCATGGGTGGACCGCGTCCCGATCGCGGACCGCGTCCCGGAGGCCCGATGGGTCCCGGCGGACCCGGAGGCGGACCAGCCGCTCCCGACCGTACCCTCTACGTCGGAAACCTGCCCTACGACTGTTCCCAGCAGGAAGTTGAGACTCTGATCAACACCGCGACAGGCGGCGAGGGTCAGGTCGTTCGCGTACACCTGCCAATGGATCCGGACGGCCGCAAGCGCGGCTTCGGGTTCGTCACCATGTCGAGCGCCGACACCGCGAAGGCAGCCCTCGAGGCCTTGAAAACAGGCGACTTGCGCGGACGTCGCCTTGTCGTCAACCTCGCGCAGCCCAAGGGCGACAGGCCCCCGCGCGAGTTCGGAGGCGGCGGAGGCGGCGGCTACGGCGGCGGAGCCCCGGGACCCGGTGGCGCGCCCGCGGGAGGCGGCTTCAGTGGTCCTCCTGCTCAGGCCCGCAAGCCCTTCGACGATCGGCGCCGAGGCAAAGGCGGACCACCTGCCGACGACGGCGGCGGACCCAAGAAAAACCGTCGCCAGGAGCGAGAAGATCGCGGGCGGACGGGCTGGGAAGAAGACTGACCTGACGAGGCGGCGAGGCGTGAAAGCGCTCCGCCGCCTTCGTGCTTTGTGCGACGGCGGGCGGGCTCGCGTGATAGCTCAGGTGGCCATGCGGTATTGGCCCCGAGCCCTGTTCGCCGCGCTGCTCGCTTCGTGCGCAACGGGGGCATCGAGACTGCCTCTGGCGGCGCCGCCGATCGCGCTCGATAGCGCGTGGCTGTCCGGGCTCGACGTTCCCGATGCGCGCGGGAAGCCTTTCGTGATGCTCATCGAGGGTCCGCAAGACAGCACGCCCGCGGTGCTGCTCGAGGAGAGCGCGACCGAGTTCACGATCTTCGACGGCGCCTCGCGCGAGAAGCACGCGAAGGTCGGCATCGGCGGCGACGCAGGTGCCGCTCGCCGCGTTGAACCCGCGAGCGCGGCGCAAGTCGCGAAGCTGCTGACAGCGGCGCGCGCAACCGAGACCGACGACGTGCTGCGCGCGCTTTACTTTGGTCGCGTGATGGCGCAGCGCGGAGATGACGGCGCGTGCGAGGCGCTGCTGCGAACCATCGACGACGATGCCGCGTCGATCGGCGCCGCCGCCGCTCGCGCGAAGGGAGCGCGGCTCACCAGTGACGCGGTGACCGCGTACGCGAACGGCGAGGCGCGGGCGCACGTCGCCGTGCGACTGCAACTGGCGGCGACGATGCAGGGCCCTGGCGCCGCTTACGCGACGGCGCTGCTGCCGACGTTGATGGCGCTCGACGAGCCCGCGGCTACGGCTTCGGACGACGTGCTCGGAGAGCTGATTCGCGCACGCGTGCGCGCGCTCGGCGAGCAGACGTGCCCGGCGCACAGCGACCCGCAGCGACCTGGAAGCGATCCCGCGGGCCGCGTGCGTGCGCTCGGATTCACCGCGCTCCCGGAGCTCGAGCGCACCTTCCGCGACGGCCGCCCATCGCGATGCCTCGCCGCCGATCCGGCGGGCGCAGCACGCGACGCGCCGACTCCGCGCCTCGAGACGATCGGCGCAATCGCGCGCGCCGTGAGCGCCGCGATCAGCGGAAACCGGGCGCACGATGCGTCCGACGTCGAGTGCAGCAACGACGGCCCCGACCCGCAGGCCGTCGCGCTGGTCGATGCGGCGATCGCGAGGGCCGACGTGCCGGGCGCCATCACCATCACGCGCGGCGCGCAGGGGCGGCTCCGCGTGGCGATGGTCGAAAGACTCGCGAACGCCGCAGGGGCGGCCGCGAAAGAGTTCGTGAAAGCAGAAGCAGAGTCGGGGCCCGTGCTGCTCGCGCGCGTCGAGGCGGCGCGCGTGCAAGGCGCGCGAGGCGACGTGACGTGGGCTGCGAGTCTCGCGCCTTTCGTGGCGTCGGCGATCGCGCAGGATGACGCGACGGAACCCGGGCGCTGCGGCGCCGGCGAACTCTCGCGTCAGGGGCTGTCGCTGCTGCTCCGTTTCGCGCCCGGCGCCGCGCTCGACATGACGGCCAGCGCCTTCGAAGGCCTTGGCCCGAGAGCGCGCGTGCACGTGGCGAGCGAGCTTGGCGCGCTCGTGGCGAAGACCGCTGCGAACGCGAGGGCCCGCGACGCGATTCTTCTGCGCGCGCTCCAGGACGCGCGGCCCGCGGCCGGAACCACGGTGGTCGTGTTCGGCGCGCCCTGCGTCGACCCCACGCCGGCCGAAGTGGCTGCATCGGCGCTCGGCCGACGCGTTGGCGCCCCGTTTTCGTGCGCGCTCGCGCCAGCAGCCCGCGTTGCAGCGATCGCCGCGATCAGCGCGAAGGTCGCGAGCAAGCCGTGATCGTCGTCGGCGTCGACGAGAACGGACTCGGGCCGCGCCTCGGCCCACTGCTCGTGACGGCGGTGAGCGCGCGCGCCGACGAGCGGGGGATGCGAGTCGCGTCGAGCCCGGCCAGCGGCGCGGGTGCCGCGCGGCTCGGTGACTCCAAAAAACTTGTATCCTACACCAATTCAACGCTGGGCGAGGCGTGGGCGAGGGCGCTGCTTCCCGACGCGCAGTCGCCGGACGCGCTCATCCGATCGATGAGCCTCGACCCGTACGCAACGCTGACGCGCGCGTGCCCGCCTGATCACATCGACCAGTGCTGGCACGCCCCGGAAGAATTCGCTGCGACGGGCGACGCGGTGGACGCGGTCGCCAGCGACCTCCGCGATCTCGCGCGCCGCGGACTGCACGTGGTGCGTGCCGAAGTCGTAGTCGTGTGCACCCGCGCGCTCAACGACGCCGCGGCCGCGGGCACCTCGCGATTCGACGTCGACCTGCACTGCATGGAGCGCCTCGTGCTCGCTGCGCGCGCCCACGCCGGCGAAGACGTCACGGCGCTGTGCGGCAAGGTCGGAGGCCTTGTGCGCTACCCTCCCCACTTCGGCCCGCTCTCGGAATACTTGCATACTACAATTTCTGAGGAGCGCGCACGCAGCGAGTACCGCATTGCCGGCGTCGGCGACGTGGCCTTTCTTCGCGATGCCGACGAGTCGAGCGCGCTGGTCGGGCTCGCGTCGCTCATCGGAAAGTGGGCGCGTGATCTGCTCATGGCACGTGTGGTTCGCTACCATCAGGCGCGCGATCCATCCCTGCCGAACGTGAGCGGCTACCACGATCCCGTGACGGCGCGCTTCGTGTCGGCGAGCGCCCTGGCCCGGCGCGCGCGAGGGCTGCCCGATACGTGCTTTGAGCGCGAAAAAGCCCGCCCGCGCGGGCAGTAGCCTACTTCGTCGCGGCGGCGATCAGCGGACGCAAGCGCGCGAGTTTTTCTTCCTTTCCGGCTTTGACGCCCGGAACGAACTCGTCATCGCCAATGCCAAACACGCTCGCGCCTTTCCGCGCGAAGATGAACTCGATCTTCGGGCGCTCTGCGTTCGCAGCCAGCACGACCTGCACGGCCTCGTCGCCGACTGCCGCCACAGGCAGGGCTCCGGGCCGCTTCGCGAGCGTCTGCATGGCGCGCTTTGCCTGCTCGGCATCGGTGCTCGCCACGACGGCGGTGCGCCAGCGAGCGTCGCCCTTCTTGTAGAACCCGACCGCGCCGGCGCCGAGCCCCGGCACCGCCAGGAAATCATTGGTAACATACAGCAATCCGAGGGGGATTCGGTCCGCCTCGGGCAGCGCGGCCACCGCCGCAGGCGTCGCGGGCTTGTCGGGCAGCTTCGCCCAGATGTCCTGCGCGAGCGCGGTGAGCGCCGCTGCGCTCGATTGCGCGAGCTGCTCGGGCGTTTCGATCTCGTTGCTGTAGGTCAACTCGACGAAATACGAGCCGCGCACCACATAGGCCTTGCCCGTGCCGAGAGACCCGGAAGCGACGCCCGCGATCGGCCGCGGCATCGCAGGATCGACCGGGTCGAGATCGCCCACGAGGCGCGTGGTGAACAGCGAAAGCGCTGCATCGCCGGGAAATTGCGACGCGATCACCTCGACCGAGCCTCCGCCCACGCCTTGCGCGTAGTGAAAGATGGCGGCGCGCGTGACGCCGAAACGCATGTACTCCTCGCAGCCGCCGTCGAGCGCGGTCTCACACAGTTGCTTGATGCCGAGTTTGCCTTCCTTGCCGTAGGTCTTGAGGTCCGACGCTTCGCCAAGACAGTAGCCCCCGCGCGCCCGGGGAAAGAGCGGCGCGAGCGCGGCATCGACGAGCACGCCGCCGCCGGCCGCGCAGCGATCGATCGACGGTTGCCCCGACGCGGGCGACGACGGAGCCGGCGGCGGAGGAGCCCCTTCATGCTTGCTTTCACTCTTACAGGACGCGAGGGCGACGACGAGCAGTGCGAGGGCAACGGAGCGCATGTGTGCTGATTATCACAGGTGGAGCCACGTGAGCCGCGCTATGCAATCGTTTCATAGTCACGCAAGCGTTTCCCAGTTGCGAACGCGAGGAGCCGATTTCCTGCTCGATTATCGATGTCGGCCGCCGCGGCTGGGGCGGTATGCCGCTTGCTTTACGGTCTCACCCGATGCCTTCGATCCCGCTTCAGCCACGACGACGCTCCCCGAGCGGTTTCACGCTCATCGAGCTTGCCGTCGTCATCACGATGATCGGCATCCTGTCGGCGATGGCCATTCCGTCGTTCCTCCGCGAAACGCGCGACCGACGCGCCTACGACGACGCCGGGAAAATTCTCGAGCTCGTTCGCAACGCCAAGACGCGCGCTCGCGGGCGCGGGGCGGCGACGCTGGTGACGTTCGACGTCAGCGCGGGTAACGGAAAATACATGATGTATGAGGCCGTCGACGCGAACGCCGGCAACGTCGGCAACGCACGCACGCCGCACTCCACCTGCAGCAATGCTGCAGCCGACGCGATAACCCTGCAGGGGGCGAACCCGGTCGCCGGCACGACGTACTGGAATTTCATCGACGGCGTCGACATGAACAGCGCGCTCGAGACGCAGTACGCGATCACCTCGGCGGTCACCGTGACGAACTGGGACGCGAACAACGCGCTGTCGACCACCACGCCCAAGCAGTACGCCCTGTGCATCACCCCCGGCGGACGCATGTTCGGCTTCGCGGGCGCGTTCAACACGCTCAACTTCACCGCCGCGAGCGCGGTGGTCGGCACAGTGCGCGTCGACATCACCCGCAACGGGCTCGATTTCTCGGGCGTTGAGGGCATTGCCCGCTCCGTTGTCATTCCGACGTCCGGCAACGCCCGCCTCATCTCGGCCGCGCCCCCGGCCCACTGAGCGAAGATTCACGACGATGAAGACCCTCCAACTCCGCCGCGGATACACCCTCATCGAGGTGATGATGGCCATCACCATGCTCACCATCGGCGCGTCGGGCGTGATGGCGATGCAGAAGGCCTCCGTGCAGGGCAACCAGGACGCCCGCGACGTCGATCAGGGCACTGCGATCGCCCGCGAATGGATGGACCGCATCAAGCGCGACGCCACCCTGTGGACGCCCTCGGACAACGGGCCGCTCACCAACCGCGGGCAGGCCACGCTCCTCGACGACGCGCTCACCAGTCACGCGGGCGCCTGGTACATTCCGGCAGCGCGAGCCATCGCGGCGAACTCCCAGAACGACTTCGAAACCGCCGGGTTCGACATGCTCGGGCGCGACGTGCCCCCCGCCAACTGGAAGGCCAATCAGGGCGCGCTCGGCGCGACCGACTATGCCGCCACGCCCGGGGTTCGCTACTGCACCAACATTCGGGTCACGCAGCTCGCGGGCGACGGATCGATGGCGCGCGTCGAAGTTCGCGTATTTTGGCCGCAAATGCTGCTTTCGGCGACCTCCGTCGCAGACTTCTGCAGCACCTTGCCGGTCGACACCGACACCACGACGTTTCACTTCATCAACCTCGTGAGCGCAGTGCGCATGAACGTGCAGCCATGATTCGCAGACCTTTGCCTGTGCGGCGCGCCGCCGAACGTGGGTTCACCCTCTCCGAGCTGATGATCGCGATGGTCGCCGGCCTCATCGTCGCGCTCGCGGTGGTGTCGCTTTCGAACGAGGCGACGAACACGTTTCACGAAGAGGGACGCACAGCGGCCGCGGAAATGGGCTTGCGGACCGCGATCGACCGCGTACGCAACGACCTCATTCGCTCAGGGTTCATGAGCACGGCCAACATCTGGGCCGACCCGCTCATCGCGCACGCGCCGAGCCAGCCGAACCTGCCTGACAAAACGACCTACCCCGGCCTCGCGAAGCTGCAGAGCGTGCGGCTCGGCTATCAGGGCAGCATGAGCGACGCGCTGGTCAAGACCATCTCGACCGCGAACGGCCTCGCTCCCGATTCACTCGACCTCTCGGGCAATTTTACGTCGGCCGAGGCGTTCGTAGTTCGTTCGGCAGTCGCTGGTGGATGCGGAACGGTGCTCACGCTCGAGACCGACTCGCCCGCAGTGTTGCGCGTGCTCGCAACGGCGAGTCCTGCGGCGACGATCAACGCGCTCTTCCAGCCTGTTCCGGGCGCCACGTTCGCAGTGCGCATCGAAGACGACTCAGGCCGCTTTCAGTACCTGCCGACGTGCTCGAGCGGCGGCGGAGTGGCGACCGTGACCGGTGCAGGCATCGCAGCCACGGTCGTGGTCAACGTCGTGACGAACGGAGCGTTCAAGTTGTTGTCGGCCAAAGACACTTCGATGAACGGCGGCGCCACGGGGCTTGGCGTGGGCCGCCTGCTCGTCAATCCGGTGCAGACTGTGCGCTGGCAGCTTCGCCCCCTCGTCGCGGCCGACACGGTATACAGCACCCAGTTCAACGCGCTCGGTGCAGGCAACCCGGGCAACGCGCTCCACCTGTTCCGCTCGTTCGTCGACGCCAGCGGCAACCTGCTTCTGGCGTCGAGCGAGCTCGTGGCCGAATACGCCGTCGACTTCAAAATCGGACTCAGCGCGGATCTCACCGTAGCGACGACCGGCCCGCGCCCGCTGACGGTGTTCGGTCTGAGCGACGCCAACAACAGCCTTCAAAACGTGGCGGGCGACGTGTCGGACAGCACCTTGAACCCGGCAGCGAGACCGCAGCGAATCCGCTCGGTTCGCCTGCGACTGTCGACGCGTTCGGCCATCGCCGATCGTTCCGCGGCCCTCACCGCGCCCAGCGCAAACGCGCAGCAGGGGCAGTATCCGCTCCGGTATTGCACGCTCAGTGCCGGCTGCGTGACCAGCGGGTGGTCACGCGTACGCACGCAGACAACGGAAGTGGCGCTCCCCAACTCAGCGAAGGCATTTTACTGATGATGACGCATCGTCTATCGCTGGCCAAACGACGCGCCACCCTTCGACGCCGCGGGCGCGGCGCGGTGATGTTTATCGTCGCGATGACCCTCGCGGTGCTTGCGTCGGTCGGCATGTATGCGCTCGTGGCGTCGTCGGTCGAAATCAAGACGAGCGGCTACGGCAAGCAGGCGGCGCAGACGCACTACCTTGCCGAGTACGGCATGCTCGCCGCGGCCCAGGATCTCAACGGCACCAACGCGCAGCTGTATCTCGGGCTGATGACCACGGCCTCCACGAACGACCTGAGCTGCACTTCGCTCGTCGGCGCGGGCGTCTCGAACACGAACCTCACGAAGGCGTGCCGGCGCATGGGCTCGAAAGAGCTCGCCGCAGTGTGGGGCGGAACGAGCGCGGTGACTGCAAACGTCGGCAAATGGCCGAGCGGCGTCACTACGGCGGGCAGCTTCGGCCCCTACCCCCAGTCGGGCGACTTCTACATCGAGCTGACCGACCCCGCTCAGGCGTCGGCGCCGCCCGGCTACGACGTGAAGCTCGGCCTGTGTTTCGCCCAGTTCACGGTCTCGTCGTACGGCATTACGCAGCCGGTTGAAGACACGCTGCTCGACGCTCCGCTGCCGGCGACGGGACGCTTCGGCGCATGGGGCCTCGAGCAGTCACGCGGTCGTCTGACCGCCGGCCCGGTGCGGTGCGCCCAATGAATTTCGTTTCGTTTACGCTGTTTTCGCAGATGAGGATCGCATGACTCAAGTCACCCTTCGCAGACTTCGTCCGAGCATCCTCGCGTCGCTCATCATGGGCGCGGGGCTCGTCGTCTCACAGGGCGCGCGCGCCCAGCAAATCGACGTAAACCCTCCGCTGCCCAACGCGCTCATCCTGCTCGACAACTCGGGCTCGATGGAGAACATGTTCGACGGCACCTCGCCGGACACGTCAGGCGAGGCGTGCGCGTTCAAAGTTTCGCCGACGGGCGCGATCATCGCGAACCCGGCGCAGGCGAAGCTGCCGTCGACCGGTACCAAGGCCAATCGCTGGGGTCAGGCCGTGATGGCGCTGACCGGCACCATCGCGCCGTACAACTGCATCGAGGTGCCGCGGCAGACGTCGTATTATACCAACGCTGACAGCGCGTTTCTCAAAGAGTTCAAAATCGCGGGCAAGGCGCCCTACGACACCGACTATTTCCTGCCCTACAGGCGCCCTGCGTCCGGCGGCACGAACGCGAACGGCGCGCCCCAGAACCTCACGGTCCTGTCTCCGAACAAGCTGCCCGGCGCGGCGAGTCAGGCCATGGGTGTGGGTCAATGGGGTGGCTATTATACGGGCGCGTGTACGCCCGGCAGCAACAACGGCGGCTGCGCGTTCGACTCGCCGCCCGACGCGATCGTGGGGCGCTCCGGCGATCAGCAGCCGACCGGCGCTGGCTGGACGAACCCCGTTTCGCCGGGTCTTTTTGGCTCGAACCCCGACGGCGTGCTCGACTCGAACATCGCGATCATTCGCTTCGGCCTGATGACCTACGATCAGGATCCGTCGCCCATCACCGGTGTGACTCTTGGCGCCAACATTTTGGTCAACAGCAGCGCGCCGTTTACTGGATCGTGGAGCTACTACCCGGGGTGGGGCACGCCCTTCAACAACCTCAACATGTGGGCTGGCGGCTCAGTTCAAGGCGAGCCTGCCGACTGCACCGTGATGCGCGACTTCGAAGTCGGCGCCCGCAACCCCGCGGCGCCGCCCTGGGAAGGTCGTCTCATTCCGTTCAGCAACTCGAACGCTTCGCTGCTCGAGATCGGCAGCCAGAACGCCAGCGTTCAGAACGCGATTTTGAGCCTGCGACCCTACGGCGCGACGCCTACCGCCGGCCTGTTCGCCGACGCGAAAAACTACTTTTGGAACGACCCGATCGGCCCGCAGAAGAGCGATCCGTACATTAACAGCGCAAACGGTTCAGGCGGTTACGGCTGCCGTGACGAGTACATCATTCTGCTGACCGATGGAGCGCCCAACCTCGACCTTCGGCCCTCGTGCTCGAACGCTCCGAACAACCCCAATCTCAAGGGCACTTGCCCCTACGATTTGCCCGAGACCATCGCGCAGTCGCTCTACGCCAACGGCGCGAGCACGCAGACCGCACACTCGGTCAAGACGTTCGTCATCGGCCTCGCGGTCAACGCGCTTCCGAACAACCTGGTGTGCTCGAGCCTCAGCACCAACAGCCCCCAGTGCACGAGCGTTTTGCCGGCCGACATCGCGACCTACGGCGCGTGCTGCCAGCTGCAGCGCATCGCCCTCAACGGCGGCACCGGCAAAGCCTACTTCGCCGATACGCCAGGCGACCTGCAGAGCGCGCTCGGCGCCATCACCGCGGCGATCGCGCAGAACACCACGACCCGCACGATTCCCGCGTACTCGCCGGTGGTGTCGAATCCGGGCAGCAACGCGATCGCCAACGCGACCATGTTCCTCGCGTCATTTTCGCCCGTCGCGGGCAAGCCGTGGACGGGTGACGTTCAGCGCGAGCGCTTCAATTGCACGCTGGCCAACGGCACCTACACGGTGCCACCGCCAACGATCGACCCGCTGCAGGGCGACGACTACGCGACCAACCTCGCGCAGCAGACGCCGTCGTCGCGCAATTTCTACACGGTCGCAGCCGACGGCATCATGGACTCGGCCGCGACGATCCGCAAAACGAGCGTGACCAACGACGGCATCGGCACCTACGGCATCAGCTCGACCGTCGTCAGCCCGTCAGTGTCGGCGATGCATACGCTGATCGCGCCGGCCCACATGAACATCAAGCCGAACCAGTGCGGAAACTCGAACAACACGCAGTTTCTCTCGGACGTTCAGTGCAAAGACCTCATGGTCGACTTCCTGACGGCGCAGTCGAGCACCGCCGTTCCGCTGAACAACACGTATACTCCGTTCGCTGCGCGCAACCTGGCGCCTCTCGCCGACATCTTCCACGCGACTCCGCTGGTCGTGGCGCCGCCCAGCGCCCTGCTGCGTGACGAATCGTATCAGGGGTTCGCGACGACCTACGCGGCGCGTCCGACGATCATTTACGCTCCCACCAACGACGGTCTGCTTCACGCGTTCGACGCGAACACGACCAGTCTCACGAAGTCGACGAGTGAGCTGTGGTCGTTCATTCCGCCCGCGGTGCTGCCGCGCGTGTTCGCGACTTACCCGGGCAGTCACCAGCTGCTGCTCGACGGCGCTCCGGTCGTCAAAGACGTGGTGTTCGATCGCACGCTCTCAACGGTCACCAATTCGAGCGTCTGGCACTCGGCGCTCGTTGCGAGCTTCGGCGCAGAAGGCGTGGCGGGATCGCAGTCGAACCCGGCCGCGAGCGGTGGCTATTACGCGCTCGACGTCACCAACCCGGACCCGAAGGCCCTCAACGGGGGCCCCAAGTTCTTGTGGCAGCTGACGCACATGCCGAAGTTCAACAACGCCGCCGACGTGGAGCTGTTCGCGACGCACTCGGCGACGCCCGCGCTCACGACGGTCTATGCGACGCTCGACGGTGGCAGCACGACGCATGAAATTGCGGTCGCCATCTTGCCGGGCGGCTACGACCCCGCGTTCGCCCCCAACGCCCAGTGCGCGCGCGCAGTGAAGACCGTCACGAACGACGCGTCTCCTTCCGCTTTCCCTTCGCGAGCGGCCGTGCGCTGCTGGAGCAACAACAACGCTCCGGTGGTCGGACGCTCGGTCACGATCGTGCGCGTCGACACCGGTGAAGTGCTCGCGACCTTCGCTCGCACCGCCGACGCCCCCAACAGCCTTCAGGCGGCGACGGCGCTGCTTGGCGGCAGCCCTCCTCTCGGCAGCAAGGGCCGCGTGCTCAACACGCCGCTCGACTCGCCGATGTCCGGCACGCCCATCGTCTACCCGTCCGGCGCCGGCGCGATCGCGCAGAAGGTGTTCATCGGAGACATGGACGGCACGGTTTGGCGCTTCAACCTGACCGATCCGAACCCCAACAACTGGACTGGCGAGCTCTACCTCGACACGTACAACACCACGGTCGACAAAAACGCGACCGCCTGGAGCGATGGGCAGCCCATCCAGACATCGCCCGTCGTCGCGCTCGATCGCCTCGGCCAGCTGGTAGTCTCCATCGCCACCGGCGACACCGAGCTCTACACGGCGAACGTGAACATGCTCAACTACGTGTACTCTACAACCGAAAAGAGCGACGGGACCAAGCTGCGCTCGTCGGTCAACTGGTACCTTCCGTTCACCGGCGGTGAGCGCGTTTCGGGACCGATGGCGGTGTTCGACGGCGCCCTCTACTTCGCTTCGTTTGCGGCGGCCTCGAGCCAGTACGTGTGCCAAAATGGTTTGGCGAAGATGTGGGGCCGCGATTACACGGCTCCCTTCGATCCGAACAACATCGCCCTTGGCGGCGCCTACAAGATGCTCGACCCGAACACCAAGCTCCCCGTCTCGTTCATCGATCCGGTTTCGTACGGCGACACCAGCATCGCGGGCAAGGTCATCCCGGGAGTGAGCGTGAACTTCACGCCTGCGTGCGCCTCGACGAGCGTGGTCCCCGATCCCTACTCGGGCGGCACTCACACGACCGCCGACAACGTGACGAGCGGCAGTTACTCGCTCGTGGCGTCGGTGGGCTCAAAGAACAGCCAGGGAGGCACCAAGGTCGTCGGCGGCAACGGCGGAGTCAGCCTGCCCAAGCCCAAAACCTCTACGATCGTCGATTCGTGGGCAAGTATCGTCGAATAGGCGTCGTCGCGGCCCTCACGGTAGCGTTGGGCTGCCGTGAGAAGGTTCGTGGCGATGCCAAGCCGATCGCAGTCCCGAGTGCGTCGGCCGCACCGGTCGATCATCTGGCCAAAGGCGAGCTGCTCGAGAGCGGCGAAAAGGCCCTGACGCTCCCGGTTCCTCGCGGAATGCACGTCGATCACGCGTTTCGCGAGGCGGTGTATCTGAGCGGCCCGGTGTCGCCGGAAGACCTCGCCAACTTCGTGCGCTCACGCGTGCGCGAGGGCACCGTGACCTCCGGGGCGAGCGCGACGATGTTCGAGGGCGTACGCGTGGCCGCTGCGCCCGACAAGGTGCTGAACATTCGCGTATCGCGGAGCGACACCAGCCTCGACGGCTCGCTGATCGTGACCGACGTAACGCCGGGACCCGCGGTAAACCTGCCGGATGAAGCGAGTCGCTGGCGCGCGGCCGGTCTAACGCCTTCGGGCGAGCTCCTCGATCCGAAGAACTTGCAGTGATGCAGTAGTGTGGCGCGCCATCCGCGACTTGCTGCGGCTCGGGCGCCGATGATTACGTGTAGATTGCATACGATCGCGCGCCTGGCAGTGGTGCTCGCCTGCGCGTGCAGCGCGGCGGACCCGCCGAGGGCGCCGTCGGCGTGCGCGGCCGATGCCGTCACCGTGGTCGCGACCGACTACCAGTCGAGCGGCGTAGGGACGATCTCCCTGAGCGGCGCCCCTCCGCAGCTGCTGTTCGGCAGCGAGCTGGGCGGCGATCCCGCCCTTTCGATTTCGGGTGGTCGCGCGTTTTTTCTGGCGCGGGAAGGCGCCGGCGCGATCTTCGAGCTGGGCGCGTGCGGACAAGGCATCGGCAGTTTCAGCCCCCGCGCGACGGGGGACCCGGCGACAGTCGACCCGCAAGCGGTGGCGGCGTTGCCGGACGGTTCGCTGCTCGTCACGCGCTTTTTGGTCCCGACCGCGATCGTGCTCTCGCCCAGTGGCGTCCCCCGCGCGACGATCGACCTCTCTTCGCTCGACGGCGACGGCAATCCCAACATGAGCGCGGCCGACGTTGCCCGCGTCGGCGGGGCGGCAAAAGCAGTTGTCGTACTCGAGCGCCTCGACGACACGACGCTCTACAAACTCGCGTTGCAGCCAGCGTCGATTGCGCTGATCGACGCTGAGACGCTCGCCGTAGAGTCCGTCATCGACTTGAAAGTGCGCAACCCCTTCGGGCGCATGGACAAGCACGGCGACGCAGAGTTCTGGCTGGCAGCCGCAGGCGACTTCGCGGCATCGAGCGAGCCCGACGCGGGGATCGTGCGCTTCGACGCTGCAGGGCGGACAGCCGACCTCGTGGTGCCCGAGACGAAGCTCGGCGGGAGCGTGACCGAAGTCGCCGTCGCCGATGGCACCCGATGCGGCGCCGCGATCGTGGCCGATGCGAGCGCGCAGAACCGCACCTGGGTGGTGACGTTCAACACCGTGACCGGCGAGGTCGGCGCGGTCGCGAGCGGGCCAACGGCGGGCTACGATCTGCGGGGCCTCGCGTGGGCGCACGACGCGGGCACGCTGCTCGTGGGCGACCGAACCTTCGCGGCGGGCCAGGGATATCCCGTGCACCTGCTATCGCGGTCCGGCGACTGTACGCTGCGGCCCCTTCGCGACGTGTACCTGCCGCTGCCCGCGATCGCGTTTCGTCCCTAGCACGCCGTTGAAGCAGCGGCCTGCCAGCCTTTCATCTCGGGGAGGTATGCACCTTTCCGCCCGGAAAAACCCGGTTTTTCGCCGGTCCCCACCCCACGCAATTGGCTTCGCCAATTCCTGGCAGGGTGTCTTTCGACCGCCCTGCCAGCGAGGGCGCGCCTGCGAGCCGCGACCGCAGGGATCATTGGCACCTGCGCGGAGACCGGAGTAGTCGTGCGACGCCGTGAGCGCGCCCCTACCAACGAGCCCAGAAGCTGAGCCGCGCGATCCGTCGCCGGAGAGCCGCCAGACCGCAAGCGACGTGGCGGGCCGGGCCGGGCGCGGCGGCGTCGCCGTGCTCGCGGCGAAGGTGTTTTTCATCGTGTCGGGGCTCGGGCAGCAGGCGGGCCTGCAATACGCGCTCGGCAAGCGCGACTACGGCAAGCTCGGTCTCGTGTTCGCCGCGGCGAACATCGTCAACAACGTGCTCGTCTCGGGATCGACGCTCGGAGTGAGCCGCGCGGTCGCCTCCTCGCGCGACGACGGCCCCGGTGCGCTTCGTTCAGCGCTGAAGATTCACGCGCCGATCGCCGCGATCGCAGCTGCGCTGTTTGCGCTCGTCGCGCCCTTGTACGCCCGCTTCGAAAAGCGCCCGGACATCGTGGGCCCCATGCTCGTCCTCAGCGGCGTTGTGCTCATTTACGGCCTCTACGCGCCGCTCGTGGGGTCGCTCAACGGTCGCGGCCTGTTCGGCAAGCAAGCTGCGCTCGACGTGCTCACGATGACGTTGCGCACGGTGGGCATGGTGACCTGCGCGCTCGTGTTTCAGCGCGTTTCGGGCGCCGGCGTACTCGGAACGGCGCTCGGCTTTCTTGCGGCGGCGCTCGTGGTGCTCGCGGTGGCCACGCGCGTGACGGGGACAGGTCGCGAGCCGCTCGGCGCGAAACTCGACGGCAGGGCCTATCTCCGCGCGCTCGGCCCGCTCGTCCTCGCGCAACTCTTCGTGAATCTGGTGATGCAGGCCGACATTGTGCTGGTCGGCAGGTTCCTGGTCGAAGCGGCGCAGGCAACCGGACTGCGCGACAGGGCCGCGAGCGATGCGGCGGACGCATGGGTTGGCGTCTACCGCTGCTGCCAGCTGTTTGCGTTCCTGCCCTACCAACTGCTCCTGAGCCTCACGCTCGTGCTCTTCCCCACGCTCGCGGCCGCCAGGGCGGAAGGCGACTCCGCCAGCGTGCGGCGATATGTCGCGCGAGGCGCGCGGCTCGGAGCGATCGCGACCGGCGCGCTCGTGGCGCTCGTCGCGGCCACACCTGAGTCGACCCTGCATTTCTTGTATTCTGCAGATATCGCGAGCGAGGGGGCGCCGGTGCTTCGGCTGCTGGCGATCGCGCAGGGAATCTTCGGCTTGTTGGCCATCGCCTCGACGATTTTGGCGAGCCTCGGGCAGGAGCGAAAAGCCGCCGCGGTCACCTTTCTCGCGCTCGCGGTCTCAGCGGGCGCTTGTACGCTCGTCGTACCGCACGCCGCGTTTGGGCAACCCCAGCTGCTCGCAGCGGCGACGGCGGTCGGCGGCGCGCTGCTCTTCGCGTTGCTGGTGGCGGCTGCGCTCGTGAGGCGCGCGGCCGGCGCGTTCGTTCCCTGGACGACCGCCGCGCGGGTCGCTGTCGCGCTCGCGTGCACGGTCGCCGCCGGAAGTCAGCTGCCTGCAAGCGGCCGAATGCTGTCGATTGTCGTGAGCGCGGTCATGTTCGCGCTCTACTTCGCGGTTCTCGTGGCGACCCGTGAGCTCCGGCGCGAAGACCTTGCGGCGATCGCCGGCGCGCTGCGGCGGCGCGCAAAGCGCGCCTGAGGGCCGCAACGTTGTTTGCTATCTGGAAGTCAATGCGCCCTTTCGCCGCCCTCGCCGTTGCCTTGTGCGTGCTCACCGCCTGTCACGCCAAAAGCAATTCGGCAGGAGGCGCGGACGCCTCGGGGCCTGCGCCCGGTTGGGATGCGATCGCGGGGGACGATCCGGACATCGCGGCGGTCGCTGTCACTGTCGATGGTCGCCCGCTGTATCCCGCCGCGGTCACAGCGGTGCTGACCAATCGACTCGGCGAAAAAGACCCAAAAAAAGCTCCGACGCTGCTCGTAACCCTTGAGAACAGGACCCGCGAGAGCCTTACGTTCGACATTCCCTGGAAAGAAGCGGAGCTCGGCGATCGCCCCGATGCGAAGGTCTCATTCGCGCTGAGGCGCGGCATGTATGTCGCGAGCGGAGGCGCAGCGCGGGCCTCGATTACCCGGCTCGACAGGGTGGACGGGCAATTCGTTTGCGACGCCAACCTCGACGCGACCGTCACGAAGGTAGGCGGCGTCGGCAGCGCGGAAGTGAAGGCGTCATTCAAGGGCCTTCGCGTCCGAGGTCTGCCGAAGTTGCTGCAGCACCAATAGCGCCCGGCGCCACCGCGAGACCGGCTCGCGGCGACGCCAGCACGCTCCGCGCGACCAGCAGGCCGTTGAAGCAGCGGCCTGCTAGCCTTTCATCTCGGGGAGGTATGCACCTCCCCGCCCCGAAAAACGCGGTTTTTCGCCGGTCCCCACCCCACCCAATTGGCTTCGCCAATTCCTGGCAGGGTGTTCTTCGAGCAGCCTGCTAGGCTTCCGCTTCGGTGCGCCGGCCGGGCTTGACGGGGCCCGCGGCGAAAATCGCCTGACGCAGCGACGCCTGGAGTTCGAGATTGTTCGAAAGCGCATCGCGCGAGCGCTCTCGCCCATTGCCGAGCGTCGCCCCGGCAAAGCTGATGTGGTTGCCGCTCTTGTCGAGCAGACCGCGGGAGAGCCCAAGATCGACCAACTCGGAAAGTGGGTCGACGCCGGAGCCGTAACGAATCTCGAACTCGGCCTCCGTGAACGGCGGCGCGAGCTTGTTCTTCGCGATTTTCACGCGCGTGCGGCCGCCGACGATCTCGTCGCCGATCTTCACCTGTCCGATGCGCCGCACATCGAGGCGCATCGACGCGTAGAACTTCAGGGCGTTGCCGCCCGTAGTCGTCTCCGGGCTGCCAAAGGTGACGCCGATTTTCTGCCGGAGCTGGTTGATGAAGAGCAGCGTGGTGCCCGTGCGGTGCGAAACCGCCGTGAGCTTGCGGAGCGCCTGACTCATCAGCCGAGCCTGAAGCCCCATATGTTGATCTCCCATATCACCGTCAATTTCAGCCTTGGGAACGAGGGCTGCGACTGAATCGACGACCAGGAGATCGATTGCACCGGAGCGCACCAGCGCCTCGGCGATGTCGAGCGCCTGCTCGCCCGTGTCGGGCTGGGAGACGAGCAGCTTGTCGGTTTCGACGCCGATCCCGCGTGCGTAGTTCACGTCGAGGGCGTGTTCGGCGTCGATGAACGCGCACACCCCACCCTGCCTCTGGGCCTCTGCGATGGCGTGCAGCGCCAGGGTGGTCTTGCCGCTCGATTCCGGGCCGTACACCTCGACGACGCGGCCGCGAGGGTACCCACCGACGCCCGTCGCGAGGTCGAGCGCGAGGGAGCCGGTGCTAAACGTAGCGATGGGCTCGTGGTCGGCCTCGTCGCCGAGCGCCATGATGGCGCCCTTGCCGAACTGACGTTCGACGCCATGGATGACCGACTTGAGGACCTTCATTTTCTCTGCGATTTGATCGAGCATGTGTATCTCCATAAGGCCCATGAACAATCGCCGCGGCGCGCGGGCTGAAACCACGCCGTGGCCTGTCGCTCACGCAGCGGCGTGGGCGGAAGACGGCGTGGGTGCGCGATCGAGCACCCGAAGCGAGATGGCTTCGGCGAGGTGGGCCGGAGCGATGGACGTCGAGCCTGCGAGGTCGGCGATCGTGCGCGCGACGCGGAGCACCTTGGTATATCCGCGCGCCGACAGGCCGAGCCTCGATACCGCCTGCGCGAGGATGTGATCGCCCGCGTCACTGAGGCACGCGACGCGCTCGAGATCGCGGGGACTGAGCGCCGCGTTGCATCCTGCTGCAACTTCGCCCGCGCGCAATCGCGCCTCCTGCACGGCGCGCGCGGCGATGACGCGCTGCTGTACCGCCGCCGACGACTCTCCGGGGGCGATTCGACGCAAGTCGGAGACGTCGACCGGGGGCAGCGCGACGTGCACGTCGATGCGGTCGAGGAGCGGGCCGCTTACCCTCGCGCGGTAGGCTCGCACCCTCACCGCCGTGCAGCTGCAGCGTCCCGATGGATCGCCGTGGTAGCCGCACGGGCAGGGATTCATGGCACAGACCAACAACGGGCGTGCTGGAAACGTCGCTCGCCCCTGAGCGCGCGAGACAGTGACGACGCCGTCTTCGAGCGGCTGGCGAAGGGCTTCGAGAGCGCTGCGACGGAACTCGGGGAGCTCGTCGAGGAAGAGCACGCCGTGGTGCGACAGGCTCAGTTCGCCGGGGCGCGGTACGTCGCCGCCTCCCACCAGGCCTACGTCGCTTACCGTATGGTGGGGGGCACGAAACGGACGGGAGCCGGGAAGCGCCTTCGTGTGGGTCAGGAGGCCCGCGACGCTGCGAACGGCGGTGATCTCGAGGGCCTCCTCAGGCGTCAACCGAGGCATGAGCCCGGGAAGGCGGCGCGCCAGCATCGTCTTGCCCCCGCCGGGCGGACCGATCAGCACGAGGTTGTGGCCGCCAGCCGCGCAAATCTCGAGGGCACGACGTGCGCTCGCCTGCCCGCGAACTTCTGCGAGGTCATCGACCAGCGCAGGCTCAGGCGCGCTCGCGTCTGCGCGTGCAACAGGCAAAACGAGCCTGCCCGTGAGCGCCTGAAGGAGATCGTCGATCGTAGCCACCGTCCGCGTATCGAGACCGGGCACGAGCGCCGCCTCGGCCGCGTTGCCTGTCGGAACGAGGGCTCGCGCGATGCCCTTGCTTCGCGCCCCAAGCAACTGCGGCAGCACCCCCCTCACGGGCTGCACTGCACCCGCGAGCGACAGCTCTCCCAGAAATAATACGCCATCGAGCGATTCGGGAGGCACACGTCCCAGCGCGGCCATCGTCGCCGCGGCGATCGCCAGGTCGAAGCTGGCCCCGGCCTTGCGGACGTCGGCGGGCGCGAGATTGACGACGATGCAATACTCGGAGAGATCGATAGCAATCTGCGCCAGGGCACTCTTGACGCGCACGCGGCTCTCGCGCACCGCGACCTCCGCCAGGCCGACCAGTTCGAAAGAGGGAACGCCGCGAGCGGCTCTGACCTCGACACGAATGAGCGCGCCGTCGAGCCCAAGGAGCGCAGCGCTGTGTGCAGTTGCGAGCATGACCGACCATGGAGCGAGCATCATGCCAACGCCGGCACACCCATTTTATCGGCATTTCAGGAACTGGGAGGGTGGCCGGGCCAGATCAGGGACGGCCCGGGGCCATCCCGGTTCAGGCGCGAATCGCCGTCATATGTGCCACCTGGCCTGGGGCCGGCCCAAATGTGGCCCGGCCAGGCCGCAGCGCCGACAACTCACGAAATAGAGGCATTTTCGACTTGGCACGCGGCTCGCTCTTAGGGACTCCACACCGCATGACCGCGGTTGAAAGAAGGAAGTCATGGAAGCGAACAAGACCGAAAACAGCAAGATGAAGACCGTGTTTACGATCGTAGAGCGCAGCGGAAAGTCATACTGGCAGCGCATTGGCGTCGGCTTCGTAAACAGCGACGGCTCGGTATCCCTCAAGCTCGACGCGATCCCCATCAACGGGTCGATGCAGATGCGCGATTACGAGCCGCCTGGCGAGGCGCGAGGGGGCAACAGGCGCGCCGATGGTGCGTCGGGCGCGTTCGCGTGAAGCAGAGCATGAGGCAGTTTCTCAGCGCTCTCGTGGTGCGAATCAACGCGTCCGCGTGGGCCAGGCCCGCGGGGCGCATCGCGCTGGGACTGCTGGGAGCGCTCGTGCTCGCGTGGATCGGCCGGTCTGTCGCCGTGGGGGGAGTTGTTCCCCCCGCGGCGGCTGCGCCGTCCCCCGATCCTGCGGCCCTCCAGGCACCGGCCGACGCCGACGCCGGCGCCTCCGCCGCGCTTCGCGCTCCATCGCCGCCGCCGCCAAGCGATGCCTCCGCGCCCGCTGCGCAGTCCGCGCAGACGCACGCGGCTCGCGCCAGCGCGGCCGATCCGGTTTACCTGAACGAAGCATCCATCGACGAGCTGCGCCGACTCCCCGGAATCGGCGAAAAGCGGGCGCTCGCCATCGTCGAGCTGCGCGGCAAACTTGGGCGTTTTAGGCAGGTCGAAGACTTGCTGCGCGTGAAGGGAATCGGACGCGCGTCGCTAAGAAAGCTGAGACCGATCGTCCGCCTCGATTCGCTCGACGCAGGACCGCGTGCGTAACCGCCCTCAGGGACCGATCGCTGCGCGCAGACGCTCGATCAGGGGAGCCACGTCCGCGGCTAAAAGCTTGTAGGATGCACGGTTCGCGACCAGCACCGTCGACACCTCGGCCACGACCTCGATGATCTCGAGGCCGTTCTGAACAAGCGTTTCGCCTGTCTCCACAAGGTCGACGATCATTTCAGCCAACCCTACGAGCGGGGCGAGTTCAACCGAGCCCTGCACGTAGATGATCTCGGCCTGAACGCCCTTTGCAGCAAAGTGCGCGGCCGCGGTGCGGGGGTACTTCGTCGCGACGCGAGGAACCCCGCTCCGCGCCGTCCGCGCGACGGGCGCCGCCACCACCGTGCGGCAGCGACCGATGCGGAGGTCGAGCGGCACGAGCACGTCACACTCGCGCTCCCGCAGCACATCGCGCCCGCATATGCCGAGGTCCGCGGCTCCGTACTCGACATAGGTCGGCACGTCGTCCGGCTTGAGCAGCAGGAACTCGAGCCCGCCCGCGCGACGAACGAGCGTCCTGTCGTCGGCGAGCAACGCGCTCGCCTCGATGCCGAGCGCTCCCAGCAGCTTGCTCAGCGGCTTCAAGATGCGGCCCTTGGGCACCGCGACTACGAGTGGTTTGTCACTCATCGGAAGCAATACGCCCGGCCCCTCAGGCCTCGGCGCCAACCACGCGTGCGATCGTCGCACCCAGGCCGCCGAGCTTTTCCTCGATGCGCTCGTAGCCGCGGTCGAGGTGATAGACGCGCCTCACTTCAGTCTCTTCGTCGGAGGCGAGGCCCGCGATGATGAGCGACGCGCTCGCGCGCAAGTCGGTGGCCATGACGCTCGCCCCGTAAAGCCGATCGACGCCTTCGACGACCGCCGTGTTGCCGCGCAGCGCGACGTTCGCCCCCATGCGCAGCAGCTCCGGCACGTGCATGAAGCGGTTTTCGAAAATGGTCTCGGTGATGACGCTCTCCCCTTGCGCCATCGACATCAGCACAAGAAATTGCGCCTGCATGTCGGTCGGGAAGCCCGGATGCGGCGCCGTGGTGATGTTGACCGCGCGGATGGGACCGCTGCGTCGAACGCGAATCGACTGGCCCTCCGTCGTGATCTCGACCCCGGCTGCGCGCATCTTCATGACGAGCGCCTCGAGATCCTGCACCTCGGCGCCCTCGACGAGCACATCGCCGCCGGGCATCATCGCGGCGGCGCACATGTAGGTTCCGGCCTCGATGCGATCGGGGATAATCGCGTGGTCGAAGGGCTCGAGATCACCCGGATCGCGACCCAAAATATGAATCACGTCGGTTCCGGCGCCATCCACCGTGGCGCCCATCTTGTTGAGGACGCGCCCGAGCTCCTCGACCTCGGGTTCGCGCGCACAATTCACGAGCGTCGAGCGGCCTTTGGCGAGCGCTGCGGCCATCATGAGGTTCTCGGTGCCGGTCACCGTCGGCAAATCGAAGCAAATTTCGGCCGCGCGCAGGCGCCCTCCGCCGGCCGGCCCCTCGGCGATGACGTAGCCCCGTTCGAGCTTGATGCTGCAGCCCATGGCCTCGAGACCCTTGAGGTGCTGGTCGATCGGACGCGCTCCGATCGCGCAGCCGCCCGGGAGCGAAACCTTCGCGCGTCCGAAGCGCGCGACGAGCGGTCCGAGCACCAGCACGCTGGCGCGCATTTGCTTGACGAGCTCGTAGGGCGCCTCGGGCCGCACATCGCAGCCCGCTTCGACATGAACCTCGGGCGCGTCGACCCGCACGCCTCGCCCGAGAAAGCGCAGCAGCGCCGCGGTCGTATCGATGTCGCGCAGCGCGGGCACATTGCGCAATCGGCTCGCGCCGTCTGACAGGAGCGTGGCACACAAAATCGGAAGCGCCGCGTTCTTTGCGCCGCTGATCCTGACCGAACCTTTGAGCGGCTTGCCGCCTCGCACCCGGATGGCGTCCATGATGATCGGACGCTTATCGCGCCGGGGCGCGCGATGCCAACTCTGCCGCGCGCCAAACGCGACAATCTGCCGGCGCCGCGCTTGTGGCGCTTCGAGGCATCAATCGAGCGAGCCCGTCGCGGGGGCATCACCACCCGGACAGTTGCCCGCCGAAAGCTCCGCAGTCTGGCGCTGCTGCTTGACGTTGTGCCAGTCGCTGCCGACTTCGGAGTCGTCGAGGCCGTACTGGCCGTCGAGCTCCGCGATGCCCTCTTTGCCGACCTTGTATACGAACACGCCCTTGCCCTTCGAGCCTCGAAGCCCGGCGCTGCCTCCGCAGGTGTGCTCAGACCACGAAAAGCGGAGCACGTTGCCGAGCTTCGTTCCGCTGAGCTGACCGGCCTTGCCCTTGTCGGTGCGGACCCACTTGCCGACGACGTGCGTGTCTTCCTCGACGAGGTGCAGGTATCCGAACACGGGGTGGAAATACACGCCGGTCCACGACTCACCCTCGGGCAAATCGCCAGCCTGAATGTTCGCCGTCTTCGACTCCGGCGCGGGGCCGCAGCCGAGGGTCGTCATCGAAGCCAGCGCGAGGCCGGCGCACATTGCAAGAGAGCGCATTTTCATTGGGTCACTAGTTTACCGGAAAAATGATTCGGATGAAGTGAAAGCCGCTGGCGTCAGGGGCTCGCGTCGTCGCTTCCGTCGTCGAGCGCGGCGCCGTGGCACTTTTTGAATTTCAGCTCGCTGCCGCAAGGGCAAAGGTCGTTGCGGCTGACCTTCGGGCCCTCACGACGAACCGGCTGTTGCGCCTGCCGGGGCTGCGGGCGCCGCGACTGGGCGACCGATTCCGGCTCGTCGTCCGCGCCTGGAGACTCTTCGCCTCCATGCCTTGTGGACAGGGCTCGCTGCTGCGCCTCGTGGCGCGCGGCGTCGGCGCGCTCGAGCTGCTCGATGTCGGCCTCCTTTCGCACCTGCACCTGGAACACCTTCGTGCACACGTTGCTGCTGGTCGCCGCCATCATCGTAATGAAGATGTCGTAGCCCTCTTTTTTGTACTCCTGCTTCGGATCGCGCTGGCCGTAGCCGCGCAGACCGATGCCGTCGCGCAGGTGCTCCATGTTCGTCAGGTGCTCGACCCAGGCCTTGTCGATCTCTTCAAGGTAGAAGTGGCGGAACACACGGAGAAGCAGCTCCGAGCCGAGCTCCTCTTCCTTCTTCGCGAGCGCCTTTTCGGCCTGCGTGTAGAGATTGTGCGCGAGGTCATCGATGATGTGGATGCTGTCGAACGCCTCCGGCTTCACGCCGAAATGCTCGACGAAGCCGTCGCGGAGGCCCTTCCAGTCCCAGTCCTCGGGGGGCTTGCCGCCCGGGCAGCTCTCTTCAACCATGGCGCCCACGATGCCGTCGATCAGGTCGAGAAGGCGCTCGCGCTGCTCGGTGAGACTCTGGGGCAGCTCTCGCAGAACACGCGCCGAAGTCTCCTGCGGCGCCTTCGCGTCGCGATCCTCGAAGTCGATTCGGTAACCGTAGAATTGGTAGATGTCGCTCCGCAGCGATTCGAGCGAGAAGAGCTCCTCGATCGCCTCGATCGTGGTCGGCTTCTTTGGAGCCTCCGCGCCCGGCGTGGACATGGGCGTGCCGTAGTGAACCAACATGTCGGTGAGGGCGGGCTTCACTTCGGCGACGAGTCGCTCGAGCGTGGGGATCTCCCGCGCCCGGCCGGTCGCCTTGCCCTCGTCGTCGATCTTCTCGGGCTGGTAGATGCCGAGGAGCAGCTGCTGACGAATCTTGTAGACCGTCTTGCGCTGCTCGCTCATGACGTCGTCGTATTCGAGCAGGTTTTTGCGGATATCGAAGTTCCGCGCCTCTACCTTCGTCTGCGCGTCGCTGATCGAGTTGGTCACCCAGGGGTGCTCGATGGGCTCGTCGTCGGGGAGGCCCATTCGTTCCATCAGCGATTTCACCCGGTCGCCCGCGAAGATGCGCATCAGGTCGTCTTCGAGCGAGAGGAAAAATCGGCTCGAACCCGGGTCGCCCTGGCGGCCCGCGCGCCCTCGAAGTTGGTTATCGATGCGGCGGGATTCGTGTCGCTCCGTGCCCAGGATATGCAGGCCCCCGGCCTCGCGAACTTCATCGCCCTCTTTTTTGCAGCGATCTTCGTACTTTTCGATAATCAGTTTGAAGCCGTCGGGGTCGAGCGCCTCGTCTTTTCCCTGCTCCTTGAATTCGAGTTTCGCGAGCATTTCGGCATTCCCGCCGAGAATGATGTCGGTGCCGCGACCGGCCATGTTGGTCGAAACCGTAATGGCGCCTTTGCGTCCCGCTTGCGCGATGACGTAGGCCTCTTTTTCGTGGTGCTTGGCATTAAGCACGGCGTGGGGGACGCCGCGCTTTTTGAGAATGCGCGCGATCGCGCCGCTCTTTTCGACGCTCGTCGTGCCTACCAGCACGGGCTGGCCGCGGTCGTGACACTCAATGATGTCTTTGACGACCGCGGTGAACTTCTCGCGTTCGGTCTTGTAGACGACGTCCTCGTGGTCCTTGCGCAGGATTCCCTTGTTGGTCGGGATCTGAACGACGCCGAGCCCGTACGTCGAGTGGAACTCCGCCGCCTCGGTGTCGGCCGTCCCCGTCATGCCGCCTATCTTCTTGTAGAGGCGGAAGAGGTTCTGGAAGGTGATCGTCGCCATCGTGCGCGTCTCCTCCTGGATGCGCACTCCCTCTTTCGCCTCGACGGCTTGATGCAGCCCGTCACTCCAACGCCGACCCGGCAGGACGCGCCCGGTAAACTCGTCGATGATGAGCACTTTGCCATCTTCGGTAACGAGGTAATTCACGTCGCGCTTGTAAAGTGAGTGCGCGCGCAGGCACTGATTGAGAATGTGCAGCGACTCGAGATTAACGGGGTCGTAGAGGTTTCGGATGCCCATCAGGCGTTGGGCTTCGTCAACGCCCTCATCGGTCATGCTGACCGAGTGCCCCTTTTCGTCGACGAGGTAGTGCTCGTCCTTGCGCAGGCGCGGAATAACCTCGTTGATGCTGCGGTATTTGTGACTGCTCGTCTCGGCCTGACCGCTAATGATGAGCGGGGTGCGGGCCTCGTCGATGAGAATCGAGTCGACCTCGTCGACGATGGCGAAATTGAGCTCGCGCTGCGCATACTCGAGCGCGCTGAACTTCATGTTGTCGCGCAGGTAATCGAAGCCGAACTCGTTGTTCTGGCCGTAGGTGATGTCGGCGCTGTAGGCGGCCTTTTTCTCGTTATCGGCCTGCGAGTTCACGACGGTGCCGGTGCGCATACCGAGGAAGCCGTAGAGCTTTCCCATCCACTCGGCGTCGCGGCGCGCGAGGTAGTCGTTGACGGTAACCACATGCACGCCTTTGCCGCTGAGCGCGTTGAGGTAGCAGGGCAGCGTGGCCACGAGGGTCTTGCCCTCGCCGGTGCGCATCTCGGCGATCATGCCCTTGTGCAGGACCATGCCTCCGATGAGCTGCACGTCGTAGTGCCGCATGCGCATCACGCGCTTGCCGGCCTCGCGCCCCACCGCGAACGCCTCGACGAGGATGTCGTCGAGCGTGGCTCCGTTATCGAGCTTTTGCTTGAATTCGGCCGTCTTGGCCTTCAGCTGCGCGTCGGTCAACTTGCTGATGGTCGGCTCGAGAGCGTTGATCGCCTCGACCTTGGGGCGGAGGCGCTTGACCTCCCGCTCGTGGCTCGTTCCGAGGATCTTCTTGAGGGCCCAGCTGAGCATGGCGCGATGTTTCTCTGGCGTTCGGAGTTAAACACCTGGCTCGGGCAAGTGCGCCGAGCAGGCGGGAGCCAGCAACCTAGTGCCGACGCGGCCGAGGCGCAAACCATCGCTGGTGGCAAACGCCGGCTCGAAAGGGGGGGCCTTCGCCGCGCCCAGCGAAGGCGCGGTGAGCCGCCCCGGCGTCAATCTCAGTTACACGCAGGCACCGGCGACGGACACGAGCCGTCTTTCGCCCGCGGCAGGGTCACGCGGCATCGCGCGACGGCGGTGAACGTGTTGCCCGCAGCGAAATCGACGGCGGCCCCCGAGTAGGCCAGGTCGACGCCGTCTCCCGCGCTGTCTGCGACGGTAGCGTGCGTCAAGAACGCCGACGCGGGCTCGCCAAAAATCGCGAGCGCAGCGTCTTCATCCGAGCTGAAACCGCCGTTGGTGCCCGGTTTGCAGTGGAAGCTGTTGGCCTGGCTCGGGCCGCCGGCGTAGCGAATCTCCAGGTAATCGAGCGAGGTGGATGGCGCCGGAGTGGCCTCAAAAACGAGGCCGCGCCACTGACCCGCTTTCGGTGCGGACGACGCGGACGTGAAAACGACCGGAGCCGAGGCGGTGCCGCGGGCGATGACGGAGCCGGTGATCGTGGACCCCGATTTTTGCGCGAGGATTCGGGTGGTGTCGTCGACCCGCAGGGTGACGCCCGCTTCCAGCGTCCACGTGGCAACAGCGGCGCCCGTGCTCGCGCCAACCCGAAAATCAGTGCCGTTGCCGCGTGAATCTCCCAGGTGGTACGGCACACCGCGCGCGTGCCATACGGTGTCCTCGGTCATCGCGTCCCTCGCGACGACCATGATTTCGTCCGCCGCGTTACCGGAATAGTCACCAGGCGGAATGCTGCCCGCGGCCGCAGCGCCGTAGACCGCCACAGGAGCGCGTTTGGCGCCGTGAATGGCGAGTGAATCGGAGTCGGGAGACAGCGCAGCGTCGCGCTCGAGGGTGAGGCCAAACTGCTCCGAGCCCGTCATGGTGACGTGGCGAAGGCGAGCGTGCTCGCTGCGCCTTCCGTCGGACTTTCCCCAGACGTCCAGCATGGCGTTGCTGTTCGCTCCGACAGCGCCGCCGCGCGCGAGCGTCACGTAGGAAAGGTCTGCGAAGCCAGCGCGCACCTCGATAAAGCTGAACGGCTTCGAAGCGTCGTCGGCAGTGATGAGGATCGGCTGAGCGGCCGTACCCGGTGCCTCGAGGCGCCCCTCGACGAGCATTCCCGAATCCGCGGCGATTCGAACCTCGGCGCACGGCTCGAGATGAAGCGTCGCGCCAAGCTTCACCGACGCTGGACTCCGGATGAAGTGCGGGCTCGCGGCGGCCGTCCACGTCGCGTCGGCCGCGATGGTCTCGCCGTCGTGCACCGTTCCGGGCCCCTGCGGCCGCGGACACTGCGCCGCTGTCACACCCGCGTCTGCGCCCGACGGAGCGGTGGCAGCGGAGGGGCTGCATGATGCGAGGGACAACGAAGCCGAAGCGAGCAGCGCCAGCCTAAAAACCATGCTCCACGGTAACATTTCGCGTCCCGATCGGCCCACGGAAAATCGGCATCCGCACGCTCGCGCGCAGCTCGCCGGCCCCCTCCCCCTCCCAACCCGTTCGCCAGATGTCCTGGCAGGACGCTAGCAGGGCGGTCGAAAAACACCCTGTTCGGAATTGGCGAAGCCAATTGCGTGGGGCGGGGAGGTGCATACCTCCCTGAGATGAACAGCTAGCAGGCCGCTGCTTCAACGGCCTGTTAGTTGGGAGTGGGCTCGCTGCAGACGTGATTGATGCACGTCACGCCGGCGCCAGCGTTGCAGCAGTCGCCGCTGACGTCGCACTTGTCGCCGTTCTTCGAACATCCCTGCTTCGGACCGCACACCGGGGCGCCGCCATCGGGAGACGGATCGCAGTAGCCCCCGCAGCAGTCGGTTCCACCCTGACAGCTTTGTCCGTCGGCCTTGCAGGGGTCGAGCGCGAAGTAGCCGCGCATGTTCAGCGAATCCGCCGCCTGGCCCGACAGAATAAACGCGGGATGGCTCGCGTCCTGCCCCGGCTTCGGGTTCTGGTCGACCGCTGCGATCCAGAGCTGCTTCGTGACGTCGGGGGCGCCGGTCAGTATGTTTCCGTAGGTGCGGCGACTGGTAAATACGAACCAGAAGTAGCCACCTGCGGCGACGGGAGCAAAGGTGGGCTCGTAGTTGGCCGCGAGATCGCGTGCGCCGGCTGCGAAGGGATAGCCATCGCCATCAACCTGAGCGAGTCGCACCTCGGATCCGGGCGTCGCCGCGTTCGCCATGAAGAGGTCGCTCGGACCGCCCCGCGTGTCGGCGGAGCGCGCGCGGGCATAGACAATCCAGTTTCCGTCGGGGGACACTGTCGGCCAAACGATGCGCCGAGCCGGATCGCTGCCCGCCTGCACGAGGTCGACCGGCGCTCCGGTCATCGGGTTTGCTTTGTCGGAGAACGACGCGACCTGCAGATTGCCGAGGTCGGGATTAATCCAACTTTCGCCCCACGACGTCGGTGTTCCTGCGGCGACCCACACCAACTTGCTGCCGTCGGGCGACCACGCCGGCATTGCCGGGTTCAACCCATCAACACCACTGTTGGGAATTTTAGCGCCGGTCTTGGAATCGTAGAGTCCGAGAAAGTTGGCCGGACCTCCAACTGCGACCGACAGCGCGGCTCCCATCGCATTCGTGAGCAGGTACGCTCCGGTGGGAGAAATGGCCGGAGCCATCCACTGGGTGTTGTACCATTGTGGGTTCTGGTTCCAATCGCCTCCGAGCGACTTCACGGTGGCGTTGGCTTTGAGATCGTAGCTTCCGCCGAACGTTCCGCCGCCCGAGATGAGCGTCGACCCATCGGCGCTCACGGCGTGGCATGTCATCGTGCAGCCTCCGGCGGGAATCACGCCCTGCGAAAAGTCGTCCGGCGACTTGGCTCCAGGCTTGATGCGCATGATGCGGCCCGTGTTGTTGGCCCAGTAGTAGACGGTGCCACGAAGCGACGCGGGAGCGATCGTCCACGCGTGGCGCGCGATTTGGGTCGCCGTCGCGCCGTCCCACCGGTCGACGACGAGGTCGGCGTGGCCTGTGGTCGAGTCAACGAATTTTGCCCATTCGTCATCGGGAAAGGCGAACCGGGACGGCGGAGCCGCGCTCGCGAACGTCTCGAGCTCGAAATAGGGAGACGACAGATGAATGTAAAATACGTCGTCTTTGGCGGTTCCGCTCCACATCAATGTAGACGCACCGAGTCCGCGCGGAAACACGGTTTTATCGTATGGATACGACCAAGTGACCTTGGCGTCCGGCGTGACTGCCGACTTGAGCTTCGACTGAACCGAGGCGGCTACATTCGATGGATTTTGCGTGTCGTGCAGCTTGACTGCGAGGCTGCCAGACGCCTTCAATCCCTTGTAGGTCGCAGTGATGGTGACGAGCCCGCCTGTTTTTCCGGTCGGCGTAAAAACGCCAGCGGCGTCGACCTGTCCGACTGCAGGTTGATCGGCGCTCCACGCGACGTCCGCGACGAGCGGCTGCGAAGAGCCGTCGGAGTAATGGCCGACCGCCGTGAACGACTTCGTGACCGCCGCGCCGTTGAGGATCTCGATCGCTGCAGACGCAGGGTCGACGCCTACTGTCAGGAGCGTTTTGCTGCCGGTGTGGAACGGGTCGCCGCTGTCAGGGTCAGCCCCCGCGTCGATCGTGGATCCCGGATCCGATGGCACCGGATCGCTGTCTCCGCACGCCGCGAGCGCGGGCGTGACGGCAGCGCCGGCGAGACCGATCCAAAGCAGCCACGAAGATGCGGGAGTGAAGCTAGGCATGCGTCTAACTCAAGCACGGGCGCACGCGACGGTCATCCATTTCGTCGGGCGGCCGCTGCTTCAACGGCCTGCTAGCGCGCGACCTCGGCGTCGCATTCGCCAAGGACGAGCGCCATGAAGTGCACGAGCTCCCACCGCTGACGCGCCGACGGCTCGCCGTGAATTTCGACGTGCTGAATGGCGCTCGACACCAGCGCCGCCTTGACGCTGCCTTCGGGAGCGTCGCGGGCGAGCCATCGCGTCTCGGAAGGCGGGATCACCGTGTCGCCTGCGCCGTGAAGCAAATAGACGTTCGCGCGCAGACCGGAGAGGTTTCCGTGGGGTGAGACGCGCGCCATCTCTGCGGCCGAGTCTCGAGCGATCGCGAGCAAATCGGCCGCCAGCAGATCTTCGCGATGATCGAACAGGAGCGCCATTTTCTCCCGCCCCGCCGGCGAGAGGCGCTCGGCCGACTTGCGGGCTCCGCCAGGGTCTTCCCATAGCCACAGACGGATCGCCTCTTTGGCGATCGCGGCATCGTCGGGCAAGAAAAGATGATCGATGTGCGCGTAGACGAGCACCAGCGCGCCGTAGTCGTGGGCGTGCATCCGGAGGCTTTTTCCGTTTGGCTCGTCGATCGCGTCGGTCGCGAAGAAGCGCGATACGCGCCCGAGGTCGTCGTGCGCGCCAACGCCGACGACGAACGAGATGTCGCTGGCCCAGGCTGGATCGGCCGCTGTGAGCAGCGACAGGCCGCCCGCAAATGACATCCCCATGACGCCTACGCTCATTCGACCTACCCGCCGCGAGAGCTCCTGGGCGGCTCGTCCGATCGTTTCGGTCGAGCGCAGGTCGACGCGATAGTCGCGAAGCTCGGCGAGCTCCGGCGTGTAGACGACCACCCCCGAGGAGGCGATCGCGCGCGCGAAGCGCTGCAGGCGCGGCTCGTCGACGCCGAGCCGGTGCACGCCATGGAGCAGCACGATTCCCGGCGGACCGGCGACCCCACGCGGCGTGTAGACGCGGGCGCGGGTGTGTTCACCGCCGGACAACTGCAGCTCGGTCGCGAGCTCGTCGACGGCGCATTCACCGATCGTTGCGACGCGCGGCGACGCTTCGCGCGACGAAAATCGAACCATGAGGGACGCCGCGCGGACGTGCCGCGATACGGTCCCGTAAGCAATCAGCGCAACGAAGATCGCACCGATCACTGCCCGCCGCGTCCAGCGCCATCGTGTCACTACTGAAGAACGCACCGCATCACGCTGCCATTGCATGCCTCACGCGCGCAGATTATTTTCTTGAGACGCGCAGCCTTCGGGCGAAGCCTCGAAATCGGAGGCCGCGACACGTTCGAGTTCGCAGACGCGACGCTCGAGCGCGACGACGCGGCGGGAGCGACCTTCCGGAGAAAGCGCACGCACGTCGGGAAGCAGAGCCGACAACAGGCCGATCGCGCAAGCGGAGGCGACGCCGAGGGCGAGGGCCAGAACCGCGGGACCGGCGGTCGACGGCACGGCGGTCCACAGCAGCGCAGCGCTTAGCGCAGCCGCCGAGAGCGCTGCGAGCGCCCATCGCGCAGGCCGAAGGCGCGCGTGCACGACGACCGGCCGGGCAGGCGGAATCGCTCGCATCGTGCGATAGCCGAACGTCGGCGGCTCGATCAGCGATGGGTCGATCGCCGGCGTCAGCGCAAGCTGCCGGGCGCGAGCGAAGCGGTGGTTCCGGGCGCGATCGGCGATGGCTTCCGACAGCGCTGCCACAGCCAGCCCTGCCGCGCCCGTCGCGATGAGCAGCGCCGCGCACCCGGCAGCCAACTGCGCCGTGACAGACGCGCTGAGCGCGAGCGGCGCCGCCAGGATAGCGACGCCCGAGATGCCGAAGACTAGCGGCGCTCGGGCGCGAGAGCGGGACGCCTGCATATCAGCCACGAACTGAAATGCTCGCGCGCGCGTACGCTGCGTCTCTCGCCGCGAGATTCGCCTCGAAATTCGCCGACGTCTCCCCGCCTCGAGCGCCCGCCCACACCGCCGCGTCGAAGCCCGCCTTGAAGGCCGCGTCACCTGCACAGCGCTTCGCGATCTCGGGGTGCAACGACAGAAATCCCTCCGGCGACAACCCGGACGTACGTGCCTCAATCGCAGCGTGGGAGCCGCGATCGCACTGCACTTGCAGCGATGCGGCGAGCAGGCGGTCGGTGCCTGAGAGAAAGCTCGTCATCTTTTGCGCGGCGGACTGGTAGCCCATACCCGCTTCTGGATATTTCGCGAGCTCTGCGGCGCGGAACGACTCAGGCAATTGCAGCTGCGCAAGCATCGCCACGTGCGCCTCATCGCGGCCGATCGCGCGCGCCAGCTCCTGCCCGTGGACGTTCGCCTCGCGCAGGTGAACGACCTCGGCGATCGCCCCCGCGGCAGGAGCGATGATAGCGAACGCGATCGCCGACGCGCCCGCCTCGAGCGCGTGAACCGCCGCGACGTCGGCCGCGACCTCGCCAGCGTGCAGCGAGCCGCCAACAATGCCGCTGGCGCTGTGCCCGGCGCCCTTCGACTTCGCGACGAGCTCGTCGTAGCTTTCATCGTCGCCGCGAATCACGGTGGGCTTGAGACCTGCGTCGAGCCCCGCCTTCGCCATGACCTGACCGCTGCCCCACTGATCGCCGCCGGCGGCATGCAGCTCCTGAAGCTGCGCGTCGCTGAACCTCTGCCTCGTGATACCGTTTTCCATGTGACCTCCGCGGACCTCTCGGCTGAAGCGGGCGAAGGTTGCTACGATGAAAACGAGCGCGCCGTAGTGTACGATCAGCCGCTCATGGGCCGCGACTGCCGAATCGCACTTTGCCGGGGCCGCGCTTCGTGACGCTGGTTGCGGGCTCCGTATTCGCCGGGCGATTCGCGCTCGAAGCCGTCGCCGGAGAAGGCGGGATGGGCACGGTCTACCGCGCCCGCGACCTGCAGACGAACGAGCGCGTCGCTGTGAAAGTGCTCCGCGTCGCGAACGAGGACTTGTCGCTCCGACTTTCCGCGGAGGGGGCCGCCCTCGGTGCGATGCAACACCCGCGCATCGTGCGGTGCCTCGCGACCGGGACGAGTCCTGAGGGGCTCGCCTTTCTTGCGCTTTCATGGATCGACGGAGAAACGCTCGGGCAGCGGTTGAAACGCGCGCCCCTCGGCGTTCGCGAAAGCGCCAGGCTCGCGATGCACGTCGCCGACGCGCTCGGCGAAGCCCACGCGCGGGGCGTCATCCACCGCGACGTGAAGCCGAGTAACATCATGCTCGGAGGCAACCGCATCGACGGCGCCGTCTTGCTCGATTTCGGCGTGGCGCGGACGGAAGACCTCTCGCTGACGAAGACCAACCTCGCGCTCGGGACGCCGGCCTACATGGCGCCGGAGCAAGCGCGGGCGTCGCGCGATCTGGACGCGCGCGCCGACGTGTATTCGCTCGGGTGCGTGCTTTTCAAGTGCTTGACCGGCCGCACGCCGTTCGAGGGCAGCGACTCACTCGAGCTGCTGTCGAAGATCCTGCTCGGCTCGGCACCGCTCGTCAGTGAGTTCGTGACGGGAGTGCCGCCGGAGCTCGAGGCGCTCGTGGCGCGCATGCTCGCCAACGATCGCGAAGCGCGACCCTCAGACGCGCGCGAGGTGACACGCGCGCTTCAGCTGCTCGAGCCGACCTGCGGCGACGACGTAACGCGCAAGCGCAACGGGCGGGTGCGCAAGGGGCTCACGCTCGAAGAGCGACGCGTGCTCAGCATCATTTTTACGGGTACCGGCGACGACGCGACGGCGGAGTGGGACGTCGATTCCGCCATCGACCGCGGCGCCCGGCTCGCTCAGCTGCGCGCCGCGACAGCGCAATTTGCAGCGCGGTGCGAGCTGCTCGTCGACGGATCGTTGGTGGTCGCGTTCGAAGGTCAGGGCTACGCGATCGACGTTGCTGGTCGCGCTGCGCAGTGCGCGCTCGTGGTTCGCGCCGCGATGCCGGGCGCACCGATAGCCCTGGCCACGGGCAGCGGAGTGCTCCGCGACGATTCGGGCGACGGGCACGCGGAGATCGAGGGCGACGTGTTCAAGCGGGCGGCCGCGATCGTGAGCGGAGCGCGCAACGAAGCGGACCATCCCGCGCGCAACCTGGTGGCGATCGACGACGTGACCGCGCGCCTCATCGAGGGGCGCTTCGATGTCACCGCAACCGCCCGCGGCCCCATGCTTCGCAGCGCCCGACAAAACGGCGACGGCACCCGAACGGTGCTCGGTCGCGTGAGCCCTTTCGTCGGCCGCGAACGCGAACTCGAGGCGCTTTTGGGGATGGTCGCGGCGAGCTTCGAGGAGTCGCGATCGCTCGTGGCGATCGTGAGCGCCGCGCCCGGAGGGGGAAAATCGCGCCTCGCGGCTGAGTTGGAGCAGCGGGTTAAGACCTCCCACCCGGCCCTCACCGTGTGGCGCACGCGCGCCGACGCGATGCGCTCGGGAGCCGCTTTCAGCGTGCTGTCGCAGCTCATCAGGTCGGTCGCCCACGTTCGGGACGCAGACGCCACCCAGCTTCGTCAGCGGCGCATCCGCGACTACGTCGATGAACGAATCGCGCCGCGCGACCGGGGCCGGGTCGCCGCATTTCTGTGCGAGCTCGTCGACGCCGCGATGCCCGACGATGCCGATCCGCAGCTGGCCGCCGCGCGGGCGGCGCAGAGCGGCGTGGCGGACCAGATCCGCAGAGCGTTTGAAGAAATCGCGTTGGCGGAAGCAGCGGCGCGCCCGCTGCTGATGATGCTCGAAGACCTCCACTGGTGCGATCGGGCCAGCCTGATGGCGATCGACCACCTCGCGCGTACGGCTGGCGAGACGCGGGTCGCGATCGTCGGACTCGCGCGACCTGAGTTGGCCGACACCCATCCGCGCGTTTTTTCAGAGCGAAACCCGTACCATGTGCGCCTTGGGCCACTGCCCCGCCGCGCCAGCGAACGACTCGTGCGCGAGCTTCTGGGAGCGACGGCGAGCGACGAGATCGTGAGCGCGCTCGTGGACCGCGCCGACGGCAACCCGTTCTTCCTCGAAGAGATGGTGCGTGCGACTGCGCTCAATGCGGCGGCTTCGTTTCCGGAGAGTGTGCTCGCGACCGTTCAGACGCGCCTCGAAGCCCTGCCGAGAAACGTGCGGAGAGCGCTGCGCGCGGCGAGCATCTTCGGTGAGCGGTTCTACGCGGACGGCGTCGCGAGCCTCATCGGCGAAGTGGGCGACGCAGCGGCTGTGGCGACCGCGTTCGAGTTGTTGGCCGAAAGAGAGTTCATCGCGCCCGTTCGCGAAAACTCCGGCAGCGACGAGATACTGTTCGAGTTCCGGCACGGGCTCGTCCGCGAAGCGGCCTATACCTCGCTCGTAGACGCGGACCGGGTGGTCGGGCATCGCCTCGCGGGCGCGTGGCTCGAGGCGCGCGGAGAGGCCGAGGCGGCGACGCTCGCGGAGCACTACGAGCGCGGCGAAGAGCGCAAGCAGGCCCTGAGTCAGTGGCGCCGAGCGGCCGAATCGGCGCTCGTGAACTCCGATTTCGAAGGCGCAACGGCCCTCGCGCGCCGAGGCCTTTCGTGCGCCCCGGAGGGTGACATGCAGGGGGGCTTGCTGCTGATCGCGTGCGAGGCCGCCGTCTGGGCGGGCGATTTCGCCGAGGCTCACGACCGCGCGACCGACGCTCTGGCCTGCCTTACAATGGGGACGAGCGCCCGCTGCATGGCCGCGGCGCTCGCGGTTCAGGCGTCGGCATGGACGGCCGAAGATGCTTCGGGCGACTGGGGTCGGCAGGCGCTCACCGACGAACTGGCGCTCACACGTGCGCCATCCGCCGCGGCGATCGTGGCGGCGCTGCGGGCGATCGACGCGTTCATCTCCGCAAGACGCCCGGGAGACGCCAAAGCGCTGCTCATCACGGTCGAGCCGCTCGCGCGCGCGGAGCAAGGCAACCCGGTCGTGCGCGGGCATCTGTACAGCTCCCTCGGAATGCTCGCGATGCTGGGCGAGCAGGACCTGTCCGGCGCGGTCGCCCATCAGCGGGAGGCGCTCGCGTCGTTCACGACTTCCGGACACAGGCACGCGGCGGCCCGAGTGCGCTCCAATCTCGGCAGCACACTCGTTCGCCTCGGGTCGCCCGAGGGGGTGTCGACCCTGCGAACCTGCCTCGCCGAGGTCGAAGCGCTCGGCTTGCAAGTCGGCGTCGCCGCGACCGCGATGAACCTGGGCCTCGCGCTCGCTCAGGCAGGAGAGCTCGGCGAAGGTCGCCGGTTGGCGCAGCGCGCGATCGGTACGTTCATGGCCATGGGAGGTGCTGCGCCGGCGGCGCGCGCGCGGCTCGCCCTAAGCGAGATCTGCCGCCTCGAGGGCGACTGCCATCAGTCGCTGCTGCTCGCGCGAGCCGCCGCGGACGAGCCCGGCGACAATCAGCGCAAAGCAGACGCAAGCGCGCTCATCGCTGCAGCGAGCCTCGACCAGGGCGACGCCGAAGGTGCGCTCGCCAATTCACTCGAAGCCCTGTCGAGATTCGACCACGAGACGGGCGGACAATACGAGGCAGTCGCGCGTCTGACCCGCGCGCGGGCTCTGCACGCCCTCGGCAGGACGGACGAGGCCCGCACCGCGATCGGCATCGCGCGTGAGGCGCTGCTGCGGCGCGCAGCCAATCTTTCGCCTGAGTGGCGAGCGAGCTTTCTGAGCAACCTCGTGGACCACGCGCGTACGCTCGAGCTCGCGAGCGACTGGCTCGCCCAGTAGCCGTCAGGCCGCCGTGGCCGACCGAAGCGTCGGGAAGCGAAGCCCGACGAGCCGCTCGCTCTCCGACCACAAACGCGCGGAGACTCCCGCGTCCCTGGCGCGCGGGCTGATGCGCGCCAACGCTGGCGCTCCTGCGAGTTCCATGAAGCCGCCAGGCCCGTAGTAATCGCCTCCGCACGCGTCTGGCGCGGTCGCGGCGCAGAGCGTCGGAAGCGCGCCGCCGGCAGGGCGCATCGCGAGCGCCGACCCAAAGAAACGGGCGACCGCCGCCGTTCGCTGCAAGTCCGTGTGCGTCCAGCCCGGGTGCGCCGCCGTGACGATCGTCTCCGCGTTCGCAGCACCAAGTCGGCGATCGAGCTCGAGCGCAAAAAGCAAGTTGGCGAGCTTGCTCTGCGCGTAGGCCTGCCAGGCGCTGTAGCTTCGACGATCGTAGTTCAAGTCGTCGAAGTGGATATTGCCCATATGATGAACCGCGCTCGACACGACGACCAGACGCGAAGCCGGCGTCAGGAGCAACTGCGGAAGCAACCTGGCCGCGAGCGCGAAGTGCCCGAGGTGATTGGTGCCAAGCTGCAGCTCGAACCCCTGAGCGGTGCGCCCGAACGGGGGAACCATCACGCCCGCGTTGTTGATCAGCAGGTCGAGCCGTGGCTCGCCCGCAAAGCCGGCCGCAAAGCGCGCGACCGACTCAAGGTCCGAGAGGTCGAGCTCGCGACACTCGACCGATCCGGCGAGCGGCTCCGCGCGAATCTTTTCGGCTGCCGCCGCGGCTTTTTCAGCGCTGCGGCACGCGAGGATCACTCGGGCGCCCCTGCAGGCCAGGGCCCGGGCCGTCTCGAACCCGATACCCGTATTGGCCCCGGTAACAACCGCCGTGCGGCCGCGCTGATCCGGAATGGCGTCGATGGTGAACTGGCTCATACGATCCCCTGTTTTCGCGAGTTGGCCGTCGACCGCGCGATGGCGACAGCTCAGAACAAAGAATAGACGAGACTGACGGAGGTCATCACGTCCGTCTTTTCTTTCGCAGGAAGCGCGCCGTGGTCGTAACGAAGCTGCACCGACGTCGCGAGCGAGAACTTCTTCGCGAGGCTCGCCTTCACGGCTGCGTCGGCATTGAGGCGCCAGGCAGGCGTGTCGGTGAGCGCCTGCAAGTATTCGAGCCCGGCAACGAGCGACACGGAGGTCGAGAGCTTGTGGTCGTATCCCACGAACGCGCGCAGGCCGTGGTCGGCTGCGGTTTTGTCGAGCAGCGAGCCGTCTTTCTGCTTCAGCACGTCGTCGCGGCGCACGTCGTAAAGAAAGTCGTACCCGCCTTCGCCCCACAACTTCAGCGCCTTGTCGGACACGAAATAGTACGCGACGCCCGGGTCTGCGTTGAAGCGCAGGTCGAGCCCCTGAAACCGGTCGTGCATCGCTGATACGCGCGCGAACACCGAGACGTGCGACGCGAGAAAATAGTCGTAGCGCAGCGAGCCCTGGAGATTTTCTACGGAAGTCTGCGAGGCCTCGCCCGCCTTGCCCGCTTGCGCGTAGTTGAGCGCGACGGCGCCGCCGAACTGATGGGCGTTCCGACGCACCTTCGACTTTACGGCGCCCGTGAGCGCGGTGCTGCGCGAGTTGCCCGCCGCGATAAGAGCGCCCAGCTGCGCGGAGACGTCGGTCACGTCGGCCTTGTCGCCTGCGACCTCCGCGGCGGCGAATCCCGCGTTCGCCACCTCGGTCTTGCCCTTCGATGCGGCGTCTACGCCCGTGCCGAGGCCCTTCGGCGGCTCGTCGGCGAGCGCCAGCGAAGGCGCGAGGAGCAAAAGTGACAGCAGCGCGCGATCGAGACGAAACATAATAAACCCCTTTTAGACCGAAATGTACAATCGACGAGCGCGGTCGCCTGCGCCGCAGGGCCGGGCGACGTCCGCTTCGAACCCGGGCGCCGAGGGCGCGCCGACAGCGCCTGCTACAGCAGCCCTTGCTCGCGGTACCAGACCGCCGTCGCGCGAACGCCGTCGCGCAGGCTGATAGCGGGCTCCCAGCCGAAGGCCTCACGCGTCGCGGCGCCATCGCACACGAAATCGCGCAGCAGCATGGAGGCCTTTTCGGGCGTCAGCATGACGGCCTTGTTGGTTACGACGCCGAACGCCTGCACCCCGTGCGAGACGGCCTTGAGAAGCGATCCGGGAAGACTCACGCGAATTTTCGCGCGCGTGCCGAGCGCAGCCTCAATCATGGCCAGAAAATCGGCTTGCGAAACCGGGCCGGTGGCATCGACTGCAAAGTACACGCTTCCCGTCGCCACGTCGGCGTCGATGGCGCGCACGCACAGCTCCGCGCAGTCGCGGGCGTGAATGAACACGCCGAGCGCCGATCCGCCGGCGACCGTCGGCATCAGACCTCGCGCGATGCTCTTGAAGGCCTCGAGGATCTCCTGATCGCGAGGACCGTAGATGGCGCCGGGACGCAGCACGACCACCGGCAGGTCATCCTTTCGCGCCAGCACTGCGCGCTCTGCCGCGAGCTTGGAGCGACCGTAGGCGGTGCACGGCTCCTCCTGGGAAATCGGGACTGCACGGCCGTCGCGGGACGGGCCCGAAACCTCGAGACTCGACACGTGCACGAAGCGACGCAGTCCGCGCGCGCGCTTTTTCGCGGACTCGAGCAGGTTGACGGTGCCCTGCACGTTCACGTCGTGAAACTCGGCCACGCTGCGCGCCTTGACCAACCCCGCGGAGTGCACCACAGCCTCGACGCCGGCCATCGCGTCTTCGACACTGCGTGCATTTTCCACGCTTCCGTAGACGAGTTCGACGCCCTTCAAAGACTCGAGAAACGTCGTGTTCGAGGTCTTTCGCACCAGCGCGCGCACCTCGTGCCCCTGCCGCGCGAGGACCTCCGCGATCCAGCTTCCGAGAAACCCGCTGCCGCCCGTAACCAAGACCCGCATGCCGAGCTGAATACCACGAAGTGGGGGGCCCGGGGCGGCCTGCTAGCGCTTCACGGCAGCGTAAAACTGCGACTCGCCGCGCTTGAGGCGCAGCACGAGCATGCCGTCGGCCGCAGCAGCCTGCACGTCCGCCGACGTCGGCTCACTCTTGCCGTCGGCCTCAACGACCACGTCGCCCGCCTTCACCCCGGACCGGTCCGCGCTCGAGCCGGGGCTGATGCTCGTCACCACCGCCACGGGCCGGCTCGCGAGGCCGAGCTGCTGCGCCTGCTGCGGCGCGAGGTCGCGGAGCGCCATGCCAAAGCCGACCTGCGGCACGCTCGCCTGTTGCGCCGGCACCGGGGCGATGGGCGCCTCGGGGCGGGCGACGACGTTGACCGTCGCACCGTAGCGCTGGCCGTTGCGCAGCACCTCGATCGCGAGCGCCTGCCCGACGTCGTGGCCGAGCACCTCGCGAACGAACTCGTGGCTGTCGTGGACGGGCTTGCCGCCGACGGCAGCCAGCACGTCGCCCGGGTGAAGTTGAGCCTTCGCGCCGGGACCGCCCTCGGCGACCATGTTGACCAGCGCGCCCGCGCGGGGGTCGAGTTTCATGGCGCCCGCGAGATCGGGCGTAAGATCCTGAACGGTGACGCCGAGCCACGCGCGCTCGACGTGGCCGATGCGAAGGATCTGCTCGGCCGCGCGCCGGGCGAGGTTGGACGGCACGGCGAAACCGATGCCACTGCCGCGCCCGACGACCATGGTGTTGATGCCGACCACCTGCCCGTCGAGGTTGCATAGAGGTCCGCCCGAGTTGCCCGGATTGATGCCCGCGTCGGTCTGCAGGTAATCTTCGATGGCGTTCATGCCAAGGCCGCCGCGGCCCTTCGCGCTGAGGACGCCGGTCGTGACCGTGTAGCCCAGTCCGAACGGAGAACCGATCGCGACCATCCACTCGCCGACGCGCATGGCGTCGCTGTCGGCGAACCGGGCCGCAACGAGGCCCTGGGCGTCAACCTTGATGACCGCAAGATCGGTGGCCGGATCGCGGCCGATCAGGCGCCCGGGCAGAAAGCGGCCATCGCGCAAGTGCACGTTGATCGTGAGCGCGTTTTCGATGACGTGGTTGTTCGTGAGAATCGCACCGTCGGGCGTAAAGACGACCCCCGAACCCATGCCGCGCGAAACTGGTGACGAATCGGCTGAGGCGCCGAGCCAGCGGAGCAGGCTGTCCTGGGCGTCGTCGCGCACCGTCACGTCGATCTGCACGACGCTCGGGCTCACGCGCTCGGCAACGCCAACGAACGCGTCGCTCAGCTTGCGCACCTCGGCCTGCGACGCCTGCTGCTGCGCAGCTGTGGGAGGGCTCGCCGCGGCGACCGCCGCAGGCTGAAGCATCGGCGAACTCTGCGCGAACGCCGTGGCACAAGGAAGCAGCGCAAGCCCGAGAACGAACAACGCCTGAACCGACCGAGCCATGAAGCCTCCCTGATGAACCGTTGCGATCAACACGAGCGCTGCGCGCTGCATTCCACGACGCCTGCGATTGATTGTTGTGGGCGAAGCCCGCGCGCGCAAGCGCTAGCGGCTGGCAGCAGCCGGCTCGCAGCGTTTGGCGACGATGGTCGACCACGGGCGCGCACCGGCCTCGATCGCGGCGTCGTGCAGATCGGTGCCGGGCGCCGACAGGTCGCTGACTTCCATCGTCTTCGCTCCCCAGGAGGTCGCTACCTGCGCGGCGAACGGCACCAGCGCCAGCATGAGCGGGCCGGGATCTGCGGCCGAATCGAACGACAGGCGCGTGAGGATCGCGCGGCGCACGGGAATGAACGGCGGCTCGAGCAGAGAGACGAACAGACTGGCCGACGCGCGGATCACGCCGCTTTCGTCGGTCACCACAATGTCGAGCGGCATGTGACCGAAAGCCCACGCGCCGTCGAGCCGGGCCGCGAGCGCAGCGATGAGCGTTGCGTCGATCGCGCTCGGCGGATCGAAGCGGAGATCGCCAAGCGCGCGCCGGCGCGCGGCGAGCACGCCATCGAGCACCGCCAGCGCGTATGCGTCGTCGGGGCGAGCCGGCCTCGCCACGATCGGGTGCCCACGGCGGGCGGCGTATGCGCTTCGCGCGCGCGCGAGATCGTCAACGCGCGCGACCCACGAAATCGGCGCGTATCCGAGGCTGGCGTAGAATGCATAGGCCGGGTTCGGCGCCAGCACCTCCGCCACCAGAAACGTCGGAGCCCGCAAGGTGGCGACGGCCGCCGCGGCGAGCGTCTCCAGCAGCGCGCGACCGAGCCCCGTTCCTCGCGCGCGCGCCGCGACCACGAGCGACCGGACCTCACAGGTCCACGGGGTGCTTGCTCGCTCGCCAAAGCGATCCAGCCACCCCTCGACTTGACCCAGCGGCTCGGCGCCCTGAACGGCGACGAGGTGCAGGTGACGCCCGAGAACGATGCCGCCACCGCGCGAGCGCGACTCGACCTCGATGCGCGCGGCCACGTCGGCGTAGGCCTCATCGTCCTTGGAGCCCGCGTAACTGCCCCACGACTCGTGAACATCCCAAAGCTCGCGCCAAAGCGCCGCGATGTGCGCGCCTTCGCCGGATCGCGGTCCACGCACCGGATGGGGACGCATCGTCGTCACCGCGGCCACGGTTCGCCCGCCCCTTCGGGCAGCGCGAGCTCGATATGCTCGAGGGTCAGGCCATGGGCAGGCGCAGTCGTGCCCAGATCGTCGCGGCGCTGCGACTCGAACGCCTGTTCGATGCGAGCCTCGTCGAAGCGCCCGCGGCCGATGTCGACCAGCGTCCCGACGATGATCCGCACCATGTTGTGCATGAACGCATCGCCGGTGACCGCGATCGAAACCACGCGGTCGCTCAACGTCTCAACCGCGACGCGCGGCAAGGTGCGCACGGTGGTGGGGCGCGCATCGCGGGCGGTGCGAAACGCGCCGAAATCGTGCGTTCCTTCGAGGAGCGTGCACGCGGCCGCGATGCGATCGAGGTTGAGCGGATGCCCCACGCGCCACGAGCGCGTGCGCTCGAGCGGGTCGCGCACCGAGTCGAGGAGCAGGCGGTATCGATACCGCTTCCACAGCGAAGCGTGCCGCGGATTGTAGCCCAGCGCGACGGTGCGCGAGGCCCGCACGGCGACGTCGTCGGGCAGATTCGCGTTGACCGCGAGCACCCATCCGCGCGCGTCGACTTCCTGCATCGCGTCGAAGGCGACCATCTGCGTCTCTGCGTGGACGCCCGCGTCGGTGCGACTGGTGCCGCGCATTTTGCTCGAGCGCGGGTCGATGGCCTTCACCGCGGCTTCAAGCGTCGACTCCACCGTGCGCTCGGGCGAGGACGGGCCCTGCGCCGCCCAGCCCGAAAACGCGGTCCCGTCGTAGGCGACCGTAAGCAGCACGCCGTAGGTAGGCATCGCCATCAGCCGATCATGTAGCGCCCGCCGCGAAGCAGCGGGGCACCATCGAGGTCAACGTTCGACGAGCAACACGTCAGCGACAGCTGCGCGCGCGTAGTCGCGAGCGCTCCGGTCATGAGCGGAAACGTGTTGCCGAGGCTCACGTGCAGGCCCGGCAGGTTTTGATCGCAAATGAGCTCGCCGGTCGCGGTAGCGATGCCGACGTTGGTGCCGAGCACGGCCGTGCCCACGCGACTCGCACCGGGTTCGCTTCGAACAAACGCCTCAACGGCGCGCTGCAGCCTGCGGTCTGAACACGAGACGCGCGTGACGACGCTCGCCGCGATGTCGAGTCGAACGGGGGTGCGCGTGAGCAGACCGGCCGCTTCGCCGAACGACGCCCCCATGCTCGCGTCGCAGACGAAGACACCCTCGACGAGCCGCGGAGCGGTCATCAACTCGCCGGAAGGGAGATTCTCCCACTTGCCAGGACGAATGACGCCCACGTGCTCGACCACGCGGTGCGCGGGCTCGAGGCGCACGGTGAGATCGCTGCCGAGGGCCGTCTTGAGGCGGAGCACCGAGTCGGGACGCAAGCGCATGCGCACGGCGCGGCTGACGTCGCGCACGCGCTGCGGGTCCACTGAAAATCCGGCGATAATCGATCGACGGGAGACGCCGACCATGTGCGCGTGCCGCAAACCGAGCGCACGCACCCGATCGAGATATTCGAGACGCATGGGCAGCTCGTCGTCGACGAACCCCGCGAGCAGCACCGAAGCCTGCGCCGACTCGAGCGCAGCGTGCATCACGGGCAAGACCTGCGGCACGGGACGCGCACACAGCGCCTCGAGCTCGACGAGCGCGCAGGTGGCGCCGACCTCGCGCACGACGGCGGCCAGTGCGACGCCAACATCACGCCGCGGGCGGTCGACCACGACGAGCACGCGCTCGCCGCGGACCACGCAAAGAGCATCCTCGATGATGCGCCGGGCCGCAGTCATCAGCTCGTAGTCGACGTCGGGAACGCGTGCCGCGGGAAGCGGGCGCCTCGGCGACCGGGGCGGCACCAGCGGGCTCTGCGCCGACGCAGGCCGCTTCGGAACAACGTCGGCGGTCACGCTTCAGCCCGGCTGCGCGTCGACGGCGCTCGCGTCGCGAGTGCCTGCGTCGAGCGGCGCGGGGGCGTCGAACGGGGCAGGTGCGTCACCCGGCGCCGCGTCGACGGCCGGCACGGGCTCGCACCCGCTGCCCGGGCCACACTCGGGCGTGGCTCCGTCAACGCACGCAACCGCGAGCGATGCGATCGCCGCCAACGTGAAGGAGATTGCCGCGAGCGGGCGCATCGCTTCAGCCTAGCGAAGATCGGCGCGAGTCGATACCGAATCCGCCAACCGCGGCGCTTCGGTCAGTGTCCGGCCGCCGGCTCATACTTGATCGGGAAGTCGATGTTGACGCAGCCGCCGGTCGGAGGCGCGAGCGAGCCACGAAATGAGCTGGCCGCGCACTGAGCGACCGACGGATCGGACATGTCGTTGCTGCCCACCGACGACGAGCAGACCTGTCCGTTGGCCGAGATTTTCAAGCGGACCGTGATTTTACCGTGCAGCGCAGGGTCGTTGCCCAGCGCGCGCTCGTAGCAGCGCTTTCGCGTCTGGCGGGCGACCATGTTGAGGCCGTTTTCGAGCCCCGTCGAGAGGGTCCCGTTGCAGGTCTTCGTGTCGCAGAGATTCACGGCGGTCGCGGGACCGGTCGTGTTGATCACTGCCGGAGCCGCGTCGACGCTGGCATCTTCGACTGGCGGGGGAGGCGGAATGCTGTCAGTCGGGTCGAAGTGAGGGGTCGCCGTCGCCGAAGCGCTGGCGATCGCCACCGGCTTCGCCTGCGGTTGTTCGGAGCCCTTCAGCTTGTAGGCAACGAGCCCGCCGATGCCGAGCAGCAGGACGACAGCGACCGCGATGTAAGTGCCGTTGCCCCCGCTGGGGACTCCCGCATTCGAGGGGGGCGGAGTCGAGTTCATGAGCTTGGACTATCTCCTGGCAGGGGCGAAGGCGAGCCGAAGCTCGCGTTGGGCGGCACGCTACTATACAGCGTCACCGCCGCGCATCCACCTTCAACGACATCACCCGGTGGCGGGCGCATCGTCCGCGGATCGCTCGTAGAACGTCAGCGCGGTGTCGCCGTAGGCGCGCGTCGTGGCGAGCACGAACCCCGCGAGCTCCGGCGGGGCGTCTTTCGCATCGTGCTCGAGCACCAGCTCGGCCCCTGGCGCGAAGCGGCCGCGCGCTGCGAGCTCGGCGACCACCGGAGCGACTCCGCCCTCGCGCACGAGCGCGTACGGAGGGTCGCAGAACACCAGGTCGAACGCGCCCGAGAGCGCCCCGGCCGAGCGCTCCACGCGCTGCGCGATCACGACGACCGAGCGCTCAAGGCCAAGCGCCGAGAGGTTCGCGCGCAGCGCTTGAAGGGCGTCTCTCGCGTGTTCGACGCACACCGCCTCGCGCGCGCCCCGCGACAGCGCTTCGAGGGCGAGGGCGCCGGTCCCCGCGAACAGATCGAGCACGCGCGCGCCCGAGACGACGCCGCGCGAGGTCAGGATCGAAAACAGCGCCTCGCGCACGCGGTCTGCGGTTGGGCGCGTTGCGTTTCCGCGCGGCGCAAGCAGCTCGCGCGAACGATGGGCGCCGCCGGTGATTCGCATGAAAACGCTCACTAGCACGAGGCCTTTGCGTGCGAGCCGCGAGGCGATAAGATCACGCGCCATGATGCGAAGCTGGATCTCCCGCGTGTTTATCTGCGTCGCCTGCCTCGCCGCCGTGGCGCTCAGCACGCCGGCCCGCGCGCAGGGCAAGGGCCCCGTGCACGTCGTCAATCTCGACTCCGACGACGCCACCGAAGATCAGGCCGAGGGGCTCACCGCCGCCCTGAAATCGCGGCTCCGCGCGACGAGCGGCTGGCAGCTCGCGGAGGTGAACGACTCTCTTTCGATGCTGATTCCCGCGCTTAAATGCCCCCCCAAGCCTGACGCTGCCTGCCTGCAGCGCATCGCCGATCAGCTCAAGACCGACAGGTTCTTCTGGGGCACCGTCGCGAAAGGCCCGACGCCCCATCAGGTGACGGCCGACTTGCATCTTTGGGTGCGCGGACGCCCCGAGCAGAGCGTCAAGGAGTCGTACAGCGACAACTTGAAGGACCCGAACGATGAGGCGCTGCGCAAGGTGTCGGCGAGCCTGTTCGAGCGCCTGACCGGCAACACCACCGAAGGCTCGGTCACGATCCACAGCGCGGTGACCAACGCGCAAGTGTTCGTTGACGGCGCGCAGCGGGGCGTCCTCGATCGCGGAACGCTCACCCTGTCGCTGCCGGGAGGCACCCACCACGTGGAGCTGCGCGCCGAGGGCTACGCGGCCGCGGGCCAGCAGCTGAACGTGATCACCGGCTCCGACTCGTCGGTCACTCTGGAGCTTGCCAAGGCCGCGGCGACCGCGAGCGCGCAAGCCGAACCGCCTGGCAAGCCGGTGCGGGTGGTTCGCGTGCTCGGCTTCAGCGCCATAGGCGCCGGGGTCGTCGTCGGCGCGATCGGCGCCATCGAGGGAGTCCGTTTCATCGGCCTGCAGTCCGACAATCAAAACGACGCGGCGAAATATCCCACGAGCGTGACTGATTTTTGCTCCGACGCGACCAAGCAGAAGCTCGGAACCTCGGCGCCCTGCGACACCCGCACCGCGGCCGAAGACGCCCGATCCATGGAGTTCATCATGCTCGGTGCCGGCGCCGCCTTGATCGCGACGGGCGCGGTGCTCCTCGTCTTCGACAAGCCCGCGCAGGAGAAGTCCGCCACGGCGCTCCGCGTGACGCCGTCCTTTGGCACGCGCGGCGGCGGTCTCAGCCTCGGCGGCTCGTTTTAGGGCCAATCAGCCGACAACGTCGCCCAGGCCGTACTCGCCCGCCGGGCGCCCTGCCATCCACAGGGCGGCGCGAATGGCGCCTTGCGCGAACAAGTCGCGACTGGTCGCGCGATGCGTCAGCTCGAGGCGCTCGCCGGCTCCGAGCAAGTGCACCTGATGGTCGCCGATGACGTCGCCCCCACGCATCGCGAACACTCCGATTTCACGCTCGGGCCGCCTTCCGGGCTTGCCTTCGCGCCCGCTCACGAAGGCGTCTTTGTCGCCGCGTGCGGCCTTCGCGGCGAGCGCGAGCTTGCGCGCCGTGCCGCTCGGAGCGTCGACCTTGTGCCTGTGGTGCGTCTCGACGATTTCCACGTCGAAGCCTGCGCCGAGCGAAGCGATGGCCTTCTGCAAAAGCATCGCGAGCACGTGCACGCCCACGCTCATGTTCGGCTCCCAGAGCACCGCGACATCGGCGCTGGCCCCCTGCATCGCGAGCTGCGCTTCGGCGTCGAGCCCCGTCGTTCCGCAGACGACCGCGATGCCTGCCGCCGCGCAAACGGGCGCCAGTTGGCTCACGAGCTCGGCCGACGAGAAATCGATCGCCACGTCCGCACCGCATGCTGCAACCGCCGCGAGATCCGAAGTGACGACCACGCCGATCGCGCCTACGCCCGCGAGCTCGCCGGCGTCGCGGCCCTCATCCGCCGCGCCGATCGCGCAGACGATCTCGAGGCCCTGCTCGGTCGCGAGGCGAACCACCGCGCGCCCCATGCGACCGCTCGCTCCAAAAACAGCAATTTTCAGGCTCACAGCGACCCCTCGAACGGCGACATCGCGCTCGCCACGAGCGCGCGGGTGGCTTCCGACACCGGCGCGAGCGGACCGCGTACGGCAGCCGACATGCGCCCCCGAAGCGACAGCGCGGTCTTCACGGGGCCGGGATTGGCTTCGACGAACATGGCCTCGTACAGCGGCAGCAGCGCCTGATGCTTGGCGCGCGCGCCCGCAAAATCACCCGCGAGCGCAGCGCTCGTCACGTCACCCACCGACCGCGGCAGCAGGTTCGACGCCACGCTGATAACGCCCTGCGCGCCGCACGCGATCATGGGCAGCGTGAGCGCGTCGTCGCCCGACAACACGGTGAGGCGGTCGCCGTGCCGGCGCACCAGCTCCTGCGCGCGCAAGACGTTGCCGGTCGCCTCTTTCGTCGCGACGACGTTGGGCGCGGCCGCGACAATGCGCGCGAGGGTATCGGCCGAGAGGTCAACGCCGGAGCGACCCGGAATATTGTAGACGACGACCGGGCACGAGACCGCGCGCGCGACCTCCACGAAGTGGCGAAACAGGCCTTCCTGGGTGGGTTTATTGTAGTAGGGCACGACCACCATCACCGCGTCGGCCCCGGCGGCTTCGGCTTCACGCGACGACTGCACCGCGACGCGCGTGGCGTTGCTGCCCGTGCCCGCAATGACGAGCGCCCTGCCCTTCGCCCGCGCGATCGTGCGCGCCACGACGGCGGCGTGCTCGTCGTGCGACAGGGCCGGCGACTCGCCCGTCGTCCCGCACGGCACGAGCCCGGTGATGCCGCCTTCGATTTGTTGATCGATGAGCGCGTCGAACGCCGCCCAGTCGATACCCTGATCGGCGTCGTCAAAAAACGGGGTAACGAGCGCGGTGAACGTCCCGGCGAGCTTCATCGCACCTTTGTGCCCGAACGGGGCGCCCTCGGCAAGCAACTGGCGGCGCCGCTTGCCAGCCGCACGCGCGCGGCGGATAGTGGAGCGTGATGATGCGCGCGCTATCGATCATGGTCGCAGGCGTTTTGGCGGCGTGCAGCGATCCGGCGACGCAGGTCGGCGACCCAGGTGCGTGCGACTCGGGCTGCGGCGAAGCGGGGGGTGATGCATCGGACGATGCGCCGACCGACGCTCCGAACGAGGCCGCAGCCGACGCCTCCGCCGACGCGGGCGCCGAGGCCGCGCCGCCGGATCCGGGAGTCTCCTGCGGACCTCAAGCGTGCGACAACACCCTGCCATGCTGCGCGCGCGGACAGCAAAACGCATGGCAGTACAGCTGCGCGCTGAACTGCGCCGCGCCCGACGCCGGCGAGGCCCACAAGTTCGTTTGCGACGACTCGGCCGACTGCCCGTCGGGCTCGGTGTGCTGCAGCTCAGGTGCCCCGGGCGTGATCGACGCAACCCACTGCGCGAGCGCCGCGAGCTGCGTGAAGACGGTGGGGGCCGTCGTCTGCGATCCGGCGAACGCGCCCGAGTGCCCGGGCAAGTGCACTGGCAACGCGAGCGCAGCGGGCCTGACGTTTCACACTTGCGCGTAGGCGCGCTCGTCTTCGAAGTGCGCCCGCAACTGGGCTCCTGTGAAGTGAGCCAGGAAATTGTCGCGGGACGACACGTCATCGAGCCACACCAGCTCGTCCGCGGTGATCGATCCGCGCTCAACGATCGAAGCGAGCCGGCCGAGCCTCGCCACGTGCGCGCGAATGCGTGCCTGCGCGTAGCCCATTGCCGTGCCGGTCTTCAGAATGAAGTTCCAGTCGCTCGACTGAAGCAGCAGCAGTTCGCGAATCGCCTGATCGAGGGCGCGACCGACGTCGCCGGTGACGGCCCTGTGCTCGCGCGCGAGCTTGCCCACGCGCCGCGTGGCGTGGTGAACGTGACGCCACGTGTAGGAGGCTTCGGGCCCCACCCACACGCCCCCGTAGCCACCGGCGCCCCACGACGAGGCCGCGGGTGTCGAGCGCACGTGCACCTGGGAGATGCCGAGGTAGCGCCGCAACGTGATCGCCTCGGCCTCGCCTTCCGCTTCGGGGAGCCTTCGAAACAGCGCCTCGAGGAACATCGGCCCCTCGTACCACCAGTGGCCAAACAGCTCTGCGTCGTAGGGCGAGACCACAATCGGCGCGACGTCCATCGAGGCGCGGAGCGTTGCGAGCTGCGCCCTGCGCTTGGCCACGAAGTCGCCGGCGTCGGCCCACGCGCGCTCTTTGGCGACCGAGGGAATGTAGGGCAGCTTGCTCTGCGTCTCGCCTGTGATGCGGTGATATTTGATGCCGGTCATCAAGCGGTTTCCGTCGCCGACGACCTCTCCGTAGAGGTGCTCTTCGGGCAGGTCGAAGCCGATGTCGCGGTAGAAATCGCGGTAGTACGCGTTGCCCGGATAGCCCTGTTCGCGCGACCAGACCGCGCGGCTCGACTCCTGATCGCGCGCAAAGAAGGCCACGCCCGCGGGCGAGATGATCGGCGCGTGCTCGCCGAACGGCGGCGCGGGATTGGCGCGCGTGAGCCCGTGCGTGTCGAGCAGCGTGAAGCGAATTCCCGCAGCGGCGATGTCGGCGTCGAACGCCGGGTCGAACGCGCACTCGGGCAGCCACATGCCCTCGGGTTTGCGTCCGGTCACTGTCTCGAAGGCGCGCACGCCGAGCTCGAGCTGCGGACGAATGCCCTCGGGCGCCGGGAGCATGCCCGGCAGATAGCAGTGCGTCGCCGAGCACGTGATGAGCTCGAGATGGCCGGCGTCCCAGTGCTTGACGAGCGCGCCGACGACGTCGCCGCCGTGCCGCTGCCAGACGGCGCGAACGCGGGCGAGCTCCTGCCTGTAAAATACAGCTAGTGGCGCGAACGCGTCGTCACCGTAGAGCCGGACCATCTCGGCCTCGGCGAGGTTTTCGAGGCGCGTGAGGTGGCCTTCGAAGCGCTCGCACAAAAGCGGATCGCGAAGCATCGCCGCGAGCGGCGGCGTGAGGCTCATCGTGAGCTCGAAAGGCACGCCCTCGGCCGACAGCCGATCGAAGACGTCGATCAGCGGCAGGTAGCACTCGATCAGCGCCTCGTAGAACCAGCGCTCTTCGAGGTGACGCGCGTGCTCGGGATGGCGCACGAACGGCAAGTGCGCGTGAAGGACGATCGCGAGGTAACCGTTCGGGGAAGAGCTCAGCATCGGCGCGCGCACCCTACCACACACGTCTCACGCGCGGCGGTGTACGATGTTCGGTCAGCCATGCACCGTCACGCCGTCGCCGCCGCTGCCCTCCTCGCTGTCCTTTCCTGCGCGAAGCGCGAAGATCCGGGATGGGCCTCGGCCGGTCCGGCGCGGGTCGCAGGCGACGGCACAGTGAGCGGAGCTGCGGCTAAAATCAGCCGTTTTGCCACTCCGCCGACCATCGACGGCAAGCTCGACGACGCTGCGTGGGCCGGCGCTTCCGTGCTCGGCCCGTTCGTCGACGCGGGTCAGGGAGCGCCCGACACTTCGCCGCTCGCGGGCAGCTTCGCGCGGGTGGGTTGGGATGCGCGCGCCCTCTACCTCGGGTTCGTGGTGCGCGACGCCTCGCCCGTGGCGCCGTTCGAGCGCACCGAAATCGACCCGCACTGCTGGGAGAAATCGAGCGCCGTCGAGGTGATGCTCAAGCCGGGCGATCTGCCCGACAACCGCGACTACTACGAGCTGCAGTTCGACACGAAGGGCGCCACGTTCGACACCCACTGGGACGACTACAACGCGCCCATCACCGAGGCGGCGGGCGGCAAAGTGTTCGGGCATCAGGAGTGGTCGTCGAAGGCCGAAGTGGGCTCGGTGGTCTCCGCGGATCGCTTCTACACGGTGGAGGTGGCCATTCCGTGGAGCGCGCTGGGCAAGGCGCGCGTCGCCGTGCCGCCTGCCCCGGGAGAGGTCTGGCGCCTCAACCTCTACGCGTTTCGCGACGGCCAAAGCGTGGCGAATGCGTGGTCGCCGCTCAAGCGGCAGGGCAACTTTCACAGGAGCGCGCGATGGGGCCGCGTCGCGTTCGAGTGAGGCCCGCCGCGCCCTTCGCCGGGGCCGCTGCGCCGCCGCGCGCGCGAGCCGCGCGTTTTGTGCTGGCTTTTTTCGTCCGCGGCTCATAGGAAGCCTTGGCTGCATGCCGGCTTAGCTCAGTTGGTTAGAGCGCTAGATTGTGGATCTAGAGGTCCTCGGTTCGACCCCGAGAGCTGGTACCAGGTCGCTCCGACGACGCGCCCCAAAGGCCCGACGTCGGAGCTTTTTTTGCCCGATTTCGCGGCGCTACGCGTGCCGCGCGACGATGGCCCGAACGGCTTCGACGAGATCGGCCTCTTTCACGGTGATCTGCGCAGGCCGCGCGTCTTTCCACTCTTTGTTGTCTTTGATCGACGCGGCCGCTTTCGCGCCTTCGACGAGGTCCTTGAGCTGAACTTCGCCGTTTGCGCGCTCGTTCGACCCTTGAATCACCACGCACGGACTGCCGCGCCGGTCGGCGTATTTCATTTGCGGCTTCATGCCCGAGCTGCCGAGGTACATCTCGGCGCGGATGCCGGCCTGGCGAAGGGTCTGCACGAGCGCCTGGTATTTCGGTAGCTCCGCCCGGTCCATGACGAGCACAACGACTGGCCCCGAGGCCGCCCCAGGCTCATCTTTTTTCAAGTGCGCGAGCGCGGTCTGAAGGCGCGAGACGCCAATCGAAAAGCCCGTTGCGGGGACGCGCTGGCCCAAAAAGCGCGCGACGAGATCGTCGTAGCGACCGCCGCCGCCCACCGCCCCAAAGCGGATCGGCGCGCCGTCGTCGCCGGCGACTTCGAAGGTCAGCTCGGCCTCGAAGACAGGCCCTGTATAGTACTCGAGCCCGCGAACCACGGTCGAGTCGAACCGCACGCGATCGGGGCCGTAACCTGCCGCGGTGAGCAGCGCGCCGATTTGGCGGAGGTCCTCCACGGCCGCGCGGCCAACTTCCGACGACGCGACGAGCGCGTGGGCCGTGCCTAGCGCAGCGTCGATGTTCTCGGCGGTCGCTCCGACGAAACGCATGACGACCGCGATGGCGTCGGCGGCGAGCCCGGCGCCCTTGGTGAAGTCGCCCGACTCGTCTCTTCTGCCCGCGCCTAGCAGGGCGAAAACGCCTGAATTTCCGAGGCGGTCGAGTTTGTCGATCGCGCGGAGCACGGCGAGCCGCTGCGTGCCTTCCGGATCAGTCGCGGCGGTGACGCCGATGGCCTCGAGCACCCCGTCGAGGAGCCTGCGGTGGCTCAGCTTCACGACATAGTCGCCGCGCCGAATGCCCAGCGCCTCGAACGTATCGGCTGCGAGCATGCACAGCTCCGCGTCGGCCGCGAGGCTCTCGGTGCCCACGGTGTCGGCGTCGAACTGCGTGAACTGCCGAAAGCGCGCCGGCCCTGGCTTTTCGTTGCGAAAGACCGAGCCAGTCGCGTAGCGGCGGTACGGCTTGGGCAGCCTCTCGTAGTTCTGCGCGACGTAGCGGGCGAGCGGCGCAGTGAGATCGTAGCGCAGGCTCATCCACGCCTCGTCGTCGTCGAGCACCGAAAAGACACCCGCGCCCGGGCGATCCTGATCGGGCAGGAACTTGCCGAGCGCGTCGGTGTACTCGAACGCAGGAGTCTCGAGCGGCTCGAAGCCGTAGCGCTCGTAGACTTCACGAATCGTGGCGATCATCGCATCGTGGCGCCGGATCTCGGCCGCTTCGACATCACGAAATCCCCTCACGAGGCGGGCTTCGGCGGTTTGTGCAGACATGGAAAACGGTTCTCCTTGGCGGGCGGGCGCAGACGGGAAATCCGCGCGGGCGCAGCTTATATCGGATCGCGGCCCCGAACGCGCGGCCGGGCCAATGCACCCATCATTCACGCTGCGAGCGCGAGGCTCGCGTGTTTTGTTGGGCGTGCGTTTTTTGAGCGAAGAACTTTTGGGGCGCTGGTCCAGTCGCCGCAGGCAGCGTAGCCTCGAACAGTGACTATCTTTAGCTATCCAAAATACGCAGGCGTGAGCCTCGCGGCGGCCCTCCTCGCGACCGCTGGCGGAGCCTACGCCGAGGTCGCGCTTCCGCCGCCGCACTGTTCGTTCGATACAGCCCCGCACCTGGGCGGAGCGGTGCCGGCAAACCTGCCTGCGATCGCCGTCAAGGACACCAGCAGTCCCGGATTCGTGCTCACTCTCGGCGTCCCGTCCGACAGTCAAGATCCGACCCTGACGTTCACGGTGACCGACGACGCCCGCCAGCTCGGCACCAAGCTGCTGAGACCGAGCGCGAACTTCGCCGTAGGCGCGCGCGTCGTGGGCCTTGGCCCGACGTGCGACGTCGACGGGGGCGATCAGTTCTTTGCCGCGGTGAACTTCATCGCTGCGGCGGCCCAGCCACTGCCGACTACGGCGGGCGAAGTCACCGTGGCGCCTTCGAGCGAGCGCGGACGCACCCAGTTGGTATTCAAGCCCTCGGCGGAGTTGACGGCCTACTTGAATGTCGTCCGAGTCGAAATCACCAATGGAAGCAACTCGCTCTCGCGCGACTACGGCAGTGTTCCGACGGTGTTTAGCTTCTTCAGCGGCGACGGAGACTCAAACCAGCTCAATTTGTGTCAAGGAGTCGAGCCCAGTCAAAAGCGGCATTTGGAATTTCAATTCCACGTCGCAGGCGCGACGAGCGATCCGCCGCCCCTCACCCTCGACGCCGACATCGACTGCCGCGGCCCTGAGGTCCCACCGCCACCCAGCGACGCCGGCGTCGACGCGCCGGGAGCCACTTCGGCGGCCAACACGGACGGCAGCGGCTGCTCAGTCGGACTCGCCGGCAACAGCGCCCTGCCCCTCGGCGGGCTGATCGGCTTCGCGACCCTGATCGCGGCGCGCGCGCGATCGGCCAGGCGGCGACGAAGCGCCTCGAAGTAGGGAGCCGCTCGACGCCGGACGCGGCGATGCCCCCGGCCCGCTGTTCACTTCGTTAGACCGCGCCAGCAAGGCACACCGGCTCACCGGAGCGGCGGTCTACGCGATGCTCCGCGAGCTTCGCCGCCGTGACGTGGCCGCCCTCGAGGCCGCTTGCCCTTCGCTCGCCCTCCCCACCGAAGACGTGCGCTTCGCCCGCGCATGGTGACGCTGTTCTGCGCCTTCCGTGATGCCGGTGGCCTGCTCGTGCGCACCCGAGGCACCGCGATTCACGAGGCCGAGCTCAGACCGCTCGCGCCCCCACCTGTTCGCCGAGGCGGAGCGGGGGGGGGGCGTAGGTGGCTTATTTGCACTGGTTCAGTAACACGCTCACTGTGCTGCTGCTGCTACACGCGACGGCGAGGTCGGGCTTCGTGTCGCCGTTGAAGTCCCCCACCGCGACGCCATAAGGGACACCGCCGGTGGCGTAGTCGACCTTCGCCGCGAAGGTGCCGTTGCCGGCACCGAGCAGGACACTCACTGTGCTGCCATTGCCGATCGTGACGGCGAGGTCGAGTTTCGTGTCTCCATTGAAGTCCCCCACCGCGACGTCATGAGAAAAGCTGCCGGTGGCGTAGTCGACCTTGGCCGCGAAGGTGCCGTTGCCGGCGCCGAGCAGCACGCTCACTGTGTTGCTTCCGCCGTTCGTGACGGCGAGGTCGGGCTTCGTGTCGCCGTTGAAGTCCCCCACCGCGACGCCGCTTGGGCCGTTGCCGGTGGCGTAGCCGACCTTCGCCGCGAAGGTGCCGTTACCGTTGCCGAGCAGCACGCTCACGGTGTTGCTGCCGCCGTTCGTGACGGCGAGGTCGAGCTTCGTGTCGCCGTTGAAGTCCGCGATTGTGACACGTGTGGGGTTGCTGCCGGTGGCGTAGTCGACCTTCGCCGCGAAGGTGCCGTTACCGTTGCCGAGCAGCACGCTCACGGTGTTGCTGC
>CANJCO010000001.1 GCA_947473045.1 Myxococcales bacterium | reverse complement strand
AGGGCGCGCATGCAGAATACAAGTTAATCGCAGTGAGCGACTATTTGCGCGAAAACCAGCGCGCCAGCAGTCCCGCTTTGGCGGTCGGCCCGGGCGGCTGCGCGGCGATCGCCAGCTCGCCGTCGTCCGGAAATCGCGCGACGGCATCGGCCGCGAGCGCTGCGGCCTCGACGATGCGGCCGCTCGCGCGCAAGGCCTCGTAGCGGGCCAGCATCGTCTTCGGCGTGTCGCCGACGAGCGCCCTTGCCCGGTCGGCGTGCTCGAGCGCTTCTTGAGGCAACGACAGCGCGGCGCAGGCCCGCGCGAGCTCGGCAAACAGCGGGGCGGCTCCCGGCGACGCGACGATGCCGCAGAGCAGGTCGCCGCGCGCGGCCTCATGGCGCCCGAGACGCCGCAGGGCGATGCCCGCCGCGAGGTACGCCGTCCACAGCGCGTGGACGTCGGCGAGCCTTCGCGCGCGCACGACGACGGCCTCGAGGTCGGCGACCGCCGCAGTCTCGGCTGAGCGCAGCGTCGCGTCGACGATCTCCGCCTCGTCGGCGTTGGCAATCGCGAATCTCCCAAGCTGGGCCTCCGCTCCCGCAAGCGAGTCGCGGGCGTCGACTTCGAGCCGCACGAGCAGGGCGGTCGCCGATGGGAGATCTCCCAGTTTTACGAGCGAGCGCGCGAGCGCCAGCGTGGCCCAGCCGTCCCCCGGAGTCGAGGCCAGCAGGGCGCGCGCGAGGCGCTCCATGCGCGCCGCGCGAGCGACGCCGTCGGGCTCCGACAGCATCGCGAGCTCGAGCGCCTGACGGAGAGTCTCCGGCGGCGGCGATGGGTTGAGCGACAGCGCATGATCGACGAGCGACTGCATGCTGATCGTGTCGGTCTGCATGGCGGCCAGCCGCGCGAGGCTCGCGAACGCCGGCGCGTGGAAGCGGTCTCGCGACAGCGCCGCGCGCCAGGAAGCGGCCGCATCGCCAAAGCGCCCCTGCGCCGCGAGCACGACGCCGCGCTCGGTGAGCAGAAGCGGGTCCGGCGCATCGGCCACGAGTCCCGGTGCCGTCGCCTCGAGCGCCCCTTCGAAGTTGCCCTGAGAGCGCCGAGCCTCGGAAAGCAGGACCCGCAGGCGCCCCCGTTTCGGGTCGAGCCCGAGCGCTTTGCACGCCAGCACCTCCCCCTGCGACGCGTCCCCCACGCGCACATGGAGCGCGGCGGCGGCTTCGAGCAGGTCGACCTGCCCGGGTGCGTCGGCCGCGGCCCGCTCCATCGTGCGCAGCGCGGCATCCATCACGCGCCTTTCAGCGTTTGGACCAAGCGCTGCGTCGATGGCCAACGCGGCAAGTCGAGCAGCCGGATAGCGGCCGTGCGGAGCCTCGTCGACCGCGCGGCCGAGGTGCGCGAGCGCGGCGAGGGAATCATGAGGCCCGCCGCGAATCGGGTCGAACAGCGCGCAGCGCTCCGCCTTGAGCACGCTCTCGAGGGCCTCCCAACTGAGGTCTGCGAGCTCGCGCAACCCTCCCAGATCTCCCTGCAAAGGCGCCCACGCCTGCTCGAACGCCGACACGACCGCGGCTCCGGCCCCCGCGCCGTCGACGTGCGCCTCACCGCGCGCCACGAGCGCCCCGGTCTTCGCATCGAACACCACCACTTGCAGCAGGCCGACGCCTTCGCCGGGAGGCTCGAAATGCCCGGTGATGACCACCTCGACGTCGCCCGGAGCCTGCCCTCGCGTCGCCAAATCGCGCCACGCACCGGCCGGAATGAGCGACTCGACCGGCCTCGGCACGCCGCCTTCCTGCGCGGGCTTGCCGTGCAGCTGTGCGAGCGCGACCCCCTGCCCGAACGCGCGCGCGAAGCCGTGCACCAGCGCCGCGATCCCCAGCCCGAGCCCGCGACTCGAATCGGGAACGCCCAGCGGCACCACCACAGCGCGGGCTTGCGGCAACAGGGGCTGGGACGATTCGCTCAAGGAGGCCCGATCTTTAGCGTCGGCGGGCGCGAACGCCAAACGCGCGGCCCCGACGGGCCTATAATCAAGCGCCCATGACCCGAGCCAAACGCCCTGTTGTCGGCGCCGCGCGAGACGCGACGCTGTTTTCGCAGGCCGCGCGGCAGGCGAACCCCGAGTCGGTGCCGCTGGCCGATCGGGTGCGGCCCACGAACATGCACGACTACATGGGTCAGGTTCACGTGGTGGGAGCCGGCAAGCTGCTCGCCCGCGCCATCGAAGACGACCGCGTCCCGTCGATGGTGCTGTGGGGGCCTCCCGGATCGGGCAAAACGACCCTCGCGAGCATCGTGGCCGAGCGCACGCGCAGCCATTTTGTGGCGTTCAGTGCAGTGCTCGGGTCGGTGGGTGAGCTGCGGGTCATCGTCGAGCTCGCGAGGGAGCGACTCGCCTACCGCGCCGAGCGCACGATCGTGTTCGTCGACGAGATTCACCGCTTCAACAAGGCGCAGCAGGACGCGTTTTTGCCCCACGTCGAGGCCGGTACCATCACGCTGATCGGGGCGACTACCGACAATCCCTCGTTCGCGGTGAACGCGGCGCTGCTGTCGCGCTGCAAGGTGTTTCGCCTCGAAGCGCTCGCGCAGGCCGATATCGCGGCGATTCTCACGCGCGCGCTGTCGGACCCCGACCGGGGCCTTGGGTCGATGGGCGTGACGGCCGATCCGCAAGCGCTGCAGGCCATCGCCGAGGACGCGCGCGGAGACGCGCGAAGGGCGCTGAACACGCTGGAAATCGTGGCCAGGCACGTGGCGGCGTCGTCTGCGCGCGCGATCGATCTCGCCGCCCTGCAGGCCGCGCACGCTCACGCGCCGCTGCTCTACGACAAGGGCGGCGAGGAGCACTACAACGTCATCAGCGCGTTCATCAAATCGATGCGGGGAAGCGATCCGGACGCCGCGATTTACTGGCTCATGCGCATGCTCGACGCGGGCGACGATCCGCTCTTTTTGGCGCGCAGAATGATCATTTTCGCCAGCGAGGACGTAGGCAACGCAGACCCGCGCGCGCTGATGGTGGCGACCTCGGCCGACGAAGCGTTCCGCCGTCTCGGAATGCCTGAAGGCATCTACCCGCTGGCGCATGCGGCGCTGTATCTGGCGTGCGCGCCAAAATCGAACGCGGTGAAAAACGCATGGCAGCGCGCGAGGGAGCAGGTTGCGGCGCGTGGGGCGCTTCCCGTCCCGATGAAGCTGCGAAACGCGGTCACCACGCTGATGAAGCAGGACGGCTACGCGGCGGGCTACCAGTACGCCCATGACTTCGACGACGGCGTAGCGCCCGGCGAGCGCTACCTTCCGGACGCCATCGCCGGCGAGGTGTTCTACGCGCCGACGGAGCGCGGAGAAGAGGCGCGAATGAAGGCCCGCGTCGAAGCGCTGCGGGCGGCGCGCGGGGGCGGTCGGGAGCGCTAATCGAGCGCGGAGAGCGCCGCTTCGAGCTCGCCAAGGGCATGGGAGTCGCGCTTGGCGCGCGCCGCCGCGATGCCGGCACCGAGCCAGTCGCGGGCGTCGGCGATGCGCCCCATTTTTTCGAGGAGCTGCCCGCACATCAAGTACATCGCGACGTAGTCCGGCGACGCTTCGCGCAGTTTGGTGAACGTCGCGAGCGAGTCGTCGTCGCGACCGAGCGTGCGGTACTCCTGCGCGAGGCCGTACCAAACGAACGGATCGGTCGCGCCCGCGGCAGTGGCCTTCTCGAGATAGGCAAGGCGCTTGCTCATGCGCGCTCCACCACGCCGATGTAAGGCAAATTCCGGTACCGTTCGGCGAAGTCGAGGCCGTAGCCGATGACGAATTTGTCCTCGATCGTAAAACCAAGGTAGTCGACCGCGACGTGCACCCGCGCGCGCGCCGGCTTGTGCAGCAGCGAGCAGATCTTCACGCTGCGCGGCTGGCGCGTGCGCAGGAGATCGACAAGGTGGGCAACAGTGAGGCCCGTATCGACGATGTCCTCGACGATAATGACGTCTTCGCCTTCGATCGGGCGCGAGAGATCTTGCGTGATCTGCACGACTCCGCTCGATTCGGTGCCCTCGCCGTACGACCGCACCCCGAGAAAATCGATGCGCAGAGGCAAGTCGATGGCGCGCGCCAGGTCGGCAGCGAACACGAAGCTTCCCTTCAGCACGACGATCAGGACCAGCGGCCGGTCTTTGTATTCTGCAGTAATTTGAGCACCGAGCTCGGCCACGCGCTGCGCGATGGCGGCCTGATCGAGCATGGTGACGATGTTCTCGCTCATGGGAGCGGAGAATGGAAGGGCAGCGCCCTGACGTCAACGGCCGTTCCAACGCGCAGCGAAATGCCGTCGGTCGCGATGGTGACCGCGCCGACCCGATCGGTCCGCAGCACCCGCGCGCCCGATGCGCCGAGCGCGCTGAGCGCCTCGGCCGTAGGGTGGCCGAAGCGGTTTCGAACGCCGCAGGAGATGACCGCGACTTCGGGTCGAACGGCCGCGACAAACGCCGGCGAAGACGAAGTGCGGCTGCCGTGGTGGCCGACCTTGAGCACCGCCGAGGCGAGCGACTTCCCGCTGGCGAGCAGATCAGTCTCCGCCTCGCGCTCAGCGTCGCCGACGAAGAGCATCGAGCGGGCGCCGTAGGTCACGCGAAGCACGATGGAGTTGTCGTTTGGGCTGCGCTCCGGCAGCGACTGCGGGCAAGGGGCGAGCACCTCGACTCTGGCGCCACCGAGGTCGCGCGCTCCGCAAATAGTGTCGGGTCGCGAGATGCGTGCAGATTGCATACGCATCGACGACAGCCACGCCGCGTAGCCGCCGGAGACGCCTTCGCGCTCACCCTGTCCCGAGTCCCACGCCTCCGCCACGCGCACACCCGCGAGGCCCGTCTGCAGCCCGCCGAAATGGTCGGGATGGTGATGCGAGAGCACCACAAGGCGCAGCTCGCTTCGCCTCCGCGCGCGAAGCATCGGCGCGATGACGCGCGCGCCGAGGTCGACCGGCGAGCCCACCATGCCGCCGGCGTCGATGAGCATGGCGGAGCCGTCGGGAAGGTCGACGAGCGCGGCGTCGCCCTGCCCCACGTCGAAGAACGTGGCGCGCAGATTGCCGCGTGGAGCTCCAAAGCGAATCGCGAGCCCCTCGGCGAGGAGAGCCGACGCGAGCGCGGCCGCAAGCCACGACGCCCTCGCCCTCCCCTTCAGCATCACCCAGCCCGCAGCGGCGAGCGCCGCGATCGCAAGCTGCGCCGACGTGGGACGAACCACGGGCAGCTGAGCGAACTGCGCCGACGCCGACGCGCGGGCCACGAGCCGCACCAGGTGAAGGGCCCCAGACGCCAGCAGGGCAGCGCCGCGCTCCGCGTCCGGCCATCGCACGAGGGCGGCGTGAAGGAGGCACAGCGGAAGCGCCGCCAGCTCGCCGAGCGGCACGGCGACCACGTTCGCGACGACGCCGCCGAGCGGAAGGGTCGGGGCGAACGCCGCAAGCACCGGAGCGCAGGGCACCGTTGCTGCGAGCGTAGTTGCGATCGCCCGCGCGAGCCCTCCGGCCCACGTTGGCGCGCGCGCAACGAGCGCATCGGACATGGGTCGCCCCACAACGAGCAGGCCCGCCGTGGCCGCCGCAGACAGGACGAGCGAGACATCGAACGCGGCGAGCGGGTCGACCGCTGCGGCCATCAGGAGCGACAGGGCGAACGCGCGCCGCGCGTCGGGACGACGACCGAGCGCGCGCGCAAGCAGGCTCGCAGTGAGCATCCACGCCGCGCGCCTCGCCGAGCCGCTTCCTCCCGCGAAATCCTCGTAGATCCAAGCGAGCGGCACGCCCGTCGCCGCCGCGATGCGCCCGACGTCGAGCCGCGAAGCCAGCCGTTCGATGCGCACGAGCAGCGCGCCAAGGGCCCGGACGACCCCCACCACGACAAGCACCAGATGCATGCCGCTGACCGCGAGGAGATGCGACAGCCCGCTCGCGCGAAACGCCGCATCGTCGTCGGGATCGAGGTCGCTTTCGCCGAGCATGAGCGCTCGCGCCATCGGCGCTGTTTCGTGTGGAAACGTGGCCATGATTCGCCCGCGAACCACCGACCGCGCGCGGTCGATGAACGCGGTAGCGCCCGCGCCTCGCCCCCGCCGCTCAACCCAGATTGCCGCGCCGGTTCGGGTGACCGCGCGCCGCGCAGCGGGTGGCCCGACGGCTCCGAGCTCGGGATTGTCGAACCGATCGGGGGCTGCGAGCTGCGCCACGACCGAGAGCACGTCACCCCTGGCGAGGTCGTCCGGCCCGCCGTAGAGCACGGCCCGGGTATCGGGCAGCGGCACGTCTTCGCAGAGCACCTCGCGCAGAGCGACCTGGTAGCGCGGCACCCCGTGACCCCACGTGGGCGACCCGTCGACGCGGGCCGAGGCGGTACAGCGCGCCGGCCGTGGCGAAGCGGCCGCGACTTGAGCGGCGTGCCGCTCAAACCGCGCGACGACCGACCGGGCGCGGGCCGCGCCTATGGCAAGCCCTGCGCACACGCACGCCGCCGCAGCGACCCTTCGGCGAGCGAGAGCCACGATGCCGCCGGCGACGACGACCGCCGCCCACGGAGCGACCAGCGCCGCCCCGCCGGAGACGAGCGCGAGCGAAAAAAGCAGGACAACATCGAACACGTCCGCCGGAACGCACGGGTCATGCCGTCAGAAAATGAGCCGATTTCTGCTAAATTACGGCCTCGGCCCCTGGCCCTTTGGCCCTGGGGCCGGCCCCGACTTGCAGGCTGGCCGCAAGTTCTCTAATGTACCCGCCCCCCGGTCGCAGTCTGCGCCGGCACCATCGCCGAGGAATTCTCATGTCGGACAAAACCAAGTTCGCGGCCTTCGTGGCCGAGCACAAGCTCGACGCGCGTCGCATCATGTCTGCTTCGCACAAGCTCGAGGCCCTGAACATCCTGGATCGCAGCATCCGCGCCGCCAAGCGCCGCGCCCGCAAGAGCGAGACCAAGACCGAGAAGGACACGCGCAAGCCCCACAGCGGTCGCCCCGTCACCCCCCGCGCGCTCAACGCCGCGAACACCGGCGGCACCGTCAGCGGTCCGACCAAAAACCGCATCCTCAAGGCAGTGAACTATCTGCTCGAGCAGAAGAAGCAGGCCGCTGTCGAACTCAAGGCCATCTTCTAGGTGGCTCGGCGCCTGAGCGTGCGCGCGATGTCCGCACGCTCTCGCGCCGGTGTGTGCACCCGCCCTGGCGAACGATGCCGGAAAGTGGGCCGCTCGGCCCGCCGTATGCAGGATGGCAGGCATGCTGATCCTCGCTGTGACGGTAGCGGTCGCGCTCTTTATCGACGATGTGCGCAAGGGGCCCACGTCCCGACACTGAAGCCTGCGTCGATTGTGCGGTCGCGATGAATCCCGCTGACCGCAGGCGCATCTCACTTTCCTGTGAGCGCCCTTGCATCCATGTTCCCGTTTCCGATCGCGCCGCAGGTCGCCTCCCACGGGAGAGCAGCTTCGGCGATCGGCCGACATGAGCGCGTCATGAGCGAGCCGGACAACCTCGTCGAGCGTGCGGGCGCCGGCGACATTGGCGCCTTCCGCGCACTGTACGCGCGGCACCGCGGAGACGTCGCACGTCTCGTGCACCGCATGATGGGCCCCGCACCCGACGCCGAGGACGTCCTTCAGGAGGTGTTCTTCCAAGTCCACAAGAGCCTCAAGGACTTTCGCGGGCAATCGAAGTTCACCACCTGGCTCCACCGCGTGACCGTCAACGTCGTGCTCATGCACCGACGCTCCGCCAAGAGCCGCCCGGTGCTCTCGGAGGAGCTGCCTTCCGACGTGTCGGCCGACCATCGCAGCCTGCTGCCCGACGAAGAAGTCGACCGCCGCCTTCGAACGCGCGCGTTTCTGCGCCTGCTCGACAAACTCGGCGACAAAAAGCGGACGGTGTTCGTGCTGCACGAGCTCGAAGGCGTCTCGCCCCAGGAAATCGCCGAGATCGTCGGCGCGCCCGTGCTCACCGTGCGAACGCGCCTGTTTTATGCGCGCCGCGAGCTCGAGGCGATGATCGCGCAGGAGCCCGCGCTGGCTGCGCTCAATGTTACGTTCACCAAAGACGGAGGCCACGAGTGAGCCGCGACGAGACCACGCTTTCTGCCGAGGTTCTCGACGCCGATCGGCCGAGCGAGCCGCTGCGCGCGTCGATTCACGACCTGTGCCTGACGCCTGCGCCCGAGCTCGACTGGAACCGGATCGAAGCCAGCCTGACCGACCGCATCGCCCGCGAAAACAGCAGCCTTTCCGCCCGGGCGCGTCGCGGCAACGTGGTCTGGCTCTCTGCCGCAGTGGCCCTTGCTGCGGCCGCTTGTTTTGCGTTTTTCGTGAGCCGTCGCGCAGAGCCACCCGAGGCGCCGCTCGCGGCGATCGCGCTGCCCGCGCCTGCAGGGGCGTTGATCGCGCTCCGTGGCACCGGCGAGATTCGCGTCGGCGGCCAGACCGTCGCTCGCGGCGGTGCGCTCGCGCAGGGCGCACGGGTCGAGGCTGCTGGTGCGACGGGCGTGTTTGAGCGCGCGGGCAAGGTTCGCTGGCTGCTCGAGCCGGGCAGCGCGGTCACGATCGCGCGGGCAGACGCGCCGCTCATCGTGTCCCTCGAGCGCGGCGCGACCGAAGCACAGGTCGTCCCCGTCCCGAGCGGAGAGGCATTCGCGGTCGACGTGACGAGCGCGCGCGGCAACGTCGTGCGCGTGGCCGTGCACGGCACGCACCTGCGCGTCGCGAGGAGCGGCGATCACGTCACCGTCGACCTGAGCGAGGGTGTCGTGTCGATCGGCGCGCCGCCGAAACGCGGCTCGACGTTGGGCGAGCTGGTGACCGCGCCGGCGCACGTCGAGCTCGACGTCGACGACGTGTCCGGATCGCTGCGCATCGCGCACGCTGCCGAGGCCGTTCGAGCAGCGGTGTCGCTCGACGGCGACACGCCGCCTGCGCCGCAGGCCACAATCGCCGCGCTCGCCCCGGACCCGATCGGCACCTCGCGGAGGGTCAACGTGGCGCGAGGCAGCGCGGGCGACGCAACGGCTCCCGCCGCCTCGGCGTTGCCGCCCCTGTGCACCCCGCAGACGGTCGCAGACGTGGTGCGCGCGTGCCAGCACGGCGCTCCTCAGTCGGCAGGGGTCACCGTGACGGTCTCCACCACGGTCACCTTGCGCGTCGGCGACGATGGATACGTGCAATCTGCACTGTTTAATCCGCCGCTCGCCCCCGGCGTTCAGGACTGCGTGGCGCACGTGCTCTACGACACGCGCAAAACGCGCTTCGAAAGCTCCGTCGAGCTGAGCGTGCCAGTCGAGGTGACGCGCTGACCCGCGTTTGCCATACTGCGCGCCGCCTTGCCCAAAGAAGACAGCCTCGTCATCCACGAGATTTACGCCAGCATTCAGGGCGAATCTACGTTCGCCGGTCTGAGGTGCACCTTCGTACGCACCACGGGCTGCAATCTTCGCTGCTCATGGTGCGACACGCCGCAGGCATTTTACGGCGGCACCCGCATGGCGCGCGCCGACGTACTCACCCAGGCGCTGGCGCTCGGCACGCCGCTCGTCGAGCTGACCGGCGGCGAGCCGCTGCTGCAGCCGGGCACGCTGCCGCTGCTGCGCGAGCTGTGTGACGCGGGCCGAACCGTGCTCATCGAGACCAGCGGCGAGGCCGACGTTTCCCGAGTCGATCCGCGGGTGCACAAAATCATGGACCTCAAGGCCCCTGGGTCGGGAGAGAGCCACCGCAACCGCTGGAGCAACCTCGATCACATTGGCGCGCGCGACGAGCTCAAGTTCGTGCTCGCGAGCCGACACGACTACGAGTGGATGCGCGACGTCGTGCGCGCACGCGGGCTGGCTTCAAGAACTCCGCACCTGCTCGCGAGCACCGTCTTCGGCGCGCTTTCGCCCCGTGAGCTCGTGTCGTGGGTAATGGAAGACGCCCTGCCGGTGCGCGTTCAGCTGCAGATGCACAAGGTCATCTGGAGCGCGGACGCGACCGGCGTCTAACAGGCCGCCGCTCAGCGGTTGCCGGCGGCAAAGTCGACGTAGTCTTTCACGTCGTCGCGCGACCCGAGCACCAGCGGCGTGCGCTGGTGAAGCGCCGTGGGAGCGAGGTCGAGGATGCGCTCGCTGCCGGTCGTCGCGACGCCGCCCGCCTGCTCGAAGATGAACGCCATCGGGTTGGCTTCGTAGAGCAGCCGCAACTTGCCGGCAGGGCTCTTGCTGTCGGCGGGGTAGGCAAAAATTCCGCCCTTGAGCAGGGTTCGGTGCGCATCGGCCACGAGCGATCCGACGTAGCGGTGGCCGTAGGGTCGGCCCTCTTCTTTGTCTTCGCCCTTGATCCAGTTCGACCAGTTCTTCACGCCGTCGGTCCAGCGGGCGAAGTTGCCTTCGTTGCAGGAGTAGAGCGAGCCTCGCGGCGGACACATGACGTTCGACTGCGAGAGGAAGAACTCGCCGACGTCAGGGTCGAGCGTAAAAATGTTCACGCCCTGCCCTGTGGTCAGCACCATCACCGTCGAAGGTCCGTAGAGGCAGTAGCCCGCGGCGATGATGTCGCGCCCGGGCCGAAGGGCCTCGCTCGAGCTCGGCGGCGACGTAGGGTCAACACGGCGAAGCACCGCGAAAATGGTGCCGATGGTCGAAACGACGTCGATGTTGCTCGAGCCGTCGAGCGGGTCGAAAAGCACGATGTACTTGCCGGGATGGCCCGCCGTGCGCGCGGCGTCGAGCTCCTCGCTGCCGATGATGCCGCAGTGACCGCTGCGCTCGAGCACGTTGATGAGCACCGAGTTGGCGAACTCGTCGAGCTTCTGAACGGCCTCGCCCTGCACGTTGATCTCGCCGGTGTAGCCGAGCATGTTCGCGAGCCCCGCCTGACGCACCCGCGACAGGATGATGCGGGTCGCGAGCGAGATGTGGCTGAGCAGGGAGGTGAACTCACCCGTCGCGCCGGGCGCTGCGCGCATGCCTGCGAGGACGTGATCGCGGAGCGTCGTGCCGCGCTCGGGAGCGACCGGCGGCGGGAAGTGGGAGTTCGAGTCAGACATGGACGCGGTATTAGCCGCCCGCGCGGGAGCATCAAGCGGCAAGGCTCGTGACGCATCTGTGCGTTACGCTTTTTCGGCGCGGGTTGCACGCCTCGCGCGTGTACGGCTACCGTAGCTCCCCCTTCACAAGGAGCTCATCGATGGCCCTCACAGATCGCGTCAAGCAGATCCTCTCCTGGTACGGATCCGACAACCCCGGAACCAAGGCCAACCTCGCCCGCATGCTGAACCACGGCACGCTCGGCGGCACCGGCAAGATGGTGATTCTGCCCGTCGATCAGGGCTTCGAGCACGGCCCCGCGCGGTCGTTTCAGCCCAACCCCCTGGGCTACGATCCCGACTATCACGCGCAGCTCGCGGTCGACGCGGGCTGCAACGCGTACGCCGCCCCGCTGGGCTTCATCGAGGCGGTCGCCGATCGCTACGCCGGCCAGATCCCGCTCATTTTGAAGGTGAACAACTCCGACTCGCTCGCCAAGATCGAGCAGCCGTGCAGCGCACAGACCGCGTCGGTCAACGACGCGCTCCGGCTCGGCTGCGCGGCGATCGGCTACACGATTTACCCGGGCTCGGGGCAGCGCAACGCGATGTACGAAAACCTCCGCGCGCTCATCGCGGAGGCCAAGGCGGTGGGCTTGCCGACGGTGCTGTGGGCCTATCCCCGCGGCGCGGGCGTCTCGAAAGACGGCGAGACCGCCGTCGACGTCGCCGCGTACGCCGCGCAGATCGCAGCGCAGCTCGGCGCGCACGTCATCAAGATCAAGCCCCCCAAGGCCCACATCGAGCAGGCCGAGGCGAAGAAGATCTTCGACAAATACGGCATCAAAATCGACACGCTCGCCGACCGCACCCGTCATTGCGTGCAGAGTGCATTCAATGGCAAGCGCATCATCATCTTCTCCGGCGGCGAGGCCAAGGGCACGCCCGAGCTGCTCGCGGAGGTCACCGAGCTCGCCAGGGGCGGCGCGTTCGGATCGATTATGGGACGCAACGCGTTTCAGCGTCCGCGCGACGAGGCGCTCAAGCTCCTCGCCGACGTGATGGACGTCTTCAAGAACAACTGACGGCCGGCGCTACTCGCGGACGTGCACGGTCACGGGCGGGCTCGATTGCTCGCCTGACCGCGCCGTCAGCACGTGATCGCCGACCTGCAGCCGCCAGCGCAGGTCGAACGGCGGCTGCGCCCGCGAGACCGGCGCTCCATCGACGAGCAGGGTGACCTCGCGCGCGCCCGCGGGAGCGACCACCGACACGGGCAGCTGCTGTACGTCGCGCGGGCGATCGGGATCGATCACGAAGCGCGCGCCTGCCAGCGGAGCTCGAATCGACAGGGGCCCGATCGGCGCCGCGGCTGCTTCGTCGGGGCAATCAGGCGAAAACCCGGTGGGGGCCGTCGGGCGATTCGCGCCCGCCGCCCACGACGCATATTCGGGGGCGAACCGTTCGAACGTCTTACGCACGACGCGCTCGCAATGGCCGCCCGATCCCGCGCGGCGTCCCGTGGCCGCGTCGATGGCGACCTCTTCGTGCAGGTCGCAAAACGGCAGCTCCGCCGCTTCGTCGCGCGTGAAACGCTCGAAGACGTGATCGCGGCAGGCTGCTCCAACGCGCATTCCGGAGAGCGGACAAATCGCGACGCGTTCGAGCGTCGACGCGGGCGCGCCCTCGGCAGCGAGCGGCTGGCTCTCGCGGGCGCGCATCGCCGCGGCGAGCACTTCGTGGAGCAGCGGACCCGCGCCGGTGACTCCGCTCACGTCGTCCATCGGCGATCCGTCGAAGTTGCCCGCCCACGCGGCCACGGTGACCGCGCGCGAAAACCCGACCGCCCAGTTGTCTCGGTATCCCTTCGATGTGCCTGTTTTTCCTGCCGCCTCGAACGGTTGCTCGAGCACGCTGCCTTCGCCAAACGCGGCCCAACGCGCCCGCTTGTCGGCGAGCACATCGGTGATTCGCGCGCTGGCGAGGGCGTCCATGACGCGCGACTCGGGCGGCTGTGCGAGGGTCGTCACGCGGCCACCCACTTCGAACGAACGCACCCCGCGCGGGTCTTTGCGCAGCCCGCCGCGCGCGAGCGTTGCGTACGCGTTCGCGAGCGCGAGCAGCGTGACCTCGCCGTCGCCGAGCGCCAGCGCCGCGCCGTAAAATCCGGCCGCCTGCGGCAACTCGAAGCCGAGTTCGCGCAGCCGCGCGAGCAGCGGATCGAGCCCCACCTTTTCGGCCGCGTAGACGGCCGGAATGTTGAGCGAGTTGCCGAGCGCCTCGCGGAGCCGAACAGGGCCGCGGAAGCCCTGATCGTAGTCGCGCGGTGAGAAATCGCCCCCGGGAGTCTGCAAGTGCAGCTCGATGTCAGGGAGCACCGTCGCCGGCGTCATGGCGAGCCGCTCCATCGCCAGCTCGTACACGAAGGGCTTGAGCGTAGAGCCCGGCTGCCGAAGCGCGAGCACGCCGTCGTTCTGACCGCCGCGGGCTTCATCGAAAAAATCCGGAGAGCCCACGTAGGCGAGAATTTCTCCCGACGCGTTGTCGAGCGCGACGACGCTCGCAGCCGTCACGTGCTTGCTGCCGAGCGTCGCAACGACCCGCTCGGTCGCGAGCTCGGCCGCGCGCTGCAGCTCGCTGTCGAGCGTGGTCGTGACGACGCCGCCCGACACGTCCCCCGTCGCGCCGAGGCGCCCGGCGAGCAGCGCGGCTGAAAAATGCGGAGCCCCGAAGACCGGGCGCTGCGCCTGGAGCACGATGGGCTCACGTGAGGCCCGTAGCGCCTGCGCTTCGTCGATGAGCCCGTAGCTGCGCATTCGCGCGAGCACGAGCGCGCGGCGCTGCGATGCGCGGTCGGGGTGCTTCGCCAGATCGTAGTAGCTCGGCCCTCGCACCGCCCCGGCGAGCACCGAGGCTTCGCCGAGGGAGAGCGCGGCCGGCGATTTGTCGAAATACGCGCGGCTCGCGGCGCCGATTCCGCGCAGGTTTGGGCCGAAATCGACGCGATTGATGTATTGCTCAACGATCTCGTCTTTGCTGAGCGCGCGCTCGATGCGCAGCGCCAGGGCGGCCTCGAAGAACTTTCCGCGCAGCGTCCTGGGATGCGGCCGAACCGTGCGCGCGAGCTGCATCGTGAGCGTCGACGCTCCCGAAACGCGCCGCCCGCTGGCGACGCTCGACGCGATCGCGCGCAGCGCCGCTCGATAGTCGATGCCCCTGTGGCTCGCGAAGCGGCGATCTTCGGTCGCGAGCAGGGCACCCACCACGGCCTGTGCGTCGCTTCGGGAAACCCACGACGACCGCGCACCATCTTTGTCGCGCACTTCTCGCAGCAGCCGCCCGTCACGGTCGAGCACGCGCACGGCGCCCGTGTGCGTTTGCCTCAGCTCGGGTGGCAGGTCCAAGAACCATGAGGTGACATAGACAGCCGCCACTGGCGCGATGGCGATCGACAACGCCCCGAGCGCCAGCGCCGCGCGATGCGCGTCCGCCCACGCCCGGAGGCGACGCGCCCATCCGAGCGCGACGAGACGCGCCGTCATCAGCGCGCGATCTCGTAGGTCGAGGCCCGCGTACGACCGAACACTTCGGGCGAATACATGCATTCTGCACTTGTTGGCGGAACCACGAAGCGCCCCACGACCGTGGCGCGCGCGAGGTAGCGGAAGTGGTACAGCCCGGGCGCCACGTGCGGCACGAACGTGAGCACGCGATCGTCGCGCATTTCCCGGTGAAAAGGCGCCGTCCGGAACGCCATTCCGAGCGCCTTCTCGGCCCCCTTCGCGAGCGCTGCGTCGGTGCCCGGGCTCGCGTCGCGCGAGCGCCCCGAAGTCTGCAGATCGAAGTCGATCGCCTCGAGCCCCGCCGGCAGCGGGTCGACGATGACGACCTGCTCCTGCGGCTCGGCCGATTCGACGATGAGGTCGACGACGACCAGCTCGCCGGCGCGCGCAGTGAGGCTCGTCGTGCGCGGAATGACGCGCATCGCGGCGTCGAGCTCAGACAGCTTCAGGCTCCGCATCGTCTTTTGCACGTAGAGGCCGTGATCAACCGGCTTCTGCGGCAGATCGGCGATCTCACCGCGCAGCTCCGCCGAGTAAAAGAGGGTGCCCTTGCCGGTGACCGAGAACCCGAGCGGGCCGCGCAGCGCGCGCAGCTTCGACGGCAGCAGACTGATGCGCTCGTCGTGGATCGAGCCGTCGCGGAACGAGGCTGACCCGATCGCTTCTTCGCCGAGAAACACAGCCGCGTCGAAGGCCGCAGGCTCTGATTCCTGCGCTTTGCGATAGTCATCGAGCGCCATGAGCGCCCAGGCGTTGTCCTGTGTGGAGCCCCAGGCGCCGGTCTTCCGCGCGCCGAGCAGCCCCTTGGCGAGGCGCGACGCGATCGGACGCTTCGGATCGACGGCGAGCAGCGCCCGCAGGGCGAGCGCCGTCGTGCGCACCGGCGAGTCGAGCATGGGCGCGAGCTGCGCGCCGGTCTCCTCGGCGAACGCCGCGTTCGCGTCCACGCGCAGCCTTGCCGTCAGCTCGGCGGCGAGCACTTCAAGCTCCGTCTTCGACAGGTGCGCCCGCGCCATCGCGTGCAGCAGCATGGCCTGCGATGCGAGCGACTTTTGCGCGCGGGAGTCGTAGAGGCGGCTGAGCAGCCCGGGATCGCCCGTTCCGAGCGTCGCCAGCACGTCGGCGATGAAGACGGCCTGCGCGTACCGCTCCGCCTCGGCGTCCTTGCTCTCCGGAGCGATCGCGGCGCTCCCGAGGTCGTCGTCGTCGGCCACCTTCGGCGGAAGGGCCATCGCAGCGAGTCGTTCGCGAAGGTAGTCGACTCCGCGGTCGAGCGCGCTGCGCGGCACGAACGTGCCCTGTTTGCCGGCAGCATCGAGCGCGAGCACTGCGTACGCCGACAGCCAGGGCACAGCCTCGTCGTCGCTCCAGTAGCCAAAGCCGCCGCTGTCCTGCTGGTGCGCGATCAGCTCGCTGACCGCAGCGTCGATCGCCGCGTCGCCGCGGGCGGGAGTACGGACGCCCGCGGATTTCGCCAGATCGGTGAGCGCCACGAGCGGCAGCATGCGACTCGCGAGCTGCTCGGTGCAGCCGTACGGATAGTCCGACAGCTGCTCGAACGCCGACTGCAGCCCCACGAGCGCCGACGAGGCCAGGTGCACCTCGAGCGAGCCCACGTCTCCGCGCAGCTTCGACAGATCACCCAGCGCGATCGCCGCGGCGCGCGTCGTCTCGCCGAACGCCGCGACAGTTTCGAGGCGCAGCGGCAGCGCCACTTTACGTGTAATCTGCACTTCGTCGGAGTCGCCCGCTCCGCGCACCTTGAACGTGAGCGCGGCCTCCCCCGGCGCCTTCGCGACGGCCGCGAAGCGAACCGTGGCGCTGCCGTCGGCCGCCAGCTGCACATGCTGCGCGCGCGCGCCTTCGATCGCGATCGCGGCCGAGCCCGACGCGATTTCGACGTCGACTGCTGCGGCGCCAAGCGCCTTGGTGCTGACCACGACGCTCGCCTCGAAGCTGTCGCCAACGCGAACGGCCCTCGGAAGCGCAGGGCGCGCCATGAGGCGTTTGGAGCTGGTGACGCTGCTCTCGCCCGAACCGAAGCGGTCGGCCGTAGAGGCTACGGCCATCAACCGAAACGAAGTGAGGTTGTCGGGGAGCTTGAACGAAAAGTGCGCGGAGCCGTCGGCTGCGGTCACGCGCCCCGCCTCGAAGAACGCTGTGTTGCGGAAGTCGAGCCGCTTTCCGCCCGCGCCCGGTCCGTCGCCGCCGCCGCCGCCGTACGAGCCCTTGTCGTCCGAGGACGCGCCGTCTGCGTTGAGCCGCTCATAGCCGAGGTTCGCGAGGCGCTCTCCGACTTTGTAGGCCTTGAGCATCGCCAGATGGTCGCGGCTGTCCATGCCGAATACGGCCAGCGATCGGCGCTTGGTGAAGGCCGCCAGCGGATCGGGCGTTTTGTAGCCGGTGAGCATGAGGACGCCCTCGTCGACCGCATAAAACGTGAGGTCTGCACGCATCGGGGCTCCGGTTGCGTCGCGCACGACCACGTCGGCTTCGAGCTGGTCGCCCGGCCGGTAGTCCTTCTTCGCCGACTTCACCTCGACCTTGAGCCGATGCGAGTCCGCGCTCACCGCGAGCTCGGAGTAGCCGATGCGATAGTCGGGTCGGCCGAGGTCGGCTCCGCTGGCGGGGGCCGCCTGAACGCGGCCGCGCACGAGCTGCACCGACACGAACACGTTGGGAAAGTAGTCGTGCGCGATCGGAACTTCGACCACGGGCATCGGTCCGCGCAGCGTCATCGTCCGGGTGCTCATCACGCCGCCACGCTCGACTGTGACCAGCGCCTCGGCCTCTTTGAACGGGCTTCGCACCAGCAACTTCGCCGTCTCGCCCGGCTGATACGCAGCCTTGTCGGCCTCGATCTTCACGACGCGCGCGTCGCTCTCGGCCCAGCCCAGCGCGCGCGCGCCCACGTCGGGCGAGTCGGAGAGCGCGTAGAGCGAAAAGCTGGAGCGCACGGTGTTTCCGCGGCGATCGGTGGCTGTGGCGCGCACGATGAAATAGCCCGCAGCGGGCACGCGCAGCGCGCAAGAGGCCGGGCCGGCGGCCGTGACCGCGTCGCACGCATCGGACAAGACGTCTTCGACCTTCGAGCGCCGCGATCCGTCTCCGCCCGGGCTGTCGGTTACAACCGTTGTCCACGTGCGTTGCATGAGCTCTACATGCACTTTGTTGCCCGGGACCCGAGCGCCTTCGGGCGACACGGCGATGATTTCGGGAGCGACCGTGGCGCCCACGGCCACGAAGCGCGAGGCGGAACGACGCACGCCGACATAAAACTCAGCCGGATGCACGAGCACAGAGGCCGATCCGGCGACGACCTGCCGCGTGAAGTCCTCGACGTCGGACTCGAACGCGACGCGCTCGGCCGCGGTCTGGCCGGGCATCGTCAAGTCGAGCGGTTGCGTGAAGTTTCCCCCTGCATCGAGCGTCGCGTCGGCCTCGAGCAGCGAGCCGGCGCGCGCGCTCTTGTCGCCGTAGTCGGACGTGAACGCCTCGTCGCTCGTGACGAACCCTTCGGTGTTAGCCGGCGTGAACGCCGTCACCTCGCGCACCGCGGTGACGTGCGCCGCCGCGTTGGTCATCGGCGCCTGAAAGAGGTACTCGCCGCGCACCGAAAAGCGCGCCGAATCACCGCGAACGTAGGCTGACTTGTCGGGCGAGACCGAGACCTTGAACTCGACCGCCTTGAAGTCGGCGATGAGCACGTTGGTGTCGAAGTGCGCCTCGCGCAGCCCTGGAAGCTCAACGCTCGCCGTGGCATCGCCGAGGTGAGCGCTCTTCGGAATCGGCACGTCGATCGAAAACGAGCCGAACGCGCCGAGCTTCGCGCGTCCGTCGAAGAGCGACTCGTCGCGCGCATCTTTCAGGCGCACGCGCACCTCGCGCCCTTCGGCGATCGTGAGTCCGCGCGCGTCCGCCTGGCGCACGACCGCCGCGAGCTTGACCGTCTCGCCGGGCCTGTAAACGCCGCGATCCGCGAACACTGCGGCCTGCCACTCGCGGGAGGCCGCCAGGTCGACATCGCCGGCTGCGCGGCGGAAGTTTTGCCCGTTTTCGAGGCGCTCGTACGTCCAGTCGTCGCCCAGCTTCGCGAAGACCACGCCGCCCGTGTCGACCGTAGCGGAGCGCCACTCGTAGGCGTCGCGCGTCAGCAGCACCGGCGAGAGCGCCTCTTTGGGAATGGTGACGACACCATGCGCGTCAGTGACGAACGTGGCGAGGGCCTCGCTTTTCAGCGCGCCGACCGAGACTTCAGCGCCGGCGACCGGCTTGCCCGTCGACAGGCTGGTGACCCATACGATGCCACCGAAACGGCTCATTTTAGCCGTAATCGCGAGGTCGGTGAGGTTGACGAGCTGCCTGGCCCGGGGCTCATCGCTGCCGGGAACGCCGAGCGCGACGAGGCCGACGCCGCGGCGCGTGGGGCCCATGAGCGCTTCGAGGTCGATCGACTCGACGAAGCGCGTGTTGGCTGCCGGCTGCGGCGACTGCCAGGCGAAGCGGTAGCCTCCCGCGAGGAAGCCCCCGGGCGCCGCCTCGGTGCCCAGCAGGACCTGGGCCGCTTCGCGCGGCTGAACCTTCGCGGTGAACAGACCGAACGTCGGCACGTTCACGAGCGCGGCGGAGAGTCTCCTGGGCGAGGGCGAGGCCGCTTCGACGACATAGCCCGAGATCCCGAGCTCGGCTGTCAGCGGCGGGATCGCGCGCGACGACACGGACGGCGGCGGAGGCGGCGGAGGCTCTGGGGCGACGGGCTCGGAGCGCTCGTCTGAGCCGGCGGCGGCGTCCGGCAGCCCCTGAGAAAACGCCGCTTCGATGTCGACGTCGAACGGAACGTCTTTCGCGAGGCGCTGGCCGTAGACGTCGGTCAACCCGGCGGTGAGGGTGAAGCGGTACCGCTTTCCGAACTCGGGGTCGACGGCCAGCTCGAGCGACGACTCGGCGCGGGGCGCGCGCTTTTGAGCCTGCTTTGGCGGGGCGACGCGAGCAATCTTCGGCAGCTTCAGGTGCGCGCGAAACTCATCGGGCATCACCGCGTTCGACAGCTCGACGGTGATGTCGCGGTGCGCCTGACAGCGCCCGAGCGCATCGTCGCGGACGCGCGGGCAGCGCACGTGGGCCAGGGCGATCGGTCCATAGGTACGAACGTGCAGGTTGGTCGCCACGTCGGAGACGAGCGGCCCCTCGCCGCGAAGCCCCTTGTCGATCACGAGCTCGATCGATGCGTCGAGCGGCAACGGCGCATCGGCCGTGACGAGCAGGGTGCGCTCGGCCCGCTCGCCGAGCTTGGGGTGCTGCGAATGAAACGCAAGCGGGGTCGCCTTCGCGGCGCCGGAAGCGCGCGCGAGCAAGTGCCCGACCTTCGCGAACGCCTCGGGTTCGATGCGCTGGTTGAAGTCGACGCGGATCGACGCGTCGGGCCTGAGGGTCGCCGCGCCTTCGCTGGGCGACAGGGCGTAGACGCGAGGCCGCTCCGTCGAGAACGCGAGCTTGTACTCGCTCGCGAGCGCCTCCCCTTCGAGCGACTTGATGTCTTTGGCGACCGTCACTTCAAACGCGGTGGACCCCGGCAAATCAGCGTTCGGCGTAAACAGAAGGCCGCGCGTGCCGACCCACCGCCACGAGCCCTCCACCACGTCACCCGCCGCCGTTCGCACCGGGATCGCGGGAGGGCGATCGGCAGCGCTCTCATCCTCGAGAGAATGCAGCGCGCGATTGAACAGCAGCGTCACGCCCGGCTCGCTCCGATTGGCGACGACGCCCTGCGGCCCTCCGAACACGACGGCATAGGCAGAGCGCGCGCGCGGCTGGTTGGCGCTGTCGCCGATGGAGAGCGTCGCGGTCGGCGACGCGGCAGGGGCGCCGTGAAGGCAGCTCGCCACCAGCGCGGTCAGAGCAAGTCGGCCAGCGAATCTTCGGTTCATCAAGGTCGCGTCTCCATCGGTTGCTGCCTTAACGGGCGGCCCGGGAAAGTTACTACAGCCGCCGCAGCATCGAACGCACGCCGGATCGATGCGCTTCCGCTTTTGAAAAATATCTATGGCAAGGCTATTTTAAGGGCGTTTATCGCGAGGTCGACCGGCCCGTCGCCGAGCGCGTCCCATGCGCGGGCGCGCGCCGGAGCTTCGCTCACGCCGTTGGCGAACAGCCAGGCGATCGCCTTGGCTGTGGCCTGCGCCGCTTCGCTGTCCAGCGCCGCCTCGCGCGTCCACGCGGCTTCGAGGCCCGGACTCATCGCCGTGAGCGGCCGTGGGCGCCCGATCGCCTCGCCCGCCGGCATCCCCGAAGCCATGCGCGTCGCCCACAGCGCGACGACAAGCCGATCGTGAAACGCAGCCACGAGCGCAGCGTTCGGCGCTCCGGTCGCGAGCGCCTTGATCAGCCCGCACAGGACGGTGCGCTCCGGCGGCGCGATGAGCGCGCCCACAACCGATCCGCCTCCCGAAAGCCGGCAAGCGCTGCCCGCGAGCGGAAGCGCGGGCGCCTCGCCGCCGCTGTCGCCCGCTACTTTGCCGAGCTCCTCGCAGAGCGTTTGAAGCTTGTTTTCAGCCTCGGGAGTGAGCGCCGCGCCCACCGGGCCATCGGCTGACAGGGTCGCCTCCGCGAGGCGCACACGCAGCTTCACGAGCGCGCCCTGCGATCGCCGCATCGACCAGCTCAGCTTCGCTTCGATCGGATCGAGCGACGACTCGAGCGCGTCGCGCAGCTCGGGCGTGAGCGCCGCGAGCGAGCCGTCGACTTGGCCGAGACGCGCCGCGAGCCGCGCGTCCGCCGCCTCTGCTTCTGCCGGTGAGGCGCCTTCCGACCACGTCTCGGCGAGTCCGCGAAGGAGCGTCGGCGCTCCCCAGGGCAGCGCGCGCTCGTGAGCCAGTCGACTCCGCTCCTCCGCGACCAGTCCCGTGAGGCGCGCGGCCTCGAGCGCGTTCGCTCCCGGGAGATGCGTGTATTGCGCAGCCAAATCTGCGGCTTCGCCGATGGCGCGCTCGCGCAAGTCGAACGAGAACAAATCGGGGCGATCGCCCTCCATGCGCGCGCTCGTGTCCTCGGCCAGTATCGCGGCCAACGCCTGGGTGTGCAGCTCGGCCTCCGTCGGGCGCACGCCCGCCCGCCGCGCGAAGCGGCCGTCGCCCCGCGACAACGCCAGAAGCACGCGAGCCTCGTCCTGCGCGAGGTCGCGCGGCGTAGCGACCGACGCTGGCGCGGCCGCAGGCAGCGGAGACCGCGCGCAGCACGCGAGCATCAAGAGTAACGCTGTCGCCCGCTTCGGCCCGGTGCGTTCCATCGCGCCGAACCGTAGCCGAAAGCGCTCCGCCCGTCGGACCCCGCGTCACTTTCGCTCGGGAGGGGCTGCGTCTACAATCAGGCCCACCCATGGCCATGCCCTCCGTCACGATTCCTGCGCCGCACCCCGCAACCGCCAGCGGCGCGCCTCGCCCCGACCACCGGCCCGGCGAACGCGTGGCCCCGAGGCCAGCCCGAACCGGCGCCGACGACACCGGCTGGAAGCGCCTCGTGCGCGTGGGCGAGCGCCTCGCGTCCAGCGCGGCAGGCCTCGCGTGGCCGCTCGTGCAGCGCTACAATCAGCGCTTCGAGCGCCCGTCGCCGCACCCGAAGTGGGCGCCCGAGCCCCTGAAAAAGCGCCGCGAAAAGACCTTTCCCGAGCTGGGATGGCCGCGCACGACCGACTCGCTTTGCCCCAAGTGCGTTCGTGAGGTGCGCGCCGATATTCTAGGCGGCGTCAAAGATATTTCCACGCTCATCCACGGCAAGCCGGGCGAGATCCGGGCCACGATCCTCGAGCGCGACGGGCAGCTGCTCATGGTCAAAGACTGCCCGACGCACGGCAGGTTCGAAGACGTCATGTCGGTTGACCCCGCGTTTACCGGGCGCATCGAGCAGCTGTATCCCGGACGCGACTTTCTCGCGCCGCTGAGCAAGCTGCGCAACCACGGCACGAGCAGCGTGAAGTACGGGCGCGGCAGCGTGCTCACCGTCGACCTCACCAACCGCTGCAACATGATGTGCGACCCGTGCTTCATGGACGCCAACCAGGTCGGCTACGTGCACGAGCTCGGCTGGGACGAAGTGCGGCAGATCCTCGACGACTCGCTCTCGATCAAGCCGCGGCGTCAGCTCAGCGTGCAGTTTTCGGGGGGAGAGCCCACGCTGTCACCCCACTTTTTGCAGGCCATCCAGTACGCCCGCGACGTCGGTTATTTTTGCGTGCAGTGCGCAACCAACGGCATCGCGTTCGCCCAGAGCCGCGAGCTTTGCGTGCAGGCCAAAGCGGCCGGACTCCGCCTCGCCTACCTGCAGTTCGACGGCGTCACCAACCTCGCCAACAGCCACCGCAAGGTCGGCAACCTGTTCGACGTGAAGCAGCGCGCCATCGAAAACTTGCATGCTGCAGGCATCGACGTCGTGCTCGTGGTCACGGTCGTGGGCAGCGTCAACGACGATCAGGTCGGTCCGATTATCGACTTCGCGATCGAAAACGCCGACAAAATCACGGTCGTGAGCTTTCAGCCGGTGAGCTTCACAGGGCGTGACGAGGACATCTCCGACGACGACCGCGCGCGTCAACGCTACACGCTGAGCCAACTCGCCCACGACGTGAAGGAGCAGACCGGCGCCACCGAGCCCATGCGCGACTGGTTCCCGCTCTCGGCGATGGGTCCGCTCAGCGATCTGGCCGATCTGCTCAGCCAAAACGCCGAGTTTGGCGCGCTCAACTGCGGCTGCCATCCCAACTGCGGCATGGGCACGATCCTGTTCGTCAACAAGCGCACCAAGGAGATGGTGCCGCTCAGCCGTTTTCTCGACCTCGACCAGCTGCTTCGCGACGTCGGCGACGTGACCGACGGCAACCAGCCGAGGGCTGTCCTGCTCGGGCAAGTCGCGCTGGCGTTGCTCAAAAACTTCAAGCCCGACGAGGCCCCCGCCGGCTACACGTTCGCCGACCTGCTGGGTCAGTTTCGCAGCCAGACCGGCACGCGGGGCGGGGCCATCGGCGAGTACGAGAGCGACGCCGGCGAGTTCGAGTGGCGGCTGCTGTTCGTTGCGGGCATGTGGTTTCAGGACCTGTTCAACTACGACTTCCGCCGCACCGAAATGTGCATCATCCCCTACGGAACGCAGATGGGAGAAATCAGCTTCTGCGCCTACAACACGGGCGTGGGCTGGCGAAACGTCATCGAGAAAATGAAGGCCAACGCCTCGGTCGCCGACTGGTACCGCGAGCAGGGCCGGCACCCCGTTTACGCCAAAAATCAGGAGCTCCCGCTCCCGGACGCGCTGGGCACGGTCACCCTGCCCGAGAGCGCGCTGGCCCTCGAAGCGCGCGACGCCGAGCGCGCCGCGAAGGCCGCCCCGGGCAAGCGCATTCGGCTGCAGATCGTGTCCTGAATTATCTGCAGACTACACGCACATCACGATCGCGGAAGAGCATCGCGCAGCGCGAAAGCACGTCCATCGCGACCACTCCGTCGCGGGGACAGAAGGGGTCCTGCTGGCCGGCGATGATGTCGACGTCGACGACGGCCGCGACCTCGCCGATCGCGACGCTCGCCTGCTGCACGGTGCGCGTCGAGACTTTGCCGCTCGCGGCGTAGACGGCGTCGCTTCCGGCGGCGCTCAGAGGCGCGAGCGCCTTGCCCGCGGCAGAAGAGGCGAGCACGTCGGTGTGCTGCGCGCCGGTGTCGAGCAGCAGGTCGACCGACTCGCCGCGGACTTTGCCGCGCACGACGAAGACGCGCCCCAGCAAGGGGCTCTCTTCGTCGATGCACGCGCGCGCCGGCAGCGCAGTGAGGGCGCTGGCTCCGCGCGAAATCGACCTGAAATCAGCCTCATCGGGCGCCTCCCTTAGCTCGCGTTCCCGGAGGTCGAGGAGCACCGGATACCGCTCGCTCGCGAGCTGCTGCGGCGACAGAAACACGCCTATGCCCAGCCGCGCGACGGCCTCGGGCACTTCGGTGACGAGCGCAGGCGCGTCCGGCAGGGGGCCCCACGACTCGATGGCGATCTGCCCGCGCGGCGCACGGCGCGTCGCGATCGGGCTACCCGTGTGGTCGGTGCCCATGTCGCCCATGACAACGGTCGAAAGCCCCGCCTTGCGCGCCAGCCACCCGGCGATCACGTGACTGTTGGCACCCGAGTCAACGAGCGCGAGGGTGGGAACGCCCGCGACGGTGACCCGCGCGATCGGGAGCGGAAACGGTCGCCCTTCGAGCGCGTAGGCGATCGGAAATCGCCGCGGGGCGCGGAGCGGATGCGCAGCTTCAGCCGCCGGCGAAGCGATCGGCGCTGGCCTCGATGCGCCGCAAGCAAGGACGATCGAACCGCACGCGGCGAGGGCAAAGGAACGCACGGGCGGCAGCATAGCGGTCCCGGCGCGCTTGGCCACCGCCTCACGCGGCGCCCGCATGGGCGGGCGCGACGTCGTCGTTGACTCAGTTCGGAAGGTGAATGATGGTTCACCGTGTGAGCCCTGCGCGCCAGTCCTCCTCGAAGCGTCCCGCGCTCGTTGCCCCGCGCGACGAAGCGAAGGCCGTTTTCAAGCGCGCCATCCTCGAGGCCGCGGCCGTCGTATTTCTCGAGAGGGGCTTTCACGCCGCCCGCATTCAAGACATCGCCGAGCGCGCGCGCATCGGAGTGGGCACCGTCTACAATCACTTCGAGCAAAAAGAAGACGTGCTGCTCGCCCTGCTCGAAGAGCACACCGCGGCGCTGGTCGAGCGCTTCGCGGCAGCGCCGGGGGACGGCCCGTCATTCGGCGCGCGCCTCGAGGGCCGACTCGGCCGCATCCTTGCCTATCAGGACGCGCACCGCCCTTTTTTCGCCGTCGTCATCGATTACGGGCTGATCGGGCCAAGCTCCGGCGCGAGCGCGATGGTGCTCAAAGGACGCCGCCCGAGGCAGATCGATCGGCTCCGTCGCGAGGTCGTCGCGCTGATGGCCGAGGGCATCGACGAAGGCGTACTTCAACCGCGCCTCGGCCCGCTTCTGCTCGGGCGCGTGCTCGTCGGCGTGCTTCGCGCTCTGACGCAAGACGCCCTGCTCGCGGGCGAGGGGCGCGCCGTAGACCGCGCCGCCGATGTCGTCGAGGTCTTCATGAAGGGCTCAGCAGCGAAGCGGAGCCGGCAGCCATGAGCGCGACCGTCACCTTGGGCGCAGCGCCCGCGCTTGCGGCGAAGAAGAACAAGTGGGTGATCGCGGCGGCGGTGACCTTCGGCACCCTCATGGGCACGATCGACACCTCCATCGTCAACGTCGCGCTCCCCCAGTTGCGCGGCACGCTCTCGGCGACGGTCGAGGAGATCACGTGGATTTCAACCGGCTACGTGGTCGCGAGCGTGATCGTCATGCCGATCACCGCGTGGCTGGGGGCTCGCTTCGGCCGCAAGCGCATCTACATGCTCGGCCTCGCGCTGTTTCTGCTCGGCTCGCTTTTCTGCGGCACGGCGCGCTCGCTCGGGCCGCTCGTGTTCTTCCGCATTTTGCAGGGCATGGGCGCCGGCGCCCTGCAGCCGACCGAGCAGGCCATCCTGCGCGAGACGTTTCCACCCAAAGAGCAGGGCATGGCGATGGGGCTGTATGCCTTCGCGATCATGATCGGCCCTGCGATCGGCCCGACGCTCGGCGGCTACATCGTCGACAACTACTCGTGGCCCATGATCTTCTACATCAACCTCCCGGTGGGGGTGCTTGGCCTCGCGATGGTGTGGCACTTCGTTGAGGATCCGCCCTATTTCGAGCGCATCAAGGGCAAGGTCGACTGGACGGGACTCGGACTGCTCGTGCTCGGCCTGGCCGCCCTCCAGACGCTGCTCGAGCAGGGTGAGCAGAACGACTGGTTCGAGTCGAAGCTCGACGTGGCGTACGCAACCGTCGGCGTCGGCGCGCTGCTGATGTTCGTGGTGCACGAGCTCCAGACCGAGTCTCCGATCGTGAACTTGCGCGTGCTCAAAAACCGCTCGTTCGCCACCGGAACGGCCATCGGCGCGATTCTCGGCGCGGTGCTGTTCTCATCGCTGTTTCTGCTGCCGCTCTATATGCAGGAGTTCCTGCGTTACAACGCCACGCAGACCGGGCTCGCGCTGATGCCGCGGTCGCTGACCATGCTGGTCACCATTCCCATCGTGGGCGCGCTCTACAACAAGATCTCACCCAAGCTCGTCATCGCGTTCGGGCTCGGGCTCGGCGGCGTCACCTGCCTGCAAATGAGCCATTTTACGCTTCAGACGAGCCCGGCGCAGATCCTCATTCCGCAGGTCCTGCAGGGCGTCGCGCTCGCGTGCATCTTCATTCCGCTCTCAACCGTGTCGCTCGCGACCATCGAGCGACGCCGGATGAGCGACGCCACCGGGCTCAACAACCTCGTGCGGCAGCTCGGCGGCAGCTTCGGCGTCGCCATCTTCGCAGCGGCGCTCGGCAGATTTTCCCACCAGGCGCGCGCTGCGGTTGTCGCGCACTTGTCGGTCACCGATCCCGAAGTGCAGGCACGCCTCATCGCGATGCAGCGGGCCCTCGGACGCGACGGCGTCGATGCCGCGACCGCCACGGCGCGAGCGCTTCACATGCTTGACATGCAGGTGTCGGGACAGGCCGCGATGCTCGGCTTCGAGAAGGCCTTCTACCTGGCCGGACTGCTGTTTTTCGCGGCGATTCCCTTCGTCGTACTTCTGGACACCCCCGATTTGTCGAAGGCTCCGTCAGCGGAGCATGCGGCCGTGGAGATATGAAAATGGCGACGACGAACGTGACTTCCGAGGCAAACGCCGCGCCGCAGAGCGCCGAGGTCAAGGCCGGCGGGAGCAAACGCCCGCGAGTCATCGCGCTCGGCGTTCTGGCTGCCGCAGGCGTGATCATCGCCGGCTACTACGCCGCAAGCTCGGGTCGCGAATCGACCGACGACGCGCAGGTCGAGGCCGACGTAGTGAGCGTCCCCGCGCGCGTGGGCGGGCTCGTCACGAAGGTGAACTTCAGCGACAACCAGCCGGTGAAGGCGGGCGACGTGCTCGTAGAGCTCGACGACGCGCAAGCCAGGGCAAGGCTCGCGCAGGCGCAGGCAGAGCTGGCGTCTGCGAAGGCGCAGGCCGACGGGGCCGACAGCGACGTGAAGGTGACGGAGAGCTCGGTCAAGGGCCAGAAGTCGGTCGCCGAGGCGTCGCTGCAAGGCGCGAACGTGGGCATCACCTCGAACGCCGACGAGGTCGCTCAGGCCGACGCCACCGTCGTCGCCGCGACCGCCAACCGCACGCAGTCGCTGACCGAGCTCGACCGAACGCGCAAGCTCTATGAAAGCGGCGCCATCGCCAAAGCCCAGCTCGATTCGGCGCAAACCGGCTTCGACGCCGCGGACGCCAACCTCGCGAGCGCCAAGGCCCGCCTCGCCTTCGCGAAGGCGAACACGTCGCAGGCGCAGGCGCGCATTCTCGAGGCGCAGGCCCGGCTCGGGCAGAGCAACACGGTCGACGCGCAGATCGCATCTTCGCGCGCACGCTCGCTCGTCGCGCGGGCGCGGGTCGACATGGCTCAGGCGCAGCGCGACCTCGCCGCGCTCGACCTTTCGTACACGAAGATTTCCGCGCCGCGCGACGGAGTGGCGTCGAAGAAATCGGTGACGCCAGGCCAGATGCTCGCGGCGGGCCAAAGCGTCGTGATGGTCGTGCCCCTCGAAGGCGCGTGGATAGTTGCAAACTACAAAGAAACCCAGCTGGCGAAAATGCACGTGGGTCAGTCGGTGGCGATCGACGTCGACGCGTACCCGGGGGCCCATTTTCGCGGCGAGATCGACAGCATCGCGCAAGCCACAGGCGCGCGGTTCAGCCTGCTGCCTCCCGACAACGCGACCGGGAATTTCACGAAGGTCGTCCAGCGCGTGCCCGTCCGCATCAAGCTCCTGAGCCCCCCCGCCGACAAACCGCTGCGCGCCGGAATGAGCGTGGGCGCCGAGGTCGACGTTCGAAGATAGGCCGACAAAAGCAGCCGGGCCTCCGTAGAGGCCCGCGCTGCTGGTTTTTCAGGGATGTCCCGGGGGCTTGCGCATTCCGGGGGGCATTCCGCGGGGCATTCCCGGCGGCATCCCCTGCGGCATTTCCATTCCGGGCGGCATTCCCATCATGCCGGGCGGCATCTCGCCGGGCCCTTCTTCGGCCTTGGCGGCGCCGCCGTCGAGCGGCTTCTGAAGCTTCGCGACGTCTGCGGTGGCCCATTCGCTCACGGCGCTGCCCACAACGAAAATCGTCGTGTCCGAGTCGCGCAGCGCGTAGCGGGCCGTCGGACCAGCCGCGGGCTTGCCGATGCGCAGCGTGTGGGAGCCGTCCTTCATGGCGACGGTGATCGTGGCCTCAGGAGCGTCGAGGCCAGTGTCGGCGGGCGCCTTGCCGTCGCCGAAGTCTTCTGCCGACAGGGTCTTGAGGATGTTCACGAGCGCGGCGGCCTTGCCGTCATCGAAGCGCTCGATCGCCTTGTCTTTGACCTTGCCCGTCCATTTGTCGGCCTTCGCGAGGTCGAAGGTGCCGTTTTTGTTCGTGACAACCACGCCGGTCACGCCGGCGTCGTCGAACTTGAACATTTCTTTGTCGCGAAAGTCGCTGGCGGTTCTCGCGTAGGAGAAGCCCGAATAGCCGGTGGCGGCATAAACGTCGGACTTGCCGGCGATCATGACCATGTTGCCGCGACCTCCGCCCTTACCGAACGTCGCGTCGAGCTTCTTCTCGCCCGCCTTCTTGGTCACGAGGTGCATCGCGTGGTCGACGTCGAGCTCGTAGGTGCTCTTGAGCGCGTCGTCGGGGCTCTTTGCGATGAGCTCGGTGAGCTTGATCTCCTTCATGTTGTCGAGGAGGCTCTTGACGTTGGTCTGGTTGGCCGCCGCCGATACGGGCTTCGTGAGCACCCACTTGTCGCCCTTCTTTTCGAGGACGATTTGGCCCTTGCCGGTGGTGATGTCGATCGAGTCGACGTCGTCGGTGCCCTTGAAATCGGGCACATCCGAAGCTGCGCGCTCCGTGCCGATCTTCGCGTCTTTTTTCTGCTGGTAATAGACGCCGACGCCGAGGCCCGCCAAAACGACGAGCGCCACGCCAATCTTCATTTCACGAGATGCCATGAATTTTCGCTCCGGAGCGTAGGTGTCGTTCAGGCCAGCCGCGCGTTCATACGCGACGCCATGCGCATCCTCCAGCGGAGGACGCCGTAGAGCGAAAAGAGAATCGGTACGAGCAGGATGAGCGACCACTGAATGGTGTTCTGCGTGGTCTTGCGAGCCTCGCGGATGCTCTTCTCCCGGCGCTTGATGTCCTCTTCGGTCTCGTTCGGATCGAACTTGGGGGCGCGAACGTCGCCGTAAACGAGCGTCGGCTCGCTCAGGATCTTCGCGCTCACTGCGAGAAGATCGACGTCACCGCTCAGCCAGTCGAGGGTGTTCTTGAACGAGAGGATCGTGTTGGTGAGCGCCTGCTGTGCGTAGGGGCTCGCGATCTGGAGCAGCTTCTCGTCGCCGCCCATGGGCATGGCCATGCCGAACTGCTGCATGTCCTGACCGTTGCCGGCCCGCGCAAAGGGATTGGCGAGGAACTGGCTGGACGACACCACGAAGACGCGGGCCACTTTGCCCGTGGCGACCTGGGCCGCCGCTTCGACGCCCTGCTTGTCACCGGCGGGGAACGCGCTCTTCAGGCGCCCTTCGACCGTGGCCGACAGGTTGAACTGTTGCCACTCGCCCTTGGGCTTCCAGGCCTGGAATGCGCCGAGGTCGACGGTATCTTCCGTCTTTCGGATAGCAAACGGCGTCGAGCGGGCGACAACCTTGAAGCTCTTCGGTTCGACGTCGGGCTGCTTGTCCTTGTGCAGAACGAGAGACGACGTGAAGGGCATCGCGATTTCTTCGATGCGGAAAAAGCCCGCGAAGCTCGTGTCGAGCAGCGCGTCGTCGTCTTTGAACTGCGTGTCGTTGATGACGTCGACCATCTGCGGGAACTTGGCGCTCGCCATGCCGCCCTGGGTCATGATGTTGACGCGGAAGCTGCGGCCGAAATCGAGCACCACGTCTTTGCGCATCTCGATGCCGTAGCCGTCGAGCAGCTTGTCGAGACCGTGCGCGCTGAGCGACGCGCTCATGGAGGCGTCGTGCTCTTTGACGTTCACGAAGCTCGTGAACATCGCGAGGCTCTTGCCCTTCATGACGAACTGGTCGATGCGGCGCAGCTCTTTTTCGGTCAGGTCTTTGCCCGGCTGCGTGATGATCAGGCCGTCGAGGCTGTCGTCGATCTCGGCGTCGCCGCCCTTCAGGTCTACGTCCTGAATCGAATAGAACGGAAAGTTGCGCGTGATGATGTCCTGCATCGAGGCCTTGCCGGCCTGCGCGGGCACCAGGTTCGCCTCGCTCAGCTTGATTTCTTCGTGGCCCGAAAGGACGCCGATTTTGTGCTTGATGCCGTCACCGCGGTCGCGAATTTCGCGGACTTTGTTGGTGATCCAGAACTCGAGGCCCGTGCTCTGGTCGGGCGAGAGGAACTTGATGGCGTCCTTCTCGGTGCCGTACTTGATCACGAGGCCCATGTAGCCCTGCGTGACCGCACCGGATTTTTCTTCGGTTTCGCTCGCTTCGCCGAAGGGCTGCTCGACGAGGCCGGCGTCTTTGGCCGCCTTTTTCTGGTCGTCGTCTTTCGCTTCGATGAGCTGGTAGTCGAATTTGCCGCCCGAGTTGGCTTTGTATTCCTCGAGCAAATCGCGCAGGTCGCGGACGAACGCGTCGAGCTTGGGCAGACCCTTGGTGACGTAGGCGTCGACCTGGAGGTTCTGCTTCATCGATTTGATGAGGTTGCCGCTGCCCTTGGAGAGCGTGAAGCGCTCGTTGCGGGTGAGGTCCTTCTTCGCCGACACGCCCAACGCCGACAGGGCGTTGATGGCGACGAGAATGAGCCCGATGATGATGACGAGAACAAGGCTCTCAGTCGCTGCCTTCGTCTTGCGTTCCATGGCCATGGTGTTTGATTCCTGCTCTCAGGACCACTTCCGGCTCTCGAGAGAGCGGAAGGCGGCCAGTAAGCCAAAGATGGCGATCGACAAGAAGTAGACGACGGCGCGGGTGTCGATGATGCCTCGCGCGAAGGGCAGATAGCGGGTCTGGAAGCTGACGAAGCTGATCACGTCGCCGGCGGAGTTGTGCCAGACCTCGACCACGTAGCCGATGGAGTAGAGCACCAGCAGCGAGAACACCGACATGAAGAAGGCGATGATCTGGCTCTCGGTGATGCTCGAGAAGAAGAGCCCGAGCGCGACGCCCGCGGCCGACATGAGGAGAAGCCCGAGGTAGCCCGTGTAAATCGGGCCCCAGTCGAGCGGTCCGAGGTGCCAGGGCCACACGAACATCGCGAGCGGATAAACCACCGACGCGAGCAGCAAAATGCCGCACATGCCGAGCGCGGCGAAGAACTTTCCGAGCACGACTTCGCTGTCACGAACCGGCATCGTGATGAGCAGCTCGATGGTGCCCGAGCGGCGCTCTTCGGCCAGCGCCCCCATGGTGACGAGGGGGGTCATCACGCACACCGCGAAGGGCATGATGTCGAACAGCGGCGCCATCGTGGCGCGGTCGACCTGCCAAAATCCGCCTCGGTAGAAGAAGAAGTACAGGCCGAGGAGCAGCATGCTCACTCCGACAACCACGTAGGCGACGAGCGAGTCGAAATAGGCGCGAAACTCGCGCTTCATGATCGTCACGACATTGCGCACCGAGTACATCGCGCCGCCCTGGGGTGAGTCGGGAGCGGCCATTTTCGCGGCGGCGGCAGGCGGCGCTTCGGCCTCGTCGGCGTCGTCGGCGGCGTCGTCTTCTTCGTCGTCACGCTTCTTCGAGCGGAGCTCTTCGTCGCGAGCCTCGGCGTCGGGCTTCTTCTTGGTGGCCATGGCTCAGTCCTTCTCCTCTTCGTCTTCGTCTTCGTCGCCCTCGTCTCCATCCGACGCGTCATCGTCGTCGCCGCCTTCTTCCTCGTCGTCGTCGACGGCGGAGAGGCGACGGTTACGCGATTCGTCACCGATGGTGAGGTTGCGGAACACGTCTTCGAGCGTCTGGGCGTCACGGTGCAGCTCGACCAGGACCCAACCCTTCCCCACGCAAAGCGAGAAGATTTCGGGGCGAAGGTCTTCTTTGCGATCCGTCGACAGCGCGTAGGAATGCACGCGCTCATCGGTCGGAAGCTCGACCACGGTGCTTACGCCGGGGAGCGAGCGCAGCGCGGCCTCGACCGCGTGCTGCGTCGGGGGCGTGCCGGTGCCGCGGTAGGGCATGGCGCCAGCCGACTCCTGAACGGAGACGACGTAGCGAACCTTGCCGCTCTTCGCGCGAATTTCATCGAGAGGCCCGTCGGCGACGATTCGGCCCTTGCGCACGATGATGGCCCGCGCGCACGCCGATTCGACTTCGCTCAGGTTGTGCGTCGAGAGCATGACCGTGCGGTCTTTGCCGATATGCTTGAGGTATTCGAGGAACTCGGCCTTCTCGTTCGGGTCGAGGTCGCTCGTGGGCTCGTCGAGGATGAGAATCGGCGGATCGTGAATGAGCGCCTGGGCGAGCCCGACGCGCTGGCGGTAGCCGTGCGACAGGTGGCGAATTTCTTTGCCGAGCACCTGAGCCAGACCGCACACTTCCACCACGTCTTTGGCGCTCTTCATGAACGACGCGTGGTCGAGCTGGCGGATGTCGGCCGCGAAGCGGAGGTATTCGAGGACGCTCATCTCGAGATAGAGCGGCGCGCGCTGCGGCAGGTAGCCGAGGCTGCGACGAACGCTAAGCGGGTCGTCGAAGACGTCGTAGCCCTTGATGCGCGCCGTGCCGCTCGAAGGAGCGATGAAGCACGTCAAGATGCGCATGGTGGTGGATTTTCCGGCGCCATTGGGGCCGAGAAAGCCAACGATTTCGCCTCTTTGGACGTCGAAGCTAATTTTGTCGAGCGCACGAAACGAGCCGAAGTTCTTGCTCAGATCGTTTACGTGAATCATGACGTCGGTGGACATCCGACCTCCGGGAGAACCGCACAGCCGAGGGCGCCGCGGGGGATAGTGCAGAATGGATGGGCTCGCCGTGAAACGGGCCTGGATTTACGGAGCGCGCATCCTAGCGGCAGGGTTTGCCCTGTCAATGATCATGCCAATTTGCACCATCGTGAGGATGCACGCGCGCAAGCAAGCGCCGCGGGGCTGCGTTTATTCCCGCCCGCTGCGATTTATTGCGCGAGCGGCGCGCGCTGCACGGTTGAGGCGGTCGTGAAGTAGACCGCGTCGTCGACCGCGATGCCGAGCGGCGCCGTCAAACCCGAGGCGATCGCCAGCGGCGCACCGGCCGGGGTCGCGGTGGCCCTCGCGTAGACGACTCCGTCGCTGGGGCTCGTCCAGTAGAGATACGCGGCGTCGCGCGCCATGTGGCCTGGCGCGCCGAGTTTCGAAGCAAACAGCGATGAGGCGCCGCCGACTTTCGGCACCGAAACAATCGAGCCGGCCTCGCGGGCGACGAGCACGCGACTTCCCTCGGAGACAACGTCGCCGCACGTTGCCAGCGCAGGCACATCGAGGGGGAGCGCAGAGCCTCCCGCGGCGGGCGCCGCGTAGACATTGGCGGACGCGCCACTGCATGCAAAATACACAAACCCTGAGTCGACCGCCAGGCCGGCGGGAGCGCACGCGCCGGGGGCCGTCGCCACGACCGCGACCCCGCCGCCCGTGACCAAAGAGCGCTCCACGAGCGTGCCCGCGAGGGCGCTCGCCCAGTAGACGTAGCTGCCATCGATCGCGATCGCGCTCAGCCCTTCTTCGCCCGTGGCGATGGTGACCACCGGCCCCGACGGCAGAGGCGCGCAGTACACCGAGCCGAGGCCGACGGCAGGCCGGCTCAAGAAGCAGACCGCCGCCGGCGAGGCTGCGATGGCCACCGGCGAGTCGACGTCGGGCACCAGCGTCGCGACCGCGCCGCCCTGCCTGGAGACGCTCGCGATGCTGCCGAGGACGCCGCCATCGGTGGCGCCCGGGAGCGCAAAGTAGAGCGCGCTGCCGCCGACCGCGATCGCCCGGGGAGCGTCGAGGCCGGACGCGAGCACGGTCGGCTGCGCGCCGGAATCACCGGAATCGCGCGGACCCGCGTCGGCTGGAGCGGAGGTGCCCGAGCCGCCGCCGTTGTTTTGCGCGCCGTCGTCGAGCGCCGCGGGCCGGACGACCTTTTCCGCGCACGACGACAACACAATCAGGGCGGCCATGGCCAAGCGTTGCATCTGCCAAGCTTAGGGCGCTCGCGCCGGCGCCGCAAAGTCTGTGACTCCGGGCTGCGCGCCGCCCGCCGATCCCGTATCGTGAGAGGATCCAAACATCATGACGATCATCGAAGACGCCGCTACGCTCGCCGCACCGTCCGCCGCCTTTGAAGCAACGCTCGCCGCCGCCCCCGGGTCGATGGGGTCGCCGACGCAGGCGCTGACGCGATCAACGGCGCGCACCACCGTGCTGCCCACGTTCACCGCAAGCGCCATGCTGCTGACCGATCGCGTCCGCTACGAGATGGGCGCGCAGCTCGGCGAAGGCGGCATGGGTGAGGTCGCGCTGGCGTTCGACCACGACATCGGGCGATCGGTGGCGGTGAAGCTGCTCCGGAAAGATCTGGCGGGCGACTCGTCGAGCCTCGCGCGCTTCGTCGACGAGATCAAGACGGTCGGCTCGCTCGAACACCCCAACATCGTGCCGATTCACGACGTCGGCGTCGATGAGCGCGGCCGCTACTTTTTTGTGATGAAGCGCGTCGAAGGAGACACCCTCGAGGCCATCATCGAGCGCCTCGCCGCGGGCGATCCGCAGACGCATGCACAATACACGTTCACACGCAGAGTCGAGCTCATGATCGCGCTGCTGCGAGCGCTCGAGTACGCCCACGCGCAGGGCGTCGTTCATCGCGACATCAAGCCTGCAAACGTGATGATTGGAAAATACGGCGAGGTCGTGCTGATGGATTGGGGCGTGGCCAAGCCGGTCGACGCTCCGGAGCGCCCGGCCCCAGGCCCGGCCGAGTCGCCCACCGGTAACGACTCGCTGCGCGCGCGCATGTTCACCACCCGCTCAGGCGCCCTGGTCGGCACGCCCGCGTACATGTCACCCGAGCAAGCCCGCGGCGAAAACCTCTCGATCGACCAGCGCAGCGACCTCTATTCAGCTTGCGTGCTCTTCAACGAGTTGCTCTCGCTGCAGCACTACCTGCACGGCCAGACCACACTCGAGGGCGTGCTCACGACCATCTCCACGAAAGACGTGGACGTGCTCGCCGCCCCGACGCATCCCGCGCAGGGAATCGTCCCGGCCGAGCTCCTGCACATCCTCAGGCGCGGGCTGCAACGCGACCCGGCCCAGCGCTACCAGAACGCCGGCGAGTTCATCCACCGGCTCGCCATGGCGCTCGACGGGACCTTCCCCGTGCAGTGCCCCGTGACGTTCACCAAGCGCGCAATGCGCGGCGTGGCGCGACGCCTCGACCGCAACCCGGGTCTCGTGCTGGCGGCCATCGGACTTTCGCTGGTCGCGATCGTCACTGTCACCGTGGTTGCAGTGCGGTCGCTGGTCTGATGCGGTGACGACGCGCCGCCGCAACCTGATCGCGCTGCTTCTGCTCGGCGCGGCCGCCATCGCGGGAGGCTACGTTGCGGGCGCACCGAGGCCTGCGCTGCGCGCGTTCGATGCGGTCCCCCAGGGGTCGTTTCTGGTCATCACGGTCGACCTCGAGCGCGTACGCCGCTCGGGGGTGATGGCCGAGCTCGGCTTCGTGGGGCGCGGCGAGCTCGACGACATCTCGCGGACGTGCGGCTTCGATCCGCTCGACCACGCTCGCGAAGCCGCGATCGCCGTGCCTGAAGGCGGCGAGCCGGGCGACTTCGGCGTAGCGGTGGTCGTCGATCTTTCGCGCGCGCAGATGGTCACGTGCGCGACCAGTGTGCTTGAGGCCCGCGGCGCAGTCGCGAGCGTGCACGACGAAGACGGCTACGTGATCGTCGAGGACCACAAATCAGGCTCAAAAAATGCGCGCATCGCGCTGAAGGAAGGCTCGCCGCTGTTCATCGGCCGCGGGCCGTGGCTGCGCGAAATGATGCGCGCGTTCGATGGCCGGGGCGCCCGCGCTGCGACAAAAAGAGATGGCCACGCCGCGCTCCGCGAGGCCGTGGGAGGCAGCGGCGCCGCTTTGACCATCACGGCGATTCTGCCCCCGGAGCTCCGCGCGAGGCTCCGCGATGAGGTCGACATGGGGCAGAAGCCCGGCGGCCCCACGTTCAACGCCGTGCTGTCGGTGCGCGAGGCCGCGGCGTCGGTGCGCGCCGGCGATGATGCTGGCAAAGACGCCCTGCTCGCGACCGCGGTCTGCGACACCCCGGAAGCTTGCGGCGCGCTCCGCGACTTTCTCGAGAGGAAACGAAAGGCGGTCGCGGGCGATCTCGGGGTGCGTCTCATCGGCCTTGGCGCCGCCCTCGACGACATGCGCATCGACGCTCACGGCAGCGCCGTACAAATCGCGCTAACCGCATCCGCGCCGGAGATCGCGCGCGCGGTCAGGCGCGGTCTCGGCGCTCAGGCGCCATCGGCACGGCCGAGCCCGCGGGCAGGCGACGCCGCGACGCCGGCGCCGGACGAAGTCATCGACGGCCGCGATCGCTGACGCAATCGGCGCCAGGGTCACCGCGATCGCAGATCGGCGAGCGCTCGTGGATTTTCGCCCGTGCCGGCGTTACGTTGCCGCTCTGGTCACTGCGCTACCGGGCGCGACCCCACCCAGGAGACTTTCATGGCAGGCAAAAACGTAATCGCGCTCTCGGACGCAAACTTCGACGAAGAGGTCGTCAACAGCACCTCGCCCGTGCTCGTCGACTTCACCGCCTCGTGGTGCGGCCCGTGCAAACAGCTCGCGCCCATCGTCGAGAAGCTGGCCGACGAGTCGGTTGGCAAGTACAAGATTGCCAAGCTAGACATCGATGAATGCCCCGCGATTGCCCGCAAATTCGGCATCAAGGGCGTTCCCACGGTGATGGTGTTCAAGGGCGGCGAGAAGACGGGGCACCACGTCGGCCTCGCGAGCAAAGAAAAGCTCGTCGCCCTGCTCGAGGGCTGACGCTCCCGTCGAAACGCGAAACGAATCGCGAATGCCCATGACCCCCCAGGACGTGTTGCACGTCGCCTTGCGCGACAGCCTCGTCGGCAGGGAGCTCCATGGCTCCGGCGGCGCCACGTACATTCTCCGGAAGTGCATCGGAGAGGGTGGCCAGGGGTGGGTGTTCACGGCGAACTACGACAGCGCCGACGGGGTCGTGGTCATCGTCAAAGTGTTGCGACCGACGCACCTCTCGGACGAGGGCGCGAAGCGCTTCGAGCGCGAGGCCTCTGTGCTGCGCATGCTGTCGCAGCAGGCCACGCCGAACCCGTACATCGTGCGCTTCTTCGACCACGCGACGGCGCTCGTGCCGGCGCCAGCGGGCGGCACGTGCTCGCTTCCGTTTACTGTGCTCGAATACGTCGACGGCATTACGTTGGCCCAGGCGATCGACGCGCGCCCGGGCGAGGGAATGCACGCCGAGCGAGCCCGCAGAATCCTGCGCCAAATGGCACATGCGCTCGACCATGTGCACGCCCACAAGCTGATTCACCGCGACCTCAAGCCGTCGAACGTGCTGCTGGCAGTCGAGGCGGGCGGCGAAGTTGCGAAAATCACCGACTTCGGACTCGTGAAGCTCGTGGAGCTTGCGTCGGGCCGGACGACGAACCTCGCAGGCGCTTCGGTGGGCTATGCGCCTGCGGAGCAGTACGAACACGGAAACGAGCGCGTCGGGCCTCGCACGGACGTGTTTTCGCTGGCGGCGGTCGCGTTCGAGATGCTCACGGCGACGATGGCGTTCCCGTTCAGCGAAGGCGAAAATCCGCTGCTTTGCGTCACGAGAATGCTCAACGGGCCGAGGCCTACGCTCCTGTCAGCGTTCGACTCGCTGTGCCCCGAGCTCAGAGCACGGCCGCAGAGCGTGACGGAGCTCGACGCCGCCCTGACGAGGGCCCTGTCGGCCTCCCCCGCCGAGCGTTTCGCGTCAGCCGGCGAGTTGGTCGGCGAACTGGCAGGACCGCTCCGCGCGGCGACGGAGGCCCTGCCCACGATTTCCCGCTCGCCGGCATCGCTCGCGCTGGCCGAGACTTCGCCAATGAGCCAAAATACAGCCCGATCGCTCACCACAGCGCGGCGGGATGCGGTCGCGCATATCGGCCGCGCCAACGCGCGCACCGCGCCCATGGCGGCCGTGGCGGAGCCGGCGGTTGCGGTACCGGCGACGGGGCCGGGCCTGGGATCAGGGGAACACCGCCTGTCCGCCGAAGCCGCGCCCACCGAGCAGTGGCGCTGGAGCCTCTCGACTCCGTCGATTCGGGCCGGCGTCGTAACAGGCGCGACGTTCTTCGACGCGGGCGAGACGATCGTCGCCGCGGGCCCGACCGGCCTCGCGCGCTGGAACCGCGGCGCCTGGACGGCGGCCGCGCAGCCGTCCGCGCTAACCCCTGAGCACGTGCGCGGGGTGACAGCCCTGCCGAGCGGCGAACTGCTGCTTTTTGGCGCCCGCGGGCTCGCGATGATCGTGTCCGCCACGGGCGCCCACAGGCAGCTGCACGCCCCCGATTCCGAAGCGATTTTTCATGGCGCGCACGTCGACTCGGACGAGACCTTTACGCTCGTAGGCGAGCACCCGGCGCGCGGACAGTTCGACCGCACCGCGCACTCCGACGCGGCAGCGATCGTTGCAGAATACAGCAAACTCGCGCTCGCGCGCGTGCTGGGCGCGCCGCCGGTGAGCCGTCTGCACGCCGCAACGCGGACCGTTTCGGGACAGCTCATCGCGTGCGGCGATCGGGGCGCCCTCGTTGGCGTCGACAGCGGCGGCGCGAACTACCTTGGGGCGCTGTGTCTGGGCGATTTGAACGCGATCGTCGCAACGTCCGACGGGGGAGCGACGACCGTCGGAAGCGGCGGTCACGCCCTCCAGCTCTCGGCGGACCTGCGACCCAGGCTCGAGGCGGTACAAACCGCGCGCGATCTGCTGTGCCTCTGCGTCAGCAGCGCGGGCCGCTTGTGGACGGGCTCGCGGCAGACCCGAATTTTGCGGCGCAGCGGAGACGCTTGGCTTCGCATGAGCGGCGAGCTCCCGGTCACGGGCGACATTGTAGCGCTGCATGCAGGGACGCGAACGGTGCGTGCCGTGTGCAGCGATGGCGCGGTGGTCGAAGGCGTGCTGCAGTAAGGCGTCCCGCCGATCCGCATGACCACCCGTAGCAGCCACCCCTCCGCTGAGAGTGTTCCGCCTCCGCCGCCACCCGCGACGCGCGCCATCGGCCACAGGCCGCGCATGGCCCGATTTCTGTGGATTCTCATGGGCGTCACGGCGCTGGCTCATATCGGTCCGGCGATCGGCGCCGCCGAGTTTGCGCGCAGGCTCGGAGCGCCCCATCCGTGGGCGGTGAGCGCGGCGCTGCTCACGGTGGGGCTCGGGCTGTTTCTCGGGCGCGCACGAACCGGCATGAGCGATCACCACAAACCGCGCTGGCATGTGCTGCTCATCGATGAGCCGTACTACGTGCACTGGACGGCGTGCCTGTTTTCGCTGATTCCGTCGCTCATCGTGGTGCCCGCGTGCGCCGCCGCCGGCGGGTCGATCGGCGCCGGGTTGATGTGGCTGTACGGGCTCGGCGTCGTGGTGTGCGGCTACGGCGTCGTCGTGCGTCGGCGCATCTTCGAGATCGAGCGCGTCGAGATCACGATTCGTGGTCTTGACCCCGCGTTCGACGGCTACCGCATCGCGCAGCTCAGCGATTTGCACATCGGCGCGATCACCCCGAAATCGTGGGGTCATCGCTGGGTTGAAGCCGCCAATCGCGAGCAACCCGACCTGGCAGTGGTCACGGGCGACATGGTCACGAACGGCATCGAATTTCATCACGACATCGCCGAGGTCGTGGGCGCACTGCGCGCGCGCGACGGGGCGTTTGTGTCGATGGGCAACCACGACTACTTCGGCGAAGGCGAGCCGCTCGCATCGCTGATCACCGCGCGCGGCGCGAACGTTCTGCGCAACGCAGGCACGCTGCTCACGCGCGGCGACGCGGCCATCTACCTCGCCGCGATCGACGACACATGGACGAAGCGCGACGACATGGCGCTGGCACTGCGCGATCGGCCCGAAGGCACGCCCGCGCTGCTACTGTCCCACGATCCGGAGCGGTTTCGCGAGGCCGAGAGACGCGGCGTCGACCTCGTGCTCTCCGGGCACACCCACGGCGGCCAGATCGCCCTGCCGTTTTTTCCCGAGCGCGTGTCGCTTAGCCGGCTCACGCACCATTACCACCTGGGGCTCTACAAGAAGGGCCGGAGCACGCTCTATGTGCACCCGGGCCTCGGCACCACGGGACCGCCCATTCGCCTCGGCGTCGCGCCCGCGATCGCGATCATCACACTGCGCGCAGCCTGAGCGGCGACACCCGGTCAGTCGCCGCCGCCCTCGTCGTCGAGCGTGCCGAACTCGAGCCGCGCCATCGTCACGCCGTTTCCGTAGATCGCCATGGGAGCTATGGCGCGGGCTGCGTCACGCAGCTGAACCGGGAGCACTTGCCCCCCTTGTGCCGCGGGCGAACCTCCCAACGCGAGCACCCGCTCGAGGAGCGTCTCCTCGATCACAGGAAGCTCTTCGACGGGCGCGTCTCCCGGGAGACCTCCCAGTTTTCTCGCCTCGTCGAGGGCCTCCCGCAGACCTCCCAGTTTGTCGACGAGTTTGTGCTCGAGGGCCTGCTGACCCGTCCACACGCGTCCCTGCCCCACGGCGTCCACTTCGAGCCTCGTGAGGTGACGGCCTTCAGAGACGCGCCCCAAAAATACGTCGTAGAACTGACCCACCTTGCGCTCGAGCTCGACGCGCTCTTCGGGCGAAAACCCGCGAAAAATCGACTCGGCATCGGCCCTGGGCGTGGTCTTGTACGTCTCGGTGGTGACGCCGAGCCGTGCGAGGAGACCGCTCGCATCGGCCTTGCCGTAGAAGATGCCGATCGACCCGGTCACCGTGAGCGGCAGGGCGTAAATTTCGCGCGCGGCCGACGCGATGTAATAGCCGCCGCTGGCAGCGACCGATCCCATCGACACGACGACGGGCTTTGCCGCCGACAGCAGCGACAGCTCGCGCCACATCACGTCAGCGGCCATCGAGGAGCCTCCGGGGCTCTCGATGCGGACCACGACGCTCTTGATCGAGGCGTCCTCGCGCGCGGCTCGAAACGTGTCGGCCATCGTGTAGGAGCCGACGAGCTTCATGCCCAGCAGCGGCACTACCTGGGAGCGGCCGTCGACCATGTCGCCGTCGACGTAGATCATCGCCACGTGGTCGCGGACGCCGAAGGCCGACGGCGCGCGCACTTCGTCGGCGTAGCGCTCCACCGGCGTGCCCTTGCCAACGAGCTCGCGCGTCGCCCGGTCGAGCTCGTCGTCGAACGCAAATCCGTCGACGAATCCTGCGTCTTTGGCTTCTTGCGCGACGAAAGGCCCGGCCAGCGACACCTCGCGCACGCGCGATTCGCTCATGCGACGGCCGACGGCCGCGTTGCGCACGAACACGGCCTCGACCTCACGCAGCAGGTCCTCGTGGTCGGCGCGCGCCACGTCGCTGGCGGCCGCGTTGGTGAACTGCTCGGGAGCGCTTTTGTGCGCCCCGATCCGCACAAACTCAGCCTTGACGCCCAGCTTGTCGAGCGCGCCGGCAAGGTAAAAATACGTCGATTTGATGCCCGAGTAGCGCAGCCCTCCGGCTGGATTCATCAGCGTCCGGTCGGCGTTGGCGCACACGTACAGCGACCGGCCTCCGGCATCTTCGAGGCTGCAGGCCGTTTTTTTGCCGCGCGCACGAAGCACGCGCAGCGCGTCGGCCAGCTCCTCGGCGTGCGCCCACGAGCTCGCCGGTTCGGCGCGCAGGTCGAGACGAACCCCTGAGATTTGCGGGTCGAGGCTGATTCGCCACAATTTTCTGAGCAGCGCGACGTGGCCTCTGCTGCCCGGCGTTTGCTCGATCCGCAGCGAGACCGCGTGGGCTGCCGCGGGCATGCCCGGCGCGTAGTTTCCGGCGAACGAAGCAGTGATAAACTCACCGACTTCGGCGTCTGTCGCAGAGGCGCCCAGCCCGCTGCCAAAAAGAGCGCCTGCGCCGACGGTCGCGCGCCCGAGCGCGAGCTCGAGACCGAGCGTGCCGACCACGCCGCGCCGCGCATCGCTCGGCAAATGGGCTATTTCGACGTCTCCCCGTGCGCGCCCGACGCCGGGCACGTCGACGCCCACGCTCGCGCGCGGGATGAACTGACCCGAGCCGTCCTGCGTCGAGCCCTCGAGGTACCTCAGGTCGAGACCAAGCTCGAAGGCGCGGCGCCCCGTGGGCCGCAGCGCAGCCGCGAACACGTAGCTTCGGTCGAGCAGCGGCTCGCCGCCGGGAAGCGGCGCGAGGGTCGGCCGGGTGAAGTCGCGCGCGAGGAGGGAGAGCGCCACGTGGGGGTCGGGGCGGAAGGACAGCCCGACCGAAGCCGTCGCGAGACCGTCGACGAGTGGATTGGTGGAGAGCGCGCGCTGAATCGAAGCGCCGAGCGACCACGATGGAGAGGGGCTGTACGCCACGGCCCACGTCAGCCACGTGTAGTCGATGCCGCCGTAGGCCGCGCCCGCGCCCACCGGAGGCACGACGTAGTCGGCGCGCAAACCGGTGGAGACGCCCAGCGCGACGGGCGCCGCCACGGCGAGCGCATGCCCGCAGCCCACCTTTTGGGTGCCGGTGCACCGCACGCCCGCGTAGCGCACCTCGTACGCCGGCAAAAACCCAAGATTGGCCGGGTTTAGCGCGATGGAATCGGAGCTGTCGTCGCTCGCTGCGCTGCGACCCGGCGAAAAAACGCGCTCGGCCCGCCGGGGCATGGGCTCGCTTGCGTGCGCGAGAGGAGCAACACCGGACGCCGCGCAAACCTGTGCGGCGAGGACCAAAACAAGCGATCGCCTCACATTCGCCTCCGTACGTTCAGCTCAGCGTGGCGAGGTCGCGCAGCGTCTCGGCCTCGGCCTCGAAGGTCTTGCGAACCTCGCTCAAAATAGCCCGCTCCGCCACCGACTGGACGACCGGGACCTTGAGCGTCAGCTCGCCCTCGACGACCCGGCGCGTGCGGCCGCTCGCGAGCGGCAGCAGCCGGTAGGTCCCCGCCGCGTGGAAGTATTTTCGCCACTCAGCCTTGACCTGCGGCACCACCACCCACGACGCCGAGTGAGTCGCGAGCGTGTAGGAGCTCTGCTCTTCCCACGAGAGCATCTCGCGCGTGACCACCTTCTGGGCGAACACGGGCACCTTGACGTTGGCCTGATAGGCCCACACGCGATCGAGCACGCCGGCGTCAAGCGCGTGCCTCTTCTGGCGGACTTCTTCCATGCTGGTGAGGCGCGGGCTCATGCGCAGAAAGAGGTCGGGAGACAGCACGGCGAGCTCGAGCGCGTCGAGCGGTACGTCGAACTCGTGGGCAATCTCGAAGCGCACAAATTCGACAGTAATACAGGCGAGGCCGCACGCGACCCCTTTATTTCAGGCGCAGCGCCTGCGCGGGCGCAGCGCCTGCGGATGCACGACCGCAGCAGGCGAGCGCATCGACTTCACGGTCAGCCTCCGGGTCGCGCGCGCCGCTTGCGCACGCGTTTGATGCCAGGGCCGCGCGGGGCGGTTACCCCACGAGGCGAGCCGCGTCCGCGTGCGACGCACCGAGGCGCGCGAGGGCGTCGACAAGGCGCGCCCGGGGCACAGACACGAGCGTCGGCATGCCTCCCGACAGGCCGAGCACTTCAAGAAAATTGAAGCCACTGTTGAAAGGCGCGGCGAACGAGACGTTGTCGCGATCGACGAGCAGCGCCATGTCGGCGCGCTCCTGTCCCATGAGAAGCAGCAGCGTTTTGTCGTATGATCCGTGCGAAGCAGACGCGTCGAGCCAAGCGGCGTTGCGGGGCCCAACCTGCCCCGAAAGCGGGAGGATGGCGTACGCTTCCGCGAGCTTTCGGGTTTCGCGCTCGCGAACTTCGAGCTCGGCACCGGCGCGGTCGATGGGCTCCCAGAGCGAAGCATCGGCGAGGCCGGTCGCGAGGTGGCGAACAATGATGCCGAGGAGTCCGACGTCGCTGTAGCGAGCGCGAATCGCGCGGTCGATGCGCCGGGCGGAAGGTCCGGGCTCGCCGATTCGTGTGTCGATCGCGCGCGCGTCGTCGTCGGCGCCCGCGTAGGGCTCCAGGCCGCCGCGAATCCATTTCGCAGCGCTACAGAGGCCGTCGAAGTCACCGTGACAGACAACGGTATCGACCGCCCCGGCGCGCGCGACGACCTCCGGCGTGATCATCTCAGGGCACGCTCCGTGCTGCGCCTTGGTCGCGAGGACGAAGCGCGGATCGGCGGCGTAGTCGGCGTGGCGCTGATGGTCGTGGTGATCGACCCACATCGCGAGGCGGCGCCCGAGGCCATCGATGAGCGGCAGCGTAATTTTGTCGAACCCGCCGCCGGATGCCTCGGAGGCAAACGCGAGGTCGAGCACAACGACCCGGCCGTCGAGATCGCGAGCCTTCGGCAATTTGCGGGGCGTAGCGAAGGCGAGTGTAGGTAGGCGCACGGCGTGGTCTTAGCACGCGGCAACGCGTATCCTGCGGCGCGTGATTCGCTTCGATGACAAGGGCCTCGTGCCTGTCGTGGTGCAGGACGAGCTCACCGGGCTCGTTCGAATGGTGGCGTACGCCAACGCGCTCGCCGTCGAGATGACGCGCAAAACAGGGCGCGCGACATTTTTCAGCCGCTCGCGCGGCGAGCTCTGGGAAAAGGGCGCGACCAGCGGCAACGCAATCGCCGTCTCGCGCGTGCTCGTTGATTGCGACGAGGATTGCCTTGTCTACCTCGCCACTGCCAGCGGCCCGAGCTGTCACACGGGCGAGACGTCATGCTTCTTTCGCGACCTCGACGGAGCCGAAGCGGCTGCCGATCCGCTGATCGGGCGCCTCGAGGCAACGCTGCGAGCACGCAAAGGCGCGAGCGCGCACAAGAGCTACACGAGGAGCCTCTACGAACAGGGGCCGGCGGCGATCGGCGAGAAGATTCGCGAAGAGGCCGGCGAGCTGGCGGAGGCCATCGTTTCAGAGACGAACGAGCGCGTGGCCTCCGAGGCGGCGGACGTACTCTTTCACCTACTGGTAGGGCTTGGTGCGAGAGACGTGCCCTTTCGCGACGTGCTCGCAGTTCTCGCCTCGAGGCTCGGCACCAGCGGCCTCGCCGAAAAAGCCGCGCGCACGAAAAAGAGCGACGAAGGCCACTGACGTACAGCTTGACGCACGCGTCGTTTGACACCGTTTCGAGGCGACCCGTATCCTGCGCGGCGGGCGGACGACACGGCCTCGCGGCGCGCCCGAAACCCTCGTACCCAGATGGCGCTCCGTGCAGCGCCCACGCACCCACGGCAGGAGACCGACGCCTTCATGACGACCAAAGTTCTGGTGTTCGAGAGCGACGCCTCGTTTGCGGCGGAGCTCCGATCCGAGCTGTCGAAGCTGGACTGCGCGGTGTCGGTCGTCGACGACGGCAACGCTGGGCTTCAAGCCGCAGCCGACAACCCGCCGGACTTGATTCTGCTGTCGATCGAGCTGCCGCGCATGAACGGGTTTTCCGTTTGCAACAAGCTCAAGAAGGACCCCGCGCTCAAAGACGTGCCCCTCATCATCATGTCGAGCGAGTCGAGCGAGGAGACGTTTGAGCAGCACCGGAAGCTGCGCACGCGCGCCGAGGCGTACGTGCACAAGCCGCTCGCGTTCGGCGAGCTGCTCCAGAACATCCGCGCGTTCGTTGCGATTGGCGGAGGCGATGACGCCAGCGTGGCCGACATCGTGATCGACGAAGTCGAGATGGGCTCCGACGAGGTCGAGGAGGAAGCTACAATGATGTTCGCGCGGCCCGACCTGCAGGGCCTGCCCCCCCTCCGCGCGGCCGCTGCGCGTGCCCCGGCAGCCGAAACCCCCGCGCCGCAGCCTGCTCCCGCGCGCGCCTCGGTTGCCCCTGCCGCTCCGCAGCCGAAGCACGGCGAGGTCGATGCCGACGTCGACGCCTTCATCGAGGGCGGATTCGGGCGATTGACCTCCCCGGCGGTGCCGGCCGAGGCCGCGAAGAGCGCCGCGCGGCGTCCGACGGCGCCGCCGCCCGCCGACAGCGGCAAGCTTGCAGAGCTCGAGCGCGAGCTCGCGGCCGCGCGCCAGACGGCCACCCAGCTGCGCGCCGAATTCGACACGAAGGTCGAGGCCGAGCAGCAGAGGATGGAGCGCGAGCTCGACGATTTGCGTGCGAAGCTCACGGCTGCGACAAAGTCCGGGGCTCCTGCGCAGGGGGCGATCTCGAGCCGCGAGTTCCTCGATCTGCGCGAAGCGCTGAACAAGAAAGACAAGGAGCTGCTCTCGCTGAAGGAGTCGCTCTCCAAGAAGGATCGCGAGGTCTTTGAGGCGCGCGACAAGACGCTCGAGCTTGAGCGGGCCAAGGCCGACGTCGACGATCGGGTGATCGCGACCGAGCGCGCGCTCGAAGATACGAAAGACCGACTCGACAACGCGACGCGCGACAAAGAGCAGGCAAAGAAAGCCTCTGAAGATCTCAAAGCGCGGCTCGCGAAGGTGCAGAGCGACGTCGACGAAAAGCTGAAAGAAATCGAAGAAGCGAAGAGCCGCGCCAAAGACCTCGCGGCGGCTCACGAAGCCGCGCTGAGCGCACTCTCGAAGGAGCATGACGCGGTGGTGGCGCGAGAGCGCTCCGAGGCTCAGTCGGCCCTCGAACAGCTCGAGGCCGCCAGCCGAGCCGCCCAGGAGGAAGCTGCCCGTCAGCACGCGAGCGGGCTCGCAGAAGCCGCTTCGCAGGCGGCGCGCGACAAGCAGGAAGCCGTCGCTTCGCGCGAGGCCGAGCTGAAGGCCGAGAGCGACGCGAGGCTCGCGGCGCTGCACCGCGCGCAGCAGGACGAGCTCGCGAAAGCGCGCGCGGAGCATGCCCGTCAGACCGACGAAGCCGCCGCGAAGCACGCTGCCGAGGCAGCCGCAACGCACGCGGCCAACGAGACGCAGGCCGCGCAGGCCAAGGCCGCCGCAGACCAGGCGTTGACCGACCGTGAGGGTCACCTCGAGGACGCGCGCAAGGCGCAGGTCGCGGCGCTCGAACAGGATCGCGACTCCAAAGTCGCCGCGCTCGAACAGGATCGCGACTCCAGAATCGCCGCGCTTGAACAGGATCGCGACTCCAGAGTCGCCGCGCTTGAACAGGATCGCGACTCCAAAGTCGCCGCGCTTGAACAGGATCGCGACTCCAAAGTCGCCGCGCTTGAAGGCGAGGTCGCGAGCCTGCGGGCGGACCTGCGCGAGCTGACGGAGCGCAAAGCGGCGGGCGATGCCGCCAGCGACGCGCGCATCGCCGATCTCGCGCAGCAGCTCGCCGCGGCGCAGCAGGCGCGCGAGGAGCTCGACAAGCTCCTCACCACCTCGCGCGAACGGGCTGCGAAATTGGAGACCGAAAACGACGCGCTCGTGTCCGACCTCGTCGATTCGAAGGGGCGTCTCGAGACGGAGAGCGCGCGGGCCCAAAAGGCGACCGCTAAATGGGAGTCTGACAAAGCCTCCCTCGACCGCGCAAAATCGGCCCTCGCCGTTGTGCTCGCGCAAATCGAAGAGACCGAGACGCGCGCGCTCGGGTGAAGCGCCGGCAGGGCTTTCGGCTGCGCCCCGGCTGCTGTTGTTCGTTTCGGGGCGTGCGCAAGCGCGCCGCTACGGCACAGCAAATACGCCGGCGCTTCGCGTTGGCGCCTGCGTTGGACACTTCGCAGGGGCGCGGCGCGGACGACTGCTACAAACCGGCGCGGGCGGCCGTTTTTCGGGCGAGTTCGCGCGCGCGGGAGCGCACGTGCCCCGCGTCGAGGCGCGTGTGCTCGCGATGACGCACCACGAATTCGCCTGCGACCAGAACGTGCTCGACGTCGCTCGCCTTGCAGGCATAAACGAGCCGCGAAAACACGTCGCCTCCCGGCTCTGCGTGTGGGGCGTCGAGGCGCACCACAGCGATGTCCGCCTGCTTGCCCACTTCGAGCGACCCGATGAGCGCGTCTTTTCCGAGCGCCCGCGCGCCGTCGATCGTCGCGAGGCGCAGCGCCCTGCGGGCCGGAAAGCTCGTGGTTCCCGACGTGATCTTCGCGAGCAGCGCCGCGTGACGCAGCTCCTGCCACGGGTCGAGGTTGTTGTTGCACGGTGCGCCGTCGCAACCGAGCGCAAGCTGAACGCCGAGCGAGTCGAGATCGGCCAAGCGCGCGATGCCCGAGCCCAGCTTCAGGTTCGCGCTTGGGCAGTGCACGATGCTGGTTCGGTCGCTCGCGAGCTGCGCGGCTTCAGCGTCGCTTAGCTGCACGCCGTGCGCGAGCACCGTGCGCGGCCCGGTGACGCCCCACGCCCGAAGCGCCGCGATGTCATCGACTCCGAGCGCCGCGCGCACAGCCTCTCGCTCGCCGGCGTGCTCCGCTGCGTGCGTGTGGATGCGTGCGCCCGACTGCTCGCTGCGCGCGGCGACGCCTCGAAAAAGCTCCTCGGTGCACGAAAGGATGAAGCGCGGCGCGTAGGCGTAATCGAGCCTGCCGCCGCCCTTTCCGCGCCAGTCGCGCAGCAGCCTGTCGCTCTCGTCGAGGCTCTCGCGCGTCGACTCACGAAGGCCCGCGGGAACGCCGTCGCCCTGGTCCATCATCGCCTTGCCGCTAGTGGCCCGCAGGCCGCTGCGCAGGCACGCATCGAACACGGCGTCGTGTCCGTGGACCGTGCCCATGTCGAGAACGGTGGTGGTGCCTGCGAGGGACATTTCGAGCAGGCCGAGCTCGGCGCTCGCGGTCAGCGAGGCCTCATCGTGCGCCGCTTCGAGCGGCCAGATTCGCTGCTTCAGCCACTCGAGGAGCGGCAGATCGTCTGCCATTCCGCGAAACAGAACCTGACACAGGTGAACATGCGCTTGCACGAGCCCGGGCACGACGGCGCAACCGGTTGCGTCGAGCACGCGGACCAGACCGCGAGGAGCGATGCTTCCGTGCGGGGCGATCTGCGCGATGCGCCCCCCGGAGACGAGCACGTCGGCGGGCGCAACGCGGTCGCCGGCGTCACACGTCACGACGGTTCCGCCACGGATCAGCAGGTCCACGCCGCCTTCGTAGCAGGTTTCCGCGTCCAACGGTCGAGGTGGCAACGGCGGTGTGATGTTCGCGCGACATCGGAGGCGCGGAGACTGGTAGACTTTACGGCTCAGCTCATGGCCCATCGCATCCTCGTCGTCGATGACAGCTCCACCATCCGCAAGGTCGTCTGCGCGATGCTGACGCGGCACGGCTATGAGACAGCGGCCGCGGCCGACGGCGTACAGGCGCTCGAGATCCTCGCCGAGGACGCGCGCGGGTTCGATCTCGCGCTCCTCGATTTCGTGATGCCGAAGATGAACGGCTTTCAGTTCTGCCGCGCGCTGCAGTCACGGACCGACATCAAGCTGCTTCCCGTGGTTCTGATGAGCGCGAAGACCGACAAGATCCGCGAGCATTTCGTGCTGCAGACCGGGGCGGTCGACGCGCTCGCCAAGCCGTTCGACTCGCAAACGCTGATCCGCGCGGTCGACGGCGCGCTGAGGCGCGCGAAGAGCGGATGGGCCCCGTCCGCGTCGCAGCTCGATCTCGCTGACCTCGACGAGTCGGCGTCGTCGCCATCGCCGCCGTCGGTCGGACCGAACACCCGGCGAACGCGCGACTTCGGCGCTCTGCTCGCTTCGGTCGTGAAGGACGCGCTCGTCGCACTGCCACGCGGGGCGATCGGCGATCACGCTGCGGTCATGCACGCCGTCGCTACCGGCATCGGCGACGAGGGGCTCGCGCGCCTCACCTCAGCGCTCGCCGGCTCCGCCAAGCCTGTTCTTGCAGGGTCGCTCGCGGTCGTCCCGATCGGCGCCGTACTCCAATTGCTGCAGCTCGAGTCGATGAGCGGGCGGCTGTCGATCGGCAACGCCCACGCGGAGGTCATCGTGACCATGCGAAGCGGGTTGATCGACCTCGCCGAGGCGCGCGGGGTCGGCGACGAGTTCAAGCTCGGACGCTACCTGATTGAGGCCGGCCTCGTGACCGCGGAGCAGGTCGGTGCGCTCGTGGGGGCGGCCCAGTCGAGCAGCGGCTCGGGTGTTCGGTCCGCGCCGACTGCCGACGCTGCGAGCGCCGCGCAAACGCTGCTTGGCGAGCAGCTCCTGCAGGGCGGCATGATCAACGCAGAGCAGTTGAAAGAGGCGCTGCTGCGGCAGTCGAGCGAGCTGATTTATGAAGCCCTTCGCTGGCCCGACGGACACTTCGAATTTTCGTTGCAGCGCGAAGGCCCGGTCGCCGCGCGCGCCCGCCTCGGCGCCTCGGTGGCCGGCATCGTCATGGAGGGCTTCCGCCGCGTCGATGAGTGGCGCGTCATCGAGGCGAAGATTGGCAGCTTCGACGCCGTGCTGCTCAGCGACGACGCGGCCAGCGGCGCCGAGAAGCTGACGAGTCAGGAAATGCGCGTGGTCGGCGCGGTTGATGGCGCGCGCACCGTGCGCGAAGTCGTCGCAGCGAGCCACCTGTCGAGCTTCGACGCGTGCCGCGTGCTGGTGCAGCTGCTGGGCGCTCGCGTCGTGCGGCGACGCGCCGCGTGATCCCGCCGAGGCGCGCGGGGGTCGTATTTCGGGCGGCAAGTGGTCACCTCGCGTTCCTGCCCGCTTCGGTGGTTTTGCGCGTCGCAGCGCTGCCTCCGATCTCGCCGCTCGTGGGTGCTCCCCCGGGCGTCCTCGGCGTCGTGCATGAGTCGGGAGACATCATCGCGGTCATCGAGATGGGTCCGACGCGCGGCGTCCTGATGGTGTGTGCCTACCGCGGCGACAGCATTGGGCTGCTGGGTGCGAGCGATTTGCGCGCGGGTCTCTTCGACGCCGATCCCTCGGCTTTCGACTGCGTGCGACACAAGGGCGAGCGCGCCGAGCGGTTCGACCTCGCCGCGATTTACGAACGCCTGGGCGCTGCCTCCTGGGCCTCCCTCTCGGCGACGTAGGCGGGTATCGTCACATGCCCCATGGCACAATCCACTTCGACGAGCCGATTCCTCAGGCTCCTACGCCGCACCGCTTCGACCGCGCAGAAATCTCCGCCGCGCGGCGTCGTCGATGAAAATGCGCTCTGGATAAGTTACGATAGGGCGCTGTCCGACGCGAAGGCGGCCAATGCGGCCGCGCAGCGCATCGAGGCTACGGCCGCGCGGCAGCGGGTCGCGTTCGAAGCAAGCGCGGAGCTCGCGCGGTCGGCCAGCGCGCGCACCGCCGAGCTGGAGCGCGGGATCGCCCGGATTTCTGCAGTTTTCGATCGTCTCAGTCTCGTGGCGCTCAACGCGGGACTCGAGGGTGCGCGGCTGGGCGAGACCTCGGGGCGCTCGCTGTCGCTCGTCAGTGACGAGATGGCAACCCTGGCGGAGCGCGGCGCCGAGGTGACGCTCGAGAGCAACGCCGGGGTCGGTGAGGCCGCACGCGAGGCAAGCAGTCTCGTCGCGCGCTTCGATGAGGCCCGCGCGGGCGCGAGCGAGATTGGTCACGACGCCGCGCTCGCGTCGAGCCACGCCCTTGAGAGCGAGCGCGCGCTGATGGAAATGGCCGACCGACTGCGCACAGCAACGGGCAGCGATCGGGAGACCGTGCAGGCCGTCGCCGTCGCGACCGAGCATGCGCGACAGCTCGTGATCGCGCTTGGCGCGCTGTCCGGAAAGGCGCCGAGAGGTCTCGTCGTCGGTGCGCTGCGCCCGGTCCTCGAGCCGCTGATGCGCGCGGTCCTCGACGAGGCGGACGACGAGGTCTCCGAGTGACCCAGGGCGATCCCGAGCTGATCGCGCTCCTGATCGCAGAGCTCGACCGCCACGCGGCCGCCATCGCCGCGGGTCGCGACGACGCGAGCGCTGCGGCGCGCGCGGTTGGGGCGCTCCGGGGCTCAGCGGCGCTCGCGGGCGAGCGCGAGTTGGCCGGTGCGCTGATGCGCGTCGATCGACGTCTGCGCTCCGGAGACTCGGGAGCCCTCGCAGACGCGCGTGAGCTGGTGCGCACCGCGAGCGCGCGACTCGCGGCGGGGCAGAGCGCAACGGTCGCGTCGTGGCCCGAGCCACCGACCGATCTGGAGCCCTGCGCAACAGAGCCCGAGATGCGAGCGCCCTACCTCGCCGAGCTCAGCGACCGCATCTCGCGCATCGACGATGCGCTGGGAAGTTCGGTTGCCCCTGTAGAAGCTGCAGAATACATCTACAGGCAGGTCCACACGATCAAGGGCGCTGCGAGCGCGGTGGGCGATGAGCCCATGTCGTGGTTTTGTCATGGGCTCGAAGAGCTCCTGCGCAGCGGGATGCGGACCGGCGAGGAGGCCACCGCGACCTTGCACGAGGTCGCGAAATGGCGCGGCGTTCTCGGGCGCCTTCTCAACGATCCGCAAGGCGGCCTGCAGCTGCTACGATCCATCACCGGCGCGGCGGGCGCGGAAGGCGACCTCAGCCTGCACGATCAAGCCGGCCGCGACGGGCGCGCACCGGCCGACGGCGCGACCTACCGGGTGCCCGCCGCCGCCGTCGATCGGCTGCTCGATCGCATCGCCCGCCTCGCCGCCGAGGGCCAGCGCAAACGCGCGCGTGCCGCGGACGACGCCCGACTCGCGGCCGAGCTTCGCGAGCTGCGGCGGGAGCTGAGAACAGCGCTGCGCCTGATCGGGCCCCCGGTTCCGTGGGGCGCACCGGCGGCAGCGCTCGCGCGCGTGCGGTCCGCGGAGTCGGCGCTCGCGCGCATCGGCGCGTCGATCGAAGCCGAGGCGCTTCGGTCACACGCGGCCGAGCAGCAGAGCGGCGACACGCTGCTCGCCGCCAACGCCGAGCTGTCGACCATGCGACAGACGCCCATCGAGCCCTTGCTGGAGCGCCTTACGCGGGCCGTCGTGGCTGAGGCGCGACGCAGCGGGCGTGAGGTCGCGGTGGTGACGTCCGGCGGACATCTGACGATTGATCGTCGCTTGGCCGAACAGCTCGCCGATCCCTGCTTGCAGCTCGCGCGCAACGCGGTCGCGCACGGCATCGAGGCGCCCGCGATACGTTTGGCGGCAGGAAAACCGGCCACCGGCGCGATTCGAATCGCCGCGACCAAGACCCTGGCCCGACTTCAGCTCATCGTCGAGGACGACGGGGCGGGGGTCGACGTTGGTGAAATTCGACGACGGGCGGTAGCGGCAGGCACGGTCACGCCCGCGATCGCCGGGGCCGCCGACGACGACACGCTTCTCGCGCTGCTTTTTTTCCCCGGTTTTTCAACGCGCGAGACGTCCGACTGGCTTGCTGGACGCGGACTCGGACTCGACATCGCGCTGGCTGCCATCCAGCGCATCGCCGGCACGATTCGGCTCTCGACCCGCCTCGGGCGCGGCCTGACCGCGAGCGTCGAGGTGCCCGTCGATACGGGAGTGACGCGCGTCTTGTGGGCTCACGCGGGCGGCGAGCAGTACGCAGTGGTGGCGAGTCAGGTCTCCCGAATCGCCGCCTGCGATCCAGGCGACGCCGAGCCCGCACCACACCTGTCAGCTTGCCTCGGGGGCACGACCGCGCACGGAGGCCGATTCACCCTTGAGCTGAGGCTCGACTCGGACGCGGACTCCGGCGCGCGAATCGCCATCGACGGCGTCGGCGCCACCGAAGATTTGCTCATACGCCCGCTCTCGCCGCTTGTCGCATCGATGGGCCCGTTTTCAGGAGGCATCGTCGGCGGGGACGGCAGCGTGCGACTGGTCATCGACGCGTACGGCCTCGCTCCCAGAGCCCGCGCGCTGCAACGCGTTACGGCGCTGTCGCGCAGCGAGCGGCCTGGAGCGGCGGGTTGACGGCCTCATGGTGACCCGCGCTTCAAGCTGCGTCACGTCGCGCATCGCGGCCGCCGATCTCGAGGCGGCGCGCGACGTCCTTCAGGCTGCGTTCGCGGAGCACGGTCACGACACGGCTCGCGATCTCGACCAGCTCCGCGAAGAGTTCGCGCGGCCGTGGTCGCGCCTGTGGGTGGCCCGACGCGAGGCCGACGCGCCGATCGTGGCGGTGCTGCTCGCGTGGCACATCGTCGATGAACTCGAAATTCTCGACGTCGCCACGCACCCCGATCACCGCAGACTTGGCTACGCGCGCGCGCTGGTCGCAGGCGCTGTCGCCTTCGCGGCCGAGCACGCCGTCGTCCGCGTGCTGCTCGAGGCGCGGCGCTCGAACGCGGCCGCGATCGCGCTCTACCGCGGCGCGGGGTTCTACATGTCGGGCCTTCGGCGCCGTTACTACCCCGACGATGAAGATGCGGTCCTGATGACGCTCGCGTTCGACCCGCAAACGCGCCAGATCGTGCGTCTTGCAGACGAAGAGGCGCTTTAGCCGGGCGCTGAATTCGCCGCGTGTCGCCGACGCAGCGCCGCTCCATCGTCTATGATCGGGCGCGATGCTCTCGCGAAAACTCGCAACCCTGGCCTCTGTGCTCTTTGCCCTCGTGATGCCCCCCGAAGCCGCCGTCGCGGCCGGCGGGCCGCTCGTGCCGATGCCCAGCAGCCCCGCGCCGGGAAGCCTCGCCGCAGCGGTCGACGCCGCGGCGACCAGCGACTTCGAACGGGCCGAAAAGGAGCTGTCGGCGATTGCGGGTGCCGACAAACCCGCCGCCCAGGTCGCCCTCGCGCGCACGTTCATGGCTCAGGGAAAATACGCTGAGGCGCTCCGCATCGCGCAGCTCGTCGCCACCAGCCGAAAGGCCGAGTCGATCGCTCTGCGCGCCGAGATCGCGTTTCGCGGCGGCAGGCGCGACGAGGCGGTCACGATGCTCGAGCAGGCGGCGGCGGAGACCGGGGCGGGCGGCCGCGAGCTGAAGCTTCTGCTCGGCGAATACCGAATCGCGATGGGCAAGCGCGCGCTCGCCGAGGCCCCGCTCATGGACATCATCGGCGACTACAACGCAGACGCCATCGACGCCCACGACGCCGTGGGACTCGCGGTCGCGGGGCGCGCCGCGTACTTGCTCCGCGCCTGGCACAACAGCGAGCAGCTGTTGTCGGAGAGCAAGCGGGCGAATCCTGCGCTCGTGCGGCGCCAGCTCTGGGACGCCGAAATGCTCCTCGAGAAATACAACCCGGGAAAGGCCGAGGAGCGCGCCAGGGAGGCCCTCGCGATCGCGCCGCGCGACGCCGACGCGCTCGTGATGATGGCCCGCATCAAGCTCGCGCAGTCCTACGACTTTGACGCAGCCGACAAACTGATCGGCAAGGCCCTGGTGTCGAACCCGAAGCACGCGGGGGCGCACGCCGTGCGCGCAGGCCTCGCCTTGCGCGACATGAACCTCACGCAGGCCGACGCTGCCGTGACCGAGGGGCTGGCGAGCGAGCCGGCGAGCCTCGAGCTGCTCGCGATGAAGGCCGCGACGCGCTTTCTGGCGGACGACCCTGCGGGCTATCAGGCCGCGCGCGCCGAGGCGCTGTCGAAGAACCCGCAGGGCTCCGGTTTTTTCTCGATCGTGGCCGACTATGCCGAGTGGGAGCACCGCTACGACGACATCATCACCATGATGACCGAGGCCGTGAAGGTCGATCCCGAGGACGGGAAGGCCTGGGCCGAGCTCGGGATGATGCAGGCGCGCGGGGGGGCGGAGGCGGCCGGCCTCGACTCGCTTCGCAAGGCCTTCGCCAAAGACAAATACAACGTATATGTGTATAATACACTAAACCTGTACGAAAAGCAGATCGCGTTCGACTACGACCTCGTCGACTCGGGCCCGTTCAAAGTGCGCTACCCGAAAGCCGAACAGGCGGTGCTCTCGCGCTACGTTCCGAGGCTGCTTGGCGAAGCGTTCGCTTCGATGAAGGCGCGCTACGGCTTCGTGCCGACGACGCCCGTGCAGGTCGAGCTGTACGCGGCGCGTGAGCCGTTCAGCGTTCGCACCAGCGGCCTTCCGAACATCGGCATTCAAGGCGTGTGCTTCGGCCGGGTGGTCGCCGCGATGAGCCCGGCGAGCGAGCCCTTCAACTGGGGCGACGTGGTTTGGCATGAGCTCGGTCACGTGTTCGCGATTCAGCTGTCGAAAAACCACGTGCCGCGGTGGTTTACCGAAGGCCTGTCCGAATACGAGACGCTGGCGCGGAGACCGGAATGGCGGCGTGAGCTCGACCCGCAGCTGTACCGCGCGCTCAAGCGGGGCCGCCTGCCGGGCGCCGCGAACATGAACCGCGCCTTTTCTCACGCCAAGGACGCAGGTGATGTCACCGCGGCGTACTACGCATCGAGCCAGATGGTCGTGTTTACAGCCGAGCGCTTCGGCATGCCCGCGATCGTGCGCGCGCTGGAGCTTTGGGGTCAGGGGCTGCGCACCGAGCAGGTGATCGCCCAGGCGTTTGGCGTGGCCGACGACGAGTACGACCGCCAGTACCGCGCATGGCAGCTCAAGCGCCTGTCCCGGTTCGATGGGCAGTTCATCTTCGACGACGCCGCCCCCGAGCTGGCCGAGGCGCGGCAGGCCGTGACCGCGCGCCCGGGCGATCCCGAGGCCCACGTCGACCTCGCGCTCGCCCTGCTCAATCAGCGAAAAGTCGACGAGGCCCTGAAGGCGCTCGAGGCCGCCCTCGGCGCTGGTCCGCAGAGCAAACGCGCGCAGTTTCTCGCCGCAAAAATCGCCCTCGGAAAGAAGGACGCGGACCGCGCAGGCAAGCACCTCGCGGCGCTTCAGGCGCTCGGGGCCGACGGCTACGAAGTGCGCATGCTGCTCGCCGACATCGCCGAGGCCAGGCACGACAAAGTCGCCATGCGCGCGCACCTCGAGGCCGCGTATGCGTTCGACCCCGCGCAGGCCGATCCGCTCAAGGGGCTCTACGATCTCGCGAAGGGCGACAAGCGTGACGACGACGCGCTCACCGTGTTGCGGCGCCTCGCTCCGCTCGACGCGCACGACCGCGACGTGTGGCGCATGCTGATGGATCGCCTCGTGACGGCGAAGGCGTGGGCGGACCTGCGAACATTCGGCGAGGCCGCGGTGTTCGTCGACGTGCACCGCGCCAGCACGCACATCGCCTACGCTCAGGGCCTCGCGGAGGGCGGAGAGCACGCGCGGGCTGTGTTCGAGCTCGAAAGCGCGCTCTTGTGCAAGACGAAGACCGCCGAGCAGGTGGCGGCCCACGCGCTGCTCGCCCAGTCACTCAAGGCGCTCGGGCGCGGCGCCGACGCCGACGCCCACGCCGCCGAGTCGAAGCGCATCGAGCTCGCGGGGGCGACGACACAGCCCCCCTGACGTCGCGACCGGTGATCGTGTTACGCTTCGCCATGGCGAAGACGATCCCCCTCGAGCTCATCGAGAAGCTCCCCAAGACCGATCTCCACGTTCACCTCGACGGCTCGCTCCGCCTCAAGACGATCCTCGACCTGGCCGACAAGCAAAAAGTCGAGCTGCCTTCCTACGACGAGGACGGCCTGCGCGAGGCCATGAACCTCGGCAAAAACTGCGGCACGCTGGTCGAATACCTCAAGGCGTTCGACGTGACCCTGCGGGTCATGCAGACCGAAGAGTCGCTCACCCGCATCGCGTACGAGCTCGCCGAGGACGCGGCCAAAGAAAATGTAAGATACATGGAAGTGCGCTACGCACCCATGCTCCACACGCAGCGTGGGCTTTCGCTGACGCGCGTGGTCGAGGCTGTTCTGTCGGGCCTGCGGGCGGCTCAGAAGGAGCACCGCATCGAGAGCAACCTCATTATTTGCGGCATTCGCAACGTCTCGGCGGCGAGCTCGCTCGAGATGGCCGAGCTCGCCGTGGCCTATAAAAATCGCGGCGTCGTCGGCTTCGACCTCGCAGGCGCCGAATACGACCACCCGGCCAAGCACCACAAAAACGCCTTCCAGCTGGTGCGCGACAACAACATCAACGTCACGATTCACGCCGGCGAGGCCTACGGGCCCGAGTCGATCGCCCAGGCCGTTCACGTCTGCGGCGCGCACCGCATCGGCCACGGGTGCCGGCTGCGCGAAGACGGCGATTTGCTCCACTACCTCAACGACCACCGCATTCCGCTCGAATGCTGCCCGTCGTCGAACGTGCAGACCGGGGCCGTGCGCGACCTCGCGACCCACCCGCTCAAGCTCTACGCGAACCTCGGCCTGCGGGTGACGGTCAACACCGACAACCGCCTCGTGACCGACACCTCAGTCTCGCGCGAGCTGTGGTTGTGCCACACCCAAATGGGCCTCGGCCTCGACGACCTGAAGCAGATCATCACGAGTGGCTTCAAGAGCGCTTTCCTGCCGTTTCACGTCAAGCAGCAGTACCTGCGCAGCGTGACGGCCGAGCTCAAGGCCTTCACCGAAGAGGCCCTCCCGGACGCGAAGGCCTGATTGGCTCAGCGGCAGAAATAGTAGCCCGGCAGCGTCTGCGAGCTGAGCTGGCACGACCAACCGTTTGGGCAGATGTTCGGCGCGTTCGGGTCGCACAGCGGTCGCGCGATCTGCGTCTGGCACTGCGCGCTCGGCTTGCAGCTCGTCGCCGTCGGATAGTTCTGCTGGTTGATGTCGAGGCAGCAGGCGTCGCCGGCGTTGGGGCAGTCTTTGGGCTGCGCGCAGGCGATCACCACGTCGCCCGGGTTCGCGCACTTGCTCGGGCTCCCCGTGCATGTGTACTGGTACTGCTGATTGACGATGCTCCGGCAGCACACGTCGGGCGGGACGTTGCACGACAGCTGCATTCCGCAAGCGACGCGAGCCGCCGGAACGGACGTGTCGGGAACGGACGTGTCGGGAACGGACGTGTCGGCGGAGGCCGCGTCATTGGCGCGCGCGCCATCCACGCCCGCGTCGACCGCGGCGCCGTCGCGACCGGGCACCGAAGACGCGTCGGTCGCACCGCTCGCAGGCGGCGAGCCGAAGAGATCGGCGTCGGTCGCGTCTCCGCAGGCCGCGAGTACAAAAGAAAGCGCGGCTACGGCGCCAATACGGCAAGAAATCATGCGGTCAGTATGCCCGCTGCGGCCCGCGTCGCGCAACCTCGCAGACGCGCGTCGCCGATGGGGTACGGTACGCTCACCCATGAAGTCGCCCAGGTCCCTGCCCTGCGTCCTTTCGATTGGCGGGCTCGATCCCGGCGGCGGCGCCGGTCTGCTGGCAGACGCCCGCGCCGCCCATGCCGCGGGCGCGTTTGCGTGCGGCGTCGCTGCGGTGCTCACCCTGCAGTCGACCGACGGGCTCGTGGCCACCCACAACGTCAAGGCCGCGCTGGTGGCCTCACAGGCCCGAATCGTGCTCAAAGCGCAGCGCGTGCGAGCGATTAAAATCGGCGCCCTCGGCTCGCTCGCGAACGTGCGCGCGGTCGCAGCGATCGCAGCCGCGAACCTCGACTTGCCGCTCGTGCTCGACCCGGTGCTCATGCCCTCGCGCGGACGCGGGAGGCTGCTCGCGGCGGGCGCAACACGTGCACTGTGCACACATCTCATTCCGCGCGCCACGCTCGTTACGGCCAACGCGCCGGAGGCCGCGGCGCTGCTCGGGATGCGCGTCGATTCACTCCCGGCCGCGCACGAAGCGGCGCGCGCGCTGCTGAAGCTCGGCGCGAAGGCCGTGCTCATCAAAGGCGGACACCTCACCGGCCGGGACGCCGTCGACGTGCTCGCGATCGCGGGCGACGAGGCCATCGAGCTGCGCAGCAGGCGCCTCACCCTCGGCCCAATGCACGGGGGCGGCTGCACGCTCGCGTCGCTCATCGCAGGGCGGCTCGCCACCGGCGCGTCGCTGATCGAGGCCGTTCGCTGGTCGAAAGAGGCCCACTACGCCGCGCTGGGAGCTGCATTCGACGTCGGCGGAGGCGCGCGCGTGCTCTCGCCCTGACGGACGGATCGGGTCGCGGCCCCGCGCCGCGATCTCAGACGAAGTCTTCGATGCTGCCCGCGCCCTCGCGAATCACCACGGGAGGCACCTCGACCAAATCGATGATCGTGGTCGGCACGACTCCGCCCCCGCCCGCGTCGAGGGTCAGCCCGAGCCCGCGAAACGCGAGCTCGATTTCATGCGGATCGACGTGCGGCTCCTCGCCGGACTTCTGCGCAGTGGTCGAGATGATCGGCCTGCCCAGCTCGCGCGCGATCGCCCGAATCACCTCGTGGTTGGGCACGCGAATGCCGACCGTCTTCTTCTTGCTCTGCACGAGCTTCGGGACCTCCCGCGTGGCTTCGAGGATGAAGCAGTAAGGCCCCGGCAGGTAGCGCTTGAGCACGCGGTACTGGTGGTTTTCGACCACGGCGTAGCGCGCGATATCGCTCAAATCGTGGCAGATAAACGCGAGCTGATGGCTGCGGTCCATCTGCTTGATCGCGTAAAGGCGGTCGATCGCCTTTTTGTTCATGAGGTCGCAGCCGAGGCCGTACACGGTGTCGGTCGGATAGGCGATGACCTCACCGGCCTCGAGCGCTTCGACCGCGCGTCGGATCTTTCGCGGCTCGGGGTGGTCGGCGTTCAGCTCAAGAATCATGCGGCGGGCTCGGCGGTGCGTCTACCAGCAATCGCTGCGCGCTGCGGCACTTTCATGGCGCCAGCGCGCGTCGCGATCGATTTCCTGCCCGCGGGCGGCTAACCTCTGGCGAGCGATGATGGTGCTCCGAGATCTCCCGCCGGGCGCCCTGCGCGCTCTGGCCGTGCCCTTCGGGATGCTCTGGGGCAGCTTTCTGAACGTGGTGATTTACCGCCTGCCGCGCGACATGAGCGTGGTGCGCCCGCCGTCGCACTGCCCCGGCTGCGGCAAGCCAATCGCCCCGTACGACAACTTGCCGGTGCTGTCGTACGTCATCCTCCGCGGCAAGGCCCGATGCTGCGGCGCGAAGATGAGCCCCCGCTACCCCATCGTTGAGCTGCTGGGGGGGCTCGCCTGCTGGGCCGTCGTCGACATGCTGCTCACGCACATGGCGGGCAGCACCAGCCTCCTCGTGGCGGGAGCCAGCTTCGCCGCCAATTTCGCGCTCATCCTGGGGCTCATCGCGGCGGCGTTCATCGACTGGGAGCACATGTACCTCCCGGATTCGATCACCCTGGGAGGTACCGCCCTCGGCCTGCTCACCTGCCCGCTGCGCGGCGAGCCCTTCGCGGTGGCGCTGTTCGGCGGAGCCCTTGGATTTATCGGGGTGTGGCTGCCATTTATTGTAATCTACAAGCGTCTGCGCGGCATGGCCGGCATGGGCATGGGAGACGCGAAGCTGCTCATGCTGGCTGGGGTGTGGGGCGGGTGGTTTGGCGCGCTGTTCGTGCTCTTGGCCGGCGCGCTCCAGGGCACGTTGGCCGCGCTCGCGCTCTACCTCGCCAAGGGCAAGATCGAAGAGCCCGAGAGTGTGACGCGCGATCGCGAAGAGCTGAAAAAGGCCGCGGCGGAGGGCGACGCCGAGGCGGCGCAGCTGCTCGCCGACGACCCCATCGGCCTGGGCGAAGACGAGGGCGCGCCGCCCCGCATCGCGTTCGGCCCGTTTCTCATCGTCGCCATCGCCGAGTTCATGTTTCTGGGAGATCGCATTTTGCAGATCGCCCGCGCGTATTACTTCATCCAGTAGTGACCGCCCGCTTCGGCGGCTGCGCCCTCCGCCACGAGCTTGGCGAGGTGGGCCTCGAGGCTCAGCGCTGCGATCGGCCAAACCTCCGCCGGCGTGTCTGCATACGCCGAGGGCACGAGCGCTTCTACGGTCGCGCGCGGCGAAGCGCGCAGCGCCGCGATGACCTTGGCCTCACGCGCCTGCCGGTGGGCGAGATAGCGACGGAACGTCGCGCAGGGATCGTCGATCGGCTCGCCGTGCGCGGGGAGTCCCAGCTTCGGCGCGAGCGCTTCGAGACGTCGCAGCTGCTCGAGGTAGGTGGCCATATCGCCGCCATCTGCGGTCGCGATGACGATGGTGCCCTCGCTGGCGACCATGTCGCCCAGCACGATGGCGCCACTGTCTGCATGATACACGCATATGTGACCCGCCGCGTGCCCGGGCGTGTGCAGCGCGACCCAGCGCGCGTCGCCCAGGATGATTTCGTCGCCGTCGCGCAGAAGCCGCCCTGGCGTGCATCCACCGAGGCGCGCGGCCGTGGCCACGTGCATCCACAGCGGCAGCTTCGTCTCGCGCGCGAGCACCTCGATGCCCCCGATGTGGTCCACGTGGTGGTGCGTGGCGAGGATGCCGACGGGCGTGCGTCCCGCCGAGCGCAGCCCTTCGACCCACGCCAGCCACTCGCGCTGCTCGTCGTCGTAAGGCGAGGCAGGCTCGACGAGCAGCACCTCGCGCGCGCCCAGCGCATAGCTGTTGGTGTGCGTCGCCGGCGGGAGCGTCGGCGTCCTCGCAGCGAAGAGCGCGAGGTCGCGCGACAGCTCCCGCGGCCGAAGCATCAGCGTTCGACGACCATCGCGACTGCCTCGCCGCCGCCGATGCACAGCGTCGCGAGACCGCGCTTTTTGCCCTGGTCTTTCATGGCGTGAAGCAACGTGGTCACGATGCGCGCGCCGCTCGCGCCGATGGGGTGCCCGAGCGCCACCGCTCCGCCGCGCACGTTCACGCGCGACGGGTCGATCCCCGCGATTTGCGCGCACACCATGGCCACGACGGCGAACGCCTCGTTGATCTCAAACAGGTCGATCTCGCTCGCCTTGATGCCGAGCTTCGCCTCGACGTTCGCGATGGCCTTCGCGGGCGCGGTCGTGAACCACTCCGGCGCCTGCGCGGCATTGGCGTAGCCGGCGATGCGTCCGAGAGGCTCCAGGTTGTACTGCTTGACGGCCTTTTCGCTCGCCAAAACCACTGCGCTCGCGCCGTCGTTGATCGACGAGGCGTTCGCCGCCGTGATGGTTCCGTCCTTCGAAAATGCCGCACGCAGGCTGGCGAATTTCGACGGATCGCCTTTGAGCGGGCCCTCGTCGCGCGTTACCGCGATCGGGTCGCCCTTTTTCTGCGGCACGAGCACCGGCTCGATTTCGGCGTCGAAGAGGCCCTCTTTCTGAGCCGCCACCGCGCGCCGGAAGCTCTCGGTCGCGAACGCATCCTGCGCTTCGCGGGAGATATTGTACTCCGCCGCGCACTTGTCGCCGCAGGTGCCCATATGAACGTTGCCGTAGGGATCCCAGAGGCCGTCGAAGATCATTCCGTCGACGAGCTTGCCGTCACCCATGCGGTAGCCGCCGCGCGCTTGAAACAAGTAGTACGGCGCGTTCGACATCGACTCCATGCCGCCCGCCACCACGAGATCGGCGTCGCCGAGCGCGATGGTACGCGCGCCGAACACGATCGCCTGCAAGCCCGAGCCGCACACTTTGCCGACGGTGGTCGCCGGCGTTGTGTTGGGGATTCCGGCATAAATCATGGCCTGACGCGCAGGCGCCTGACCCACGCCCGCCGTGAGCACATTGCCCATGAAGACCTCTTCGATGGCCTCGGGCGACAGCTTCGCGCGCTTGAGCGCCCCTTGAATCGCGACCGCGCCAAGCCTCGGCGCGCTGAGCGAAGACAGCTGCCCCTGAAAGGCGCCGATGGGGGTGCGGGCGGCAGAGACGATGTAGACGGGGGGCAGCGACATGGTGTGGACTCCGTTGGGTCGAGGCCCGGGCGAGCCGCCCGAGCGATGGCGGTTTATAGCGAAAGTGAGCGCCGCCGGAAACGGGCGAGGGCGATCGTGCGACGCCGGGCTTCTTGTGCGCTACGATCACGCGCTGGACGACCATGACAACGCGCGCTCTTCAGTGCCCGCACTGCAACCGGCCCCACCCCGTGGGGACGACCACGTGTCTGCTCACGGGGAGGCCCTTGCCACCTGCGGGCGCCGGGCTCGTGATCCCGCGCGGGGCGGAGGTCACAAGTGTAGGCGCCAACCGGCCAGGTTCTCGCGCCGAGCTCATCGGCGCCACGATCGACAACAAGTACCGGGTTCGCGGGCTGATGGGCGAAGGCGGGATGGGCTCGGTGTTCGAGGCCGAGCAGCTGAGCATGCGGCGAATGGTGGCCATCAAGGTGCTGCATCCGGCGCAGGCCAAAAAGGCTGTCACCGTAAAGCGCTTTCATCAGGAGGCGCGCGCGGTCGGTAGCATCGGTCACCCCAACATTTGCGAAGTCTTCGACATGGGCGAGCTGCCCGATGGCAGCCCGTACATCGTGATGGAGCGCCTGTCGGGTCAGACGCTCTCGGCGCGGGCCGGCGTGCTCGGTCACATGGAGCAGGCCGAGGGCGTCGACATTTTCGCGCAGGTCGCGTCAGGGCTGATCGCAGCGCACGAGCGCGGCATTTTGCACCGCGACATCAAGCCCGAGAACATCTTCCTGTCGCAGCGCCCGGGGTGTCCGTCGATCGTGAAGCTGCTCGATTTCGGGGTCTCGAAGATGTTGACCTCACCCGGCGGTCGACACGACTTCGACGACGAGACGCTCACCAAGGCGGGCATGGTGATGGGCACGCCTTACTACATGGCCCCTGAGCAGGCCCGCGGCGACCGCGAGCTCGACGGCCGCCTCGATGTCTATGCGTGCGGCGTCGTCATGTACGAGGTGCTCGCGGGCAAACGCCCGTTCGCCGGACCGAATTACAACGCCCTGCTGATGCAAATTCTGACCGGAACGCCGGCGCCGCTGCGAAGCGTCGCGCCGCATGTTTCGGCGCAGCTGGAGCGCGTGGTGCACCGGGCGATGGCGCGGGCGCGCGACGAGCGTTTCGCGAGCGCAGCCGAGCTGCGGCAAGCCCTGCTCGAGCTCAACGCGCGTCGTTCGGGCGAAGGCGCTGGCGCGCGCGGCGCGGTGAGCGTTGGCCGGCCGCCGCCGCTGCCCATCGAAGCTCCGAGAAGCGTCGCGATCAGCTTCGTCGATTCAGGCGAGGTCATGTCCGATGACGACGGCGGAGCCACGACGACGAGGCGCGCGCTACAGGCCCCCGCGCCTGCCGATTTCAGCGAAGGGAGCGCGGACCGCACGCAACGCCTGAGCCCCGAAGACATCGAGCGGCTCGAGGCCAGGCGCGCGGAGGCCGAAGCCGCGGCCATATCGTTCGACGATCAGACCATCAAGATGGGGCGCGATGAGGTCAACGCTATCGCGAAGGCGGCGCTCGAGCGCGAGCGCCTGCGAAAACTCGGCAAGTCGTGAAGCTCAGCCGGAGACGAGCTTCGCGCGGGCCTGCTTCGCGGCGTCGTCGCGCTCCTTGAGCGATTCGAGCACGATCACGGCCGTCTCTTCGATGGCGCGTCCGGTCACGTCGATGACGGGCCAGCTCGGATGCGCTCGAAAGATCGACTGTGCGTAGTCGAGCTCCTGCTTGACCTGATCGATGAGCCCGTAGCCCGCGTCGACCGGCATGCCGAGCTGCTTGAGGCGCGCCTTGCGAATCTCGACGAGCTGGCCGATCTCGATGGTGAGCCCGACGACGCGATCCTGGGGCGCCTCTTCGAGCTCGGGCGGCGTGTGAATGCCCAGCACGATGGGCAGGTTGGCGACCTTGAGCCCACGCTGCGCGAGAATCGTCGACAGCGGCGTTTTCGAGGTGCGACTCACGCCGACCAGCAGAATGTCGGCCTTGCGAAAGTTGCGCGGCTCCTTGCCGTCGTCGCTCTTGACGGTGAACTCGACCGCCTCGATGCGCCGAAAATACTCGTCCGACAGCGGGAGCATCGCGCTGGGCATGTTGATCGGCTGGCGATCGAGGAACGTGCCAAGCTTGCCGATAAGCGAGCCGATGAGGTCGAGCGCCTCGATTTTAAGCTCGTAGCTCGACGCGTGGATGAACTCGCGGAGCTCGGGGCTCACCACGGTGAACACGACGAGGGAGCCCTCGCGTGCGGCGTGCTCGAGGATCGGACGCGCGGCTTCCTTCGTGCGAATACGCGTGTGAAGGCGGATGATCGCGCCCGTATGGGGAAACTGCAACATCGCCGCGCGCACGACCTTCTCGGCCGTCTCACCCGTCGAGTCGCTCAAGATGTCGATGCGCTTGCCTTGCACGGAGCTCTCCTCGGAAGGCGCCAGTGTACTCCCGCTTTTCGCGCTGGCGACGGCAAACGAGCGACCCTGCCCACGCCGAGCCCGGCGCGGCTGCCGGAAGCTCAGTCCATGAAATCAGCGCGCGTGAAGATCGAAGTGAAGACGAGGCCCGCCGCTTCGATCGCCTCGCGGCCACCTTCCTGGCGGTCGACGAGCGCCACCACGAACGCGACGTCGTAGCCCGCTGCGCGGAGCTTCTCGACGGCCTTGAGCGTCGAGCCTCCTGTGGTCACGACGTCTTCGAGCAGCGTGACGCGAGCGGCCTTGCGCAAGTGCGCGTCGCCTTCGAGCTGCCGCTTGCTGCCGTGATCCTTGGCCTCTTTGCGAACGTAAATGGCATCGAGCGGAGAGCCGCTTGCGCAGCTCGTGAGCGACACCGCGCTCGCGAGCGGACACCCGCCCAGCTCGACCCCGGCGACCGCATCACACGGCCCCATCGCCACGACCGCCTCGAGCATCACTTCGCCCGATGCGCGGTGGCCCGCGGCGCTGAGCACCGTCTGCTTGCAGTCGATGAAGAAATCGCTCTCTTTTCCCGAGGCGAGCACCACGCGCTTGCGAGCAAACGACCGGTCGCGGAGCAGCTCGAGGAGCTCGGCACGCGCGCTCAATTCAGGCCTTTTTCTTGTTCATCGCGCCCTTTGCGCCCTTCTTCAGGGCGGGCACGACGGGCGGCGGAGGGGTCTTCGGAGCAACCGCAGCCGGCGCGGAGGCAGGGGCCGGGGCCTTCAGCGCGACGGCAGGCGCGAGCGCGGGCGCGGGCGCGACCACTGGCTTCGGCGCGGGCGCCGGAGCGCGAACCGGCATGGCAGCGGGCGGGGCAGCGCGAACCGGCGCCACGGGCGCGGGCCGGGCCGCAGGCGTGACCCTCGCGGGCGCAGCCGCAACCCGGCGAGCAGCGGGCGTTTCGGCGGGCGCCGATCCGGTCTGCACATGTCCGCGAACCAGCGCACCGGGCGCGATCGCGATGCGGGGGGCCCGGAGGTCTCCCACCACGCGCGCGCCGTCTTCGAGGCGCACGGCTTCGCGCGCGACGAGGTCGCCCCTGACCGCGCCGCGCACGGTGATAACGCTCGCGCTGACGTTGGCCGCGACGAGGCCGGTGGCCTCGATGAGCACGTCGCCGCCGACCTGAACCTCGCCTTCGACGCGACCCTCGATGTCGAGGTCTTCGTCGCCGAAAATGCGCCCTTTGACGCGGGCGCCCGGCCCGATGACTGACTTTCCTGTCGTCATCTCACACGTCCATGTCCACGTTGCCCTTGAACTGCGCGCCGTCGGCGATCGTGATGCGCGTGGCTTTCACGTTGCCGATGACGCGGGCGCCTGGCTGCAAATCAACGCGGTCGTGCGAGCTGACGTTGCCCGTGAGCGAGCCAGCCACCTGAAGGGGGCCCGCGACCACATCGGCTTCGACCACGGCGCCAGCCTCGATCGACACCCGATCCTTGCCGTGGAGCTTGCCGCGAACGGTGCCCTGCACGACGATCTCGTCTTCTGCGACGACCTCGCCCTCGATCGTGATGCCTGCGCCGATGACCGTGCTCGCCATGTGTCTGTGTTCTCCTGAAAAACGGGTGTGTCTAGCGACCGCGGACGCCGCCGAGCTCTGCGGGCAAATCGAAGATCGCGTCGATTCGACCGGCGAACTCAGCGCCTTCCTCGATGCTGACTTCGGAGCCCTTGAGGTCTCCACGAACGCGGGATGAAGCCGTGAGATGAACGGCGCCGCCGGCGCTGATGCCGCCTTCGACATGGCCGCCAATGGTAGCTGAGCCGGCCTCAAGCGCTTCGGCCGACAGGACGGTCGCGCCTTCGGCGACGAAGAGCTCTCCCGAGACGCTCACTGCGCCTTCGATCGAGCCTTCGACGGTGACGTCGCCTTCACCGCTGAGCCGGCCGCGGATGCGAACGCTCGCCGACAGGACGGTCGGCCCCGCATCGCCGGGACCCAGCGCGCGCTTCGTGATCGTTTTTGCCTGAGCCATGAGCGTCGGCGCACCCTAATACAAGGCTCCGCGTCCGTCTACGACGCGCCGCTCAGTCGCGCGCGAAGACCGTCCAGCGCTCACCGCGAAATACGCTGTGAAACGTGCCCGGAGGCGGCCGAAATCCGGCGCCGCGCACCAAAACATAGTCGTAGTACGGATACAGCTCGCTCATGGGAACCTGCTCCGGCGTCCACTCCCACCGCTTGCGGGTGGGCGCGTCGGTCGCCGTGCCGGGCGGCGGGAACTGCCCGCGCTTGTAATGAAACGGCCAGTGCGCCCAGTCTGCGTACGAAAACTGTACGAGCCCGCCTTTTTCGACCTGCACCCACGACACGTAGTGCAGAAACGGGGCCCAGTTCATGACGCGCGACCCGCTGTCGAAGATGAGGCCCGCGGTGCGCTTGCCCGGCTCGATCGCGGCCACCGCCGCGTCGATGTCGCCGACCTCCTCGTTCTGAAACTCGATGAAGTGTTTGCACGTGTTGACGGTGGCGTGAGCGGCGAGGGCGAGCATGGCCGCGGTCGTCACCCAACCCCGCGCACCCGACGGCATGCGCAGCGCCGGCACGAGCGAGATGAGGGCGAGGGACGGAAATCGCTGCGCAAACAGCCACACGGGCCCGAGGTCGCCGGGCATGAGAAAATACAGCGCGACGCACAGCGCGGGCAGCAGCCCGTACCAGCGCGCTGCGGGCTTGCTCCGGTCGATCGACCCCGAAGACAGGCCCGCGATCGCGACCACGAGCACGCCGAAAGCGATGACGACCACTTCGTCGGTGTCGTCGCGGAATACGTCGAGCATCCACTGCTGGGCGCCCGACAGCGCCTGGCCATACGGGACGTGCTCGAGCGGGCCCTTCAGGGCGCCGAACGAGGCCTGCCCCGCCTTGCTCGTTTTCGTCCACCACACCACCAGCAGCAGGGCGGGCGCGACCGGCGCCGCAGACACGAGCCAGCGCTCTACCCGCGGCCACGGGAACATGAGCGCGAAGCCCACGCCGAACATGAAGAAGGCAAAAACATGGGAGAAAAACAGCGCGAGCGCCAGCAGCCCGAGCACGATCGCCGTTCGGCGCGTCGGTCGCTCGAAGTGCCGGAGCGCCGCCGCGAGCCCGAGGAAAATAAACGGGATGCCGAGCACGAACGGCATCAGCCCGAACGTGAACATCACGTTCACGAGCACAGGAACCACGAGGATGCTCAGCCGCTCGTCCTTGCCCATCGCGCGCAGCAGCTGGCGGATGGCCAGCGGGGTGCCCCCGAGGTAGGCGCTCATCAGCAGCACGTTGGCGAGCTTGACGCCCACTACGTAGGAAAGCCCGCTGCCGAGCAGGTAGTAAAGAACGTACTGGGTCGAAAAAAGGCTGAGATCGAAGAACCGCGAGAACCCGAACGTGGCGTCGCCAAACGAGTGAATCACGCGGATCGTGGCCGCGTGAAACGGCATGTCCTGCAGCGGCGGGTACTTGACGATCCAGGCGGGCGCGGACGCAAGCACGGCCACACCCAGATAAAACAGGTTGGCGAGGGTCAGCCACGGCGGTCGGCGCACGGCGCGCACGTTACACGAAGTGCGTTCTGGGTGGGGGATGCCGCGCGTTCGATGTAAGCTGCCGCGGCTTTGAACGACGCCCCCGAGCAAACAGACGCCGGCTCCGAAAATGTCCCGGTGGACGCTGGCGCGCCGGACGCGATCGCCGCCGTGACGACCTCCGCAGCGCCGCGCGCAGGCCGGTGGGCGGCGGCGAAGTGGGCGTTCGCCCTGGTGCCCGCGCTCGGACTCGTCGAGCTGGCGCTCCACCTCGTACAAACCCGGAGCGCGCCGAGCGACGCGGACTGGACGCGGCTGCGGGGCGAGCTGACGGCGCTGTCAAGGCCGGGCGATCTCATCGTGGTCGCGCCCGACTGGGTCGACCCGCTCGCGAGGCAGAAGCTGGGGCGCGAGCTGCTGTCGATCGAACGCGAGGCGCGCCCCGACGCCTCCCGCTTCCCCCGCGCCATCGAAGTCTCGATGCGGGGCAAGCACGCGACCGATCTGGCGGGATGGGCGGCCCTGGAGCGCCGCAAGGTGGGTCCCTTCGAGCTGACGACGCTCGCCAATCCCGCGCCGGTAGCGCTCAAGGACGACCTCGTGCGTCACATGGCCAGCGGCAAGATGCGTGTATTTCGCACAGAGGGCGGCGCGGGGGCTTCGGCGTGTGCGCGCCAGCGCGGCAGCTCGCAGACCGGCAACATCGGGTTCGGGCCGGGCGTGGCCGCCGATCGCTTCATGTGCGCGGGGGGCAGCTTCGTGGCGCTGACGATTTTGCCCGACCTCGATTACGTGCCGCACCAGTGCTTTTTCGCGCCGCCGCCGGGAGGCAACGCCGCCGTTCGCGTGGTGTTCGACGAGGTAAAATTCGGCCGCGCCCTCCACGGCCATCACGCCATCTCGGTGCACGCCGAGCGTGATCGGACGGGCACGCCGGTGACGATCGTCTTCAAAGTGGGCGAGCGGGTGCTCGGGCGCTACGTGCACCGCGACGGTGACGGCTGGAAGGGCTTCGAGGCCGACACAGCCGACCTCGACGGGCAGACCGGCGAGCTCACCGTCGAGATTTCGTCCGAGAGCGCGAGCGCGCGTCAGTACTGCTTCGAGGCCGACACCCGATGAGCGACCGAAGCATCATGACAAAAGTACGCGCGATGCTGCCCTCCGGCCCCGTCGGAGCGCGCGATCACCTCGTGGGCGCCATGCTGCTCGTCGGCTACGTTGCGTGGCTGCTCGCCACAGCGCGCGACCTCGGATTTCCGCGCGATGAGGGCTTCTACTTCCGAGCGGGCACCGAGTACGCGCGCTGGTTCGAGCTGCTCTTCAAGCGCCCAGCCGACGCGGTGCTGCAGCCCGCGATCGACAGCATCTGGCACGAAAACCACGAGCATCCGTCGCTGCTGAAGAGCCTGTTCGCGATCTCGTGGCTCGAGCTGCACCAAAAGCATGCCGTGTTTCGGGACGCGAGCACAGCGTTTCGGTTTCCGGCGATGGTCATGTCGAGCGCGTCGCTGTACCTGACCTACCTGTTCGGCGCGCGCGCCTACTCGCGGCGGGCGGGGCTCATCGGGGCGCTGCTGCTCGGCTTCACGCCGCACGTGTTTTTTCACGCGCACCTTGCGTGCTTCGACGCCCCCATCATGACCATGTGGCTCGCCTGCATTTACGTCTACTGGCGCGCGCGGCAGCAGGGCAGCCTCGGCTGGGCCCTGCTCGCGGGGGTGGTCTATGGCCTCACGCTCGAGACGAAGCACAACGCGTGGATCCTGCCGGCCGTATTTTTGCCTCACGCGATCATCGCGGGGTGGACGAGTACGCGGCGCCTGCTCAAGCGCGGGGTAATTCCGCTTCCGGCCAGCCTCGTGGCGATGGCGACGATCGGGCCGCTGGTGTTCGTCGGCCTGTGGCCGTGGCTGTGGAACGACACCCTGCCGCGCGTGCAGGAGTACGTGGCCTTCCACGTAAACCATGTATACTACAACATTGAGTACCTTCACCGGAACTACTTCGGCCCCCCTTCGCCGCGCTCCTACGCGCCGGTGATGATCGCCGCGACGGTGCCGAGCGTGACGCTCGCGCTGTTCGGGGTGGGCGCGGTGGGGCGCCTCACAGCCCTCGGCGAGCGCACCCTCAAAGCGCTCGGGCGCAGTCGCGCAGAGGCCGAAACGCGCGATCCGCACCACACCGACTTGCTGCTGTTTTTGGGGCTTTCGGCGCCCATCGCCGTGTTCGTGCTGGTCACGAAGACTCCCATCTTCGGCGGCACGAAGCACTGGATGACGGCTTATCCGATCCTCGCGATCTTCGCCGGACGAGGCTTCGACGCGGTCGCGACCGCGCTCAGCCGGGCGGTCGAGCACCAGAGCGGTCGGCGCAGGCAGGCAGCCCACGTTGCGCTGCTCACGGCGGTGCTTGCTGCTCCGCTCGCAGTGACGGTTCACTCGCACCCGTTCGGACTCTCCGCCTATGTTCCCTTCGCCGGCGGTACGGCGGGCGGGGCCGATCTCGGACTCAACCGGCAATTTTGGGGGTTTACGACCCAAAGCGTCGGCCCGTGGCTGGCCGCGCACGCCCCGCGGGGCGCGTCGGTGTTCCTGCACGACACCGCGTGGGACTCCTGGGCGCGCATGACTGACGAAAACCGCCTGCGGCGCGACTTGCGGCCCGTGGGCACCCCGAGCGAGGCTGATTTCGGCCTCGTGCACATCGAGCTACACATGCAGGAAGAAGACTACCAGTCATGGGTGGCCTTCGAGACCGACGAGCCGGCCTTCGTGCTAACCCACGACGGCGTTCCCATCGTCACGGTTTATGAGCGACACTGACTCTGGGGCGGCGGCCGCTGCATCCCCACTCCAAGCATGACCCGCCATCTTCCCGCCGGCGCGACGATCGCCGACAAATACAGACTCCTCGAGCTGCTGGGCGGCGGGGGCATGGGCGACGTGTACCGGGCCGAAAATCGCCTCGCGGGGCGCATCGTCGCGCTCAAATTGCTGCGACCGGAATTTGCCGCCAACGAAGACCTGACGCGGCGCTTTTTTCTCGAGGCCCAAGCGGCCAACCGCATTCGCCATCCCAACATCGTCGACGTCATCGACGCCGGATTTTCTTCGCTCGGGCCGTACCTCGCGATGGAGTGCCTCGAGGGCTGCAACCTGTCGCATGTCCTCGCGACCGAACAGCGGCTCGATGCCGCGACGGCGCTCGCTGTGGTGATCCCAACCCTGAGCGCGCTCGACGCCGCACATCGCCAGGGGATCGTCCACCGCGACCTCAAACCGCAGAACATTTTCATCGCCGAGATCGGCGGCGAAGTTCGGGTGAAGCTGCTCGATTTTGGCATCGCGAAGGTCGCGAGCACGAGCTCCGGAGTCGAGGCGTGCACCTCTGCGGGGGTCATTTTCGGCACCCCCGACTACCTCTCGCCCGAGCAGGCCGCGGGCGAGTGCGGCGTCGACGGTCGCAGTGACATTTTCGCGATGGGAACGGTGCTTTTCGAGCTGCTCACCGGCAAGCGGCCGTTCGAGGCCCCTTCGGCGATCGCGACTGCGTACAAGGTCGTCCACGCGGCAGCGCCGACGCTCGCTTCGGCGCAGGTCGACGTCTCACCGGTGCTGCAGGCCGCGCTCGACACGGCTTTTGCCAAGGACCGCGGGCAGCGCTTCCCGAGCGCGGCAGACTTCATCGACGCCCTGGCGCCCGCGACACCGCAAGCGGCCTCCCGAAGAGAAGCGCTCGGCGCGCTGCTCAAGCGGGTGCTCGACCGGGACGCAGCGCGGGGGCCGGCGGCGCTTGACGCTGTCGCCGTCGCGTTGCAGGAGGCGCGGTTCCCTGTCGCTGCGGCCGGCGCCCGCGATCCCGCGGCAACGCGCGCGTCCGTGCCGTCGATGCTGGAGGGCATGGGCCCGCTCACGCCGACCCAGCAATCAGCTCAGCAGAGCGACGCACCGGCGCCGTGGCTACGCCGGGTGTCGCCGGTGGAAATCACGGGACAGTACGGCGACGCGCAGCGACTGTTGCTGCTGCAGCAGCGCCCGGCACCGCATCCATCGACCGCCACGACAGGGCCCTCCGCCGAGGCCAGGGCCCCGGGAAGCGCGGCGCCCTCGCCGCAGCGCGCGGCGGCCGGGCGGTGGATCCCCCGGCCGCTGCCGTCGAGCCTCCGCGGGCGGTATCACGTTCGCGGTACGCTCCCGCGCGCGGTGTCGCTCTGGGTGGCGCGCGCCCACGGCGACGGCAAGCTGGCCGCCGTTCTCGACCTGCTGCCAGCAGACCTGGCCGACAGCGCGCGTTCGAACGCCTTCAACGCGCTCGTATGGTACGATCTTGAGGCGGTCGACACGCTCATCGAAGCCGCGACCCTCGTCGCGAACGGCGGTGACGCCAGCGCGTGGCGCGCGCTCGCCCGCAACAACTTCATGCGCGATTTTGGCCCGATTTTCAGGCCTGCCGGGCGCGCCGTCGACGGAGCCGCCTCCCTGCGACGCGCGCAGTCGGTGTGGACCAAGCTGTTCGATTTCGGCGTCGTGAGCGTGATCGAGACGCCCCGCAAGTGCCTCGTACGGGTCGAGGGGTTCGACGCTGCGAGCCTCGCGCTGCGCAACATCATGGTGGGAACGCTCGAGGGACTCGCCGAGCGAGCCGGCCGCGTGGTGGCCGGAGAGGCAAGCTTCGCGCGCGACTTTGAGGTCGAGTTTCCGTTATGAGCGACAGCGCGCTGCTCAACGAGCCTCAGGCAGCGGCGGTGGCGCACGCACGCGGCCCGCTCGTCGTGTTCGCGGGCGCAGGCAGCGGCAAGACGCGCGTCATCACCTACCGCATCGCGAATCTCATCGCGAACGAGCGCGTCGCCCCCTACCGCATTCTTGCGGTCACGTTCACCAACAAGGCCGCCGGCGAGATGCGCGCGCGCGTCGGGAAGCTCGTCGGCCCCGAGCTTGGCCGCGAGATCTGGGTGGGGACCTTCCACGCGACGTGCGCGCGCATTCTGCGGCGCTGGGGCACCAGCGTGGGCATTCCGCCCAGCTTCGTCATCTACGACACCCAGGACCAGCGAACGCTCGTGGGGCGAATCCTCAAGGAGCTCGATCTCGACGACAAGCGCTACCCGGCGCGCGCCATGCTCGCGCGCATCGGCAAGGAGAAGCAGGAGCTTCGCGGCCCTGCCGACATGACGCGCGGCTCGTATGACGACGGCGTCGCCCAGCGCATCTACGCGCGCTACGAAGAGCGCCTGCTCGCTGCCGGCGCCGTCGATTTCGACGATCTCATCGTCAAGACGGTCGCCCTGCTCGACGGTCAGTCGCCCGACGCGATGAGCCTCGCGCGCAGATTCGAGCACGTGCTCGTCGACGAATTTCAGGACACAAACGCTGCACAATACAAGCTCTTGCGCCAGCTCTCCGAGAGCGGACAGAACCTGTGCGTCGTCGGCGACGACGACCAGTCGATCTACCGGTGGCGCGGCGCTGACATTCGGAACATTCGCAGCTTCACCGAAGACTTTCCCGGCGCGAAGATGGTGAAGCTCGAACAGAACTACCGTTCGTCCGGGGCCATCGTGCAGGCCGCGCTCGGGGTCATCGAGCCTTCGAAGGGGCGCGTACCCAAGCAACTGTGGACGGCCAACGAGACCGGCGAGCCCGTCGACGTGGTGGCCGTGCAGAACGAGCGCGACGAGGCGGCGTTCGCGGTTCGTGTCGTTCGCGAAGCGCAGGCCGCCGGGCGCGATTTGCGCGAGCTGGCGATATTCTACCGCGTCAACGCGCAATCGCGCGTGCTCGAAGAGGCGATGCGCGCCGAGCGCGTCGCCTACCAGGTGGTCGGGGGCCAGCGGTTTTTCGAGCGCGCCGAGGTCAAGGACGCGCTCGCGTACGCCCGGGCGCTCATCAATCCGCGCAGTGACGTCGACTTGCTGCGCATCATCAACGTGCCCGCCCGCGGGATCGGTCAGACAACCCTCGATCGCATCGTCGCGTTCGCCAACGCCGAAGGCGTGTCGATCGCAGAAGCGCTGCGCGATCCGCGTGCGACCGCCCACGTCGCTGCCGCTGCAAGAAAGAAGCTCGCGGCGTTCGTCTCGATGATGGACGGCCTCACCGACCAGACGCGCGCGATGGCGCCGAGTGACGCGCTCGAGCATGTGCTGGCGCGGGTTGGGTACGTCGAGGCCCTTCAGCGCGACGACGGCGTCGAGGCCGAGAGCCGCCTCGAGAACCTGCGCGAGCTCGTCGGCTCTGCGCGCGAGTTCGAGTCCGCCGAGTCCGCCGAGCCGCCGACGCTGGCGACGTTCCTTGAGCGCGTGTCGCTGCAAAGCGACACAGACGATGTCGAGGACGAGGGCAAGGTAACCCTGATGACGGTACACGCCGCCAAGGGGCTCGAGTTCGACACTGTGCTGATCACCGGCATGGAGGAGGACATGTTCCCCTACCGCAGCCTCGATCCGAGCCGCGATCACGACGTCGAAGAGGAGCGCCGCCTCGCCTACGTCGCCGTCACGCGCGCGCGCAGGCGCCTGTTCATCACGCACACGAGCCAGCGGCAGGTGTTCGGCAGCACGCGCTTCGGGCGACCGAGCCGCTTCATCGACGACATGGCGAAGGAGGTGCGCCGCCACTCGGTCACCGAGGGGGCGCGCGCCGCAGAGCCCCGGTTCGTCGACCGCGGGGCCGCATCGTCTTCGTTCGAGCGCACCAGCGCCGCCGCCCCTTGGCGCCACCCTCAGGCCGCCCCACCGCCGAGACACAACCCCGGCGATCGCTTCGTGGATCGCGAGTTCTTCGACGACGCAGACCCATCGGAGACCGGTGTGCAGCGCGGAAGCCGCGTGATGCACGAAGTCTTCGGCGAGGGGCGCGTGACCGCCGTCGAGATGTCGAGCGATCCGAAGGTCGTCGCGAACTTTCCCGGATGGGGCGACAAGCGTGTGCTGCTCAGATACTTGAAAGTGCTTTGAGCCCACAGCCTCCTACCCGATGAAAGCGGGGCACGCTTCCCGGTTCCGGACTAAACTCATGGAGCGTTTTTGAGTGTTCGCGCGTCTGCCGCGCCTGGAGCAAACTCTGTCATGACCGATCGCCTTCCCGTCATTGTTGCGCCTGCCTCGCTTCGCCTCACGCGCGCAGCCTTCGCGACCCCCCTGCTCCTCGCACTCGCCGCCAGCTGCTCAACTTCGGCCGATGCGCCGAGGCCCGGCGTTGCGGCTACCCACATCGACGACGCGCCGGCCGCCCCGCTGACGCCATCGGCAGCAGCCGACGCTCAGGGCACGGTGGCGAAATTGCGGGCTCATTTTAGCGTGACTCCGGCCGCGATCAAGCTTCCGCAGCTTCGAAACGCTCGCGCCTCCGCAGCGCCCGTGATCGGCGATCGGCTCGCGAGCAAACTCGACGTGCGTGAGCGCATTGAGCCGCAGTTCGACGCGGACGTGCGCGGCGCGGTCGCCGCCCCCGCGGTGGTCACCTATGCGCTGCAATCGACCGGCGCCGTCGACCTCTCGGATCAGCAGTCCGGCCTCGGCGCGCGCGTGGCCCTCGTAGGCGCCAAAGCGGCCGCCGCAGAGACCTCCGAAGGCTACGTCGTCTACCGCGGCGCATGGCAGGGCGGCGACGTCGTGCACCGACCGCGTCCCGACGGCTCTGAAGATTTCGTCACGCTTTCCGCTGGCAGCGACACCGGCGAAGTTCGCTACTCCGTGCAGCTCAGCGCGGGCGTAGCGGGGCTGCGCCTCGTGGCCAACACGCTCGAGTTCGTCGACGCCAACGGGGCTCCGCGCCTGCACGTCGCGCCGCCCTACGTTGTCGGCAGCGACGGCCGGCGCACGCCCGCAACGCTCGCCGTGGCCGACTGCGCAGTCGATACAAACGCGGCGCCTCCGTGGAACCACGCGCCGGTTTCGCCGGGCGCACGCACTTGCACCGTGCGCGTTTCATGGCAGCGCGGCGCGCTCGCCTACCCCGCGCTGCTCGACCCGAGCTGGACGACCGCGGGCAGCATGGCCACGGGGCGCACCTACCAGTCGACCGCCGTCTACGTCGACGGCACAGCCCTCGCCGTTGGCGGCCTCGACTTCAACAACGTCGGACTGTCGTCGGTCGAAGTCTACAACCCCAACACGAACACCTGGGCTGCCACAGGATCGCTCAAAGAGGGGGTCGCGGCGGCAACGCTTCACGTCGTGAAGGGCCTGTCGACCACGCAGCTGCTGCTCGTCGGCGGATACGACGGCAACAACGTCTTCAATCACGCCGAAGTATGGGACTCAGGCTCCGGAAAGTGGACCTTCACCGGTTCAATGGCAGCCGCGCGCGTGCTGCACGCTGCAGAAGTCCTTCAGAGCGGGAAAGTGGTGGCGGCTGGAGGCCTCGACGGAGCGTTCAATCCCATCGCGAGCGCCGAAATCTTCGATCCAGCCGCGGGGACGTGGTCCGCGGCCGGCTCGCTCTCCCTCGCACGATCGACCCACACCATCAACATCGTCGCCACGGGCGAGCTGGTGGCCGTCGGCGGCACCGATCTCGCGTCGAACAACGTCAGCACCGTCGACATCTACAACGCAAACAACAACTCCTGGTCGGCGGGCGCCTCCGCGCTGCGCGCCCACTCGAGTCACACGGCCTCGCTGCTGCTCAACAACAAGCTGCTCGTGGCCGGCGGCCTCTCCGACACCAACGCCAACTATGGCGCGTCGGAGGTCTACGACCGGGCCAACAACAGCTGGAAGCTCACCACCGGACCCATGACCGCGCCGCGCGACAGCGCCGCGATGGTCACCATGTCGGGCGGTCTGGCCCTCGTGGTCGGCGGCGTGAACAGCCTCACCAACGCGGGCACCAACAACGCTGACATCTACGATCCGGCCACCGACACCTGGTCGAACGGAGGGGCCGTTCCGGGCGGCATTCGTGTAAATCCGACGGCCAATTCGCTCACATCGAACAAGGTGCTTGTCACCGGAGGCGGAGCGCCGGGCAAAGTGCTTACGAGCTGCGCGCTGTACGATTTTGCGCAAATCGGCTCGGTCTGCACCAAAGCGAGCGACTGCTCCAGCGGGTTTTGCGCCGACGGCTTCTGCTGCAACACCGCGTGCGGCGGCGGCGTGGCCACCGACTGCCAAGCCTGCAGCGTGGCAGCGGGCGGAGCCCAAAACGGCACCTGCGGCTTCATCGCGGCCACGGTGACGTGCAAGGCGTCGGGCACAGCGTGCGAAAACGACGCGAAGTGCACCGGCAACTCCGGCGCCTGCCCCACCAACCCGGTCAAGGCGCAGGGCACCATTTGCAAGGCCTCGTCCGGCATCTGCGAGAACAACGCCACCTGCGATGGCTCGACCAATGTCTGCCCCGCCACACCCAAGGTCGCGCAGGGCACCGTCTGCAACGCTTCGTCCGGCATCTGCGAGAGCGACGCGAAATGCGACGGCGTCAACCCCGCATGCCCCGCAAAAGCGCTCGTCGCGCAGGGCACCGTCTGCAACGCCTCGTCCGGCGTCTGCGAGAGCGACGCGAAATGCGACGGAGTCACCGTGACTTGCCCCGCAAAAGCCAAAGTCGCGCAAGGCACCGTCTGCAACGCTTCGTCAGGCATCTGCGAGAGCGACGCGAAGTGCGACGGAGTCACCGTGACTTGCCCCGCAAAGGCCAAAGTCGCGCAAGGCACTGTCTGCAACCCTTCGTCAGGAATCTGCGAGAGCGACGCGAAATGCGACGGAGTCACCGTTGCCTGCCCCGCGAAGGCGCTCGTCGCGCAAGGCACCGTCTGCAACCCTTCGTCAGGGATCTGCGAAAGCGACGCGAAATGCGACGGGGTCACCGTTGCCTGCCCCGCGAAGGCGCTCGTCGCGCAGGGCACTGTCTGCAACGCCGCGAGCGGAACGTGCGAGGCTGACGCAAAGTGCGACGGCAAGGTCGCCGCGTGCCCGTCAAAGGTCGTCACCGCAGCAGGCACGGTCTGCGCCCAGTCGAGCGCAGCGTGCGAGAGCGACGCGAAGTGCGACGGAACGTCGGGAGTGTGCCCCGCGAAGGCACCGGTTGCGCTCGGTACGATGTGCAACGCTTCGTCGGGTGGCTGCGAGCTCGACGCGCTCTGCGATGGAACAACCATCGCCTGCCCGGTCAAGAAGCTGCTGCCCGCGGGCACGGTGTGCAACCCTTCGAAGGCCGACTGCGACGACAACGCGCTGTGCGACGGCAACACGGCTCCGTGCCCCGTCAATCCCCCCGTTGCCGACGGCACGACCTGCGGCACTGACGGCGGCGTATGCACTGGCGGCAGCTGCGGCGCGCCGCCCCCCGACGCGGGTGCCGACGCCGGCGCCGACTCCGGCAAGCCCGACGCCGGCAAGCCCGACGCGGCCGCGGGCGACGACGCAGGACCGGTCGAGCCGGATCCCGTGCCCGAGACGAACGTGGGCGCGTGCTCCACGAGCGGCGGAGGCGTCTCCGGCTCGTCGATGAGCATCGCGTTCGCCCTGTGGGTCGTGACCCGCCGGCGCAAGCGCGCGGCCTGAAGCGCAGCCGTCGCCCGAGGCGCCCAGCTTCCGCAAGGAGACTGGGCGCTTCGCTTTTTGTGCCCGTTTTTTGGGCTAAAAAGAAACGGTGACGCCGAGCGATACGCCTCGTGCGGTGGCGTTGATTCGGAGCGACTCGAGCTGGCGCGCGGCGCGAAAAGTGCGCGGCGGAATCAAGTACGGAACGAGCGCGCCAGCGAAGCCGGTCACGCCCGCGAGCGCGAGGCGGGACGCGCGCTCGGCGGTCGTCCAGTCGGAGGGCAAGGCGCCCGTCTCGATGCCCACGAGCACCGGCGCCGTCACCCCGGCGAGCAGCGCGAGCGACAGCGCAAGCGGCCAGACCGAGCGCACGTCGCCTTCGATGGCCGGTTGCGCGACAAAGCCAAGCTCACACTTGGGCAGCGCGAGGTAGCCGCCGCCAACGAAACCTCCCCACGCGAGGCCGACCGCGGACGGGCCGAGCAGTCGCACGCCGGGGCGGTCATCGTATTTGAGCGCGCCGTCGAGCGCGACCGCGCCGACCTCGAGGGCGAGCAGCGGCAGCACGTAGAGGTAGTCGGCGTGGCTCGCCGACTCGCACAGCGCGCGCTCGCGCGAGCCCCCCGCCGCAGTCGCTGTGGCCGGCGCATAATGCGCGGCAATCGGTTCTGCAGGGAGAGCGTCCAAGGCTGAGCGATGATAGCGCGGACCTTCGCGCGCGGCACTTGTTCCGTGTATTGTCACAGGAGCCCACCGATGCCGGAAAGAGACTTCTTCGACCCGAGCGCGAAGGCGCGCGCGGCTGAGGCGACGCGCACCGTCGAGGCCGCGACCTCCGCCGAGATCGTCATCGCCGTGCGTCGCGCTTGCGGCCGGTACTCCGCGACCTCGCTCGCGCTCGGGGCGGCCAGCGGCCTCGCCGCGCTCGCCGCGCTCATCTATTCACCGCAGACGTTCGCCGCCGAGACCATGCCTGTCGACGTCGCGCTCGCGGTCGCCTTCGGCTACGGACTCGGCGCGGCGGTCGGCCCGCTCCGTCGCATGCTCACCCGCGCCAGCGTGCTGTCCAGGAGCGTCGACGCAGCCGCAAAGTCGGCCTTCTACGACCTCGGCATTTCCAGGACGCAGCGACGCCAGGGCATCTTGGTATTTGCCTCGCTTTTTGAAGGCCGCGCGCGCCTGCTGCCCGACGTCGCCGTAAACGCGGCCACGCTCGCGCAAATCGAAGCGCGACTTTCAGCGCGGCTCAAGGCGCGCGACTTTTCTGGCTTCATCGCCGAAGTCGAGGGCATGGCGCCCGTGCTCGCCGCGACGATGCCGCGCGGTGAGAGCGACGAAAACGAGCTCCCCGACGAGATGCAGTGATGCGATCGCCGCGGCTTCCCCCTCGCGCCACGCTCATCGCCGCAGGCGTTTCGCTTTCGATCTTGCTGATCAGCATCGTCGCGGCCGCGCGACCGGGCGGCGGACATTCGTATTCGGGCGGCAGCTCGCACAGCAGCAGTGGCGGGGGATCGCACAGCAGCGGCGGCGGAGGCGACGGCGGCGCCGGACTATTTTACCTGATTTTGCTCTGCATCGAACACCCCGTCATCGGCATTCCGCTGCTCATCATCGTGGTCGCGTTCTACGTGATCAAGACGCGCATGAGCGGCTCCGGATCCGATTGGTCAACCGCCAACGACAGCGGCAACGCCGACGAGCGGCGAGCGATGCCGGCGGCGCGCGAGCAGAGCTTCGCCGTGACCCGCAGCATGCTCGATCAGCTGCGCGCGGCCGATCCCGACTTCTCGGTCGTGCTGTTCGAAGACTTTGTCTACACGCTCTACGGCGAGCTTCACCGGTCGCGCGCGCAGGCCGCCTCCGCGCGGTTGTCGCCGTATGTCGCCCCTGGAGCGCTCGGCGCCCTCGGCCAAAACGCCGCGCTGCGCGAAGTGCGGGGCATCGTCATCGGCGCGATGCGCTGCGTCTGGCTGACGGGCGGCAGCACGGGCCAGGCCACGACCGTCGAGATCGAGTTCGAGGCGAACTACGGCGAGGTCACCCAGAGCGGCGAGCGACGTCTGTACGTGGTGGAGCGCATGACGCTCGTGCGCGCTGCGGGCGCCAGGTCACGCCCCCCCGCGCGCGCCCGCACGCTCGATTGCCCCAACTGCGGCGCGCCCCTCGAAAACGTGCGCGGCGACCAGTGCAGCTACTGCAAAAAGAGCGTTGGCGGCGGTCGCTTCGACTGGTTCGTCACCCAGTTTCGGCGTTCGCACACCGAGCCGCGCGGCCCGCTCCTCGGCGGCGATGTCGCCGAGCAGGGCAACAACCTGCGCACGGTGGCCGACCCGCAGGCGCCCGCGCGCGTCGACCAGCTGCGCGCCCGCGATCCGAGCTTCGACTGGAACCAGTTTCAGGGCCGCATCGGGTTGATCTTCCAGAGCCTTCAGGTCGCATGGTCGAGCCGCGAGTGGCTGCGCGCCCGGCCGTTCGTGAGCGACAATTTGTTTCAGTCGCAAATGTACTGGATCGACCTGTACATCCAGCAGCGCGCGCGCAACGTGACCGAAAACGCGCGCGTCGTGCGCATCGAGCTCGCGAGCGTCATCAGCGACAAATACTTCGATGCCATCACCGTACGGGTGTGGGCGACAGGCCTCGATTACACCGTCACCGACGACGGGCGCATGCTCGGCGGCAGCCGCACCAAAGAGCGTCCCTACAGCGAATACTGGACGCTCATCCGAGGGTCAGAGCGCGCCAACAAACCCACTACGACGGCAGCCGCCTGCCCGAACTGCGGCGCACCGCTCGCCGTCTCGATGACCGGAAACTGCAACTATTGCCGCGTGAAGGTCACGACCGGCGAGTTCGACTGGGTGCTGTCGCGCATCGAGCAGGATGAGTCGTACGGCGGCTGAGCCGCGCAAGCCCCGCGCGATTTCCGAAGGGCGCGGTCCCTGCTAGACCGGGCCCTATGCAGGTGCCCGCCCACGTGTTCCGTGAGTACGACATTCGCGGCGTAGCCGACCGCGACCTATCGAGCGAGCTGGCGCACGCGCTGGGGCTCGGCCTCGCGAGCGAGCTCGGGGGCGCGGGCAAGCGCATCGCCGTTTCGCGCGACTGCCGGCTGTCGAGCGACCGGCTCCACGCGGCGCTCGTCGAGGGCCTGATGGCGGGCGGAGCGCACGTCATCGACATCGGCGTGGGCCCCACGCCGCAGCTGTATTTCTCGGTTCATCACCTGTCGCTCGACGGCGGCATCATGATCACCGGAAGCCACAATCCGGGCGAAGACAACGGCTTCAAGATCATGCGCGGCAAGGCCAGCTTTTACGGCCAGGACATTCAACGCCTCCGGGCGCGCCTGGAGGGTGACGACCTGCCGCGGCCCGCAGCGTTCGGCAGCGGGGAGTCGGTCGACTTGCAGAGCGCATACATTTCGGCGCTCACGCGCGACATCGCGCGCCCCACGACCCCCGTGCCCTGCGTGCTCGATGCGGGCAACGGCGCCGGCGGCCCGCTCGGCCTGCGCGCGCTCCGAGCGGCCGGTTTTTCGCCCGACCCGCTCTACTGTGAAATGGACGGGCGCTTCCCGAACCACCACCCCGACCCGACGGTTCCGAAGAACCTCGAGGCGCTCATCGCGCGCGTGAAGGCCACGGGCGCGCGCGTGGGGCTGGCCTACGACGGTGACGCCGACCGGCTGGGCGCAGTCGACGCGAGCGGCGACGTGGTGTGGGGCGACAAGTTGATGATCCTGTTTTCGCGCGCGCTCCTCGCCACCCGGCCGGGAGCCGCAATTCTGGGAGAAGTGAAGTGCTCGCAGACGCTCTACGACGACATCGCCAGGCACGGCGGCCGCGCCATCATGTGGAAGACCGGCCACTCGCTCATCAAAACCAAAATGAAAGAAGAGCAGGCGCTGCTCGCCGGCGAGATGAGCGGGCACATGTTCTTTGCCGACCGCTATTTCGGCTACGACGACGCGCTCTACGCCTCGCTACGGCTGCTTGAGATTCTTTCGGCCTCGGGAAAGACGCTGGGCGAGCTGCTCGCCGACGTCCCGCTGACGCACACCACGCCGGAGCTGCGCGTCCCGTGCCCCGACGCGATCAAATTCGAGGTCGTGCGCGCGATCACCGAGCGTTACGTCGCGAAGGGTCACGAAGTCACCGCCATCGACGGCGCCCGCATCGCGTTTCGAAGCCTCAGCGACGCGCCTGCGTGGGGCCTCGTGCGCGCGTCAAACACGGGCCCCGTGCTCGTGATGCGCGTCGAAGCAGGCACCCTGGGCGAGCTCGAAGCGATCCGGGCCGAGCTCGAAGCGGCCGTGGCCGACGTGCGACGCTCGGCCGAAGGCATGCGTTGAGCCAGCCTGAGCGTACCGAGCCGTGGACGATCGGCGCCGTCGTAAAATGGGCGGCCGACGACTTCCGCGCCCGCGGCATCGAGAGCCCGAGACTCGACGCCGAAGTGCTCCTCGCCCACTGTTTGGCCACCTCGCGAACGCAGCTGTTCATCGACATGCAGAAGCCGCTGGCGGCGCCCGAGCTGGCGCGCTTTCGCGAGATGGTCCGGCGTCGACGAAACCGCGAACCCGTCGCCTACCTGCGCGGGGAACGCGAGTTTTTCGGGCGCAATTTCCGCGTGGATGCGCGCGTGCTGGTGCCGCGACCCGACACCGAGGCGCTCGTCGAAGTCGCCCTCGCGCGCACCGCCCATATTTCGCTCTCCATGCGGGCGCTCGACCTGTGCACCGGATCGGGCTGCGTGGCGATCACGCTCGGCCGCGAGCGGCCCACGGCGCGCGTGATCGCGACGGACACCAGCGCGGACGCCCTCGCCGTCGCGCGCGAAAATGCGCTACGGCTCGGCGCTTACAACGTCGCGTTCGGGCAGGCCGACCTCTTCGAGGGCATCGAGGGTGAGTTCGACGTCATCACGGCCAATCCGCCGTACATCCCGTCGGCGGAGATCGCGACGCTGGCGCCCGATGTCGCGCTGCATGAGCCGAGGCTCGCGCTCGACGGCGGCACCGACGGCCTCGTGCTCGTGCGGCGCATCCTCGAGGGCGCCGCGCGACGCCTCGCCCCGGGGGGAACGCTCGCGATGGAAATCGGCGCCGGGCAGGCGGACGAGGTCGCGCAGCTGTTCGGGCAACACGGCTTCGTCGACGTAGCCCGCGCCCGCGACTACGCGCGCATCGAGCGGGTCGTGCACGGGATCGCGCCGCGATGATGCGGGCCTTCGCGATCACGATTGCGGCGCTGGCCACCGCGGGCGTCGCCCATCTGCAAGTGTGGATCTGGCTGAAATCAGCCTTTTCGCTGAGTCCGAGGGCCGGTCGCGCGATCAAGGCCGCGCTCGTCGTGGCGTCGGTGCTGCCGGTGGTTTCGCGCCTCGCCACGCATGTCGCCCAGTCTTCCTGGCTGAGCGGCGTCTACGCGATCGCGATGACCGAGACGATGATCGTGCTGATCTCGGCGCTGCCGATCGCGTTCGTGCGACTCGCAAGCCGCGTAGCTGCGCGCCCGGGCCCGCCTGCGTCGCCGTTGGCAGCGGCCGTCGCCGGCGACGCGCTTTCGATCCCGCTCGGGCGACGGCAGGTGTTCGAGGGCATCGGCGGATCGCTCGTGCTGGGATCGACCAGCAGCGTGCTTGGCTACGGCGCGCTGCGCGGACGGTTCGACTACGTTGTCGAAGAGGTCGTCATCCGGTTGCCGGGCCTCCCCAGGGCGCTCGAGGGCTACGCGATCGCGCAGGTGTCCGACCTGCATGTCGGCAATTTCGTGCAGCAGGGCGAGCTCGAGCGCGGGCTGTCACGCATCACGGGGTGCCGCGCCGACCTGTTGGTGGTCACCGGCGATCTGATCGATTTCGACCCAGCCTACGTGCCCATGATGGCAGCCGCGCTCGCGAAGTTCGCGCCCCGCGACGGAGCCTTCGCGATCCTGGGCAATCATGACTATTACGCAGGCGCCGACGCCGTCGCGCGAGGGCTGAAATCCGCCGGAGTCACGCTGCTTCGCAACGAGGGGCGCATCGTCCGACCCGCCGATGGCGGCGGCTTCGCGCTGCTCGGCGTCGACGACCTCTGGGCCTCTCGCTACGGCGCCGATGGCCCGCGCCTCGATCGCGCCCTGTCGATGGTGCCGGACGATCGCGCGCGCGTGCTGCTTTCTCACCAGCCGGCATCGGTCGACGCGTGGGCCGGACGCGTGGGGCTGCAGCTCAGCGGCCACACGCATGGCGGTCAGGTAAACCCGGGCTTTCGTCCGGCGGATTTTCTCATGCGCTACGTCGCGGGCCGGTATCAGGTGGGCGCGACGCAGCTCTACGTCAACCGCGGCTTCGGCGTCGTCGGCCCGCCGGTGCGCGTCGGCGCCCCGCCCGAGATTACGCGGATCATTCTCACTTCGGCCTAACCGCCAGGTGGTGGCGTATCGTCAGCGGCGCAGTCATGCACCCCCGTCTGCTCATCGCGAGCCTCGCGCTCAGCTACGCAGCCCGCGCCCGCGCCGGCGACGCTGAGACGGCGCAGGCGCGCGCCCTCGATCAGGAGGGCGTGCGCGCGTATCAGGACGCGCGCTATCAGGACGCGATCGACTATTTTTCTGCGGCATTTGCGCGCGGCGGTCCCTCGGTCGAGCTGTGGAACATCGCGCGCTGCCACTTGAAACGCGACGAGCCCGAGGCCGCCGCGCGCGCTCTCGGCGACTACCTCGGCAAGGCGGATCTAACCCCCGAAGACCGCGACGAGGCACAGCGCACGCGCGAGGCGATCCTGGCCCGCCCGTCGCCGCTGACGATCACCTCGTCGCCGCCGGGCGCGCGCGTATCCATCGACGGAAAGACCGCCGGAACAGCGCCGATGACGCTGCCGGTGCATGCAGGCGCCCACGCCATCGTCCTCGAGCGCGACGGATCCGAGCCCATCGCGTCGACCACAACCGCCGCGGCCGGTCGCGCCCTCATCGTGCACGGAGACTTCACCCGGACCACGCCCGCGCGCGGCGGGTCGCGCGTGGCGATCGAGGCAGGCCTGGGCATCGCCATCACGGCGTACGGGGACGCAACAGGAGGCGCGAGCCCGGCAGGATTCATCGCGGCCAGTGTCCCGCTCGTCGACCGCGGCCGTCTGCGTTTCGCCGTGGGCGCGCGCCTCGCCATTTCCGGCGACACATGGAGCACATCAGCCGGCGTGAGCAACATCACGGGCGCCCTTTCGTGCAAGCTGCCCCGCGACTACAGCGGCGCGACGGTGGCCGGACACGCGGTCGCCACCGGAGGGGTCGCCATTTCCGATGAGCTCCGCGCCTTCGTCGACGTGGGCTTCGGCCTCGCGGGACTCACGACCAGCGACGTCGGCGGCGACGCATTCATGCCTGTTTGCAACGCGGCGACCGGCATCGCGCCCGCGGCGCACCTCGCGCTCGCGGTCAGCTACGCCGTGGTGCCCCGCCTGCGGCTGGTGCTCCGGCCGATCGCGCTCGACGCGCAGCCGGCATTCGTCGGTGCGAGGCGCGCCCCGATCGACGCTTCGGGCGCGTGGCTGCGCGCGACCATGACCGCGGGCGCCGCGTTCGAGTTTTGACTATGGTGCGACCTGTGCGCTCCACGCTGTTCGATTTCAACGGTGTGCTCGTCGACGATGAGCACATTCACTTTGGGGCCTTCGCGGAGGTGCTCGCGCGCCGCGGCATTCCGCTCAGCGAGCGCGACTACGCCGAGCGCTACCTGGGCTTCGACGACGCGGGTGCATTCCGCGCGATCCTGCGCGACGGCGGCGCGGCATCCGACGACGCGATCGTGCGCGCGCTGATCGACGAGAAAAAGCCCGTCTACATGCGCCGCATCGCGACGGAGCTCCGCGTGTTCGAAGGCGCGGCCGAGCTGATCCGGCGGCGTACGAAGCTCGGCGCGGTAGGCATCGTGTCAGGCGCGCTGCGCCACGAGATCGAGCACTGTCTAGCCATCATGGGCGTTGCCCACGCGATCGCGTTCATCGTCAGCGCCGAGGACACGCGCGCGTGCAAACCCGATCCTGAGGGCTACCGAATCGGCGCGGGCAAGCTGCCCGGCTCCGTGCCAGCCGTCGCCATTGAGGACTCCATCGCCGGGGTGGTCGCGGCGCGCGCGGCCGGACTTCGATGCGTCGCCGTCACGCACTCGTATTCGCGCGCCGAGCTCGAGCTCGCGGGGGCGCACGCCGTCGCCGATTCGCTCCCCGAGCTGACCGACGCGCTGCTCGACGGCGACCTATGAAGCCCGCGGCGTCCCTGTTTTTTGCGTCGATCGTGGCGATCGCGGGCCAGCTTGGCGCCGCCGGATCACTGCCTGCCTCACCCTTCGCGTGGCGCGACTCGGGACGCGACGGCATCCGCGGGATCACCGTCGGCCCGATCGAAAACGGATATCACCCGGGGCGCGGGTACGGCTCCGCAGCGTACGAACGAACACTTGCAGAATGCAACGACTGGGGCGCCAACTGGGTCGCGCTCACGCCGTTCGGGCGCGTCGCCGACCTCAGCGGGCAGGGCGTCGATCTGACCTTCGAGGCGCCGTTCGCAAAGAACGAGGCTGACATCCGCGCCGCGATTCGTCAGGCGCATGCCCACGGCCTTCGCGTGATGCTCGTGCCGCACCTGTGGGTCGAGTCGGGCGGGTGGCGCGCCGAGATCGACCCCAGGAGCGACGCCGGCTGGGCGCGGTGGGCCGCGAGCTACGGCGCCTTCGTCAAGACGTGGGCCCGCGTGGCCGAACAGGAGCACGTCGACCTGCTCAGCGTCGGGGTCGAGTTGCGCAGCTGGGTGACAACCGGACGGGCGCCGTCGTTCGGAGCCCTCATCGCCGACCTCCGGGCGATCTTTCACGGACCGCTGACTTACTCGGCCAACTGGGACGACGTCGAAGACACGATCATCCTGGGCGCCGTCGACGTGATCGGAATCAACGCGTTCTTCCCGCTCGCCGAGCGCGACGGGGCGGCCCTCGGTGAGCTGCTCGCAGGCGGAGAGCGCGTGCGGGCGAAGGTCGCGAGGCTCGCGGCGACGTGGCAGAAGCCGGTGCTGATGACCGAGATCGGCTACACCACACGGCCCGATCCCGCGGTGCGGCCCTGGGAGTGGCCCGATTCGATGGTCCATGTGCGCGTCGACGAAGAGGCGCAGGCGCTGGCGTATCACGCGCTGATTCGGCCGCTTCTCGAGGAGCCTTCGTTCGCCGGATTGTTCGTGTGGCGCGTCTATGCCGATCCCGACGACGTCTCGCAGGAAGCCGAGTGGGGCTTTTCTCCGCGCGGCAAGCTCGCCGAGCACGTCGTTCGCGATGCGTTCTCGGCGGCGTGGGCGGGCGACGGCGAGCGCCGGCGACCCGGCTTGCGCTGATCAGCGAACCTTGACGTCCGAGATGTCGACGCGGCCATAGACGTACGTAATCGCGCGCGTATACAGGGCCCCGCCGAGATCAAGCGCGCGGAACCGCAAGTGCCGGGCGTCACCGGCCGAAGCGACTTCGCCTACGCCGACATCCACGTTGAGCGCGGCCAGCGGGGCGTCGTCGGGACGCGAATCGCGAAACACGATGATGACGCAGCCCTCGGGGCGACCATGCAGATAGCCGGCGCACCCGCTCGCGACGGTGAGCTCGTCGTTGGGCACCGGGCGCCATGTCCATACGCTGGTCGGACGAAAGATCTTCGCGGTCGCCATCGCGGAGTCCGCCGCGCGCTGCGCCACGGCCAGAAGTCGCCCGGAATCGACGTGACTCTGCGACTCGAGCGCCCGCCCCTGCTTCAGGGCGAGACTGACGATCGCCTCGTTGGTGTCTCCCTTGCAGCAGCGAAAGCCCATCGTTGCGCTCTTTTGCGTGACGGCCCTGCCGAGGGCGTTGGCGCACCGGCCGACCAGCTCACCCGCCTGAGCGTTGCCGCCACGAAGCACCCCGAGATTCGTCCGACCGCCGCGTCCCCACGCCGAGCTCGTCCACTCCCACACGCCGCCGTGAAGCTCGAGCGCGCCGAAGGAGCTCTTGCACTGCGGACGCTCGCCGCTCGGTCGCCGCGCGGCCTCCTCGATGCCCACGCCCGTGCCGCACGCGGCCGCACGGTAAGTGTCGCCGTACTCGTAGGTGGTGTTCTGTTCGCCTTTGCACGCGCGCTCCCACTCAAGCTCACTGCACAGCCGTTTGTCCTTCGCCGCGCACAGCTGCGCGGCCTCGTCGCGCGACACGCTCGTGGTCGGAATCGCGCCCGGCTCGTTCGGATACGCGAACATATCGATGTAGAATGCACCGAGACGGATCGGCTCGCCTGCCAGCTCCTCGTCGGCGATGCGCGGCACATGCGAGGCGGGGGTTCCCGCGAGGAGCACGCCCGCTGGCACCCACAGCATGCGCGGCAGCTCAACGGCCCCGGAGTCGGGCGCAGCCGCGATCACGCTCGGCGCCGAGGGCTTCGGCGGCGAGGCGTCCGCGACCTGTTCATGCCGACCGCACCCGCCGCAAGCCGACAGAGCGACCTGCAGCCAGCACGCAGCTGCGGCAGCGCGAGCCCTGCGCAACTATTCGCCCTTCTCGCCAGCCCCTTCGCGCAGGCCCAGCTCCTTCATCTTGAGCTGCAGTCCCTTGCGCGAAATCTTGAGGAGCCTGGCCGCGTGCGTCACGTTGCCGCTCGTCTGCTGCAGCGCGCGGCCCACGAGCTCGCGCTCGAGGCGACTCATCGCGCTCTTGACGTGCTCCTTCAGGCCCCCGTCGCCAGGCATCGCCCCGTCGCGGTCGAAGTCGGCGTGCGGCGGCGGCGGCGTGGAAGGCGCCACCCCGCGCAGCTCGGCCGGGAGATCCTGCACGCGCAATTTCGCGCCGTCGGAGAAGAGCACGGCGCGCTCGATCACGTTCTCGAGCTCGCGAATGTTGCCCGGCCACCCGTGGGCCTCGAGCGCGTCCATCGTGTCGGACTCAACGCCCGCGACGTGCTTCTTCAAGCGCTCGTTGAACTTGGTGAGAAAATGCTCCACCAAAATGGGCACGTCGGTGACCCGCTCGCGCAGCGACGGCAGACGAATCGGCACGACGTTCAGCCGATAGAAGAGGTCTTCGCGAAACGTGCCGGCGGCGATGAGCTTCTTCAAGTCGCGGTTGGTGGCGGCCACCAGACGCACGTCGACGTGAATGGTCTTGATGCCGCCGACGCGCTCGAACTCGCTCTCCTGGAGCGCCCGCATCAACTTCACCTGCATTTCGACGGGAATTTCGCCGATTTCATCGAGAAACAGCGTGCCGCCGCTCGCCAGCTCGAAGCGCCCGGGCTTGCTCGTCACCGCGCCGGTAAACGCTCCGCGCTCGTAACCGAACAGCTCGCTCTCGATGAGCTCCTTCGGAATCGCGGCGCAGTTGACCTTGATGAACGGCCGGTCGCGGCGCGAGGAGTGATCGTGCAGGGCGCGAGCGACGAGCTCCTTGCCGGTGCCGCTCTCGCCGGTGATGAGCACCGTGGTGGGCGTGTCGGCGACGCGCGCAAGCACTGTGTAGAGATCGGCGATCCCGGCTGACTGGCCGATGATGCCAAAGCGCGCGCCGGTCGCTGCCGCGGGTGCGCTCGCCTCGGCGCCGGCGAGCTCTTTCGTCTTGAGCGCCTTGGCGACGATGCGGCGTACTTCGTCTTTTTCGAACGGCTTGGTGAGGTAGTCGAACGCCCCGGATTTCAGCGCCTCTACGGCGGTGTCGATTGTGCCGTGCGCGGTGATCATGACCACGGGCAGATCGGGGTCCTCGCGCAGCGCCTCTTTGAGAAGCGTCATGCCGTCGATCTTCGGCATCTTCAAGTCAGTGATGACCAGGTCGATGTGGTTGTCGCGGAGCAGCGCGAGGCCCTCCCGGCCATCTTCGGCAGTGTGTACGTCGTAGCCGTCGCGCGACAGCTGCGCGGCCAGAATTTTGCGCAGGTTCGGCTCGTCGTCGACGATGAGAACTTGCTTCTTCTCGGGAAGCATTTGCCGCGATGCTACCAGCTTTTTTTGGCGGCGCGTCGGGCAGCGCGCCCGGCCCCCGTGATATCATCTGCGTCATGTCCACCGTTTCCTGGTCGTTTCCCACCACCATCGTATTCGGCGCAGGCGCTCTCGGTTCGCTCGGCGCGCACGCAGCTCGTCTCGGCAAGCGGCACGCCCTCGTGGTGTGCGACGCGGGCGTTGTCAAGGCGGGCCTCGTCGAGAGAGTCACCTCGACGCTCTCGGCCGCGGGCGTCGCTTTCACCGTGTTCGACGGGGTCGATCCGAACCCGATCGAGGACAACATCACCGCGGGCGTGGAGGCCTACCGCGGCGCTGGCGCCGACTTCTGCGTGGCGGTCGGCGGCGGCTCCCCGCTCGATGCCGCCAAGCTCATCGCGCTCAAGACCACCCACGATCGGCCCCTCGTCGACTACGACGACGCCACCGGCGGCGACGCGTTCATCACGAGCGACGTGCCGCCGATCATCACCATTCCAACCACCGCCGGAACAGGCAGCGAAGTGGGCCGCTCGGGCGTCGTCACCCTCCGCGCCAACGGGCGCAAGACCGTCATTTTCAGCCCTTACCTGCTCGCGAAGGTCGCCCTGCTCGACCCCACGCTAACGGTCTCGATGCCGCCCCGCATCACGGCTGCGACCGGCTTCGACGCGCTCACCCACTGCCTCGAGGCGTACGTCTCGCTCGGCGATCACCCGATGGCCGACGGTATTGCGCTGATGGGCCTCGAGCTGTGCGCGAAGCACCTCGCGCGCGCCACGCATCACGGCGGGGATCTCGAAGCCCGAGGCGGCATGATGAAGGCCGCGATGATGGGCGCCGTGAGCTTTCAGAAGGGCCTCGGCGCGTGCCACTCGCTGGCCCACCCGTTGTCGAGCGAAAAGGGAATGCACCACGGGCTCGCAAACGCGCTGTGCCTGCCTGCGGTCGTCGCGTTCAACGAGGCCGTCGCCCACGACAAGCTCGAGCGCGTCAAAGCGCTGTTCGACCCCTCAGCGCCGAGCTGCGAGCAAGCGCTGCGCGACTTGCGGGCGCACCTCGGCCTGCCCGCAGGCCTCGGCGCCGAAGGCGTCACGCGGGGCGACGTAGCCAAATTGTCGGCGAAGGCCCTCGAAGATGCGTGCCACCGTTCGAACCCGCGCGCCTGCACGCAGGCCGATCTGGCAGCGCTCTACGAAGCGTCGCTCTAACCAGGACGCTCGAAAAACGGCCTGCCAGCCGTTCATCTCGGGGAGGCATGCACCGCCCCGCCCCGCCCCGAAGAACGCTGTTTTTCGTCGTCGCCACCCCACGCGATTGGCTTCGCCAGGCTCCAGCAGGGCGTTTTTCCAGTCGCCCTCCTGGCGCCCGCGCGGCACGGCTGAGTCCGCGCGTTCTGGTCGCGCGATATGTTGTGCCCGCGCGGCGCGCCGGCGCGCTATGCTCGAAGGTCAATTGGGCGAAGACGACCGCATCGGCCAGCTCCTCGCATCGAGGTACCGTCTGGAGCAGCTGCTGGGCAGCGGCGGGATGGGGCACGTCTACCGTGCGACCAACGAGCTCATCGGACGCGACGTCGCCATCAAGATGCTCCGCGTCGAATACGCGCAAAACGCCGAGGTCGTAGAGCGATTCCTTCGCGAAGCGCGCGCCGCCAATCTCGTGCGCCACCCGAACGTGGTCGATGTGCTCGACATCGGGCAGGACGACGACGGGACGCCCTTCATTGTGCAGGAGCTGCTCATCGGCGAGGACCTCGCCACGTATGCCGGTCGCAGCGGCGGCCGAATCGCACTCGGCGAGCTTGCCCCGCTTCTGTGTCCAGTGATCGACGCAGTCGCCGAGGCGCACGCGAAGGGCGTGCTTCACCGCGACATCAAGCCCGAGAACGTATTTCTCGCGCGGCAGGGCGATCTGCGCGTTCCCAAGCTCCTCGACTTCGGCATTTCGCACATCGCCTCGAAAGACGTACGCATGACCGCGGTCGGCGCTGCGATGGGAACCCCGGCGTACATGCCGCCCGAGCAGATCCGCGGTGCCCGCGACATCGACGCGCGCGCCGACGTGTGGTCGATCGGCGTCATGCTCTTCGAGATGGCGAGCGGCCGGCTGCCGTTCGAGGGCGATGATCCTCCCGCGATTTTCGTCGCGGTCGCGACGACGGACGCGCCGCTGCTGCGTGACGTCGTGCTGTCTGCGCCCGATGACCTCTCGCGCATCGTCGATCGGTGCCTGCGGCGCGATCCCGACGAGCGCTACGGGAGCGCCGCCGAGGTCGCACACGACCTGCGGCTGGTGATGCTCGGCGTTCCCCTCCCGCCCGACGCGGAGCTGCTGCCGGTGTTCGATTCGGTGCCCGAGCTGCTCGTACCTCAGCTTGGCGCCGAGCCGCCCGTGTCGTCGCGCTCGGCGCCTCCGCCGTCGATGCGCCCGCCGGCGGCGATCGCGCCGATGCCCGACCTCATGGTGCTCGCCGACGCTGTGCCCCAGAGCGGGATGATGTCCGGGCTCATGCTCGACCCGGGCGCGACCCGGGCGATGCCCAAACCGGTCAGCGCGTCGTATCATGGGCACCACGAGCCTATGGGCGAGCCGCAAAACGAGGGCTCGGTCGTCGCGCTCGCGGCCGTCTGCGGAATCACGGTGCTGGCTCTCGCCGCGCTCACGGTCTACGCGCGCAGCCCCGAGGGCTTTCGCGTGTATCAGATCATCGGCGAGCAGGCGTCGTCCGACGTCACGAAGGCAACGCAGTGGGGCCTCGCGGCCGTGGGGTTCGCCCTCGGCGCCACGTTCATGCGCGGGGCGTACCGCACCTGGACGGCGCCGCACGGGGGCGGCACCGTCGTCGCGATGTTCATGTCCGTGCTGGCTTCCGCCGCGTTCTTCGCCGCCCTCGAGCTCGCTCGGGGCGGCTTTTAGCGCCGCGTATCAGATCGACTCGAAATAGCGCTCGAGCTCCCAGTCGGTGACCGCGCGCTCGTACTGCCGGGCCTCCCAGTCGCGCGTGCGCAGGTAGTGATCCACGAACTCGGGCGTGAGAATCTCACGCGCCTCCGGGCACCCCTCCAGCCGCGTGATCGCCTCTCGCAACGTGCGCGGCAGCGCGCCGCCAATTGCGTCGCGGGACGCGTCGCCCTTCGACTCCGCCGGCGCAACCGCGTCGTGGGCGATTCCCCAAAGGCCGGCGCCGAGCGCGGTGGCGATCGCGATATGCGGGTTCATGTCGGCCGCTGTCTGCCGATACTCGAACCGCGTCGATTTCGAGTCGCCCGAGATGGCGCGAATGGCGCAAGTGCGATTGTCGACGCCCCACGTCGCGTTGAGCGGGGCCCACACGCCCGGCACGTAGCGCTTGTAGCTGTTGACGGTAGGCGCATACAGGGCGGTGAGCCCGGGCATGAGCGCGAGCTGGCCGCCCAGATAGCGCCGGGCGATGTCGCTCATTCGGTGCTGACCATACTCGTCGAAGAACAAGTTTCGCGGGCGATCGGTCGTCCACAGCGACTGGTGCAGGTGACCGCTGGAGCCTGCGAGGCTCGCGCTGTGCTTGGCCATGAACGTCACCGACAGACCCATGCGCGTGGCGAGTTGCTTCATCGCCGTCTTGAAGAGGGCCGCTTTGTCGGCCATGCGAAGCGCGTCGTCGTAGCGAATCGCGACCTCGTAAACGCCGGGCCCGGTCTCGGTGTGCAGCGCCTCGAGCTCGATGTCGAAGGCCGCCATCTGGTCTAAGATCGCGTGGCAAAAGTCGGAGTTTTGCCCCTCGCGCAGCCACGAGTAGCCGAACATGCCCGCAGACAGCGGCGTGAGGTTTTTGTAGCCCTTCGCGCGCATCGTCTCGGGCGTCTCCTTGAAGACGAAGAACTCGAACTCCGCCGCGAACGAGGCCGTAAATCCCGCGGCGCGCGCGCGACTGGTCACCTGCCGGAGCAGCGAGCGCGGACACGCCGGATGGGGCGAGCCGTCGGGGCGCACAAAATCGACTAAAAAGGCCGCTGTTTTGGGCTCCCACGGGATGCGCCGGTAGGTCGACAGGTCGATGCGCGCGTGGGCGTCGGGGTAGCCCGTGTGCCACCCGGTGACGCGGGCGTTGTCGTAGAGCGCGTCGGTGATGTCCCAGCCGAAAATCACGTCGCAGAAGCCGAACCCCGTGTCGACGGCGCTCCAGAACTTCTCGAGCGATACGTACTTGCCGCGCAGCACGCCGTCGACGTCGAAGCCGCCAACTTTTACCTTCTCGATGCCATGCTTCGAGAACACTTCCCTGAGCTGCTTGATGTCCATGTCGCTCCCTCGTCTATCGCACGCTACGTCATGCTACGAGGCCTCGCATGAGCTTTGATCCGAACGCCGCCGCCGCCGCCGATTCAGGCATCTTCGGGCTGCCGTTTGCGCCCGACGAGGCGCGCGTCGTGCTGCTGCCCGTTCCGTGGGACGCCACCACGTCGTACGGCAGCGGCGCCGCAGACGGCCCCGGGGCGATCCTCGAGGCCTCCAGGCAGGTCGACCTGTTCGACGCCGAGACCGGCAAGCCGTTCGAGGCCGGCATCGCCATGCTGCCGGAGAGCGCCGATATTCGCGCCTGGAACAACGAAGCGCGCCTGCTGGCGGAGGGCATCATCGAGGCCGGCGGCAACATCGCGGGCGACGCCGAGCTCGAGTCTGCGCTCGCCCAGGTCAACGCCATCTCGGCGCGCATCAACGACGTAGTCTACCTCGACACGAAGCGGCTGCTCGGTCAGGGCAAGATCGTCGGGCTGATCGGCGGCGATCACGCGACGCCCTTTGGCGCCATCCGCGCCTACGCCGAGACCTTCCCCGGGCTGGGCATTTTGCACGTCGACGCCCACGCCGACCTTCGTCACGCCTACGAGGGGTTCGAGCACTCGCACGCTTCGATCATGGAGAACGTCACGCGGCTGATTCCAGGCGTCTCGAAGCTCCTGCAGGTCGGCATTCGCGATTTCTGCGAGGAGGAAATCACGCGCATCGGGCAGAGCCAGGGTCGCATCACCACGCTCTTCGACGTGCAGGTCGCGCGCGCCCGCATGCAGGGACGCTTGCTCGACGTGTTCGCGCAGGCCGTCGGCAAGCTCCCGCGTGACGTCTACGTCTCGTTCGACATCGACGGGCTCGACCCCGCCCTGTGCCCCAACACCGGAACGCCCGTGCCCGGAGGCTTGTCGCTGCTCGAAGCGAGCGCGCTCGTCGGGATGATCGCGCAGAGCGGGCGCCGCATCGTGGGCTTCGACTTGAACGAGGTCGCCCCCGGAGAAGAAGGCGACGAGTGGGACGGAAACGTCGGCGCGCGACTGCTCTACAAGCTCATCGGCTGGACGCTCATCTCGCAGGGGCTCTCGAAGGCGCCGGTGCTTCCAGTCGGTTAGCAGGCCACGCGAAGAGGCGCCCGTGCATTGTGCACGGACGCCTCCCGCCGTTTCAGTGAAGCGACGCCGCGGGGCTCAGCGGGCCGGGGGGGCCTGGCGGTCGCCGTGATGGCCGTGGCCGCCGTGGCGATGGTGCGGGCTCGCGTCGCGAACGGCCTTCGCCTCTTCTTTGGTCACGGTGCCGTCGGCGACCGCCTTTGCGACCTCAGCGTTCACCTTCCCGATCCGCGCCTCGAACTTCGCACGAAGCTCCTTCGCTTCGTCCGCGGCGAGCTTGGCGGCGCGCGCTTCCATGTGTGCGCGGGCCCGTGCCTGACGCGCATTGACCTTCGCCTGGAACTCAGCCGCCGGCAGCGGGAAGTGCCGCCTCTCGCCTTCCCCTTCGGCCCGGTGCGCACGGTTCGGTGCGTCCGGCATCGCAGGCGCCGCGAGCGCGGGCACCGCAGCAAGGGTGGCAAGAGCGAGGACAGTGGCAACGATTGCGCTACGCATGATGATTTCCTCTTTTTTCGGTCGGTTCGAGGCCGCTGTTGGCCTCGTGGAGATAGACGCGGGTCGCCCTGCGAACATGCCGCGCTTTACGGTGCTTTACGCGCTGCCGCCCTGCGCCGTTTTCGGGATAGCGCTGTAACAGGCGGGCCGGGGCGTGCTCTCATACGTGCTCGTCGCCACGAAATTGCCGCATCGGATGCGGTCCCATCGCCTCCCACCCCTTGCAGGCCAACCATGTCCAACCAGCACGACAGCAGCCTCGACGTGACCTCCGCCACCAGCCGCGTGTGGTCCAACCATGTGCCGATGGCGGGCGCCCCCGAGGGCTTCACGCTGCGCACCACCGTCCCCGCGAATCCCGAAGGCGTCGAGGTCATGCTCGAGCAGTGGAAGGCCGGAACGAGCGAGCCGCCGCACTCCCATCCCGGCGACGACATGACAGTGGTCGTCGAAGGTCGCATGGAGATTCAGTTCTTTACGCGCAGCGGCGACGCGCTCGTGCCCGACGGCGCCCCGGTCGTGCTCGCGCGCGGCGACACGGGCTACGTCAAGTCAGGGCGCATCCACGACGCCAGGTACCTCGACGACTGCAAGCTTGTGTACGTCCACGATGGGGCGTTCGGGTTCAAGGCCGAATCGTAGGGGCAAAGGCGCCCGGGCGGCCGGGTCCGCGCGCGGAGCACGCTGCAAATCGACCTTGTTTCAGCGCCCTTTGAGGTCTGAGACGTCGATCGCCCCGCGCACGCCCACGAGCCTGCGCGCGACGTCGAAGGCCACCGGATCGGCGGGAGCCACGTGGCGGAGGTCTTCGAGCACGCGGCCCGCGATGTCGCGGTCGCCCGAGGCTGCGGCGCCGATCAGCCGTGCGCGATAGCCAGCCGCCACTGCCCGCGCGACCTCCGGAGCGGCGGCGCGGGTGAGCGCACGGACGAGCGCTGCGCGGTCGTCGTGCTGGGCGTCCAGCGCGGCCCCGCGGTCGGAGAGACCTCGCGGTTCGGCATAAAACCGATCGAAAATTCCCGCAGGCACCAGATGGCGTGAGAGCGGACGCGGCCACGCAGCGTCGAACGAAAGCGCCAGCGGACGCGCCGCCGCGAGCGCGGAGAGCGACCACTCCTCCGGCGCCCCGTAGAGCGACTGATCGCGCAGCAACGGAGCAAGCCGGGGCTCCCGCGCGAGCAGCGAGAGCACGGCCCTGTCGCGCATCGTGACGAACAGAACATCGCCCCGAACGTCGCCTTGCGCGCGCGCCGAGGCGACCCGCAGCGCGAGCTCATCGCCGGCCACGAGCACGAGCGCGCCCAGCGGCAGGTGCTCCCACGCAAGCGCCGCGAACGCGCGCTCAGGAGCGCCCTGTTTCGTGGCGAAGCGCACGAGCGCGTCGTCGGCCTGACGCGCCGGCATCGCCGCGAGCATGAGCATGAGCAGCGAGCCGCTCGCCTGCGCATAGGCCACCTTCGTCTCGCGCACGAACGCGACCGCCGACCCGATCGCAGTCGCGACCAGCAGCGCGCACTCGGTCACCGCCATGAGCGCGGGGGCACCGTAGCGGTCCGGTCCGAGCGCAGACCCCTTGAAAATAGCCGCGGCGCAGATCGCGACGACGACCAGCGACGACGCCCCGGCCGTCCGCAGCGCAGGGCTCGCCAGCGCGACGCCGAGCCCGCCGATCGCGAGCCCGAGCCCGACGACGCCGAGCTGCTCGACCGCGAACGCAAGCGGCGCGTGCGAGGGGCCCCAGTGCTCCCCGAGCACGTCGACGAACACGGCTCCCCGCGCCGGATGCGTGAGGGCGAGGGCGCCGAGCAGGGGCGCGAATCCAGCTAAAAATGCGGCTGCGAGCGGGACAAGCCCTGCGAATGAGCGCGGCAACGTCGCCCGACGCGCATGCAGGGCGGCGCCCGACGCAGCGAGCGCAAGGAGCCCAACGAGCGGCTCGTAGGCGAACGCGAGCCCGAGGCACAGCGCCACGCGCGCGAGCGAAGCGCCGCGCATCGCGAGGGCGCGGGGCAGCAAGGCAAGCAGCAGGCCGAGCGTGGCGCCCCCGGGAGAGGTCGCCTCGAGCTGCAGCGCGGGCGCGAGCGCTCCGAAGCACGCGACGACGAGCGCGGCGAACACGCCCGGGGCGCGCGCAGCCGTGGCACCGAGTCGCGACCTTCGCTCGGCGACCGAGAACATCAAAGCCGCCGCGAGCGCGAGGCAAAGCGTCGAGGCGAAGCTGGCCCGCCACGCCCGCGTTCCCATCGGTATGGGCACGATCGCCGCGGCGACCACCGCGTCGAGCGCCCGCAGCACGCCGGCCGGGGCGAGCCCCAGCACCCGCACCGTCGCCGTGTCGTGCGCGGCGTCCGCGACGATCGGCAAGTGCGTCGCAGCCACGCCCGCGGGCACCAGCGCTGCCAGCGCCGTTGCCCAGACCCTCGCCGAGGGCCGGGCTCGCGCCCCGCTGGTTGCCGGTTTTTCCACCGGATCGCGCCTACACGACGGCGCCGGCCCGGGGCAAGTTCCGCGGGCTGCCGCCTTTTTGTCCAGTCGGCGTTTCGGGCTATGGTCGCGGCCCTGGTATTTACGAGGAGAACGCCGTGGCCCGCTTCATCGATGAGCTCAAACGCACCCACCACTGCTGCGCCCTTCGCGCGGCCGACGCCGGCCAGGAGGTCGTCCTGTTCGGCTGGGTCGGCAGCTACCGCGACCACGGCGGCTGCGTCTTCGTCGATCTCCGCGACCGCGAAGGCATCACGCAGCTCGTGTTCGATCCCGACCTCAAGGGCCACGGCGACGCGCCCGCGGCCGCGTACCGCAGCGCTCAGGCGCTCCGCGGCGAGTGGGTCATCGGCGTGCGGGGCTTCGTCGTCTCGCGCGGCACCAACAACAACCCCCGGCTCGACACCGGCGAAATCGAAGTTCACGTCGTCGAGCTGACGGTCTTCAACAAGGCCGACACCCCGCCGTTCGAGATCCAGGACGCGATCGAAACGTCCGAAGAAAAGCGACTTCAGTACCGCTTCCTCGACCTTCGCCGCGCGCCGCTGCAGCGCACCCTGCGCGTGCGTCACCGCATCAACCAGGTCGTGCGCCGGTACTTCGACGGCCTCGGCTTTTTGGAGCTCGAGACGCCGGTCATGGTGAAATACACCCCGGGCGGCGCGCGGAACTTCCTCGTGCCGAGCCGCATGCACCAGGGGAAATTTTTCGCGCTCGCCGAGAGCCCGCAGCTGTTCAAGCAGCTGTACATGGTCGCCGGATTCGACCGCTATTTTCAGATCGTGAAATGCTTCCGCGACGAGGACCTTCGCCTCGATCGCCAGCCTGAGTTCACGCAGATCGACGTCGAGATGAGCTTCGTCTCGCAGGACGACATCTTTCGAACGATGGAGGGGCTCGTCTTCGGCATCTGGAAAGAAGTGCTCGGCATCGACCTGCGCGAGCAGTATCCGAGCGGCCGCTTCCCCGAGATGCCCTTCGAAGACTCGATGGGGCACTACGGCAACGACAAGCCCGACCTTCGCTTCGGGCTGCCGCACACCGACATCACCGGCCTCGTGATCGACCACGAAGGCGGCGCGATCCCGTTCTGGAAAGAGGTGGCCGATCAGTTCACCTCCGGCCGCTACCGTCGCGATCTGCCCGCCGAGATCGTCAAGGCGATGCGCATCCCCGCGGGCCTCGCGGCCAAGCTCTCGCGCGCCGAGCTCGACAAGCTCGAGGACTTCGTCAAAGGCATGGGGTCCAAAGGGCTCGCACGCGCGAAGATCGACGCCGACGGCAACTGGGCGCAGTCGCCGCTGGGCAAGACGATCACCCCCGCGCTGCGCACGGCCATCAACGCGCAAACCGGCGCGGAAGAGGGCGATTTGCTCTTCTTCCAGTTCGGCAAGGAGAGCACCGTGCAGACGGTGATGGCGAACCTGCGCGTGCACCTCGGCAAGAAGCTCGGGCTCATCCCCGCGAGCGGACACGGCGGCAAGTTCGAGTTCCTGTGGGTCGTGAACCCGCCGCTGTTCGAGTACGACGACGACAAAAAAACCTGGGCCGCCGCCCACCACGCGTTTACACGGCCGCACGACGCCTGCGTCGACATGCTCGAGACCGATCCCGGCAAGGTGCTCTGCCACCGCTACGATCTGGTGCTCAACGGCTTCGAGATCGGCGGCGGATCGATTCGCCTCCACGATCCGGCAGTGCAGGCCCGCGTATTTCGCGCGCTCGGCATCGAGGACGAAGAGGCCCGCGCGAAGTTCGGCTTTCTGCTCGACGCGCTGCGTTTCGGCGCGCCTCCGCACGGCGGAATCGCCGTCGGCATGGATCGCCTCGCGATGCTGCTGTCGGGCGCCGAGAGCCTCCGCGACGTCATCCCCTACCCCAAGACGCAGAAGGGCACCGATCTCATGACCGACGCGCCCAACAGGGTGTCGCCCGAGCAGCTCGCAGAGCTGAAGATCCGCACGGTCGAGCCTCAATCGTGACGCGCGCCGCGGCGGTCGCGGGCGTCGCGGCCGTCGCGCTCGCGTGCAACGACACTGGCGCCTACCTCTACCGGGCGCGGGCCTTCGACGACGCGCGCGGCTGCCTCGGCGACGTGGCGGCGGTCGATGTCATCGCGGGCGCCGATCCGGGCCTCGGCTGCGCCCCGCGATGCCTCGTGCAGGCGTCGTTGACCGATGGCGGCGCGGCCACGGCCTACGGCGCCACCACTTGCGGCCCGGCGCCCACGAGCCTCGACACGTCCGAGCGCGATCCGCGCTGCGCCGCCGTAAAAGCGGCGCTGTCACGCTCCGACATCTGTCTTCCCGACGGCGGGCAAAGCGCCCCGGCCGACGCCGCCGCCGGTGACTGAGCGACGCGGGCCGTGTTCAGGCGTGTGAACACCCGTGTTCAGGCGTGTGAACACCCGTGTTCAGGCGTGTGAACACCCATGTTCAGGCGTGTGAACACCCGTGTTCAGGCGTGTGAACACCCATGTTCAGGCGTGTGAACACCCATGTTCAGGCGTGTGAACACCCGTGTTCAGGCGTGTGAACACCGAGGTCGACGCCTGCGCGCCCGGGAGAACAGCGAAAGCGCCAAAAAATGCGCGCGATCTTCAGAGCGCTCTGTTCCTGGGCCCGCCTTCCACGCAGGCCACGGCGCCAGCCCCGGCGCAAGAGGCGACGAGCGCGCTTGACGAACACGCGCCGGCGGTGATGCTCTCGCCGTCCACATGACGCCGACGCCTTTTTCTCTCAGCGCTGATCTCGTCGATGCCCTCGCGGCCCTGCGGCCGGTTCAGGCGACCAACATGGGCGTGCCCGGGCACGACCACCTGTGGGACGATTTCTCCCCCGCGGGCGTGGCGAAGGCTGAGGCCATGCTGCGACAATGGCAGCAGCGCGTGCAGAGCCTGCCGAAGCAGAGCGATCCGTGGGCCGACCTCGCGGCGAAGGTGACCCTCGACTGGCTCGGCAACGAGCTCACCGCGATCGAGCACTTCGATCACCACACTGACTTGAACAACATCGCCTCGACGTTTCAGAACGTGCGCATGGCGTTCGACGTGATGGACACTTCGACCGAGGCCGGCTGGGGCAACGTGGCGTCGCGCCTCGAGGCGATCGGCGACGCGCTCGAAGGCTACAGGAGCACGCTGGCCGAAGGGCTCGCGGCGGGACACCTCGTCGCCGCGCGGCAAGTTCGGGCGGCCGTTGTGCAGGCGCGTACGCACGCTGGCGAGACGTCGTTTTTTCGCGCACTGCCCGCGCGACTCGAAGGCTCGGGCGTCGCCACCGCCGGGCTGACCGCGCGCATCGCGGCCGCGGCGCCGCGCGCGTGCGAGGCCTATGCAGCGCTCGGCGACTGGCTCGAACGCAGCTACCTGCCGAACGCGAAGGAGCACGACGGCGTCGGGCGCGAGCGCTACTTGCGGGAGATGCGCAAGTTCCTCGGCACGACGCCGAACCCCGAGGAGACGTATGCGTGGGGCTGGTCCGAAGTGCGCCGCATTCGCGCAGAGATGGTCGCGCTCGCCAAGGCCATCGATCCCGACAAGTCGCTCACCGAGGTGATGTCGCTGCTGCGCACCGATGCTTCTCGCGCAGCGCCTGATCGCGAGACGTTCCTCGCGGCGATGAGCGAGCGGCAGGCCCGGGCGCTCGCCGATCTCGACGGTACGCACTTCGACATTCCCGACGCGATTCGCAGGCTCGACGTCAAGGCAGCACCGCCGGGCGGCGCGCTCGGCGCGTACTATGTGGCGCCTACCGAAGACTTTTCGCGCCCGGGCACAGTCTGGTACGCGCTCGGCGGAGACGGACCGTTCGCCTACTGGGACGAAGTGAGCACCGCGTACCACGAAGGCTTTCCGGGTCACCACTTGCAGTGCGGCCTGCAAGTGTGGCTGTCGGAGAACCTGTCGCGCCTGCACCGCCTCGCCTACTGCTATTCGGGCTTTGCCGAAGGTTGGGCGCTGTACGTCGAGCAGCTGATGCGCGAGCTCGGCTACTACGACAAGCCCGAATACGAGCTCGGAATGCTCGCCAACCAGATGATGCGCGCCTGCCGCGTGGTGATCGACATCGGCTCGCACGTGGGGCTGCCCATCGCAGCCGACGCGCCGATGCACGCGGGGCAACCGTGGACCTTCGAGCGCGCCGTCGAGCTGATGGAGGCGTACGGCGGCATGGAACGCGCGCACGCCGAGAGCGAGATCACGCGCTACCTCGGCTGGCCCGCGCAGGCGATTTCGTACAAGGTCGGCCAGCGCGCCATGCTCGCGCTTCGCGAGGAGTTTCTCGCCGCCGGCCGGGGCTCGCTCAAGGAGTTTCACACCCGGGTGCTGGCCTGCGGCAACGTGAGCCTCGACTTGCTGCGAGAGCTGGTGATGGCATGAGCGGCGCGGCACCTCTCATCATCGTCACCGGCGCGACCGATGGCATCGGCCAGGAGACTGCCCTCGAGCTCGCGCGACGCGGCGCGCGCGTCATCGTGCACGGCCGAAGCGAAGGCAAGACCGAGGCGGTCAGAGCTGCGATCGCGCGCGAGACAGGCCGACCCGCCGAGCCGGCGCTGATCGCCGATCTGGCGAGCCTGTCGCAGGTGCGCGCGATGGCGGCGGCGTTCATCGCGCGGGGCGAGCCGCTCGACGTGCTCGTCAACAACGCCGGCATCTTCAGCAAGACGCTCTCGCGCACCGATGGCGGCGTCGAGTCGACGTTCGCGGTCAACCACCTCGCGCCGTTTCTGCTGACGCACCTGCTGCTCGATGCGCTGCGCGAGGCTGATTCAGGGAGGATCGTGAACGTCAGCTCGGTCGCGCACACGCGCGGCGCCATTACGCTCGCGGACCTCGACACCTCGAAGGCGCCGTTTTCGGGCTACGGCGCCTACGCGAGCTCGAAGCAGGCGAACGTGCTGTTTACCGTCGAGCTTTCGCGCCGCCTCGGCGCCGAATCGCGCGTCACCGTCAACGCACTGCACCCGGGCGTGGTCTCGACCAAGGTGCTGCTCGAGGGCTTCGGCATGCAGGGAAACGACTCGCTCGCAGACGGCGCGCGCACGAGCGTATTTCTGGCGCTCGACCCTTCGGTGAAGAACGTGCGCGGTCAGTATTTCGTTCGCGCAAAGCCCGCCCCGGCGAGCCCCGCGGCCACTGCCCCTGACCTCGCGCGCGCGTTTTACCTGCGAAGCGCCGAGCTCGTGGGCGCCCAGCCGTTGCCCGAGTCGCGCTAGCAGGGTGCTCGTCGATCAGGCGACCCGGGCGACGCGCTACATCGCCTCGAGCACGAGCGAGATGCCCTGCCCGCCACCGATGCACATCGTGACGAGGCCGTAGCGCTTGCCCGAGCGACGCAGCGCGTGGGCGCACGTGATGCTGAGGATGGCCCCGGTCGCGCCGAGCGGGTGACCGAGCGCGATCGCTCCGCCCAGCGGATTCACCTTCCCGGGATCGATGCCCATCTTTTCGAAGTCGCGAATGCAGGCGATCGCCTGCGGCGCGAAGGCCTCGTTCAGCTCGACCTGGTCGATGTCCTTGCCCGAGATTCCCGCGCTCTTGAGCGCGCGCTCAGTCGCGGGCACGGGACCCCAGCCCATGATGCGCGGATCGCACGCGGCCACGCCCATGCCTGCGATGCGCGCGAGGGGCCTGCCGCCGTGCTTCACGCAGTCGCTCTCCTTGCCGATCACCATCGCGCCGGCGCCGTCGACGACCGCGCTCGCGTTGCCGGCCGTGACGATACCGCCCTGCTCGAACGCCGCGGGCAACCTGCCCATTTTGGACATCGAGGCGTCGTCGAGAATGTGCGTGTCGTGGCGCACGGTGAGCGTTCGGTCGCCGGTGTCGACTTCGACCGGCACCGTCTCTTCGTCAAAGAGCCCCGCGTCGCGCGCAGCCTTCGCGCGCAGGTGCGAGCGGTAACCGAACGCGTCGGCCTCTTCGCGCGTGATGCCGTAGCGGCGCGCGAGCTCTTCAGCGGTGTTGGCCATCGCGAGCTTCGCCGACGGATCGTAGAGGCTCATCAGGAGCATGTCCTGCAAGTGCGTGCCGGGCGGCAGCGCCTTTGCGTCGATCGGCCCGTATTTCTGCACGGCCTCGCCGATCTTCTTGCCGCGCACGCCGTAGAGCGAAAACGGGTACTGCATCGACTCGGCGCCGCCCACGACAACGAACGGCCGGTCGGTGTCGTGGCGAACGCCCGCGAGAATCATCTCGGCGCCGACCGCGATCGCCTCTGCGCCGCTGCCGCAAATGCGCGCGACGGTGAGCGCCGGCACAGAGGCATCGAGTCCCCCGCGCCACGCCATGCCCTTGGCTCCGTAGATGCTGTCGCGATGGCTGTGTTGCGCCATGCCCATCACCACGTGGCCCACGAGGGCCTGATCGATGCGCGTGCTGGACAGGGTGGCCCCGATGGCGAAGCCGCCCAGCTGTGTGGTCGAAAATCGGGCAAAAAGCCCTGCGTCTTTGTTGTTTTCGAGAATGTCGACGCGCGGTGTGCGACGCGCGCCCTCGACGATGACGATGGATCCGATGGTGGACATGGTGCTTGGCTCCGCTCAGGTCACTCGTGGAGGAACGCCGCGGGGACGCGCGGCCCGTTCTGGACGAAGTTCTTCATGCCGATGTCCATGTCGACCGTCGTCTTGCAGCGCGCGAACCCCTGCGCCTCGATCGCGAGGCCCTCGGCCAGCGGCAGCGCGAGACCGCGGCGCAGCACGTCGACGACGATCGCGTCGATCGACAGCGATCGGTGCCCGATGTCGATTTTGGCCAGCGCACCGAACGCGGGCATCGGGGCGGGATCGACGGCCTTGAGGGCGACCTCGCCGCCGATCGCGCGGCGCAGCAGCGACTTGGCGGCTGCGAGCGGATCCGCCGCCGGCTCGCCGTAGGCCCAACCCCACGCGCAGGCGTCTTTCGCGCCGATGACGCGGCCGGTGCGGATCATTTCCGCAGCGCGCGGCACGCCCACCAGACGGGGCAGGCGCTGCGTGCCGCCGTAACCGGGGATGATCCCGAGGTTCACTTCGGGCTGCGCGAGCGCGAGCGACCTGCCAACCACGCGGGCGTGACAGGCCATGCTGAGCTCGGCGCCTCCGCCCATGACGGGGCCGTCGACGGCGGCGACGATCGGCTTGTTCGACGACGAAATGCGCTCGAAAACAGGGTGCGAATCAAGGCACGTCCGCTCGCACTCAGCAGGCGTCCCGAGCGCAGCGAGCTCGCCGATGTCGGCCCCCGCGAGCGCGCCGTCGCTGCTCGTAACGACGATGCCGCGGACCGAGGCATCGGCACCCAGCTCGCCGATGGCGGCGTCGATCTCGGCGAGCGTGCGCTTGCTGAGCGCGTTTTTGACTTCTGGACGGAACACCCGGACGACGCCGATGTCGCCGTCGCGTTCGACCTCCACGTTGCACCGGAAGGCCGGGAGCGTGCCGGCGGTCACCAGCCTCGGCACCACAAAGCCCGGGCGGCTCGCCGCGTACGCCTCGATCAGCTCGCGCACCCGCGCGGCGCCGAGCGCTTCGCCGACCTCGAGCAGACCCCTGCTGAATCCAAGCGCCATGCGCGTCAGCCAGTTGGTGCCGATCGGCGAGCAGATGCCCTGCTCGACCACGAAATAGGTGCGCGCGAGCAGCACGGCGACAATGCGATCGAGCACCGCTTTCGCCAGCGCCTCGTCGTGCTTCGGATCGCCCGGATTTTTGCGATCGTGCCACAGGCGGTCGCCCTGAACTTTAAGAATGGCAGGCGGCGCAAACCAGTCGGATCCCGTGGCCGCGTGCTGCATGAGGCGCTGGCATTTGTCGGTGAGCAGGTTGCCCTTGGTGAGGTCCATCACGTTGAACGGACCACCGCCGCCGATGGCCGCGTGCACGATCGCGTCGACCTGCGCTGGCGTCGCGAGCCCCTCTTCGGCGATGCGCGCGGCCTCGGAGATGTAATTGCAAAAGATGTCGTCGGCCGCGAAACACTCGACGTCGGCGGTCACGACCGGCACCTTGCCGAGCTTCTCGATCGTCGCGATCATGCGCCGGTCGAGCGCTGCGTCTCCGCTGCCGACGACTTCGATGGGGAGCGCGCGCCACGCAGGAAAAAACGGGTGATTCACGAAGCAGCGCTCGGCGTGCGCGGCCCCCGCGGCGATTTCGCGACGCGGCAGACCGCTCGTGGCGAAGCCAATAAGACAATCGGCGCGAACCACGGCCTCGAGCTGCGCCAGGATTTTGCGCTTCACCGCGAGGTCTTCGCTCGCCGCCTCGAGCACGTAGTCGCAAGCCGCGAGGTCGGCGAGGCTCTGGGTCGGCACCAGCGCGTCGGTGATGGCCTTCGCCGCCTTCGGGTCGATCTTGCCGCGCGAAACGCCCTTGTTCACGTAGCCGGCGATCCGCGCGACGCCCGCATCGAGCGCCTCCTGCCGGATGTCGACCAGATAAACTTTGGAGCCGGGCTCGCGCGCGAGCGCCGTAAGAAAGCCGTACGCGAGGTCCGGGCCGATTGCGCCGGAGCCGATGACACCCACGATCATGGTCTCTCCCTTTGGGCCCGCGCGGGTGCGCAGCCCGCAAGCGTTCCTAGACGCTGCAGCCGCGCGAGTCGATTCCAAACGCGAGCCGGCGACGCCTCTCGGGCCCGATCGGGCCAAAAAACGCCTCGCGATGAGCTAGGATGCCGCCCCGATGAACGAGCTGCCCGTCGTCGACTTCGAGGCCTTCGCGCGCGGCGACGCCCGCGATCAGGACGCGTTCGCCATGGCCTTCGGTGACGGCCTGCGCGACTTTGGCTTCGGCGTTGTGGCCAATCACCCGATCGGCGCGGCGCGCATCGCTCGCGCGTTCGAGCTGTGCGAGGCGCTTTTTTCGCTGCCCGAGGCGGTCAAGCGCAGCTACGTGGTGCCCGGAAGCCTGGGCAACCGCGGCTACGTGCCGATGCGTGGTGAACGCGCTGTCGGCGCGCGCGCGGCTGATTTGAAGGAGTTTTGGCACATCGGAAGCGAGACGCCCGACGCGCGCATGATGGCCAACGTCTGGCCCGGGGCGCTGCCGCACCTGCGGAGCGAGCTCACTGCGCTCCATCGCGACTTCGAGGCCGCGGCGCGGGTGCTCTTGCGCGCCGTGGCGCGGTACCTCGCGCTGCCCGGCGAGCACTTCGCCAGCATGACCCACGGCGGCGACAGCGTGCTTCGACTGATTCACTACCCTCCCGTGCCCGGCGACGCCGAGCCCTCCGCGGTGCGCGCGGCTGCGCACGAAGACATCAACCTCATCACCCTGCTCGCCGAGGGAACGACCGGCGGGCTCGAGCTGCGCGGCGCAGACGGCGCGTGGATGCCCGTGCGCTCGCTCTCGGGGCAGCTCGTTATCAACGCCGGCGACATGCTGCAGCGGGCGACCCACGGCCGCATCCGCTCGACGACCCACCGCGTGGCCAACCCGGTCGGACCGAATCAGTCGCGCTATTCCATTCCATTTTTTACGCATCCGCGGCCTGAGGTGATGCTCGAGCCGATGCCCGCGCCCGAGGGTTGGCAGGGGCCACCGTTGCCGCCGATTTCAGCCGGCGATTACCTCGAAGAGCGACTGGCCGCCATCAAGGCCTGAGGCGCCGCCCGCGCCGCGTCCGCCCCGCCACAAAGCGCGAAGCCCGCCCGTTATCGGGGCGGGCTCCTTGCGCCTCAGCAGCGTTCGCTGCCGATGACCGGGCCTCTCGGCTCGGGTCGCTTTTCAGCGACGGCGACGACGACGGACCGCGGCGCCAGCGATGGCGAGCCCCGAGAGGCTCAGCAGCGTGGTGCCTGACGTGCTGGTCGTGGGGCCGACATAGCAGCCGCAACCGCCACCCGAGAGGGTCACGTCGGTCGACCCCGGCGTGCCGGGAGCGCCAGGCTCGGCGGCGCCGCAGGTGTCGGCCTTCGGATCACACGCGCCGGTCGCGCACACGCGCGCGGCGACCGTGTCGGTGCAGGTGGAGACGTCGCTCGGCGACGACGGCAGGTGGGTGCCGTTGGGCAGCTTCGCTACGCAGGCGCCGGTGCTCTTCGGCTCAGCGTTGCACCACTGCTTCGCAGTGTCGCAGTCGCTGTCGGAGGTGCACTTCTGCGTGCACGCGCCCGTGGGCACGTCGCAGATCGCGCCGCCCGCGTGATTGGCGCAGTCGGCGTTTTTGGTGCATTTGCCGCAGTCGCCGGTGGAGAGGCAGAGCGGCGAGGTCGACGGGCACGCGTGGTTGGCGGCTGCGTCGTTCGCGTCGCCGTCGCAGGGCACGCACTTGTCGCTCGTGGTGTCACAGAGCGGGGTCGAGCCGGTGCAGGCGGTGGCGTTGGTGGCGGAGCACTGACCGCAGACGTTCGTCTTGGCATCGCACGCCGGCGTGGCGCCCGAGCAGTCGACGTCGGTGTCACACGCCTCGCATTTGCCGACGTTCGGACCGCCGCTCGCGCAATGCGAGGAGCGGCAAACCGTGCCGGCGTTGGCCGAGGTGCACGGGCCCGTGCCGTTGGCGAAGCCGCAGAGCTTGTCGGGATCGCACACGAGCGAGCGGCACACCTTGGCGCCGCTCATCGCGTCGCACGGGCCGACGCCGTTGGTGAAGCCGCACTTGTCGTCGACGGTGTCGCACACGGCGCTGGTGCAAACGAGCGTCGCCGCTGCCTGCGTGCATTTCGCGTTGAGCACCGGGTTCATGTGCGGTGCGTCGGTCGGGACGACGACGCCGTTGGCGAGCGTCGGCATGCACATGTGCATCGTCTCGTTGCACCAGGTGCCCATGCCGCAGTCGGCGTCGACGTTGCAGCCCATCGCCGGCATGCACAGCCCGTTTTGGCTGCACGCGGCCGAGCGGCAAACCGTTCCGCCGTTCTGCACGGTGCAGGGGCCGCTGCCGTCGACATAGCCGCACTTGTCGTCGACCGTGTCGCACACCGAGCTGACGCACACGAGCGTGGCCGCAGCCTGGGTGCACTTCGCGTTGAGCACGGGCATCACGTGAGCGGGATCGCTCGCGATTAGAACGCCGTTCGCGAGCTGCGGCGTGCACTGGTTGGTGACCATGTTGCACCAGTTGCCCGCGGAGCAATCTCCGTCGACGTTGCAACCGTTCTGCGGTCGGCAAGTGCTGTTCACGCTGCACGCGCCCGAGCGGCACACTGTGCCCGCGTTCGCGTTGGTGCACGGTCCGTCGCCGTTGGCGAAGCCACACTTGAGGTCGGGATCGCACACCGCCGAGCGACAGACAACGCCGCCATTTTGGCTGCTGCACGGGCCGACGCCGTTGGTGTATCCGCACTTGTCGTCGACCGTGTCGCACACCGCGCTGGTGCACACGAGCGTGGCCGCCGGCTGCGTGCACTTGCTGTTGAGAATCGGCGTAACGTGCGCAGGATCGCTGGGCACCACGACGCCGTTGGCGAGCTGGGGAGTGCACGTCTTGGTGCTGATGTTGCACCAGTTGTTGCCCGAGCAGTCGGCGTCGACGAGGCAGGCTCCGCTGGCCTTGCACACCCCGGAGACGCTGCACGATCCCGAGCGACACACGGTGCCGCCGTTTTGCACCGTGCACGGGCCGTCACCGTTGGCGAAGCCGCACTTGTTGTCGACCGTATCGCAGACGGTGCTCGTGCAAACGAGCTTGCCCGCGTTGACGTTGCAGACGCCGTTGATGACGGGGCTGACGTGCGACAGATCGGAGGGAACCGCGACGCCGTTCGACAGCGTGGGCGTGCACGCCTTCTGGCTGATGTTGCACCAGTTGCCGGCGAGGCAGTCGACGTCGAGCGCGCAGCCGATGAGCGTGGTGATGTGCGAGCCGAGCAGCGCCGATTCCTGAGCCGACTTGATGTCGTAGTTGCCCTGGACGATCGAGCCGACCGCGTTGTTGTTGATCTGTACGGTGACCGAATAGGTGCCCGAGGCGCCCGCCGCGATGTTGCCGGCGAAGGTGCACACCACGGTGCCCGTGGTGCCGACGCCCGGCGCGGTGCAGTTCGCGCCGTTCGGCGCCACCAGCGACTGGAACGTGGTGCCCGGGGGCGTGGTGAAGTCGGTGACGACGCTGGAGGCCGCGTTCTGGCCGCCGTTCTTGTAGGTCAAGCTGTAGGTGAGGTTGCTGCCCGCGTTCGCCTGGGCCGGCGCGGTTCCGCTCACGAACAGGCCGGGCACGCTGGCGCCCACGCCGTCGACGTACAGCTCGCCAAAGTGACCCCCGAGCGAGCAGCCCGACGCGATCAGCTCGACCTTGAGCTGGTCGGTCACCTTGATTTTCGTGTTGCCCGGCGCGATGTCGACGAGCTGCCAGTCGGTGTAGTCGATCTCGTTGGCGGTGCCGCAGTTGACGCACTTCCACGGAACGCCGAGCTGGGCGCTCAGGTTGAAGTCGGTGTAGAGGATCGTGTTCGTGGTGACGTTGGTCAGCTGCACGAAGTAGTAGGGCTGCTGGGCTGCCGCGTGCGCGGGGTTTTCGAGCACCGGGGCCACGGCGAAGCGCACGTGAACGATGTTGTCGTTCGGATCGACGTCACCATTGGTGACGGTCATCGTCTGCGTGAGGGAGTTTACCGACTGGGCGTTGGCGCCGCCGCCGTACGCGTTGGAGCTGTGATAGTCGATTTGCGCGCATTTGGCGCCGTACCGGCACACGCGGAGCGAAGCGAGGTTGCCAAGGTCGGCCTGCGCTGCGTTCGAAGCCGCGATCGTGGTGGTGAGCGCGACGCCGCCTGCGCCGAGGTTGAGTCCCGCGCGCGTCTGCGGGGTCTGAACGGTGACCCCCGGATTGAGGTAGGTCGTCAGCGCCCAGGGCGACGGAGGAACCAGTCCGGTGGTGCCGGTCTCGAAGTCGCCGTTGGTAAATAGCGCCGCCGAAGACTGCTCAACGCTCTCGGTCTGGGTGGTGCATGCAGCAAAGACGGGCAGCGCGATGAGCGCAGCTGCCGATAAAATTCGGGTAGCCGTGGTGCGAGGTTGCATAGAGGGCGGGTTCCTTCGGGCGAACGTTGCCGATGATTCGGCGAAAATCTCGTGCGCGGGCGCCCCCAGCGGGGCAGCCGCGGGGTCCATAGCACGAAGTCGCGAGGGCGTGCGCCAGCCGGGTGCCCGAACAACACCCTGCCAGTGATTCGCAAAGCGAATCGCGTGGTTGCGACCCGCGAAAAACCGCGTTTTTCGGGGCGGGGAGGTGCATGCCTCCCCGAGCTGAACGGCTGGCAGGCCGCCGTTCAACGGCGTGCTCGAGGTCGCGGGGAGGAGCCGGCCGCCCGCCGGATCGCGCCCGGGCGGCCGCAGGTCGTGTTACCGTGCCAGCCCCATGCCGCTCGTCGTCCACGACACCCGAACCCGCAAAAAAGAGCTGTTTTCGCCTGCGCACCCCAAGGTCGTGCGCATCTACACGTGCGGACTCACCGTGTACGCCGCAATGCACATAGGGCACGCGCGAACCTACTGCTTCTGGGACACGTTCCGCCGCTACCTCGAATATCGCGGCTACCACGTCATCAGCGTCATCAACTACACCGACATCGACGACCGCATCATGGCGCAGGGCGAGGGCGGCGTAGGCTGTCTCGACGTCGCCGAGCGGTTCATCGCGGGCTTTCGCCGCGACTGCCGCGCGCTGCACATCAAAGACTATTCGGCCTATACGCGGGCGACCGACTTTATCGAGGAGCAGGTCGACATGGTCGCGCGCCTCGTCGAAAAGGGTCACGCCTACGTGAAGGACGGCGAGGTCTTCTACGACGTGTCGACGTTCGAGCGGTACGGCCAGCTTTCGGGGCACACGGTCGAAGATCAGGAAGTCGGGGCGAGCGGCCGCGTCGATGAAGACTTCGCGCGCAAGCGGCATCCGGCTGATTTCACGCTCTGGAAGCCCTCCGACGCCAGCCAGCCGTCGTGGACGACCGGGCAACCCGACTTCGCGAGCGGGCGGCCGGGCTGGCACATCGAGTGCTCGGCCATGAGCGGCGCGCTGCTCGGCGATCACTTCGACGTGCACGGCGGCGGCGTCGACAACTTGTTTCCGCACCACGAAAACGAGGTCGCGCAGAGCGAGCCGCTCTGCGGGCACCCGTGGGTTCGCTACTGGCTGCATCCCGAGCACCTCGACCTGCGCGGCATCAAGATGAGCAAGAGCCTCGGCAACGTCATCGGTGTGCCCGATTTGCTCGAGCGCTTCGGCGCCGACGGCGTGCGCTGGTTTTATGCAACCCACCACTACCGCAGCAAGCTGCCGTTCGGCTGGGACCTCATGGAACAGGCGATCGCGGGCTACCAGCGCATCAAGCGACTGGTCGACGTGCTCGGCGAGCGCATCACCGCCGCGGGCCCCTTGCCGGCGCTCGAGGCGCGGGGCGTGTACGCCAGCCAGCGCAGCGCCGCGGAGCGGTCTCCGAGGCAGCGCCACGCGCTCGTGCAGGGCGCGTTCGGCGAGGCGAGCACCCGGTTCATCGATCGCTTCATCGGCGCGATGGACGACGATCTCAACGCACCGCAGGCGATGGCCGCCCTGTTCGACTACGTCAATGAGCTCTACGCCGCGGGCGTTGAGCAGAGCCCCGACGCGGCCTCGCAGCTCGCCGTCTACCGCTGCCTCACCACGCACCTCGCCGTGTTCGGCATCGAAATTGCGCTCCCCGCGCTGAGCCCGGAGCTGTGCGCCGAATACGCCGTCGCCGTTTCTTCAGGCGAGCCGGCCGGGCGCGGCGGGGACGCCGTCATCGACAAGCTGCTCGTGATGCGCACGGAAGCCCGCAAATCGAAGGACTTTGCGAAGGGTGACGCCATCCGCAAATTGCTGGCGGAGGCCGGGCTCGAGATCGAAGACACCCCCCAGGGGCCGCGCTGGACGACGAAGTAGACCGCCGCCCGCCGACCATGCCGAGTATACCGCGCCCATGACCCAGCCTTGGAAGACCCTCGCCACTGCACCGACCGCCGAGGGAACACTTGATTTGCTCCGCCGCGGCGAGAAGGACTACCTGATCACCATCGGCGGGCGCGTGCTGATGAGCAGCGCGGCCCACCGCTCCGAAGACGCGCTCGCGAAGCTGGCGTGCGACGCGATGGGCGACAAGAAGCGACCGCGCGTGCTCGTGAGCGGTCTGGGCATGGGGTACACGCTCCGGGGCGCCCTCGACGCGCTCCCGGCCGACGCCGCGGTGGTCGTCGCCGAGCTCAACACAGTGGTGGCCGAGTGGTGCGAGGGCCTGCTCGGGCCGCTGTCGAAGTTCGCCGTGCGCGATCCGCGCGTCACCATGAAGCTCGTCGACGTGGCGAAGCTGATCGCCTCCACGGGCAGAGACCCGACCGGCCCGCGCTTCGACGCCATTCTGCTCGACATGTACGAAGGTCCCCAGTCGAACGTGCGTCCGGGCGACACCATCTACGGGCTCAGCGCGCTGCAGAAGACCAAGGCTGCGCTGTCGACCGGCGGCATCTTCGCCGTGTGGTGCGAAGGGCCCTCGGCCGGCTTCGAGCGCGGCCTGAAGACCGCCGGGTTCACCTTCGAGCTCCAGCGGGTCGGTCGCGGCTCACGAACCCATCACGTGTATCTTGCACGCGTTCGTCCCGCGCCGCGCGCCGAGCAGGGCCCCGGAACGTCGAAGCCGCGACGTCCCGGGCCGGCATCTCCGCGCGCCGGCGAAAAGCCCGCGACGGGGGCCAGGCCGAAGGCCCGTCGCCCCGCGCCGCGCCGACGCTAGCCCCCTCGCGAAGCCTCAGGGGTGAGGCAGGCTGCCGTCGTCGAGTGGCCGGCTGAACGTCGACGTGAGCTGCCGAAGAATGTCGATGTTGTCGACGTACTTCACCAGCGCGGCGGCGGTGCTCGCATATTGCGGGTCGAGCTGCGGGTGGCCCTTGTTGTCGAGAACGAGCTTGGGCGTTCCGTCGGCGTTGGGCACGGCGTTACCGTTGACGTCGGTCACCGCGACATACGACAGGAACACCAGGTTGTTCGCCCACTCGAGCATGCGCGCCGCGACGCCCTTCTGGTGCACCACACCGAAAACTTTCTCGGTGCCGGCGGCGTGCGCCCGGTAAGTGATGCCGGTGCGCGGGTCGTAAAACGCGTAGGTCTCGTTCGCAGGCCAGGTGATCTGATCGCTCGCCAGGGCCGTGATTCGCGCGTCGTCGATCCACGAATTCGACCAGTTCGACGGGAAGTACATCGCGCCCCACACCATCGCGTACAGCTGCTCGTTGAATCCGAAATTGGGGTCGAGGATCTTCGATGTCGGCACGCGCGATCCGTTGGTCGTTTTGTCGTGCCAGAACGGGTACGCGACCACGCCGTCGGGGGTGCTCTTCGGCTGCGACTTCACGTCAACCCACGGAGCGAACGAAATGGCGTCTCCCGTCAGCAGGTTCGAGAACAGTCGCCGGATCTGCTCGGGATAAATCGTGGCGAAATTGACGTTTTTGTAGCGCCCGTCGGTGAAGTCTTCTTTGCTGCTCGACACGAAGCTGTCAAACGCCTCGGACAGGTAATAAGTCGCCCAGATCTTGTCATAATAAGTGCCGACTTGCGTCTGGTAGTCCGACCACCAGTAGCCCTTGGTGTAGTCGAAGTCGTTGTGCACATACCTGCCCTGCCCGAGCGCGAGGCGGAAGTCATAGACGCTACCCGGCAGCGGCACGGGATCGGCGATGAACAGCGGCAAGTCGAGGCCCTCGGGCTGAATGCCGGCGCAGTCGGCGCTGGTGCCGTCGCAGTAAACCCCGGGCTCGGGGCGGGTGACAATGCGCGCGAACATGTCGAGCGCTTCGGTCGAGCCCATGGCCAGCGGTCCGTAGTTTCCGTCCGCCAGAAAATCCTGCGACGGCGTCGTGGGATCACCGTCGAGCACCGCTCCGAAGGCGAACGTCTTGGCGATCGACTGAATGGTGTCGAGGTAGTGCGCCTGCGTGCGCTCGGTCACCGAGTCGGAGTTGAAGTCCGCGCGATTGCGCCTGAACGAATCGAGGATATAGCGATTTTCGTAGACGCCTTCGAGGAAGCGGATCTGCTCGTAGGGGTCGGCGCCGGCGTCGTAGAGGAACGACGGGACATTTCCGGTGTCGGCGAACTCATCGGATGAAAACATGTAGCCTCGACGCACGCGCCCCTGCGCGTCGACGGCGTGGGCGTTGACCCCGAAGGTGTAGCCGGCCAGGGCGGGATCGGCGGCGAAGTCGGACATGTCGCGGTAGTCGACGACGTCCATGACCGCGCCTTTGCACTTCTGGCCGAGGACGGCGTCGGCGGAGCTGTCGGCTTTGCAGTCGCCGAGCATGCCAAACTCTTTTTGATATTGGCTGTAGTGCATATGAATGTACGGGTCGGCGACGTTGACCGGCGGAAAGTCGATGACGCCAAACAGGCTCGGACTCGCGGCGAACGCGGTGAGCTCGTAGGCCGCCTTGATGCGCGGACTGCCCGCCTTGACGCTGAGCCCGGGCTGCGACCAGACGTCGACCACGCCTCCGTAACCAAAGCGCATCGCGGCGCGGTCGTAGCGGCCCTGCAGGAGCTGATCGTGATTCTGGTCTCCCGGGTAGTCCATGACGCTGGTGGTCGCGAACCGGCCGATGTTGCCGTCGATTTCCTCGGCGGTAATCGGGTCTTTGTAGCGGGGACCGACGCACGCCGAGCCGTCGGTCGTGCCGAAGGCGCAGGCCGCGGCGACGGTGCCGTTTTTGGTGCGTAGCTGCCAGTACTCGTTACGGTAATTCAGCGAGTCGAACGACCCGGCGAAGTTGTGACGGAGGCCCATCGAGTGCCCCATCTCGTGCGCGTAAACGCCGTTGGAGTACTGCTCCCGCGCCCACTGGTAGACCTTCTCGCGGCGCGCGATGACGGCTGCGGCATCTTTCGGATCCACCGCAGGAAACAGCTTCGCCGCGAACTTCGCGAGGCCGAGCAGGTTGTCCGGCTCTGCCGCTTCGAGCTTGCAGGCGTGACGCTGCGCCTGATGATTGCGGGCCGCGCGCGCGGCGTCGCGACGGACGCTCGGGTTGTTGCGGCCAAAGGGCGAAGCCTTCTTGATGGCCTGCGCCGAAAACTTGGAAGTTGGGTCGATGCCGGCGGCCTGCGCGACCGACGGGGTCACCATCGCCGCCTCGATTTGGGTGCCCTTGAGCAGCCCGAGGCGCGCGGCGAGCACGTTGTTTCCGGGTCCCATGCGACCGGCGTCCACGAGCTGCGCGAGGCGCTGCTTGCGTCGCAGCGCGGGTGCGGCCGACGTGACCTTCGGCTTGGTGCCGAGCGCGTAAGGCGCGAGAACCTGCGGGTCGAACGCCTTCATGCGCGAGTCGGCCTCGTCTGCGCTCATGGGCTTTCCCTGCTCGGTGGGCGCGCTGGGGCGATTGGCGTTGATCCAGTCCGTCACGTTTTGGCCCGCGATGAACTTCGTGGGATCGAGCTCGCCGTTGATGAGCCCGAGCAGGTCGACCAGCGTCGCGGCCGCGCGATCGAGCACGGCGCCCCACTGGTTGACGCTCGCCGAGACCTTCTCGCCCGTCAGCGGGTCTTCGGCGTCCATCTCGATGCCCCACGGCGAGCTGACCTGCGGCGAGTCGATGTAGTTCAAGAAGTTGAAGCGCAGATCGCCAAGCCGCGGCGAGCCCGACGCCACGCACGCCGCGTCGTCGTTCGTGCGGTCGACCGGGTTGTGGCAGAGCACGAACACCTTCGGAACCTGGCTCGGCGACGCGGATCCGAGCGGCGGAGAGAAGTCATCGGACCACGGCGCGGGCCAGCCCATTTGGGTCTCGCAATCGGCACCTTTCGTGCGCCTGCACTCGGCGAGGCGACCGGCGACCACCGCGACGCGGATCGCCTCGCTCCAGCCGTCGAGCGCCTTCGAGGTTCCGGCGAAGAGCTCCTCGGGGAAGCCCGCGTTGACGTACCAGGCGGTCGTCTTGACCACGCGGTCGCGGGTCGGAAGGGTGCACTCGCCGCGGAACTCGTCGCACTTCGATCCGCGCCCGACGCTCGCGCACTCGTCCTCGGTGCCGTCTTTGTCGTCGTCGCGGTGCGGGCTCTTGCCGATGGGCGTGGTGACCGAGGTCGCGCAGGCCACCATGGGCGTTGCGTGCGAGCGCTCGTAGATGTTCCACCTCGCCGCGAAGCGATGCTGCTTGTCGTCGACGAGCCCGTACTTGCGGTCGTAGCCGTAGCGATCGTCGGAGAAGAACCCGAACAGCTCCATGCGCGATCCGTCGTAGTCGAGCGGCTCGTAGTCATGGTCGACCACCCGCATGAACGACTGGCGCAAGGTGAGCTCGCTCGGGTTGCAGCTGGTGCGCGGATAGGCGCCGATCAGCTCGCACGCGAGCATGTCGCCCCAGTCGGGATCGTGAATGATCTGGGGCGAGGCGTAGGCTTTGTTGGTGACATCGAAGTAGCCCCCGGCGACGTCGAACACGGGCGCGTCGGGGCTGCTGGGGTCGCTGACGTAGTAGGCGATCGGGTCGAATTTCACGCCGTCGGAGATGCCTACCTGCGAGAGCGTGTCGAGCTGATACGCGTCGGTGATGAGGTTCTTCGACCAGTCGACGCGCATCGAGGCGCGCTGATACCAGGGGCGATCGGTGTCGTTTTCGCCGACGACGTTGAGCTCTTCGCCCGTCTGCGGGTTGTATTCGCGGCGCACATCGAAGTGCTTCTGAATGGCGTAGGCCGCGACGACCTGCCCGTCGGGTGCGCGACGCGCCCCCTTGTGATCGGTGTCACCGACAAGCTCGTAGGTCAGGCGCGCGAGCAGCTCGGTCTCGGTCACCTCCCAGCGCACGCGAACCAGCGTCTGCGCGTCGGAGCTCGTGAAGAGCGTCTCGGCGCCCGCGCCCGCCGCGACATCGACGACCGTGGTGCGCATGTAAAACTCAGGGTCGTCCGACGCGTCCTGGAGCGAATCGCCCACGAAGAACGACTTGGGCAGCCCGCCGGCCTGCACGTGGTTGATCGGATCGCGCTCCTGGCAGGCGCCGCTCAGGCAGGCAGCCGCGACGAGCGACGCGAGTGACGCGTTACGGATGAAGGAAAACGACGGCATGGCTCTGTGCTCCCGCGTGGGCCTGACTGACAAACGCGCGAAAATACCACGACCTGCGCTTCGCCCTCATTTGTATTGTGCAGGGAACCGTAGTTCAATCGGCAGACGCCGGCGGGCCGGTTTTCTGGCCTTTTCGTGCGCGCTTGCAAGGACCCAACGAATGAAGCACTTCAGATCCGCCATCGGCCTCGCTGCTCTCACGCTCTGTGCTGCCTGCGGGGGCACCGCCTATGATCCGCTCTTCGCAGCGATCGACGCAGGCCCACAAGACGCGCCGGCGGGCGACACGGCTCAGCCCCACATTTTGGTCACCAAGGTCGATCTGCTGTTCGCGATCGACAACTCGCGGTCAATGGGCGACAAGCAGGCGCTCGTCGCCAAGGCCGTGCCCGACTTGATCGGTCGCTTCTTGACTCCGTATTGCGTTCCCGCCGGAAACGGCGCGCCGCAGCCGCCCCAGGCCGACGGCTCGTGCCCCGCAGGCACCCGGCGCGAGATCCCGGCGGTCAGCGATCTGCACATCGGAATTGTCTCGTCGTCGCTCGGCGGCGGCGGCGCGGAGCAGTCCGGCGGCGCGGCTATTTGTTCGCCCACGGCGCTCGAGCCGCGATTCAACAAGTTCAATTCGCACAATGACGACCGCGGACACCTGCTCAACCGCACCAAGCCGCTAGCGGCGAACAACACGGGGCTCGAAGACGCCGTCACGGCGGCGAACCCGACCGACGGCCTCGGAGGCAACTTTCTCGCCTGGCTGCCCGCAGTCGCAGCCAACGCCACCAAGCCGCTTCCGAACGTGACGCCCGAGCCGACCTCAGCGGCGCTGGCGACCGACTTTTCAGCGCTGGTGCTCGGCGTGCAGGAGTTCGGGTGCGGGCTCGAGGCGCAGCTTGAGAGCTGGTACCGCTTTCTCGTACAGCCCGATCCGTACGACCACCTGCAGCTCGTCAACGATCCCAACGGCGGGCCCCAAAGGGCCCAGCTGGTCAGCGTTGACGCCACGCTGCTCAAGCAGCGCCACGATTTTCTCAGGCCCGACTCGCTGCTCGTGATCGTGCAGATCACCGACGAAGAAGACAGCTGGAGCGATCCGCTGGCGCTCGGCGGACGGGCGTGGCTCACGCGCGCAGCGCAATTTGCAGGCTCGCCGACGGGGCTCATGCCCCGCGGCACCTCCGAGTGCGCCAAGGCGGTCGACCCCACCCAGCCGGCCACCACGGGCCCGAACTCGCCCAACTGCTCGTCGTGCGGCTTCGCCGGCAACTTGCCGAACGGCACGCCGATCGCGAGCGATCCGAGCTGCGCCACGAGCTGCGGCGCGGGCTGCGCGGGCTACTACACGGCCCAGCAGGACGGCCTGAACATTCGCTACACGAGCGACATGAAGCGGCGCTACGGCATCGATCCGCAATTTCCGATCGCGCGCTACGTGAGCGGCCTGAAGGCGCCGCGGGTTCCCAACCGCGAGGGCGAGCACCCCGGCGGCGCGGGGAACTACAAGGGGACGCCGAACTGCACCAATCCGATCTTCGCGGCGAGTCTCCCCACCAATCCGAACGGTGAGCTGTGCAACCTGCCCGTTGGTCCGCGCACCCCCGATCTCGTGTACTTCGCGCTCATCGGTGGCCTGCCGTGGCAGCTGCTCGCCGACGGGCTCGGCAATTTCAAGCCGACCCTCGCCGCCGAGGACTGGCGCAAGCTCGTGGGCGCCGATCCCGACCACTACAACCTCACCGGCATCGATCCGCACATGATCGAGAGCGTGCTGCCGCGCCTGCAGCAAAACGCCGCAAGCATTCCCTACCTCTCAGGCGGGCTTCAGCCTCCCACCGCGGGCATCACCGCCGATCCGGCCAACGGTCGCGAGTGGAATACGACCAAGAGCGCGCTCGGGCTCGACTTGCAGTATGCATGCACCTTCGCGCTGCCGACCTCGAAGGAGTGCTCCGATTTCGCGACCAACCCCGCGTGCGACTGCGTCGGCCCCGCGACCGACCCCGACGGGCCTCCGCTCTGCGCGCCCGGCGAGAGCGGCAACTCACTGCAAGTTCGCGGCAAGGCCTACCCCACCATTCGCGAGCTGCGCGTGGCCCAGGGTCTCGGAGATCAGGGCATCGTCGCCTCGATCTGCCCGAAGTCGCTCGACGAGAGCAGCCCCGAGTTCGGCTACCGCCCCGTCGTGTCGCAGCTGCTGCGCAGGGTCGCGGGCGCGTTTGCGCAGTAGCCGCGCGCGGCGGGGGTCAGCCGATCGTCAGCGCGTGATCGCGCATGGCGTCGCCGTCGAACACGAAGCGACCCGAAAACCGGCGGCGCGCGAGCATGTGGGGGATCCACAGCGCGTCGTCGGTCCACATTTCTGAAAATGGGAGATCGCTTGCGGGCGCCCAAATCGGGATGGCCTCGTCAGTCTCTGTGGGCACTCCCTCGAAGCCCGACGCGCGAAATACACGCGCGTGCAGGGCGTAGCCGTCGGCGAACTGGAAGCTCAGCTCGCCGCTGTCGGTGACGCCGGTGGGCGTGATGTGCAGCTCCTCCTGACACTCGCGAATCGCGCCGGCCATCGGCGACTCGCCCGGCTCGATGCGGCCTCCCGGAGCGTTGATTTTGCCGGCGCCGAGGCCTCGCTTTTTGCGAATGAGCAGCACGCGGCCTTCCCCCTCGCGCACGACGAAGAGCAGCGTGGCGTGGTCTTTCGCGCGCCACGCGGACCAGTCGACGTCCGCGAGGGAGCGCATCGGCGGACGCGCGCCGACGCCGATGACGCCGAGGCCGTGCAACGTCTCGCGGGCCGACCGGAACTCGAGGCCGGCGCCGGCGAACACCGCGGCGAAGCGGCCCGCGTCGAAGCGCGGCCGCCTGCGCGAGACGATGCGCCAGAGCGCCATGCTCGCCACGAACCTGGGCTCACGCAGCGCCTGCGCGCGTACGTCGGGCGGCAGCAGCCGCGAGTCGCTCGTGAGCGCGGGCTCGAGGAATACGCAGCGGCCCCCCGGCTTGAGCACACGCTTCACTTCGGCCGCGACGCGGGCCGCGTCGGGCACGAGGTACAAAAAGCTGTGCCCCGTGACGGCGTCGAAGGTGCCGTCGGCGAACGGGAGGCGCATCGCGTCACCGTGGGCAAAGGCGACGTGCTGCGCGCGCTCCGCTCGGCGCTGACGCCGCTGCGCGATCGCGACCATCGCCAGGCTGAAGTCGACTCCGGTGACCCGCAGGCCGGGCACCCGCTCCGCCATGCCAAAGGCGCTCTCGCCGGGACCGCAGCCGAGATCGAGCACGTGGTCGCCGGCAGCCACGCCCGCCGCCTCCGCCAACCCGGCGCCGTGCTCGCGCCACGTGGACTGCGAAGTGAGCGCGGCATACGGGAGCGCGCCTGCGTCGAAGAGCACGAACTGCTTGAGGCGCCACAGCGCGCCGTCGATGCCTGCCATGGCCGGCATGTTGCCCCGAATGCGGCCCCCGACGGCGGGTTTTGTTGGGGCGCGCCCGCCGATCGTCGCGCCGGCGCCCGCGCGAGCGTGTTCAGGCGTGTGAACATACGTGTTCAGGCGTGTGAACATACGTGTTCAGGCGTGTGAACATACGTGTTCAGGCGTCTGGACGGGCAGGCGGCACGTAGGCGGCCAGAAATGCGGCGGTTTCGTCCTCTTCGACGTGCACCAGCACGGCCACGAAGTCGCCTGGCGCGCCGTCTGCGAGCGCCTCTCGAAGCGCCGAGACCTCCGACGCGGTCACGCCGAACGCCGACGCGTCAAGCCCGCAAGCCAGCAGCTCACGCCGCAGCACGGCGGGCACTTCGCCCAGCGAGCGCCCGCGAAGGTAGTGTTCGAGCTCGCGCACCAGCACGCGATCGGGAGCCGCCTCGCAGATCGCCGCAGCCACGCAAGCGAGCTCGCGGTCGGTGCGGTCGCCCGGACTTCCGGTCACGACAGTGAGCCGTCCGCGCGGGTGAGGCGGCTCGCGAAGCCTTGAAACGAGCTGCATCACGGCGCGCACGCCGTCGGCGTTGTGGCCGAAATCGCGGAGCACGCGCACGCCGCCGTGCTCGGAGAGCTGACCGCGACCGGGGTTGTCGTGCTGGCTGAAGGCGCGGACGGCAGCCGCGATCGCCGCCTCGGGGAGCCCCAGCGACAGCGCCGCGCCGATCGCGGCGAGGACGTTCTGCACGTTGTAGCGGGCTGCGCCGCCGAAGGTGATGGGGGCCTCGTCGACGCGCATGAGCACGGCCTCGGCTTCGCCTGAGCGAACGACGATGTCGCCATCACGGGCGAGCACGCTCCGGGCGCCGCGCGCGCGCGCCTCCGAGAGCACCTTCGTCGCAGGATCGCCTTCGGCCGGCGGCGCGTCGAGATCGGCGAAGAAGATCACTTCGCACGCGAGCGTCTGCGCGAGGGCCACGAGCCGCACATCGCTCGCCGCCAGCACCGCCGCTCCGCCCGGACGCACGACCTGGGCCACGAGACCTTTGACGGCGGTCATCGCGGAGAGGTCGTCGATGCCGTAGAGGCCCAGGTGGTCGTCGCGCACGTTGGTGATCACCGCCACGTCGCACGTGTCGACGGCCAGCCCGCGCCGCAAAATGCCACCGCGCGCCGTCTCGAGCACCGCGAGGTCTACGTCGTCGCGACGCAAAATGGTGCGCGCCGCAGCCGGTCCCGTCCAGTCGCCCTCGGCGAGGGTCTCGCCCGCGAGCATCATGCCGCCCGTCGACGCGACTCCCGCGCGCAGACCGGCCGCGGCTGCGATCTTCGCGAGCAGACGCGAGGTCGTCGTCTTGCCGTTGGTGCCTGTAATCAGGGCGATCGGCACGCGCGCGAGCGAACTCCACGGCACCGCGCGGGCCTCCGGGAGCCCGGCGCGGGGCGTGATGGGAAACGTGACCGAACCGCGCCCCATGCCGAAGGTCACGAGCTCGTCGTCCCACAAAACAGCCACGCCGCGGACCCCCGCTTCAGCCACGAGCGCGACAAGTCGCGGGCTGCGCTGCTCGTCCAGCATGAGGGCGATCTCGGCGCGCTTCGGCTCCAGATCGAGCGCCGGACGCCCTGCCATCCGCTCGGCGGCCGACATGCCGGCCCACTCGCTCATCTCGGCGCACGCGAGCATCACGTCGACGGGCGCCTCGTAGCCAAACACCGCGCCGCCGACGTGCGGCCGGGTGAGCAGCGCCACGCCGCCGGGCAACCCGAGCGCGAGCCGCATGCGCGACAGCTCCGCCGCGTACGCCGCGCGCGCGTCGGCGATCGCCTCGCCCGGTTCGAGCGTGACCTCGGCGATTACGATCGGGGCGCGCGAAAGGTGGCTGGGACCAGTGAGGCGACGGGCATCAACGAGGATCAAGCGGTCGGATTCCTGTTCAGTCGTCCTGTTCGCGGGCGAGGCGAACCCCGCGTTCGTCTTCGATCACGACGGCCGCTCCGAGCGCGAGATCACCGCCTTCGGTGGTCGGCGTTCCGAGGGTGAGCGCCGGCGCGTCGGCGTCGCCCGGCGGGGGCGTGCTCTTCGATTTCGGCGGAGCCTCGGTCGGCTTGAAATAGATGACCTGCTTCCAGCTGCGCGAGATCATGTCGGCGAAGACGAGCAGCAGGTCGCCGCGCGCGCCTGCCTCGAGCGCGGCAGCGATGGCCGCGTGCTCGTCGGCAATGACCTGCACGTGCTGCATCGGGTAGCCGCTGGCACGCAGCTCGGCCTCCATCATGCGGGGAATTTCTTCGGGGCCGCGCCCGCGCAGATCGTCATCGCGGCGCAAAATGATGCGATCGAACGCCTTGCCGACGATGCGAGCCATCGCGCGGATGTCCTCGTCGCGGCGATCGCCGGGCGCCGACAGCACGCACACGCGCAGCCCGGTGCACTCGAGGCGCGTGGCGAGATCGGTCATGGCCTGCACAGCGGCGGGGTTGTGGCCGTAGTCGAGGATGACCTTGAAGGGCAGTCCGTCGAAGACGTTGGTGCGACCGGGAACTTGAAAATACGAAGTGTCGAACGTGCGCAGCCCCTGGCGGATGTTCTCGACCTTCACGCCCATCGCGTAGGCCATCACGGCGGCGAACATGGCGTTTTGCACGTTGTGCATCGCCTTGCCCTCGAGCGTCGCGGGGATGAGGTGCGTCCAGAGCAGCGGCAAGTGCGTGCCCTTGTCGTAGAGGGTGATCATGTGACCGTTGATGCCCTCTTCGAGCACTGCCGCGAGGCCCCCCGCCCGCAGGTGCTTCTTCACCAGCTCGTGGCGCGGGTTCATGGTCACGTAGGCGATGCGCGACGCCTTGGTGTGATCGGCCATTTTGAGACACTGGAGATCATCGGCGTTGAGCACGGCGCAGTCGCGCGCGACCTCGACGACGATGCGCTTCACTTCGGCGAGCTGCTCGATGGTGTCGACGCCGCCCATGCCGAGGTGATCGGCGGCGACGTTGAGCACGGCCCCCACGTTGCAGCTGCGGTAGCCCATTCCGGCGCGCAGCAGGCCACCGCGCGCCGTCTCGAGCACGGCGAGATCGACGGAAGGATCGCCGAGCACCATTTGGGCTGATTTCGGACCCGTCATGTCGCCTGCGACGGTGCGTTCGCCATCGATGTACACGCCGTCGGTCGTTGTGAGCCCGACTGTGTGGCCGTTCATCTTCTGAATGTGCGCGAGCATGCGCGCGGTCGTCGTCTTGCCGTTGGTGCCCGTGACGGCGGCGATCGGAATGCGCGACGCCGAGCCTTTGGGGAAGAGCATGTCGATGACGGGCCCGGCGACGTCGCGGGGCTTTCCCTCGGTCGGAGCGACGTGCATGCGGAAGCCCGGGGCCGCGTTGACCTCGCAGATGCCGCCGCCCACGTCGCGGTAGCTCTCGCTCACGTCGGCCGTGATGAAGTCGACGCCGCACACGTCGAGGCCGATGGCCTTGGCCGCGCGCACCGCCATTTCGCGGTTGTCGGGGTGCACCACATCGGTGAGATCGATCGCGGTGCCGCCAGTGGAGAGGTTGCCGGTGCCGCGAAGAAAGAACACTTCGCCGGCGGGCAAGACGGTGTCTTTCGTGGCGCCCTTGCTGGCCATCAGGCGATCGGCCTGCGCGTCGAGCTCGATGCGCGTGAGCACCTTTTCGTGGCCGATCCCGCGGCGCGGATCGCGGTTTACGATCTCGACGAGCTCGCCGATCGTGTGCGCGCCGTCGCCCACCACGTGGCCCGGAACCCGCTTGGCCACGGCCACAAGCTCGCCGCCAATCACGAGCATGCGGTGATCGAAGCCGGTGAGGAAGTTCTCGACGATGACGCTGCGCGAGTGCTCCCGCGCCTTTTCGAACGCGGCGCGAACTTCGTCGGCGTTCTTGAGATCGAGCGACACCCCGCGGCCGTGGTTGGCGTCGAGCGGCTTGACCACGACCGGGTAGCCAAGACGCGAGGCGGCGGCGGCGGCGGCCTCGGGGGTGCGCACGAGGCGCTGGCGCGGAACGGGCAGCCCAAGCTCGCCGAGGATTCGGTTCGTCTCTTCTTTGTCCGAGGCGATTTCGACTGCGATGTGGCGCGTTTCAGAGGTGACCGTCGCTTGAATGCGCTTTTGGTATTTGCCCTGTCCGAACTGCACGAGGCTGAAGTCGTTGAGGCGCATCCACGGGATGTCGCGCGCTTCGGCTGCGCGCACGAGCGATCCGGTCGACGGGCCCAGCTGGCGCCGCTGCGCGAAGGCGATCAGCTCGACCAGCTCGGCTTGAAAGTTGAACGGCGTCTCAGGCTCGGTGGTCACGGCGGGCTGCAAATCAGCGGGCAGCAGGCTGTGCAGCAGCGACATCGCGAGGTTGCCCGCGGCCTCGCCGACGCGGTCCTCCTCGAACTCGTAGACCACATGGTAGACGCCGGTGGCGCCTGCGCCGCGCGTCTTGCCGAAAGAGACGCTCGCGCCCGTGAGCACTTGCAGCTCGATGGCCACGTGCTCGAGCACATGACCCAGCCACGTGCCGCCGTCTTCGGTGAGCCGCCGCACGAACCCGCCCGCGTGATCGAACGAGCACGTGTGCTGCTGCAAGCTGGGCATCGCCGCGAGGAGGCCGTCGACGAAGCCGGGTATTTTCGCGCTCGGCCAGGCCTCGAGCGCGCCGAGGTCGACCGTGAGCCGCATCACGGGAAAGTGCGCGTAGAGGCTGGGACCGCGATAAACGCGTCGTTCGGTGAGTTCCATGGCGTGACCCTTTGCTGGCAGCTGCGTGAAAGGAAGAACGTCGTCAGCCTTCGCCGGGCGAGGCTTTGCGGGTTTCGAGATCGAACGTGCCACCGTCGATGAGCACGTGCAGGCGGACGTTGGTCATCGACACGGCCTTGCCGACCTTGGTGTCGGCGATCGACGAGTGCGACAGCTCGCCGGCGTCGACTACGGTGATGGCGCCCGCGCCGACGACGTGGAGCACCTTTTTGTGGTCGATGAACGCGGCAGTGTCTTCGTCGAGGCCGACGCCGACGGCGAACGGGTTGTACGCCAGCGCAGTGAGCAGGCGACCCAGGCGGTCGCGCTGCCTGAAATGCTGGTCGATCATGATGCGGTTGGTCAGACCGAAGCCGGGCACGAGCGTCACGTCGCCGGCGTGGGGCGTGTGTCCCTCGGCGCCGTAGGCGATCATGTGCTCGCTCAAAATGGCCGCGCCCGCGCTGGTGCCGCCGACGGTCACGCCCCGCGCGTTGGCGCGACGAATCGCCTTGGCGATGGCGGTTCCGCCGATGATGGTCGTCAAACGCAGCTGATTGCCGCCGGTGATGAAGATGCCCCCGGCCCGCTCGATGTAGTCGACCCACTCGGCCTTGCCCGCGTCGTCGCGCGTGCTGATGGGCAGCGACTTGGCTTCGTCGGCGCCGAGCTTTCGGAAGAGCTTCTCGTAGCGCCTTCCGGTGTCCTCGAGGCTCGACGCCGTGGGGATAATCACGATGCGGGCGGACTTGCCCCCCGACACCTCGATGAACTTGCGCAAAATGGCAGCGGTGCCTTCTTTGTCTTCCGCGCCGCCGATGGGCACGATGAAGCCGCGCGTCTTTTCGCTCTCAACTTTTGCCGGACTCATTGGGCTGCCTCGAACATTCCTCTCACGCTCACCTCTCCCCCACGAACCATAAACCTGCCGCCGGCGATCACGTCGCGCACCTCATGGTCGCTGCCGAGCACCACGAAGTCGGCGTCTGCGCCAACGGCAATTCGCCCCTTGTTTTTCAGGCGAAGCAGCTCGGCGACGTTCGACGTGAACACCGGCAGCACCTCGGCCAGCGCGGCGCCGCGCCCGAGCAGCACGCGCAGGGTGTCGGCCAGCGCTGCGGGCTGGCCCACGTCCATGGTGACCACGCGACCGCTCGCGTCGAACGTCGGCAGGCACCCGCCCCCGTCCGAGCTGCAGGTGAGGCGCTCGCGGGGTGCGCCGCTCGCGAAAAAGCGCTCGATGGCGTCGGCGGCGCTGTAGGCGTCCTCGCCGTCTTCGACCGGAAAGGCAGTCACGTCGAGGGTGATCCCGCGAGCCGCCAGGAGCAGCGCCTCGGCAAACAGCCGCGTGTTGCGGTTGACGTGCGTCGGGTGAAATACGCGCGCAGGGAGCTCGGTTTCGTCGAGGCAGCGCCGCACGAGGTCGAGCCCGCGCGCGCCGTCGCCGAGGTGCAAGTGCAGCACGCCGGCCTTGCCGCTCATCATGCCCGCCACATGACAGTCGGCGGCGAGGCGCGCGATCTCGTCGAAGGTGGGCTGCGAAGACCGGTGATCGCTGATGGCGATTTCGCCCGCTCCCACAATCGGGTCGACGAAGACGATGTCGGACCGCACGGATCCGGTGAGGGTGCGGGGCGGCACCTGATAGCCGCCCGTCCAGCACCACGCCGACAGCCCCTGCTCGCGCAGGCCCAGCGCGCACGCGACGAGCGACGGCACATCGCGGGTGGTGCCGTCGGTGCCAAGCACCCCGACGCAGCTCGTGACGCCGCCGCGGGTGAGCGCCGAGAGCGCGACCGCCGGAACGCGCGAAGCCGGGCCCGACTCGCCGCCGCCGCCGGTGAGGTGCACGTGCGCGTCGATCAGCCCTGGAATCAGCCGCGATCCGTGCAAATCAAACGTCGTGCAGCCCGGCAGCGCAGGCCGCTCCCCCGACGCTGGCAGCATCGCCAGCACCTTGCCGCCGCCCACGAGCACGTCGAGCCTTCCGCATGCCGCGGGCGCGAACACGTCCGCGTCAAGCAGCCAGAGAAGGCCAGATCCCACGGCAGCAGCAATAGTCGACCGAGCGCGCGAAATCACCGCGAATCCGCGGCGGGTGCGGGACGTGGTAGCAGTGCGCGCCCAAACCGATGATAGGCGTAAGCAACCTCGAGAAGTCCCACGGCGCGCGCACCCTCTTCGGCGCGGTGAACCTCAAGCTCACGCCCGGCGCGCGTTACGGCCTGATCGGCGCCAACGGCTCCGGCAAGACGACGTTCCTCGAGATTCTCGCGGGGTATCAGCCCGCCACCGACGGCAGCGTGTCGATCCCGAAAGACGCGCGCGTCGGCGTGCTCCGGCAGGACCGCTTTCTCGACGACGCCGCGATCATCCTCGATTTGGCCATGGCCGGAGACCGCATCGTGACCGAGGCGGTGCGCGAGCAGCGGTCGCTCGAAGACGACGCCGCCACCCACAGCGCCCGCATCGCAGAGCTCGAGGACCGCATCGCGGCCCACGACGGATACACGCTCGAAGCGCGCGCCAGCTCGATTCTGGCGGGCCTCGGCATTCCTGTTGCTTCGCACCGCTTGCCGCTGGCGACCCTCTCGGGCGGGTTCAAGCTCCGCGTGCTGCTCGCGCAAGTGCTGCTCGGAGGCCCCGACGTGCTCTTGCTCGACGAGCCCACCAACCACCTCGACATTCTGTCGATTCGCTGGCTCGAGACGTTTCTGTCGGACTACCGCGGATGCGCTGTGGTGATTTCGCACGACAGGCGATTTCTCGATCAGGTCGCCACCCATATCCTCGATGTCGACTACGGCACGATTACCACTTATCCCGGCAACTACACTTCGTTCAGCGCCGAGAAGGCCGCGACGCGTGCGCGGCAGGAGACCGAAATCGCGCGCGCCGAGGCGATCATCGCCGAAAAGCGCGCGTGGGTGGAGCGCTTCGGGGCCAAAGCGACCAAGGCCAGCCAGGCGCAGAGCCGCCTGAAGCAAATCGAGAAAATCGAAGTCGACACCCTCGAGGCCAGCACCCGGCGGACTCCCAACTTTCTCTTCGCGATGGATCGCAAGAGCGGCAAAGACGTTCTGGAAGTTTCGGGCATTTCGAAGTCGTATGGCGACAAGCGCGTACTAACCGATATCTCGCTGGTCATTCGGCGCGGCGAGCGCGTGGCGGTGATTGGGCAGAACGGACTGGGCAAATCGACGCTGCTCAAAATCGCCACCAGCAACCTCGATGCCGACGAGGGATCGGTGAAATGGGGGCACGAGGCGCGGGTCGGCTACTTCGCGCAAGACCACCACGAGACCCTGCTCGATGCCAATCAGACTCCCCTCGACGTTGTGTGGAACGCGGCGCCGAGGCTCGAGCAGGCGCAAGTGCGCGGGCAGCTGGGGCGCGTGCTGTTCTCGGGCGCCGACGTGCAGAAGAAAGTAGGCATTTTGTCGGGCGGCGAGGCCGCGCGGCTGGTGTTTTGCCGAATTATGGTCGAGCGGCCCAACGTGCTCGTGCTCGACGAGCCGACCAACCACCTCGACATGGAGTCGATCGACGCCCTCGTCGACGCGCTCAAGGCCTTTGAAGACGGCACGCTGCTGTTTGTGTCGCACGATCGCGCGTTCGTGTCGGCGCTCGCCACGCGCATCCTCGAGGTCACACCGGCGGGGATCCGCGATTACCCCGGCACCTACGACGAGTACCTCGCCCACCGCGGCGACGATCACCTCGACGCCTCCGCCGTCGCGCTCAAGGCCAAGCGCGAAAAGGCCATTTCAATCGCGCCGAAAGACAGCGGCACCTGGGAAGAGAAGAAGAAGCGCTCGAACCGGCAAAAGCAGCTCCCCGTTCGGCGCGACGAAGTCGTAAAGGCCATTGAAGCGAGCGAGGCGCGCAAGGCCGCGATTCACGCCATGTGGTGCGAGCGCGACTATTACGACAAGACGCCGAACGCGAAGATCGCCGAGATCGAAGAAGAGGAGAAGGCCATCGGCCCGAAGCTCGAGGCGCTCATGGCCGAGTGGGAGTCAATCGAAGCCGAGCTCGCCCAGCTCGGGTAGCCGCCGCGGCGTTCGCAGACCGGCGGCCCTCCCGGGCGATCGCAGGGGCGGCTCAGTTCATCGCGCACTTGCCGCTGCGGCACGAGCCCTTGCCGCAGTCGGAGTTCGAGCTGCACGTGCCGTCGGGCGAGTTGGCGCACTTGCCGCTTCGGCACGACGCACCGCCGCAGTCGGAGTTCGAGCTGCACGTGCCGCCCTGCGCCGTGGCGCACACGCCGCTGCGGCAGCTGACGCCCGGCCCGCAATCGGAGTTGCTGCTGCACCCGCCCCCGCCGGCCGCGCATTTGCCGCTGCGGCAAGAACCCGCGCCGCAGTCGGAGTTGCTGCTGCACGTGCCGTCGGGCGCGTTCGCGCATTTGCCGCTGCGGCACGACGCGCCGCCGCAATCGGAGTTCGAGCTGCATGAACCGCCCATGGACGTGGCGCACTTGCCGCTGCGACAGCTGACGCCCGGTCCGCAGTCCGAGTTCGAGCTGCACGATCCGCCCGAAGCGGCCGCCGGCGAGGCAGGCAGCGCGGCGAGCGCAAGAGCGACGATGGAGGCGGCGAAGGCAACAGCGTGCTTGGCGATCATGGGCGAGTCCTTTGGTTTCGGGGTGACGCAGACGCCGCCCATTTCTAAAGAGAGTAGCGCAGTCGCCGCGCGCGTGGCGGCCGGAGTGCGCTGCCCGCGGACTACCGGCGCCGGTCGCCGAACAGGCGGAGCATGAACAGAAACATGTTGATGAAGTCGAGGTAGAGCGTGAGGGCTCCCACGAGCGGCAGATTGGCGCTGGCGTCGCCGCTCGCGAAGAGCTCCTTCAGCTTTTGCGTGTCGTAGGCGGTGAGCGCTCCGAACACGAACACGCCGCCGATCGACAGCAGCAGCTGCAGGCCCGAGCTCGCGACCAGCAGGTTCACGAGGCCTGCGATCACGATGCCGAAGAGGGCGAAAATCGCGAACCGTCCCATCGCGGAGAGGTCGCGTTTTGTGAAGAGGCCGAACGCCGACAGGCCTGCGAATGAGCCGGCAGTGACGAAAAATACCGCTGCGATCGAGCTCGCTGTGTAGATGAGGAAGATCGTCGACAGTGTGACGCCGGTGAGCGCCGCGTACGCGAAGAACATCGCCGCCACCACGGGCGTGCTGGCGCGGCGCGCGACGGGGGCGAAGGCGACCACGAGGCCGAGCTGGGCGATGAGCAGCGCGTAGAACACCAGCCGGGAGCCGAGCAGCAGCTGCATCGCGGCGTCGGAGCTGACGACCGCGAGGGCGACGAGCCCGGTGGTCGCCAGCCCGAGCGACATCCAGCGGTAGGTGATCCAGAGCGCGTCGCTCGCTGCGCGTCCGCGAGCGGCGGGTACCGAATACGAGGCGTAATTCATGCGTTCATGAGTAAGTCGGGTGCGACGCACACGGCAAGGGGGCCGCGCGGCGCGATCAGGTCGCGACGAAGCTGAGCGGGACCACGATCGTGCTCGCGCCCGAGGCGGCGTCCGTCGCGACGTCCATGCTCCCGTTGCTGGGCAACGCGATGCCCATCCCGTCCCTCGGTCCGTCGGTCATGGCTCCCAGAACCTGGACGCCGAACGTGCAGGTCTCGCCGGCTCCCAACGCCTTGCCCGTGCACGTGTCGGTCATCGTGCGCGCAAAGCTGCCCGTCGCGGCGCCGGCGTCCTTGTCGGGCTGGCGGAGCGTGACGGCGGTCACGTGGAGCACTCCGCCTCCCGTATTTCGCACGGTGAAGAGCTGCTCGTCGCTGTCTCCCGGGCTGATCAGCACCCAGTCTTTCTTCAGGGGCGAGACTTCCGCGACCGACGGCGCGGCGACGCTCGTGTCGGCCGCGGACGCGTCGGCGAGGGCTGCATCGGGCGCGGCGTCAACAGCGGACGAAGCGTCCGCGGACTGGTCGCAGTTCGTGCCGCACCCGCGGGTGCCAGAAGGGGTGCACCCGTTGGCGACGACGATCGACAACACGGCCACAGCCAACGGCAAGCCCGCGTTGCGCACGAGGAGAGACCAGCGGACCGACGGGCGATTGGAGGGCATAGTTGTACAGTACACAAAAGGCGCGTGCGCGCTTCGCCAATAACGCGAACCCCGCTCGGCAGCGGCCTTTCAGCGACTTCTACAGCGTGACGAACCGCTCGTTCAACAGCCGCGCAGGAACGCGGTCGGCGCGAAAAAAGCGAAGCTCGATGCTGGTTCGATCGCGGCGCATTTGCGGCGTCACATGCGTGCGGTGCAGTACGCCGCCGGGGAACAGAAGCGCGTCGCCGCCTTCGAGCTCCGGTCGCACCCGCGCGTCGGCCCCAAACTGCGAAAGCACGCGCGCCTCGGCCAAATCGGCCGGCGGCAGCAGCGCGCTGTTGTGATGCGCGACCAGCTCGAGCCCCGGCGCATGGGCGCCGCAGCGCCCGAGCGGCACCCAACACGTGACCATTTCGATCATCGCGTGCGGCGGCCAGGGAGGGCCGGAGTCTCCGAGGAAGTCGAAGCCGAGCGCGCCATCCTGATGCCAGCCGTGGGGCGCGTGCGCGCGCGGGTAACTGGGCGGCGCGTACTGCCTCCGGATCCAGGCCTGAGAGGTGCACAGCGCGAGCGAAGGTCCGAGCGCGCGGGCGATCGACTCCCCGACCGGTCCCGCCAGCAGCCCGCTGCACAGCGCGCGCTGCTCGGCCGCAGTGAGCACGGCTCCGAGCGTGAGCGACGACGCAGTGGGCACGAAGCTCTCTCCGCCGGGCAGGGCCACACGGGTCACGCCGCGCAGACCCGGATGACCGCTGGCCTCGAGAGCGTCGTAGGCCGCCCCGGTTCGCGCGCGCAACGCGCTCACGGCTGCCGCATCGACTGCCGCGCGATGAACAAAGATGCCCGCCAACTCAAGCGCCGTCGGGGCCGGGCGCTGCGAACTTTCAAGCAGGGGCCCTGCGCTGCCGCGGGCTGGCGGCGGCGCGCGCATCAGCGACGAAGCAGATTGCGAAGCACTTCGAGGGGGCTGAAACCAAGCAGCGCGATGACATCGCTGCGCTCGCCCGCCTCACCGACGCGCTCGCGAAGCGCAGCCATCGCCGGCTCGGCGAGGCCCAGCCAGTCGACCCTTCGGGCCACCCGCGCCAGCTTCGACGCCGCATAGCGCGCGCCGTCGACGCCCACCGCGAGACCGATCGCGGCGGGCATGGGGCTCACGATCACGTCGCGCAACGCGATCGCGCGGCTCCATGCGCCCTGGCGCGTGTCGACTTGCAAATCGCGAAATTGATCGAGCTCGACGAAGCATCCGAGCGCCAGCGGCGCGTAGTGATCTTCGACGGCCCGCGCGAGGTGACGGTAGTCGCGCCGCCAGTCGCTCGACAGCACGCCCATCGCGTCGCGCAGCGCTTCGGGGCCGGCGATGACATCGAAGCCCGGGCCCGTGCGCCGGAGGGTGATCGAAGTCCACAGCTCGCCGCCGTTGAACACGCCGAGGGCGATCGCGTGACCGTCGGCGCAGACAGCGTCGAGCGCGCGGCGCGCCACGTTTTCGCTCGGGATCGGCACGGCGCGCAGGCGGTTGGGCCAGCTCTCGATGCGGCCTTCCGCCATGAGCTCCCGCACAATCGCGACAAGGAGGAGCGACTGCGAAAGCATATCGTCCGACCTGCGCGCGCGGGCGCCGAACTGCTCCATGATCGCTTCGAGGGCGCCTGTCTCGGCTGACAGCGCCCAGCTCGCCTCGTGCTGCGAAGCGAGCTCCTGCAGCGGCAGGGGCCAGGGACAGGGTTCGAGCCTGCCCCTTCGCGTATGCAAGAGCTTTCGCACTTTGCCGGCCTCATGCAGCGCGATGACGCCGCCGCGGGGCCGCGTGGCCTCGGCTTCAGGGGCGGCGCGCGGCTTCCACAGATCGAAGAATCGCTTCCACGACTCGGTCGTCCAGCCTTCGAAGCGAATGTCGCGGGTAAGCACGTCCCGATGACGTATATCACCGCGATCGTCATGACGATCACCGCCGAGTCATTGTTCGCGGAGGTTTTCCTCCCGCTGTATCCGCCGGAGGTTGCCGCCGACCTGCCGCGGGCCCGAAAAACCGACGCGAATCCCGGTGCAAACCCTGCGCTGCCGGCCCACCTCGCCGACGCGGCGCGGGTGTTCGCGGGCATGGCGCACGGCGTGTTTGGTCGCGATCCAGGCCTCGATTTCAGCGGCGAGAGCGTTCACAGGCTGGGCGCGGCGATGACGCGCGGGTGGCGCGACGCGCTGATCGCCAAGGGCGGCCTCGGCACCGCCGACTGCGAGCTCTTCAACGTCGTCGTGCATGGCGCGGCCTACGTCGGCGCGTGCATCGTGCGCGCGCGCGGCGGCGTTTGGGGCGTGCGGGCTCCCCTCTTCGAGAGCGTGGTGCGCCTCGTCTCGCCGGCCGGAGAGGCCGATGTTTCGGTGCTTCACTGGTGGCTGAAGTCGCTCGCCGACGACGCGTTCGATGCTGGCGGGCTCCCCCGCGCGGGCCTCGCCGAGCGCTACCGCGCGCATGTTGAGGCCATGTTCGAGCCGGCCGGTCTCGAGGTTGTAGCCCCTGCCGATCGCGCCTTGCCCCGCATCACCAAGCGGGTCAGCTACGACTTGTTTTTCAAGTACCTCAAGGCGCACCTCCCCGAGCTGCGCGACGTCGGCGAGCACTTTCCAACGCCCGAGCGCTTCGCGGCGTATGAGCTCGCGTGGCTCGACTTCAAGCTCGTCGGCGGCGGCAAAATGGTGGTGCTCGCGGGCCGCGGCAAAGGCGGACTTCACGTGTTTTGGATGGCAAAGAGCGGCTTCGTCAAGGCCGCCCACTTTGCAGCCGACGCGCAGCCCGAGCCCCAGCTCGCCGCCGACGGCGACAAGCTCGTGATCACCCTCACGCACCGGGGCGCGGCGCAGACGCACGAGCTGATGTGGTGGGGCCCCTGAGGCCCGACCTCAGCCGAACATGTCGAGCAGCGTGCCCATCATCTCGCTCGCGGTCTTCGCCACCGCGGTAGACGCGCGCATCTGGATGCCGGCCACCTTGAGGTCGACGATGTCGCCCGCGAGGTCTTCGTCGGGGCGCGCCTGCGCGATGCGCCCGCCGGCCGAGTTCAGGCGTTCGGTCGCCGACTGCATGCCCTGATAAGCGGTCGTCAGCGCATCGATCCTCATCGGCCAGGAAGAACGGCAGCCCGCGCAGAACCTTGAGCGCCCTGAAATCAGCCTACTTCGTGACAGCGACCGTGACGCCTCCCGCGGGCGTCGACTTCATCGCGAAAGCGTAGAGCGCGTCGTAGTAGCGGCCCACCGGCGAACCGCTCGCGTCGGTGCCGACGACCCAGTCGATGTGCGTCAGGGTAGGAAGAATCAGCGTCGAGAACGCGTCCGGGTCCGTTCGCGGCTTGCCGGCCTGAGGGCGACCCGGTCCGATGGGTCCTGCAAACGCCTTGATGCCGTCATAGGCGCTGGCCGACGCGGCGACCACCGAGCCCACGGCGAAGATCGGCACGTCGATCTCGCTGCCCCGGCTCGCGAGCAAACCGTATTTGTCGACCCGCCAGTCACCCGGCTTCGCGTTCAGCGTGCGGGCCGCCTGCGCGTCGATAGACAGGCGCTGCGGAAAATACCACTCCGCGAAATTGAGGCCGGGCCCTTCGTACCAGGCGCGCGCAGCGTCATCGATCGACGTGTTTTCGTGCGGGGAGGTCTGGTCGAACGCCGTCCACGCGTACGTCGCGCTCACGTCCGACGGGTGCGAGAGCTTGCCACCCAGCACGCTGTCGTACTCGGTGATCGCCCCAGCCTTGCCCTCCCCGCACGAAATCGCTGCAATTTGCAGCCCGCACGATTTCACGTCGAAGGCGAAGCCGAAGGCCGCGCGGTTCGTGAGCTTCGGCATCGGAGACTGACCGAGCAGCACCGACAGCAGCCCGTCGCGGGTCGCGTCGACGGCCACGGCGTCGGGGGCGGTTCGCGCCAAAATCGAGACATATTCCGAGACGACGTAGGCCTTGGTTCCGAGAAACGGCAGGGTGGTGAACACGCTGCCGCCGCGAATGTCGGTCTCGACGCCGGGCTGCGGACCGAACGCGCCGGCGCTCTGCGGCGCGCCGTTGGCGTAGGCGTTTTCGTCCATCGCCGGCTGCGCGGCGCCCTCGCCTCCCGCCACGCCGTCGACGAGCACGAGCCCCGCGAGGTTCCTCGCGCCGGCCAGTCCCCCGAAGTCCCACGCGGCGTACTCCTCGACGATCGCGCCGCCGAGCGAGTGGCCGAGCAGCACAATGCGGCTGGCGCGGTCGGCCGCGGGCACGAGCGCGACGATCGCCTGAAGGTCGCCGATCGTGGTCGCGAGCCCCCACTCGCTCGCGTAAGTGTCGGCCGAGCCGGAGTGAAACCCCTCGAACGACTTGCCCGCGACGGTCGCGCCGTCGAAGTAATAGCTGGTCGCCTGCGACGCATCGCGGGTCACCTCGGCCACGTCGAGCCCGTGGGTGTCTTCGAGGAGGTTCGAGCGACGGTCGATGGCCCACGCTTCGATCGCATCTGTGGCAGTGCTGCGGCGCACCATCGCGCGCGCCGCGCCGTCGAGCGATCCCGCGCCGCCGAGAAAGCCCGGCATCATGATGAACACGGCGCGGGCGGGTCTCGGCGGGTCCGCGTCGACGCGGTAGCGCACCACGCGCACCCGGTTGAGCTCCGGCGGCGTGACCGCGCCAGTCTTCGGGTTGGGCGGCGCTTTGAAGCCGTCGATCACGAACGCCTCGCGACGAATCTTTACAGCTGAGCCGTCGTCGACCACCACGCTCGCGGGCGGCGCCACGAACGCGGGCGACGTGGCCGCCGGCGACGACGACGAGCAGCGCAGCAGGGCAAGCAGAGGCAGCACGGACATACGGGACGCGGTCTTCATCGGCGCGCAGGATGCCAGAGTTTCGATCCGCCCTGATAGACTGCGTCGCGTGCTGCTGCGCATGCCCGGAAAATCAGAGCGCCGCCTCGCTGCGGCGATCTTTGTCACGGCGATCCTGCCCCTCGTGGCGGCCATTTTTCTCGCTGACTCCATGTTTTCGCGCGCGGCGGCCGTGTGGTTCAACCCCGAAGTGGGCCAGCAGCTCGACCGCGGGCTGTCGCTCTACAAAGACTACGTGACGGCCATCAAGGCCGACATGCGGCACGAGACCGACGCGCTGGCCGCCGACGAAGCGCTGGCCGACGCAGCGAAGGCTGGCGACGCCGCGCGCGCCTCCGCCCGCCTCGACGCGCTCTTTCCGAGGTTTCCCGAGCTGGTCGCAGTCGAAGTGGCGGGCGAAAGCGGCCCGCTGGCGAAGCGCGATCGCGGCAGCCGGGTCGATGAGAAATCGGAGCGCAGCCTGAGCGTCACGCGGCCGGTCGGCAGCGGCGGATCGCTCACCCTCACGGCGACGTTCGCCGTCGATCGCAAGCGCCTCGACGAGCTGGAGTCCGGCGGCGACGTCGTAGCGAAATACCACCAGATCGAGGCCTCGCGGGCCGACCTCTACGGGGGCTACGTGCGCGCCTTTGCCCTGCTGCTCTCGCTGACCATCGCGCTCACCCTCGTGAGCGGCATCGTGCTCGCGCGGGGCGTGACCACCCGCATCAACCGGCTGGCGCGCGCAATCGAGCTCGTGGGGCGGGGCGACCTCGACGTTCGCGTGCCGGTGACGGGCTCCGACGAGCTCACCGACCTCGCCTCCACGTTCAACGGGATGCTCGGCGAAATGCAGCGATCGCAGGCGCGCATCGAGTTTCTGCAGCGCGTCGGGGCCTGGCAGGAAATGGCGCAGCGGCTCGCCCATGAGATCAAAAACCCGCTCACCCCCATTCAGCTCGCTGTGCAGGAGTGCCACCGAAAATATCCGGGAGACGACCGCAAGTACCGCGCCCTGCTCGACACCACTCTCGAGATCGTCGAAGAGGAGGTCGGCACGCTGCGCAGGCTGGTCGGTGATTTCTCCGCGTTCGCCCGGCTGCCCCATGTCGACTTGAAGCGCGCTGATTTGTGCGACTTCATGCGCGACTGCAGCGACCAGCTCGGCCACCTCGAGGACGCCAGCGCCTACTCCGACGGCGTGCTCGAAGACGCCGCGGAGGCGGACGCGCCTGCCGGGGCGTCGAATGTGGGAGTCTCCTGGGAGGTGCCGACCGAGTCGATTCCCATCGCCGTCGATCGGCAAATGCTGCGGCGCGTGGTGGTCAACCTCGTACGCAACGCCGTGCAGGCGATTCGCGGCGTCGACGCGACCGCCGCCGGCAAGGTGGTGGTGCGCGCCCGCGGCGACGCGCGCGGCGGCGCTTGCATCGAAGTCGAGGACAGCGGCCCGGGCGTGGCGCCGAGCGAGCGCGAGCGAATCTTCGACCCCTACTTCACGACCAAGAGCGACGGCACCGGCCTCGGCCTCGCGATCGTAAAGAAGATCGTCGTCGAGCACGGGGGGAGCATCGAAGTGTCGGCGGGCCCTGCGCTCGGCGGCGCGCTATTTTCGATTCGGCTGCCCAACCCGAGCGACACTTCCGAGCACGAAGCGCGGGAGCGCGCGCGCGAGCTCGGCGTGCAGACGTCGAAGGCCTGACGCGGCGGGCATGCTAGACACAAAGCCCATGTCGCAGGCGTCGAAGCAGGAGGGCGCGGTCTACCCGATCGCCATCGCGGCGGTGGTGCTCGCGCTGCTCGTCGGCTTCGCGTGGCTGCCGCGGGTGCTCGGGTCCGGCTCGGGCGCGTCCGGCCAGGCGGCGCCGAATTTCACGGTCGAGCTCGTGTACAACGCAGCAGCTCTCGCCACGCCGCCGGAGGCGCCGCCCGCGACCGTGTCGCTCGCGAGCCTCAAGGGAAAGGCCGTCATCCTCGATTTTTGGGCCACCTGGTGCCCTCCCTGTCGGGCCGAGCTGCCCATCGTCGACAAGGTGTTCGCGCGCTACCGCGACAAGGGGCTCGTGGTCGTCGGCATCGACACGAGCGAGGACGACGGGCTCGCCGCGCCGTTCATCATGAAGCACGGCTACGCCTACCCGATCGCCTTCGACCGCACGGGAGCCGCGGCGCGCGCGTACGGCGCCAATGCGCTTCCTACGCTCGTCGTCATCTCGCGCACGGGCGCCATCGTCGCCGTGCGTCAGGGCATCACCGACGGCGCCGAGCTCGAGCGCCTCGTCGAAAAGGCCCTGTAATCAGGGCGAAGACCGCTACAGCGTCACGCCCGCCACGCGCCCGCAGAGGGTGCCGGAGAGCTGATTGCCGTTTTGACCGATCGCCAGCGCGCACGCGGCGGCCGAATAGTCGACCGCCGGCACACCGACGGAGCCCGCGACGTCGAGCGCGTCGCTCTTCAAAATGAGCGACGTCGTGGCGGTCGGTTGCACGGCGAGCGTGCCGTCTTCGGCGATGGTGCCGGTCAGGGTGACCGAGTAGTTGCGGGTGGGCTCGGTGTCGACGCTGGCGAACTTGCAGCGATCGAAGACGTAGCTGAGGCTGACGCGCGTGGCCCCCTGCGCCGCGTTCGAGGTCGCGCTCCCGAACACGTGAATTTGTCCGCCGAGGGGGCACGGCGAAGTCTCGTCCTGCGGCCCGGCGTCGTTGCCGGTGAGCATGCGGTTGTAGGCCGTCTTCATGGCCTCGCGCACTGCCCGCAGGGCGATCGCGTCCTGACAGGGCCCGTCGCACGCTGGCGCCGGACCCGGCGTGTTTCCGGCGTTCGACACGCACGCGCCCAGCAGCACAAAGGCCAGGGGCCACCCACGAAATGGCAGACGACTGTTCATCAGAATCCTCCCTCGACGCCCAGGCTCGGAATCGTAATCGGTCCCACCTTCGTCTCCTGACAACCGCCGAGCGTGCAGCTCGTGCCGATCGACTCTTTACTCAGCGTCGCGTTCATCCATTCGGCCACGGCGGACAGCCACTTTCCGTGGGCGAGGTTCCAGCGCTTTTCGATGCGCAAATCGAGCCTGAAAAAGGGGTCGAGGCGCGTGGCGTTGGTAGTCGGATCGGGAGCCTTCGGCAGCCCCGTATAGAACGTCACGCGCGTGCCGGCGCGCCAGTTGCGGCCGAGGTCGAAGGCCAGCGCCGCGTTCAGCACGTGTGTGCGATCGAACGACGCGATGAACTCCTGCCCGCTCGCCGTGCGCGTGGACCGCGACAGCGTGTACGAAAGGAAGCCTCCCACGCGGCTCGTGAGCTTGCGCTTGAGAAACAGCTCGACCCCGTACGCGTTGCCGGTCGCGCGCGTCGACAGGGCGGAGGCCTGCTGGGAGTTGCCCTGCCCGCCGCCGCCTCCGGTGTTGTCGGGGCCCACGGTTCCCGCGGGGAACGGCGGCTTGCAACTGCGCGCGTTGCCCGACGGCTGAGTGCCGCGATCGCCGGAAATCGAGTCGTCCGGAAACGAGCCTGGCGGACACCCGGTGGCCACGGGCTGGGTCACGCTGAGGGCGTCGCTCAAGTTGAAGAAGCCGTTGTGAAACACTGTCGCCGTCGCGGTCGTGCTCTGCCCGAGATCGACCTCGACTCCGAGCGACTGCTGCACCGCCGTTTGCAGGCCGCCGCTCAGCCCTCCAGGCGCAAATCCCGGCACGGGAATGACGAACGACGGCGGCTGGTGCGCGAGGCCCATCGAGGCCAGCACGCGGGCGCTCTTGTTGATCGCTGTGCGGGTCGACAGGCGCGGATCGATGCCGATCGCCGTCGCCCCCTCGGAGCTGTAGAGATCGAGCCGCAATCCGGGCGTGACTTCGAAGGCCGGCGTGACCTTGAGCACGACGTCGCCGCGCATGCCCACGGTGAGGTCGCTTCGCGTGGGAAACAGGCTGGCGATCTTCGCGGCCGCCGCCGACAGATCGTTCGGGCCCAGCAGGATGTCATACGCGTCGACCTGCACGTCGGTGCCGGCGCGCGCGAGCGCAGACGGCGACAGGCGCCACGCGACGTCGGTTCGCAAGCCGACCAGTCGGTCGCGGATCTGGCGCCCTGCCGATATTTCGGTGAGGTCCTCTCCGGCCATGAGGGCAGTCCGCATCACGCCGTCGGCGGCGAGGCGGCGGTCGTAGCGCGCATCGACCCGGTGAAACTGGGTGCCAAACAGGGTGGTCGTGTCGGTGGCGGTCTTTTGGCCCAGAAAGTCGAGGGCGCCGAACGCAAAGACGCTGACGCGATCGCGCGGCGTGAGGTCGTAGCCGACGCGCGCCTGATAGTCCCAGTAGTTGAGCACAGTGCTGGGAGACAGCAGCGACAGGGCGGCCGCCGTAAAGGAGTAGCGACCTCCCAAAAGCACCTCTCCCCTGCCCTTGTCGAACGGCGCGTCAACGAGCGCGCCGGCGTCGAACAGCCGCACGTTGAGCTCGCCGCGCGCCTCGGCGGGAGGCGGCAGAGTCTCACCCGAGACGATGCCGCCGCTGAAACGGCCGAAGCGCGCCGGGTATCCGCCGGGATACAGGTCGACGCGATCGACGAGGCCGGGGTGCACCACCGACGGACCGGCGCCGACGTGAAACAAATAGGGCACGCGGATGCCGTCGAGAAAGTAGCCAACGTCGCCGGGAGGGGCGCCGCGCACGAAGAAGAACGGCAGCCCCGACACAATCGGCGTAACGCCCGGCATGATCTCGAGCGCGCGAAACGGGTCTCCGAACGTCCCCGGAATTTGCCGCACCTCCGCCCGCGAGAGCGACACCGACCGCGACGGGTCGACGTGGGCGCCGCGCACGGTGACGTCCTGCGCGCCCTCTGCGACGGGCTTGCCGGCGGCCGGCGGCGGCGGCGCGGGCGCAGGGAGCGCCTGCGCGACCGGGGCGGTCACCGGAGCGTGGAACGCTATTTCGATGCGAATGCGCGACGCGACCGGCTTTCCGGCGCGCGTGGCGGGCTCGTACCGAAACGCGAGCGCAGCCTGCTCGGCCAACGCGGAAAACGGCAGGTTCGGCGCGGCGGCGGTCGCCGCGTGAACGCTACCGTCAACGCCGACGGTGAGCGTCAGCAGCACCACGGCGTCGCCCGCGGCCCCGTCGGGATAGGCAACAGAAGGGCCGTCGATCAACCGCGGCGCGAGCACACCCTCCGGCGGCGCGGGCGCGGGCGGAGCGGGCGGAGCGTCCGGCGCGGCCCCCGCGGCTGGCGTCACGAGGGAGGTCGCGAAGGCCACGGCGAGCGCGCACGGCAGCCGCAGCCCCGCAGCGATGCGCGTTCGGTAGCGCAGCGGCCGACGGCTCACCGCGGGGGGGTTCGACATGCACGGGCTTCGCATGCGCTTGTGGACCCCAGAGCTACACGATCGCGCGGACGCGGGCGCACGCCATCGCGACAGGGGCGCGTAAAGAATGCTGGTTTCCGCTGCGCTGCGGGGCGTTGCCGGCTGTAGTCTGCGCGCGATCCCATGACCGCCGAGGCCGCACAAACGAGCGCCAATCCCGATCCGGGCCGCCCCTTTTCGCTCGCGCGCGCGCTGTCGCTCGACTTGCTCGACAACCGCTACCCGACCCTGCACGGGCTGCGCGTCGTCGCCGTGATCACCGTGGTGCAGTACCACGTGACCGAAGTGCTCGCGTTCATCGAGCGGCTGCCGCTGACGCAGACGTGGGTGCAGGGCTCGATGACGATCTTCTTTGGGATGGACTGCTTCTTTGTGCTCAGCGGCTTTCTCATCGGCTCGATCCTGCTGCGATCGGTGGGCGACGCCGACGCGGCGGGAGCCGACGGAGCGCCGGCGCGCGCAACGTTTCGCGAGCGCACGCAGCTGCTGCGACGGTTTTACCTGCGGCGAATGCTGCGCACGTTTCCCGCCTATTACGTGGTGATCGCGGCGCTCGCGTTGATTCGCGGCCTCACGGCTGCGCAGCGCAGGCATCTGCCGATGGAGCTCGCGTATCTCACGAACTTCCTGCCGCTGCTGCCCACCGAGGTGGTCATGTTCTGGGGCTGGTCGCTGGCCCTCGAGGAGCAGTTTTATCTGGTGGTGCCGCTGCTGTTCTTCGCGCTCGCGCGCATGAAAGGCGACAGGGCGCGGTTCGGGCTGCTCGGGGCGCTGTGGCTGAGCGCGCTCGTGGTGCGGCTCGTCATCTTTTACAAGGGCGCGCCGTGGAACGATCTGGAGCTCTACGGCGCCATCTATTTTCGCACGTACACGCGCTTCGACACCCTGTTCGCGGGCATCATCCTCGCGCTCATTCATCAGCGGCACGGGGCGCGCGTGGGCCCCTGGCTGCAGTCCCCGCGCAACCGCGCGGCGCTTCAGTTGCCGGCGCTCGCCTGCCTGTGGTTTTTGCTTCAGCCGGCCCTCTTTGGCGGCGGCGACCTGCAGCTCGCGCACATCTACGCCTGGGGAACCGTCACGTCGGTCCTGTACGTGTGCGTCGGGCTGCTGCTGCTGCACGGCGACGGCGTGGTGCACCGCTTTCTGTCCGCGCACGTCTTTCGGCGCATCGCGACCCTCGGCTACGGCGTGTATCTGGTGCACATCCCGCTGATTCACGGGGTCGTCGCGCCGGCCTCCCGCGCGCTCATCCGGGCGCAGGTGCCGGTCGAGGCCGTGTGGGTGAGCGCAGTGGCGCTCGCGATGGGCGCGTCGCTCGCCCTGTCATACGTACTGCACGTGCTCATCGAAAAGCCCGCGATGAGCCTTCGGGCGCGCGTCGCCGCCTAAATGGATGTTCACACGCCTGAACACCCGTGTTCACACGCCTGAACACGCGTGTTCACACGCCTGAACGTGACTAGCGCGTCACCGATCCCAGGTCGACGAACGCGCGATCGGTCTGCACGACGAACGGGCGGTCTTCGAAGGTGAGTCCGCCTCGGCCGTCGTGCTCGATGATCTCGAGCTTGCCCATGCCGTAGCCCATCGGGCCGCGCGAATAGTAGTTGGCCTGAAGGGTGTAGCGGCGCGGGCGTTTGGCGGGCGTGTTGCGGATCGTGAAGCACTCCGGGCCGTAGCCTGTCGTGACGTCGGCGTAGAGCTCGCCGCCGCTCGGAAGCGCAGGGGTCGCGTAGAACGCATGCCCGCCCTGATCGTCGAAGATGTGAAAGTCGACGTCGTTGGCGTCGGTCTCCCAGTTAAGCACGAAGCGCAGCGACGGCGCGTTTTCGAGCTGGCCACCGGCGAGGCGTAGCATGGCGGCGATCTCGGCGCTGCGGGCGGGCTCGGCCTTGATCCACGCGGCGGCGATGAGCCCCAGATCTTCGCTCAAGATGCGCGCCGCGCCCCTGAAGCGACCGGCCGGATACTGCCTCTGCGCGCCGAGCTTCGCTGCGGCAAACGCCTTTTCGCAGTTGCCTTTTCGCAGCCACGCAAACGCGAGCAGCCGATGGCTCTCGGGGTGGTCGGGGCGCTCGAGGGCGGCCTTTTCGAAGGTGTCGAGCGCGAGGTCCAGCGCGCCCGACTCGCGTACGCGCTCGAGGCGCGCGCCTGCGAAGCGGCGGAGATCGGCGCGCCCGGGGAAGAGGTCGATCAGGGAGCCGTAGGCCCGCGCCGCGCCTTCGGCGTCGCCGAGCGCCTCGCGCGCTTCGCCCAGCGCCACGAGCGCGAGCACGTCGCCCGGAGCGCGCACGTTCCACGCCTGCGCCACCGCGAGCGCTCCCGCGGCGTCGTGGCGTGCGAGGAGGTTCATTACAGTCTTGAAGCTGCCTTCGTAGGGGTCGGCCGCGTGGGGCTTTTCGATCGCGCGGGCCGGCCGCTCGTCTGCCTCCGGACCGGGTTCGATGAGTCCCGACGGCGCGCCGAGGAGTCGGCCGTGGCCCGACCCGAAGCCTTGTGCTGACCCTTGCGTTGCAGTGGCAGCAGGTGCCCCGGGGCCCGCGGAGCCGCCCCCGGCGGTCAAGGCCCCGACGACGCCCAGTCCGATTTCGCCGTCTTCGCCAGCAGCCCCTCCGCCACCTTCGCCGGCGCCGGAGAGGCCGAGTCCGCCCGCGCCGAGCGCGTCTCCGATGGCCTCGCCCCACGCGTTGCCACGGGCGCTCGTCGGATCGTCAGCCGCCGCGGCCGACGCGGCCGACGCGGATCGAGCGACGCCCTCCTGCTCGCCGGCCCGCTCCGCGGCCTCACCCTTCGGTGGCAGACGAAAGTCGCGCGCCGAGGCTCGCTTTTTCGCGATCAGTCGTCCGCCGTCGACGACCATCAAATCGGCGAGCGCGTTTCGATCGATTTTGAACCGCGCGTAGTCAGCGTCAGTCTCGAGCACGAGCAGCGAAGTGTAGGGGCTCATCACCCGGTAGCGCAGCGACAGGTCGACGATCGCGGCTTTGGTGGAGGCGGGCGCGCCGTGGCGCTCGGCGTCGAGGAGCGAGGCGATCTTTGCCTGCGTAAACGCCCGCTCGAGCAGCGGGCGATCGACGCTCTCGAGGTCGAGCTTGAGCGGAGCGCCGCCCACCGACACGCTCACTGGCTGACCTTCGGGCACTTGCGCGTAGACGAGCACTTCGTCACCCGACTGCACGCCGCCAAGCTCCTTAGGAAACGACCACGTCGCTCCGGGAACCGTGACGGCGAGGTGCGAGCGCGTAGCGGCGCCGAGGCGGCGCGCGATCGACGCGGGCGAGAGGCGACCATCGAGGACCGCCCCGTCGCGGGGCAGCCCGGAAGTGACGAGCCGTCGCAGCAGCGCCTCGTCGCGGAGCCCGCCAACCGCGAGGGCGTCAAGGCGGGAGACGCCGGCGCTCTTGAGGTCTGCGGCGACGGCCGCGAGTTTGTCGGCCTCTGTCTCGCCCGCGGTGGGCACGCCGTCGGTCATGAACACCACGCGACTGAGTCCGCGCGCCTTCGCTTGCGGACCGGCCCATGCGAGCGCGGCCCCCAGATTCGAGGCCCCGAGCGCGCCGCGCTGCCGAATGCGCTCGAGCGAGGGTGCGCCGAACTCGGATGCGTTTCCCGAGAACACTTCGGTCACGGCCTGGTCGAAGCACGCCACGGTCAGCGGCGTCTGCGGTCCGCCGCGCAGGGCGAGGTCGCGCGCGAAGCTCGCGAGCAGCTCGAGCTGGTCCTCGAAACCAAGCGCGCGCGACGCGCTCGTGTCGAAGAGCACCACCGCGGAGGTCATCGGATCGGGCGCGTCATCGATCACCGGGTAAACGCGCGCGAGCACCAGCTCCCCGCTTCGGAGCCCCTGCGTAGGACGGGCGGCGGCAGGCTCGTAGACGAAGTCTTCGGTGGGCACGACCCGCTGCTGATGGAGCTGCCGGGCGACGGCCCCCGAGCTCGCGAGCGACAGCGCCACGTCGAGCTGCGCGATCTCCGGCATTCCGCGCAGCGGCAGCGCGTAATCGGCGCGGCCCGCGAGCTCCTGCGTGAAGGCGACGATGAGCTCTTTGACGCCGGTGGCGGGGATGGGAAAAACGCGCGCCTGAAACTGGTTGCCGGCGGCCTGCTCAAGGAGCGCCGGATCCTGCTTGCGATGCAGAAAGTCTTCGTACGCTCGGCGCGCCGCCTGGCGCTCCACCATCTCGCCCTCCTGCCACACGTCGCCGACCTTCATGGCGAACCGGCTGACGGTGGCTCCGGGCGGAAGCGTGATCGAGAACTGGCCTTCGATCGTCTGCTGACGGGGGTTTTGGAACGTCAGATGAAGCTCGGTGAACGCGAGCGGGTCCGACAGCACCGCGCGCGCGTCGAGCCTCAGCAGCTTGAGCCCCGTGCCGTCGGAAGCAGTGAGGCTCACCGGCGGCGACGGCTTCTGGCGCGGCGTCACGAGCACGTCGCGCGGCCACGCCATCGGCACGATCGACGCCGGTTTCGGCGGAGCAGCCTGCTCACGCTGCTCGGCGTTATGGCGGGCAGCCGCCACGACGCCTCCGACGAAGAGGGCGACCGCGCCAAAGGCAGCATAATGAGCATAGTTCAGCGGCATGGTGGAGAGGCTCCGGCGCGACGCTCGCGGCGTTGCTATGTCGTGCGACAGCGCCGGCGAGGCCAAGTTCCCGGTAGCGGAGACTTTGGTGACAGGGCGCTACGGGGCCGGCTCGCCGGACTGGCCCGCGGGCTCCCTGCCCGGCCACGCCGCGAACGCGGCGGTCGCGAGGAGCGCGACGACCGGCAGCAGCATCGTCAGGTGGCGCAGGTGAAGCGCGGCCACCGCGCCGGCGATGCCCCCGCCCATGAAGCCGGCCACGAGGATCGCCGACATGGCGATGCGGTGCGCCGACGGCCGCTCGGGCAGATTCGCGCCCGTGGCGAGCGGCAGGTGAACGCGCGCGCCGAGCTGACCGCGCCCAAAGCGAAACCAGCGGGCCGCCTCGATGCCGAGATCGGTGATCGCGCCGGTGAGGTGCGTCGATCGAACCACCGACCGGGACGTGCGGGTCACCAGCCCGTTTTGAATGCCCATCGCCGCGCACAGCAGCAGCGCCTCGGCGTCCTGCAGGCGCGGATGGCTCGGTTGCGTGAGACGCGCGAGCACCATGAACAAGAGCAGCAGGGCCGCCTCGAGGCCCAGCGCGACCGCGCACGCGTGGCGGCGGGACCGGTAGAACTGACTCTCGACGGCCACGCTCGAGACGAACGCTCCGCCGAAAAACGACGCGACCATCGTGGCGGCCGCAGCCGCGGCGTTCAGCTCCCCGGCGGCGAGATCGCTGGCGAGCCGGCCGACGTTGCCGGTGACATGCGAGGTAAACGAGCCGATCAGCAAAAACCCCGCAGAATTGACGAAGCCGGCCGTCGCCGCGAGGCAGGCCGCGAGCACGAGATCGCGCCGCGAGTGCATGGACGTGGCAGAGGCGGAGTGGAGAAACATAGAAGTCCCGGGCGAGCCGGTCGCACTATGAACCCGGGTCGGGCCTCGTGCCAGCGATCTGTCGGGGCCATCGCGCGCAACCTTCAAGCGCCCCGCAAACCATGTTCACACGCCTGAACACCCATGTTCACACGCCTGAACACCCATGTTCACACGCCTGAACACCCATGTTCACACGCCTGAACACCGGGCGGGCGTCAGGGATCGAGCCGCGCGCCGAAGCCCACGCCCGGGGGCGACGACGACTTGTACGTCGCCGCGGTCTGCGCGACCCACGTGAGCGAAGGGTCGTCGAGGCTGCGGTCGAACACGAAGCGCATGCGCGCCGGGCCGCTGATTCCGGCGTCGACGACCGTGACGTGCATGCCGGGCACGTCGACCTCGTCGCCGGTGCGGATGGGGTCGTCGTCGCTGCGAAACAGATCGTTCGAGCCGGCAGGATAGAAGCCTTCGCCTCTGGGGATCACGACCTCGAGGGTGCGGTCATTTGTGCGCAAAGCGAGGGCATGGCGCGCGATCACGAGCACGCGCCAGCGCGCCGGCACCCTCGGCGGATCGACCGCGAGCGGCCCGACCGACTGCCACGCGGCGCGCGTCACCACGACGCTGGCGGCCGAAGTGTCGCCGATGCGATCGCGCAGCCACCGGGCGCTCGCGGCCGACTCGACGCTCGTGGCTTGGAGCGCGCGCGACGTAAACCACGAGATGGCCGGCCCATGCACGAGATGCAGAAATCCAAGCGCGATCGCAGCGAGGCGCAAGCGCTGATCGGGGAGCACCGAGGCCGCGCCGGACAGCCACGCGTGGTCGATGAGCGCCGCCACCAGCGGGGCAGTCCCCAGCACGCTCACCGCGATCAATCGGGAAGACGGCGCGGCCGCGAGCACGGGCACGAGCGCCAGCAACGAGCCCGCCGCGAGCCAGCGCAGATCGCGCTGGGCGGGCGCGCCGGCCGCGCGCATCGCCGTGCGCAGCGGTCGCGCGAAGAACAGCAGGGCGCAGGCCAGCAGCGCCGCGAGCAGCCACAGCGGCGCCTCCGAGGCCCAGTCGTCCGCGTTCGCGGTGAGCCATCCGTCGGCCAGCAGGGTGATCAGCCTCCGCGGCGCGGCCTGCAGGAACGCGCCCGGGGTGCGCAGCGGATCATGATAAAACCCCGACCCCGCCGCGCCGTAGTGCAGCGCGGCGCGCACGGACAGGTAAGCGGCGGCCGGGAGCGCGAACGCGAGCAGTCCGGGGAGCTTCTTCCAGCGCGAACCGGGCCGCGAAAGCTCGAACGCGAGCACGTAGCCGCCAAAGCACACCCCGTACTCGCCGCTCGCCAGCGACAGCGAAAACAGCGCGGTCGCGCCAAGGAAGCCGCCCCACGTCGGCGCCGTCCGCGAGCGCGCCAGCAGTCCCAGCGCCGCGGCGCCAAACGCCAGCGACATCAGCACTTCGCGGTTGGCGACCCACGCGAGGGGCAGTGCGTGGCATGGCGCGAGCGCGAACACCGCCATCGCGAGGGTCGAAGCCCGCTCGGGCAGCACGCGCCGGTAGAGGCTGCGCGCTGCGAGCACAGCCGCCGCCCACCACGCGAGCGAGGCGAGATGAAGCGGCAGCGGCGCGTGGGACGTCAGGCGGTGCTCCGCGAACAGCAGCGCGCTCGACAGCGGCCTGAAGAACCGCACCTTGAGCCGGGGATTGCTCCACCACGGCAAAATGCCGCGGTCCATGAGCGCCTTGCGATCGTCGTCGCCAACAAAATCGTACAGCCCCGTCGGCCCCCTGGCCGCCGGAAACGAGCCGTCCACCATCGAGGCCTGCACGTAATCGTCGAGCCACAGAGGCGCGCGCACCGCGGGCAGAAACACGAGGGCGCCCGCGAGCAGAATCGCGACGGCGAGCCACGCATGGCTGGGTTTGGACAGGCGGCTCATGCGGGAAGTCGGCCGGCGGGAGCCTAACATGCGCCCGCGCGCTGCGGCCTGTGCTAGCGGTTGGGGCATGCGACCGACGCTCGCGGCTTGTGTACTGGCTCTCGCCTGCAACGGCGCGGGCGAGGCCCCCCAGCAGCGCGCGGAGGCGCCCGACGCGCTGCCTGCGAAGGCGGCGCCCACCACGTTCGGAAAGGCCATCGGTCCGTCGCCGATCGCCCGCCTCGCCGAGATCGCCAGGAGCCCCGCGGCCTTTAAAAACAAGACGATCGTCGCGCAGGGCAAGGTGACGCGCGTCTGTCAGGAGCAGGGCTGCTGGCTCGCGATTCGCGATGAGGGGACCGACGCCACGGTGCGCATGCACGGCCACGCGTTCTTCGTTCCGACCACGAGCGCCGGCAAGCGCGCGCGGGTGCAGGGCACGGTCGTTCTGACCAAAGACGGCCACGAGTGCGACGAGATGGAGGCGGTCGGTGCAGCGCTCGAAATCGACGCGACCGGCGTCGAGCTCGCCGAATAGGCGCGCCCTCGCCCTCGCCGCCACGCTCGGCGCGGCGGTGGCGGCCGGGTGCCGCACGGATGCCGCCCCTGCGGACGCCATCCCGCGGCGGTCTTGCGCCCGCACCGTGTGGCACCACGCTTCGAGTGCGCGCGCGCAGGTCGAAATCGTGTCGAGCTGGAGCGGCTGGTCGCGCCCGGGGACGCTGCTGCCCGCCGAGCGCGCCGACGGGTGGCGGGTCGCCGCGTTCGACTTGCCGCCGGGAGAGCACAGCTACGCGATCGTCGATGACGGCCAGTGGCTGACCGATCCGTCCGTGGGCACGACGGCGTTCTACGAGGGCCGCGAAGTGTCGTGGATCACCGTCGGCGACTGCGGGATGCCATCGGTGCACATCAACGCGGCGCGCGGGTCGAGCGACGGCCACGCCGCAGTCGATGCAACGTTTTTTGCCTCAAAACAGGGCGATCGCGTGGCCGCTGCGAGCGTGGCGATCCGCGACGCAGTGGGGGGCGTCGTCGCGACGGACTCGGTCACGGTCGACGCTGCGACGGGCGCGATCGCGCTCCGCCTCTCGGGCCTCGCCGCGGGAAAGCACGTCTGGCGGATCTCCGCCTCCGACGCCCAGGGCGCCGTCGCGGAGCCGGGGCTCGCCACCGCGTGGATCGAGCCGCGCGCGTGGGACTTTCGCGACGCGGCCATTTATCAGGTCATGGTCGACCGCTACCGGGGGCCGGCAGGCCCGCTCGCGGCTCCCGCCGACGCGGGCGGCTTTGCGGGCGGCACCGTGGGCGGCGTGCGCGCGGCCCTCGAGCGCGGAGAGCTCACGGCGATGGGCTTCAACACGCTGTGGCTGTCGCCGCTATATGAGAGCCCGACCGGTGCCTTCCCGGGCGCCGACGGCCGCGCGTACTCCGGCTACCACGGCTACTGGCCCACCCGCTCGCGCGCGATCGATCCGCGCTTCGGGACCGAGGCCGACGTCGACGCGCTCATCGCCTCGGCCCACGCCCGCGGGGTGCGCGTGCTCTTCGATGTGGTTCCCCACCACGTTCACGCGCAGCACCCTTATGTGGCCTCCCATTCGCGCGACGGGTGGTTCACCGATTCGGGCGGCGCGTGCGTTTGCGGCGCGCCCTCGTGCTCGTGGGCCTCCCACATTCAGGACTGCTGGTTCACTTCGTATTTGCCGACCCTCGACTGGACGCGGAGCGACGTCGCCGACCAGCTGACGAGCGACGTGTCGTGGTGGCTCGATCGGTTCGACGCCGACGGCCTGCGCATCGACGCCGTGCCGATGATGCCGCGAGCCGCGAGTCGCCGGATGGTCGCCGACGTTCGCGCCCGCTTCGACCATGAGGGGCACGCGACCTATTTACTCGGCGAGAATTTCACCGGGCCGGGCGGCTACGACTCGCTGCGCTACCTCCTCGGTCCGTTCGGGCTGAGCGGCGAGTTTCACTTCCCGCTCATGTGGGCCCTGCGCGGCGCGATCGCGTGGCAGAGCGAGCCGCTGTCGGCGATCGACCTCGCGGCGCGGCGAGGGCAGGACGCGTGGGCCGGATCGGGCGCGATCATGGCGACGATGATCGGCAACCACGACGTCACCCGCTTCGCCTCCGAGAGCGCGGGCGACGCGGGCGGTGACGGCTGGATCCCGGCGCCGCAGCCGACCTCACCGCTCGTGTACGCGCAGCAGCGCCTCGCGCTCGGTGTACTCTACACGCTCCCGGGCGCGCCGGTCGTCTACTACGGAGACGAGCTGGGGCTCGCCGGCCGGGCCGATCCGGACGCGCGACGCGTGATGCCGGCCGAGAGCGCGCTCACAGGCGAAATGCGGGCGACGCGCGACTTTGTTGGGCGGCTCGGGGCGCTGCGCGCGTGCTCGGCGGCGCTCCGCCGCGGCGCGTACCGAGGGCTCGTGGCCGAGGGCGAGCAGCTCGCGTTCGCGCGCGAAGATGACGCCGGCGCGCGCGCGCTCATCATCGTGCAACGCAGCGGCGTCTTGCCGTTCGACGCGCCGCTACCGGGCGCCGCCTCGGCGACGTGGATCGACGCGCTGACCGGCGCGCCCACGCCGGTCGACCCCACCCGCACGGTGCTCGCGGCCGCACCGTGGTCGATTCGCGTGCTGCTGCCCAAAGGCGACCCCTGCCTGCCCTGACGGCGGCCACGCGCTCGTCCGCTCAGCATCGCCGCGTTGACGGCAGCCCGGGCCGCCGAAAAGCTGCGCCCGCGCTCGCCTTCCGCCTGCGCTCGCGGCATTCTAAGCGCTCCATGCGCGCCCAATCATCCGTATTCATCGCGTTCGCGGCTTTGGCTGCTGCCTGCGGTTCAGACGCCACGAACAGCAAAAACTACGGCGACCCGCCCGACGCCGCCGCGTTCAATCCCGGCAGCGGCGGACCGGGCGACGGCTACGGCTCGGGGGCCGGCGTCGACGGCGGCGCTGCCTTTGTGTGCCCCGACGAGTTCAAGCGCTGCGCCCAGGCCTTCACGTTTCCGTACTCCGGAGAGACGAGCGTCGAGCTGCGCGGCGACTACCGCGGCCCCGAGTCGTGGGTCACGGGCGACGCGATGACCCACGTCGGCCCGTCATGGAAGGCGAGCGTCAACGTGCCGCTCGGCAAGTCTGTACAATACAAGTTTTTCATCAACGGCAGCACGTGGGTCTACGACCCCGCCCAGCCCTCCGCCACCGACCAGAACAACAACACCAACAACGTGCTGTCGCCGGTGACGTGCAGCCCCGCGATCTGCGACACGCCGCCTGCGACCCCCCCCGGCGTCTACGACTGGCGCGACGCGGTGATTTACTTCGTGTTCGTCGACCGGTTCTTCGACGGCGACCCCAGCAACAACGGCAGCGCGCCCGGCGGGGTGAGCCAGCCGGCGCAATATCAGGGCGGCGACTGGAAGGGCGTGACGGCGAAGATCAACGCCGGCTACTTCACCGATCTCGGCGCCAACACGCTCTGGCTCACAGTGCCGGTGAAGAACGCCGACGCGTTCGCAGGTCAGGGTGTTGGCGGCGACTCCCACCTGTACTCGAGCTACCACGGCTACTGGCCGACCGACGTCTCGCAGCCCGAGCCGCGGTTCGGGTCGCTTCAGGACCTGAAGGCGCTGGTAACAGCCGCGCACGGCAAGCAGCTGAAGGTCATCTTCGACTACGCGATGGTGCATGTGCAGATCGGCAGCCCGATCTACCAAAGCAACCCAGGCTGGTTCTGGCCCAACTCGTATGGCAATGGCGACTGCGTCTGCGGGCAGAACTGCTCGTGGGACGCACAGGGTGACCGCTGCTGGTTCACCGGGTATCTCCCCCACTGGAACTACACAGTCTCTGCAGCGCGGGATTTTTCTGTGAACGCGGCCGTGCAGTGGGTGAAAGACACGGGCGCCGACGGCTTTCGGCTCGACGCCATCAAGCACGTCGACGTCTCGTGGCTCACCCAGCTTCGGTCGCAGGTGCAGTCACAGATCATCGCCCCCCAGAGTCCGCAGCAGCGCTTTTACATGGTGGGAGAGACCTACGACTTCTACAACCGGGACTTCATCAAGTCGTTCGTCGAGCCCAAAACGAAGCTCGACGGCCAGTTCGACTTCCCGGCGCGGCGCATGATCGTCGACGCCACCCTCCTGAAAAAACAAGGTATGGACTCGCTCGCGTCGTTCATGGACGGCAACGACTACTATTACGGTTCGACCGCGATCATGAGCCCGTTCATCGGCAACCACGATCTGCCGAGGGTCGTGCATCTCGCGCAGGAGCCGCCGCTGTGGAACGATCAGGGCTCCGACGGCAAGGACCGCGCGTGGCAGGGGCAGCCGGGTCTGCCGGGCGATCAGAAGACGTTCGACAAACTCGCCAATGCGTTCGCAGTGCTGCTCACCGGGCACGGCGCGCCGCTGATTTACTATGGCGACGAGTACGGCATGCCGGGCGGCGGCGATCCCGACAACCGGCGCTTCATGCAGTGGAGCGGCTATTCGGCGGGGCAGACCTATCTCCACGACCGCATCCGCTCACTCGCCGCCATTCGCGCCGCGCACCCTGCCCTGCGGCGGGGGCTGCGCACCACGCTCCAGTCGAGCGCCGATTTGTGGGTGTTCGTGAACCGGACGGCGCAGGACGAAGTGTACGTGGCGATCAACCGGGGTGACTCCGATCAGGGCGTGACGGGGCTCCCCGCGGCGCCCCTCACAGAGCTCATTACGGCGCAGGCGGCGACCGGTCCGACCGCGACCGTGCCCGCGCGCCAGACCCGCGTGTGGGTGAAGAAGTAGGCGGTCGCCTCGCGCGCGTGGGGCTGCCGTTTCCGGCGCGCGTGCCCTAAAAGGCTCCGCATGCAGCAACTACGCGACCTGCCACGCCTTCCGAATTACGGCCTGTCGGGGAGCTTCGGCGCATCGGCCGCCGATCGAATCGCCCTGCAAACAGCGGTTTCGCGCGTGACCGGGCACCTCGCGCGCGGGCGGGTGCTGCACTTTCCGGTGCTGTTTCCCTGCTCCCCCGAGGCCGCGCACGAGGTGCTCGTGACCAAGGCGAAGAGCTTCGAGAAGGCCCCTGGCTTTCGCGTGCTGCTGCACACGCTCGCGGGGCAGGGGCTGTTCACCAGCGAGGGCTCCCTGTGGCGTCGTCAGCGCAAGCTCATGTCGCCGCTGTTTCAGCCGGCTCCGATCCACCATTACGCCGAGTGCATGCGGCTGGTGGCGATTCGCGCGGCGAACGCGATGACGCCCGGAACGACGCTCGATCTGGCGCACGAGACGATGCGCATCGCGATGAGCGTCGTGGGCAAGGCGCTGTTCGACGTCGACACGTTCGACGAGGCCGACGCGCTCGGCGGGGCGCTCACCACGTGCCTGCGATGGGTCGATCGCAACCTCGCGAGCCCCGCAGTGGCGCTGCACGTGCTCATGCTCGATCTCACCGAGGCCGCCGCGGAGCGCACCACCGGGCGGGCGAAGTCACTCGCGCAGCGGCTGCATGAGCGCGCAGCAGCGCCGTTTCTGCTCCCCGGGGCGCGCGATCCCGAGCTCCTCGCGGCGGCGCGCCTGCTCGACGAGCGCATGCAGGCCATGATCGACGAGCGGCGCGCGTCCGACCTTTCGCGCAACGATCTCATGACGCGCCTGCTCACGGCCCTCGATGCCGACACCGGCGAGCACATGAGCGATCGCCAGGTGCGCGACGAGGCCATCACGCTCTTCGTGGCGGGGCACGAGACGACGGCGACGGCGCTCGCGTGGTCGTTCTACCTGCTGGCGCGTGATCCCGCGGCGATGGCCCGCGCGCAGGCGGAGGCCGATGCGTTCGGCGACGCACCCATCACGAGCTGGCAGCCCGAGCGCCTCGCGTATCTGACGCGCGTCTTTCGCGAGGCGATGCGCCTGTATCCGCCGCTCGTGATGTTCGCGCGCCGCAGCCTCGAAGACGTCGAGATCGCAGGCACCCACGTTCCGGCGCGCACCATCACGATCGTGAGCGCCTACGCCCAGCATCACCGCGCGCGAACTTACCCCGATCCCCAGCGGTTCGACCCCGATCGGTGGCTGCCGGAGCGCGAGGCCGAGCGCCACAAGAGCGCCTATCTGCCCTTCGGCGCCGGTCCGCGGGTTTGCATCGGCATCCACTTCGCCATGATGGAAGGGCCGATTGTGTTGGCCACCCTGCTGCGACGACACCGGTTCGAGGTCGACCCGCGCCGCACGATCGACCCCGACGATTTTGCGACGCTCCGCCCTAAGGGCGGCGTTCCGGCCGTGGTGCGCGCGCGCGTCTGAAGGCGCTCCGCCCTATTTTGCGGGCGGCGCAGGCGCAACAGGCGCTGCCGGAGCAGGCGCGACAGGCGCAGGTGCAGGCGGCGCGGGCGCAGGGGCCGCGGCCGCCGGCGAAGCGCCCTCGGCGAGCAGCTCGCGGAGCTTCTTTTCGCGCGCGGCGTCTTCGGGACCCGCCATGAGCTTCGACGCGTCGAACGTCAGCAGCGGGAGCTGACCGCCCGCGTTGTAAGTCGGCAGCTTGCCGTCCCAGTGTTCGAGCGCGCGGTACTGGAGCACTGCGGGGCTCGTCGACAGGCGGATGATCTCGTTGGCCTTCGCCTCCGAGCGGGCGCGGATCAGCTGACCATCGGCCTCGCCCTGCGCCTTTTGGCGTGTGGCCTCCGCCTGCCCGTGCGCCTGCGTGATGGCCTGATCGGCCTCGGCGCGCACTTGACGCACGCGGTTTTCGCTCTGAATCGCGTTTTGCGTGGCCTCCATCGCGCGGTTAATCGCGTCGGCGACGTTCTGCGGCAACCGCAGGCTGCCGTTGATGGTGAGCTGGTCGATGATGATGCCGTCCTTGCCGAGCTTTTCGCGCACGCGGGTAGTCACTTCGGCGAGCATCTTCGACTTGCCCGCCCCGTAGATCTCCTGCACCGGCATGGTCGAGGTCACCTCGTTGAAGGCCTCGCGCACCACGCTGCGCATGTAGCGATCGGCCAGCTCGAGCATGTCGCTCTGGCGGAACCGCCCATACAGCTTCGGCGCCATCAGCGGCTCGACGTGAAACGACAGGCCCACGTCGGCGTTCACGTTCACGCCTTCGGTCGAGGAAAACGACATCGACTCATCGACCGATCGACCTTCGTGCGGGCTCGCCGTCCAAATGACGTTTTGCACGCTCGTGGGAAACTGCACGATCTGCTCGCTGATTGGGTTGTACCAAACCCAACCCGTCACCACCGGCATGTCCGAAACCCCGCGCTCGCTGCCTGCGAGGCGCACCCGAATGCCCACGTGGCCCGCGTCGACGCGCGTGGTCGACGAACAACCCACGAAGAGGGTGGCGACGAGCACCGCCACGGTGATGAGCACGCGCCGGAGCGCGCCGATGTTGATGTTGCCCGGAGACTGAAATTGACTGGCCATGGGTACCCCTACGCCGCGCAGGAGTAGCACCATTCGCCCGGGCGCGCCGGACGCGCGGCGCTGTCAGCGGCGAGCCGCCCACCAGAGCGCGACGATCGGCAACGCGCCCACCATGGCGAGCGCAGCCCAAAACTTCAAGTCGTCGCCGCCGTTGAACCAGGGACGCAGCATCATCGCCACGCCGAAATCGGCGGCTACGAGGCCCAGCGCGACGACCACGCGCCCGCGACGAACGGCGGGCTGCTGCCCCGCCCGGAGGCGCTCGTTCTCCGCCCTCAGCGACGCATTTTCATCGCGAAACGGCGAAGGCATGAGCGGCCCGCTCAGTGCCCCTGCTCAAGCTCGCGGCGACGCTGGCGCGCCTTGACCTCAGGACTCTCGGCGACCGCCATGCCGATGAGGCGCGAGGCCTCGAGCATGTGCTTGATGCCCATCGTCACGAGCTCCGGATGGCTCTCGCCCACGTCGGGGAAGCCCTGCTCGGTGCGCGGAACCTTGCCCCAGTTCTGGAACAGGGCTCCCCACTCGCTCTCGAGCGCCGTCTTGATGTGGGCCTTGCCGTAGACCGGATACCAGAACGCGTCGTGGTAGGTCACGCTGGCGACGTAAGCCCACGGAGCGAGCCACGTCTTGAGCGACCACTCGACCGGCTTCTTCAGCGGGCCCCAGTAGATGCGGTGCTGGTTGCGCGAGGCGAAGGTCATCTTCTTGAACGGGCCGTCGAAGTGCCAGTTCTGCTGCGCGGCGTCGAGGTCGCCAACAATCTCGATATCGCGAACATCGCCGCAGCCCAGGCCGAGATCGTGCGCGAGGCGGATGAACTTGCAGTCCTTCAGCGGGTCCATGCCCATCAGCTTGGCCGCCACCGCGTCGATCGCGACCTGGTCGGCGCTCGCGAGAATGACGTTTTTTACGTGAGGGATCATGCAGCGCGGGCCGGGGCCGTCGCCCGCGAACGTACCGTCCATCACCGCGAACACGCCGCGATGGATCTTCTTTTGGATCATCAGCAGATCGACGAGCGTTTCGTGGATGACGGGGTGCGTCCAGTGACGATGCTCGTTGAGCAGCCCGCCAAACGCGTTCTTCATCGCGCCCGTGGTGGTCGTGAAAATGTGCGTCTTCACCGTGGGCAGGTGAATGATGTTCTCGCCGATGAAGCGCTTCGGAATGCTGAAGCCCTTGGGATAGACTTCGTTGAGGCACAGAAACTTCTTCGTCAGGTCGCCGACGGCGTCGCGGACGTCGATCCACTCTTCGCCTTCGTAGAGGTGCACGTTGCGGAGGCCGTGCTGCTCGACCACGTCGATCTGCTTGTTTTCACGCTCGCCGAGGTGCGCGTCGATGACGACCGTGCGGTTGTGGCACGCGTGGATGAGATCGCTCGCGTAGCCGTCCTTCTTCATGGCGCCGATGACGCCGTCGAGCTGCCACGGCGTGGTCGACGAAGCCGGGTAGAAGAAGTGCCACGAGATGTTCACCTTGAGCGCCGTGTCGGCGTCCTTGGCGATGACCTCCTGGTAGTCGGCGAGGTTCATCGCGCGGTGGTAGTCCTCGAGGACCGTGGCGGGGGTGGTGCGGAGGATGGCGACTTTGCTTTTGGACATGGCTACAACCGGTAGGGCCTACTAGCGCAACAGGCCGCCCGGCGCCAGAACGCCAATCGCCGCAGGCGCGTATCGCCCGCGCCGCTAAAATCCGAGATCGGGCCGCCGCTTGCCCGGCAGCTCGGCGTTACGCGCCGGCGGAGCTTCTGATCCGCCCTTCGCCGAGCACTGCGCGGCGAGCACGTCGGCCTCGCGCGCCCGCCCTGCTGCCCGCATCGCGCGCGCCGACCGGCACTCACCTGGCTCGCCCAGGCCCGCACCGCTGTCGAAAGGATCGGACTCGGCGGCGGGCGGCCAGGCTGGCCTTTGCGCAGCCGCGACTGCGGGCGGCAGGGCGACCACCACCGGAGCGACGTAGCCCACCGCTTTGTCGGGGTTTTTGCCCAAAACGACCGCCGCGCAGCGCCGATCGAACCACTCGAGGTGGTCGGTGCGGCCCGTCTCGCGCAGGGCGCAGGCCGCCGCGCAGTCGGGAATTTCGCGCTGACACGCGTCTGCGCGCGGCGAATCGGCGACGGCGGACAGCGGCGCGAGTTCTGTTGGGGGCCTCGATGCCTCGCGCGGCGGCTCGCAACCGGCGAGCCCGAACGCCACAAATGCCATCGCTGAGCTGCGCGTCATGGTTGAGACTCTACATGGAATGGGCGCGGGGCTTGGGCAGCAAGCGAAACGCCGCCTTGCGCCGCAGTTCTTCGAGCCGCGCCGCGAGCTCGGCGCTCTTGACGTCGAACTGATCGTGCACCGGCGTGCGCGCGCCGTCGCGGTGGTGAAAGACGATGGCTCCGGAAGGCTCGTAGCTCACCGAAGCGATCTCGTCCCACGTGAGCTGGAGCGACTTTCCGTTGCGCTCGTAGGTGATGCCGCCCTCGCGCGCCGACAGAAGCACGTCGCTTCGCATGGATCGCGACACGCCGAGGAGGGCGATGATCGGACCGCAAATCGTGCAGATTGCGGCGATTACCGTGCTCGGCGTCGCGACCCAGGGCGACTTGCGCGCGACGACGATGCCGAGCACGGCCACGAAGGGCCCCGTCGACAGAACGCCTGCTCCCAAAAGAATCGAGCGCACGAGAAGCCCCGTCGCGCTCGCCCGGTGAAGCTCGAGTACAGCCCCGCTCGCAGCGGATGCGGTAGCGTCTTCACTCATGCGAAGCTCAGGGCGCGCCGCTGCGGTAGAGCGCGTAAATGACCGACCATGACATGCCGAGCAGCACGACAAGCGCCGCGATCGACACGACGTTGAGCTTCGCGAGCGCGCGGCGACTCGCCACGATGCCCCAGCCCATCGCGAACGTGGAGATGCCGTTGGCCAGATGGTAGCTCACGCCGAGGGTGCCGAGCAGATAGACGACCAGCGTCGGCATGTGGGTGCGCATCTCGTGCGAGATGTCGCTGAACGCCTCGGCGTGCCCTTCAACGAGGCGCGGATGCAGCAGCGCGAGCCAGATGTGCGCCCCCAAAAACAGCATCACCCCGATCGCCGACAGGCGCTGCAGGGCGAACTTGATGTTGGCGAAGTAGCCGTAGCGGACGTTGTTCGGGCGGGCCGTCAGGAGGCGCGAGACGCCCCAGATGGTGTGGAGCACGAGCGGCAGCAGCACGACGACCGAAGTGACGAGCTGCGCGATCGGGTGCGGATAGGTCGTGACCGCCTGCTCCCACGCGCCTTCACCTTGAAACGCGGCGAGGTTGTTCCACAGGTGCACGAACGTCCACACCCCGAGAGGCGCGAAGGAGAGCAGCGAGCCCAGGCGCGCGCGCAAAAAGCCCGCGGACCTGGGCGAGGAGATCGTGGCGTCGCTCATGATTGGCGGCAGATCTAGGGCGGCGCGGCGTACGATACAAGCGCGATGCGCGGACGATGGGCAGCAGCGAGCGGGGTGGCCCTGGCCCTTGCGACGTCTCACGCGGCGGGGTTGCCGGCTCAAGGGCGGGTGGCGCGCCCGGTCGACGCTGCGATGACCATCCGCGCGCAGGCGACGCAGGCGCGCGTGGCGACAGGGCGTTCGGGCGACGATCTCGCGCAAATCAAGCTGCCCGCGGGCGCGTATGTGCTCACGGTCGACGCGCCCGGGGACGCGGCGGGGCTCGAGGCCCCGAGCGCGTTCGCCGAGATCCCGGAGTGCGCAGGACGCGGGTCCGTGACCGTCGACGGCGACGCGATCTCCATGCCGCACGGGCCTCTCGTCGTCCGGCTGCGCGCCGGGGCCTCGCGCCACATCGTGGAGATGCCGTTCGTCGTGACCGGCTACGAGCAGCGCATCGCCTGCTCGGCAGGTGTGGCGTTGGGCGCCCTCGAGACTTCGGTCGACGGCCTGCGCGTCATCGACTTCGCGAGCCCGGAGGCGGGCGGCGGCCACGCGGTGCTCTACGTCCCGCGAGGCCACGACGTACGCGCGCCGGGCGCCATGCTCGTGGGGCTGCACCCGTGGGGCGGGTCGATGTGGACTTACGCCGCGATGGGCGAGCTGCTGCGCGCAGCCGACGCGAGCGACGTGGTGCTTCTCATGCCGGGTGGCCTCGGCAATTCGCTGTATACTGCACGCGCCGAGCGCGAGGTATTTCGGGCGATCACCGCGGCGCGCGCTGCGGTCGCCATCGAGCCGCAGCGCACTTCGGTGTGGGGCGCCTCGATGGGCGGCGCCGGAGCGACCACGCTGGCCGTCCACCACCCCGACGCGTTCGCGATGGTGGCCAGCTTTTTCGGCGACTCCGAGTACGACCTGTCGACCTACGTTCGCTCCATCCTGCGCTCCCCCGCCGAAGCGCACGCGGTCAACTCGCTCGAGCTTGCAGCGAACCTGCGCCACGTTCCGACGCGCCTGTTTCACGGGGAGGACGACCACGTCTCGCCGATCGCCCAGAGCGAGCGCCTCGCGGGCGAGCTCTCGCGGCTCGGGTATGCCGTGACGTTCGCGCGCGCCCCGGGGTTCGGGCACTCCGGCGCGCTGGCCGCGAAATTCATCGCCGACGTCGTGCGCGAGGCTGCTACGGCGCGGGCGCCCACCCATCCGGCGCGCGTCACGTTCACGTCGGCGAGGCCCGAAGACGAATCGGCGTACGGCGTGCGGCTCACGCGCCGCTCCGCGGGCGACGCCTTTGTTGATGTAGAGTACATGCAAGGAAGCTTGCGGGTTCGCGCCGCCCGCAACGTTGAGCAGCTCACGCTCGCGCGCGGAGCCCTTGGCGCGCCGCGCGGCTGCGCGACCTCGGCAGACTCGGCGCGAGGGGTCAGCGTGTGGTGGGACTAAAGCGGGTCATCGTGACCACATCGAGCAACGCGTAGCGCTCGACGGGCGTGCGCGCGAGGCTGCCGTCAGTGAAGATCATGCGCGCGCCACCAGGCTCGATCGGCGCCACGCCCGATTGATAGCGGCCCCTGCCGCCGCACATTTGCAGGGTGCGCAGATCGCCGAGCGCCGGCTCGCCGATCGACCACGACGGCATCAGCTCGCGGCACTTCGGGTCGTTGATGTGTCCCACGATTTGGGTGAGCCCCGCCGGCAAGCGTCGCGCGTCGAAGCGACGCCTGAGAGGCGTTCGCGAGACAGGCTGGCTCGTCGGGCGATGGTAGAAAATGCCGCCACCCTCCCCGTGCGCGGCCGCCCCCGGCTCATGCAGGCCGGCGATGCGAATCGGTGGCGAAACCGCCGCGGTGCGAAGACGCGCCGAGAGATCACGCGCGATCGAGAACGCATCGGCGGCCTCGACGGCAGCCTCGGTGAGGTCGTCCTGCGTGACGCCTGCGTGGAGCACGAGCACATCGGCGGCGAGCGCGACCGCTGCGGACATGCGCCCGGCGGCGATTGCCTCCTGCACGAGCTCGCGCTGCGCGACAGAAAACGAGGCAAAGTCCCGCGCCGCGAGCTCGGCGGTAGGCAGCTGCGGATACGCGGCGAGCAGCGCCAGGGCGCGCGGTTCGTCGCGCAGGGTATACGCCGCGAGGGCTTCGTGGTGCGCGCTCAGGAAGGTCGCGTCATCGAAGCCGGCGAACTCGCCGAGGCGGCCGAGATCATGGTTGCCCGCAACGAGCAGCGCCTGATCGCGCGGATGGGCGAGCAGCCACGCGAGCAGGGCAAGCCCGTCGCGGCGCGCGCGCGAGGCTTCGGCGCCGCCGCCCCAGTCGAAGTGGTCTCCCACCGACACGAGCGTCACATCGGGCGCGAGCGCGCCGTCATCGCCGAGCAGGCCGTTGTAGTCGAGGAGCCCCAGCACCTTTTCGAGCGGCGCCTGCGGGTCTCCCATCGCGACGCGCCGCGTACGCGCGCGCCCGTCCGCCGAAAGCTCGACGCGCGGCGCCTCACCGCGGCTGTAGGCAAGCGACAGCGCGCGCTCGAGGCGCGTCACAAGCGACCCCTGCTGCGGCGCTTTGGCAGGCTCACCATGGCACCTCAGTATAGCGTAGATGCGTGGTGATCGATCCAGCCCGGTCTCGCGTCGCGCTCGCGGTCATTCCAGCGCTGGGCATTGCAGCGCTCGCGATGGGGCTGCGGCTGGGCGCGCGCGACGATTTCAACGCCGCGATCGTGAGCGCGGCACCGCAGTCTGCCGGCGGATCGCCGCTCGCGTGGCAACTGTCGACCGTGGCGAACGTGCGCGGCGTCGAAGAGCCCGTGGCGATCGCGGCCCACGTCGAGGCCTCGGCGCAGGGGCGAACGGCCGCCGCCGAGGTGCTGACCAACGATGACGGCATCGCCGAATTCGCGCTTGATTTGGGGCCGATCCGCCCTGGTGAGCGCGTCGGCTTACGCGTGACCGATGCCAGCGGTGGCGCGCTCGCGATCGGCGAAACGACGGTGCTGGCGCCCGCGCGCGCTGCGCCGTCCCGTCAGTGGGTCGCGCACAGCAGGCAGGACGGCGGACTCGCCATCGACGTCGCCATCCGCGGCGGCAGGCTCGGCGCGGGCCACGCCGGCACGGGTTGGGCGCGCGTCGTCGACCTCGCTTCGCGGGCGCCAGTCGCAGCCGACGCGCTCACCCTTTTGCCCGACGCGGGGCTCGAAGCCGCGCTGGCGGATTCCGGGTGTCGCTCGGGCTTTTCGCGCCTGTCGCTGTCGCCCACCGCCCACGTCGTGAGCCTGTCGATTGAAGCCAGGCGCGGGGCGCTCGCCGGCGCCTGGGTTGGCGCGCTTCCGGTGGCGCCGGGCGCGTTCACGGTCTCGCTCGCCGATCGCGCGCCGGAGGGCCCGCTCACGTTCGACGTGATCGCGCCGGGCGCGCAGTCCCGGGCTTACGTCGAGGTGGACGACGACGCGGGGCGCGTCTTCGCGTCCGTGGTGCCGCTGCCGCCCCATGCCACGCGCGGCGCGCAAGCGAGGGTGACGACGATCGCCCTGAAATCAGGGCGATACTGGGTGGTCGTGTCGAGCGATCCCGGCGGCGCCACGGCGATGACAGGAGCAACCCTCGCGTGGCCTGTCGAGGTGGGTGGCGCGCCATCTGCGTGCGACGGTGCCGACGAAGCGGGGCTCGTTCCGCGAGGGTTCGCACGCTGGACGGCCGCCGACGGGCGAATCGCGGGGCGCCGCCGCGTAGAAGCGCAGCGAAGGCGCGGACTTTTCTTCGGGCTCGGATCACTCGGCGTGGCCGGTACTCTTGAGGCGTTATTGATCGTGCTCGGCGCGCGGCGGGCCCAGGCGCAGCTCGCGAGCCTGGCCGACGCGGCAGAGGCGCCCTTGCTCCGGCCCTCACGAAAGCTCGGCGCAATCGACGTCGTCGTCACGCTCTTGCTGCTCGCGCTCGGGCTCGGGCTGCTCGCGACTTTCTCGCTGACGCGCTTCGGGTAAACCGTCCGCGCAGTGTGCACGGCGCGGCGAAGGCGTCTAAGCTCTGCGACGTGCGCCTCGCCCGCTGCAGCATCCTCGTTTCGCTTGTGCTGGCAGTGGCCACGATCGCCGCCGCGCAGGACTTCGATCCCGGCGGCCGCCATCGCCCGAAGCCGGCGCCATCGGGTCGCCCGCGTCCGAGGCCGACCCCTGGGCCCGACGCCCCGGACGCACAAACGCCCGCCGCGCTTATCGAGCGGTACACCAAGGTCGTGCTCGCCCAGCCCGGGGCAGCCTTTCCGCTACAGCGGCTCGCGCAGCTGTACCGCGAGCGCGACGGCAAGCTCGACGCGCTCGCCACGGACTTCGACAAGCGCGCGCAGGCCGGCGGCGACGGCGCGTACGCAGCCACGGTCACCCTCGCCGGCATCTACAAAATCCAGGGCCGCGCCGACGAGGCAATTCGCGCGTTCGAACGGGCCATCGCGCTGCGGCCGGGCGATCCGAGCGCGCTGCTCGCCCTCGCCCGCGCGCAGCAGGATCGCGGCGACGCGACCGCCGCCCGCGCCCACTACGAGCACGCGCTTCCGCTGCAATCGGCCCAGACCGACAAAGAGCAGACGCTTCGCACGCTGGTCACCCTCGCGCTGGAGACCAAAGATTTCGCGGGGGCGAAGGCCTACCACGACCAGATCGTCAAGCTCGAGCCCACCAGCCTGTTCGTTCGCGGGGAGCTGGGTCGCGAGCTCTTTGCCCGCGCCGAGTATGATCGGGCCATCCCCGAATTCGCCGCGCTCGTGGCGGCTGCGACGGGCGACAACCGCACCCTCGCGCCCGCACTCACGGAGCTCGGCAAGGCGCAGGCAAAGGCCCACAAGCATCAGGACGCGCTCGCGTCGCTCAAAAAGGCGCTGTCCGCGGCCGGGCAGGAAGCGGCGGTTCGCGCAGAAATCTACGAGACGATCTCCGAGATTTACCGCGCCGATCAGCAGCTTCCGCTGCTCATCAAGCAGCTCGAAGACGAGCACCCCGGCGACTACGCGCGCCTCGCGCTGCTCGGAGCGCTCTACGAAGAGACCGGCGACGCCGGGCGCGCCATCGCGACCTACCGCAGGGCGCTTTTGCAGAGCCCGCGGCAGATCGATTTGCGCCTGAAAATGGTGCGCCTGCTCCAGACGCAGGGCGACCTCGACAAGGCCATCTCCGAATACGAGGCGCTGATTCGCGCGGCGCCGAACAACCCGGAGTTCGTCTTCGAGCAGTGCGAAGCCCTGATTCAGCGAGGCGACCGGGTCCGAGCGCTGAAGCTGCTGGGTGAGCTCGAGGCGCGCGCGGGCGCCGACGAAGAGTCGCTGTCGCGGCTCGCCGACTTTTATGGGCGCATCGCGCAGGGGGACGCCCAGCTGCGCGTGCTCACGCGGCTGTCGCAGGTGGGCGCGAGCGATCCGACGCACCTCGTCGACCTCGGAGACCGCTATTTTCAGGACGGAAACGCCGCCCTTGCCCTGCAGACGTGGCGGCGGATTCTCACCACGGTCTCCCCGAGGGCGCGCGCGCTCGCGGCCCTCGGCGATGTGCTCCTCGAGCACGACATGGGGGACGAAGCGCTCGCGTCGTTTCGCGAGGCTGTCGGACTCGAGCCGGCCAACGCAGGATACAAAAAGCAGCTCGCCGCTGCGCTCGAGCGTCGAGGCGACTTTCACGGTGCGCGGGTGCTGTGGCAGGAGCTCGAGGGCCGCGCGCGGCAGTCGGGCGACAAGCTGCTTTCGCGCGAGGCCCGGGCGCGGATCGTGGCGCTGTGGGCGCGCGAGAAGATACTCGAGCAGCAGCTCCCGGCGCTGGCGGCGGCCTTTGCGGGCGCTCCCCCCGACGTCGAGGCCGGGCGAACGCTCGCCGAGGCGCAGCTGCACCTGCGGAGGCTCGGAGACGCGGAAATCGCGCTCCGAAAGGTCATTGAGCTCGCCCCGGGCGACGCCGACAGTTACCTCGCGCTCGAACGCACGCTCGTTTCGGCAGGGAAGCTCCAGGAGGCCGTCGCGGTGCTTGAGCGACTCATCGGCGTCGACCCGAAGCGGGCGCGCGAAGTCTACCAGCGCATGGCCCAGTACGCGCTGCAGCTCCGCCTCGACGACGACGCCATTCGCTACGCGGCGCAGGCAGTCGAGCTCAACCCGCAAGATGCAGAGGGCCACCGTCGCCTCGGTGAGATGTACCGGGCGCGCCAGGACGTCGACCACGCGATCGGCGAATTTCGCCAGGCGATTGCAAAAAACGATCGCCTGTTTGTCGTTTACTTCGCGCTCGCCGATCTGCTCCTCGCGCGCGGCGAGGCCGAGGAGGCCGACCGGCTGTTTCGTCGCGTGATCCGCGGAGCCCCCGACGCCGAGCTCGTCGCGCGGGCGGCGCGCCTGTCGATGCAGATCAACCTGGGGCGCAGCACGCTCGAGTCGCTTGAGCAGGAGCTGCTCCCGCTCGCCATCGGCAACCCGACGCGAAAAATTTATCGCAACGTGCTGGTCGAAATCTACGGAAACCTCTCATTTTCGCTGGTTTCACGCGTTCGGCACGGCGACGGGCGCGATGCGGCCTCGGCGCGGGAGGCCCTCGCGCGGATCGGCGGCCGCGCCGTGAAGCCCTTGCTCGACGCCCTGGCCGACGGCGATCCCGCGCAGCAGCGCATCGCCATCGACGTCCTCGGGTACGTGCAGAACAAGAACGCGGGCCCCGCTCTGTTCGCGTTCGCGACCGGTCCGGCCGACGCACAGCTTCGCGCCAGGGCGATGATCGCCGCGGGGTCGCTCCGTGACGCAGCGCTGCTGCCTAAATTCGAGGCCTTGCTGCTCCCCAAAGGCAGCGACGCGTTTGTTCCGAGCGATCCGGTGGCTCTCGCCGCGGCGTGGGGCATGTCGCGCATTGCGGATCGACGCGCGCTCCCTGCGATTCGGGCGCTGCTCGATCGCGGCACGCCCGAGATGCGCGCCCTCGCGGCGCTGGGGCTCGCCGAACAGCGCGACCGCAGCGCAATTCCGGCTATCGCGGCCATCGCGAAGGCGCAGGACGCCGGCACCATCGCGCGCGCGGGAGCCGCCTATGCGCTCGGTGAGCTGGGCGCAGAAGCTGAAGCGCAGACGCTGCTGGCGCTCGCGCAAGGGGCCGACGGCTGGCCGCGCACGCTCGCGTTCGTGGCGCTCGCGAGGCTGGGTTCAGGGCGCACGCGAGCCAGCGCCGTCAGCGCGATGGCAGACGCCCTGTTTTCGGGCGGCGGCCCCGAAAGCGGCCGGGCGCGCGCCAGGGCCGACGCCACCGCGCGCTCGGGGGCGGCCAGCCTCGTGCTCCTCGCGAACCCTGATCGCGCGAAGGCCTCCGTCGAGCTGCTGCCCGTGCCCGATGGCGCCCTCGATCTCGACGCGCTGATCGATTCGCTGGTCCCGCGCGGTTTTTCCGTGGCCGAGCGGGCGGCGACGCTGGTGAAGTTCTCTGAAGCCATTGGCCGCGCTGCGTCCGGCGCACTGCTCACGAGCGGCGATCGCGCGCTCAGCGTGCTGTCGGCATTTGGCGGGCGGGAAGGCGGACTGTCGCCGTTCGTCGCCGCAGGCGGTTCCCCCGACACAGCGTCGGCGCGCGAAGTGGCCGCGAGCCTCGCCCGATCGCTCGAAGGCGAGGTGCTTCCCCTCGCGCGTCACCCGAACGCGACCCTGCGCGGCGAGGCCGTCGTGTTCCTGTCGCGCGGGGATTCTCCCGAAGCGAAGGCCGCTGTGGTCGCCGCGGCCGGCGACGCCGATGAGCGCGTGCAACGCCTCGCGATTGCGGCCATCGACCGTCAAGGCACGGCGGAAGCCGCGGCCATCGCATCACGCGTCGCGCTGACGCACGCAAGCTGGTCGATGCGCGTCCTCGCGGCTCAGGCGCTGGGCCGGATCGGCGGTCGGGCCAACGCCGCGGCTGCGCGATCAACGCTCCAACGCGTCGCCACCACCGACCCGTACGCGCTCGTGCGGGAGGCCGCGCTCTCGGCGCTGGCGAGCTTCGACCCACCAGCAGCGGCGGAAGTGGCCGCGCGCCTCGCCACGACCGATCCCGAGCCGCGGCTGCGCGAGGCGGCCGCTCAGCTGCTCCGAGCCCGATGATCCGCGGCGGCAGTGCACTGCTGATCGCGCTCGCCGCTGCCGGCTGCACAGACGTGTCGAGCTACTCGAACGCGGGCGATCACTACGAGGGCACGCTCGTCCCGGGAGACTTCGTGCGCAGCGGTATCGAAGGCGGGACACGACTTTGCCTGTCGCTCGATGCCGCCCGCCTGCAGAGCGATCCGGGCGCGATTTCAGCCTCGGACGGCCGCTTCGGGAGCACGCCGCTGCGACCGATACCGCAGCTTTGGCACGACTCGCTCTCGACGCTCGCGTTCGGCGAGGGGCGCGCCCGAAATCTCGTGTACGCGGTCGCCGACGCTGCGGGCGATGACCTCGCCATCGTCTCGCTCATGCAGGGGGGCAAGGTCGAAGTGCGACTGATCCGCGGCGCGCCGTCCGCCGCCTCAGACGCGGGCGACGCAACGGCCAACCTCTTCGCGGTGTTCGAGCTTGCGCGCACGCCGGGCCCCTGCCCGTTCTGAGCGCAGCCGCACGTGCTACAATTGACCGCTCGGAGGTCACCGTGCGAAACGCGATCGGTTTGGTCTGGATGGTGGGCGCGGCTGGTTTCGCGGCGTGTGCGCGCGCCGATGGCACCACGGTGGAGGTAAACGCCTACGACGCCGGCGAGGCCGTCGACGCCGCTGCGCCCGACGCGGCGCGCGACGCTGGCGCAGTAGACGCAGCGCCCGACGCAGCGCCCGACGCCGACGCGGGATGTCCTCCGGGACGCGTCGACCTGAAGGGCAGCTGCGACTACGCCTGTACGCCCACCGCAAACGCGCCAAACGACCCAATCGACCCGAATTTCGTCGATGACAACTGCGACGGGACCGACGGCGTCGTCGCCAAATGCGTGTTCGTCGCCCTCGACGGCAAGGACGACGCGAAGGGCGGCTCCCGCGCGGCGCCCGTCGCGACCGTGGCGTTCGCGATCGGTCTCGCGACCGCTCAAAAGAAGGACGTGTGCCTCGCCGGCGACACGTTCGACGGGCAAGTCGATCTTGCCAGCGGCGTCAGCGTCTACGGCGGCTTCGGCGAGAAGGACCCGAGCTTCCCGTTCAAGCGCGGCGCGAGCACGCCCACCACCCTCAAGAACAAGGGCACGGTCGTCTACGGCGCCGCCATCAACGCCGACACCCACGTGGAGGGACTGACGCTAACCGCCATCACGCCCGATCCCGGGAATCCAGGCGTCGGAGCCTACGGCGTGAGGCTCGCGCAAGGCACCGCGACGCTGTTTGTGCGCTACGATCTCATCAACGTCGGCGGCGGACAGGACGGCGCTGCGGGAGCCGGCGGCGCGGGGGGCGCAGTCGGAAACGCCGGGGTCAACGGGACCGACGCGGTCAGCAATTCGTCGAACGCGGGCGGTCAGGGTGGCTCGGCGGGCGGAGGCGCAGTGGCCTCTTCGTGCGGCGGCGCCAGCAGCGGCGCGGGCGGTCAGGGAGGCTTCGATCACGGCGGAGGCGCCAGCGGCGGCGCAGGCTCGAGCGTGTCGGGCGGCCCCGGCGGCGGCGGCGGAAGCTGCAATCTCGTGGGCATCTCCACGGTCGGTAGCGGCGGACAGGGCGGCGGCTCCGCATCGACCCCGGGAGCGGCTGGCTCAGGCGGCAGCGCGGGCAAATCAGGCGGCATTTCAGGCGTGGCGCTCTATGTTCCCGTTGGCGCCGGCACCGGCGGCGACGGTCAGGCGGGCGGCGCGGGCGCGGGCGGCGGAGGCGGCGGAGGCGGCGCAAACTGCTCGTTTTCGTACCCCGACCGGGGCGCCGGAGGCGGCAGCGGAGGCACGGGAGGCTGTCCCGGGGCGGGTGGCACCGGCGGCACCGGCGGCGGCGCGAGCTTCGGCGTGACCGCGTTCGGCGGCACCCTCGTCGTCGGACAGAGCACCATCGTTACCGGCAAGGGCGGCACCGGCGGCGCGGGAGGAAACGGCGGTATCGCTGGCGCTGGCGGCAAGGGCGGAAGCGGCGGCAACACCGCTGACGACGGACGCGTGGGCGGCCGCGGCGGCGACGGCAGCAGCGGCGGCGCGGGAGGCAACGGCGGCGGCGGCGCGGGAGGCCCTTCGGCCTGCATCGCGGTGTCGTCGACGGTGAAGCTCACCGAGACTCCCGCCAACATGTGCACCGCGGGCGCGGGCGGCAGCGGGGGCGCAGGCGGAAACGCAGGCGCTTCCGGCGCAAGCAGCCAGAAGCTCACGTTCTAGCGTGCTCGTCCTCGGCATCGAGTCGTCGTGCGACGAGACAGGCGCAGCGGTCGTTCGCGCCGACGGCGCTGTGCTCAGCGACATCGTGCACAGCCAGGTCAGGCTGCACGCTGCCTTTGGCGGCGTCGTTCCCGAGCTGGCCTCTCGCGATCACGCGAAAAACGTGGTGCCCGTCGTGCGCGAGGCCCTCGCCGTGGCGGGCGTGGAGCTCGGCTCGATCGACGCCGTAGCGGTCACGCACCGGCCCGGCCTCGTGGGCGCGCTTCTCGTGGGCGTGCAGGTGGCCAAAGGTCTCGCTTGGGCGGCCGACAAGCCGCTCGTCGGCGTCGACCACCTGATGGGGCATCTGCTGGCGATTTTTCTGCGGCGCGGCGACGCCCCTGCCCCGATGCCGCAATTTCCGTTCGTGGCGCTGCTCGCCTCGGGCGGACACACCGCGATCTACCGCGTAGACGAAGCGCACGCCGACTCGGTTCGTGAGCTCGGCGCCACCCGCGATGACGCCGCCGGCGAGGCCTTCGACAAGACCGCAAAAATGCTGGGGCTCGGATATCCCGGGGGCCCCGTGGTCGATCGACTCGCCCGACTCGGCGATCCCAACGCCTTCAAGCTGCTCGCGCCCATGGCGCACGGCTCAACGCTCGAGATGAGTTTTTCGGGCATCAAGACCCAGGTGGCCGAGCTCGTGCGCACGCGGGGGCCGTTTTCAGAAGCGCAAATCGCCGATATTTGCGCCTCGTTTCAGCGGGCGGTCACCAGCGTGCTGGCGAAGAAGCTGGTCATGGCGGCCGTCAGCGAGGGCGTGGCCCATGTCGTCATCGGCGGAGGGGTGGCGGCAAACAGCGAGCTTCGCGCGCGGGTGTCGGCGCTCGCCGAATCGCACGGCATCACCGCCCACGCGCCGAGCCTCGCGAGCTGCACAGACAACGCCGCGATGATCGCCTACGCGGGCGCGTGCCGCTTCGCGCGCGGCGAGCGCGACGGCTGGGATCTCCTCGCGACGAGCCAGAGCGTGCTGGTCAAGTCGACGCGCAAAGGCCGGGGACGACGCTGATCGCACAAAATATCGACGCCGCGCACACCACCCGGGCGTACGCGGCGCGAAAGTGAGAGGCAAAGTCAGTGTTTGGCGTGCGCGGTCTTCTTCGAAGGTTTGGAGGGTTTCGCAGACGGATCGACGTGCTTTGCAGGCTTTGCGGGCGCGTCATGAGAGGCCGTCGCGATCGGGGCGAGGACGATCTCGAGGGTGTCGCCTTTGGAGCGCACCACGTAGTTGGGAACGCCGTCCTTGAAGGCCACTTCGAGTTCGGCGCCGCCCTGATCGTTGGTGACGCGAATCGAGGCGATGCGCGAGTCGCGCGACGCGAGCGGGCCCGCCGGCTCGAGTGACTTGTGGCCGGGGATCGACACGCTGAAGCCCGCGGGCTGCTGCGCGCCGTTGATCTTCTCAATCGCGCCGTCCATCTTCAGGCGGAGCACGTTTCCGTGGGTGACGGAGCCGTTGGAAAACGGCGTCGCATGCACGGGCCCCGACGGCTTCGCGGCCGGCGGCGGATCGGGCGGCGTCACGGCCAGAGGCGCGGGAGGCATCGGCGCGGGAGCCGCGGACGGCGCTGTGGCGACGAGCATCGGATCGACCGCGGGCGCCGGGCCCGCGTCAGCCGACAGATTGACGGGCGGCGCGTTCGCCAGCTCGGTGAGCGGCGCCAGCGCGGCGCTGTCGAGGGGCGCAGGTGCCGACGCGACAGCGCCCGACGAAGGCTTGTGCATGGCTGCTGCAACGAGCAGCACCGCGAGAAAAGCTGAGCCTCCGAGGGCGATTTTGCGCTTGTGCATCTCGAGCGCGGCGCGCATGCCGGTCGGCGGCGCGGCCTCAAACTTGTCGCGAACGACACCGCGCCCGCTCGTCTTGAGACCGCCACCCGGGGCCGGAGAGGTCGTGCGGCGCGCAGGCGCCTCGTCGGTCGACGCACCACGAGCCGACAGATTTGCCGCCTTTTCGCGGGCGCGCTTGAGCAATCCAAGCACGGCCGGCGTCACCTTCGCCGCGTTGCGGGCGAACGTGCTCTTCATGGATGCGGCCTCCTCGTCGGTGCCGTCGGGGCGCTCATCGGCGGGCAGCACCCGAGCGTTCGGCTCGCTGGTACGTGCGCGAACCGTAGGTCTCGCAGCGTCGGCGTCGCTGTCGGGCATGCGCGCGGCGTCCGAGACCGCGAGTGGCTCGTACCGGAGCGCGACCACCAGCCGCGGAACATGCGAGTCCGGATCGGTCTCCACCTCGACGCGATCGATCACAGCGGGCCGCTTGCCGCCGAGCTCTGCGTCCTCGAGCTCGAGGTGCTTTCCGACCTGCAAAAAAGCGAGGTCGCTGCCGACCGTAAGCTCAGTCGCGCTGGTGGTTTTGACCCGCGCACGCATCGGCTGTCCGAGGCCTTCGATGTGAAGCCGCACGCGGCCTTTCGGCATCGCGCTGACCACGCCTTCGGGAGTCGACGTCCCGACGATGGCCTCGAGCGCCTTCGCGGTGTCAGGGTCCATCTCGTTGAAGCGAATGCCGAACTCGCCTCCGCGCGACTCGGCCTGACGCCATACGACCGCGCCGGTCACCGTCACCGGGTCGGCTCCCGCGTCGAAGCGGCAAGCGATCGACTGACCGACGTCGGGCAGATACGCCGTCCGGAGGTGCATGCCTTCCCCCGACACATCTACCGCCTGGGCTTCGTACGGATCGCTGTCGCCGGTATCGGCAACCTCGACCACCGCCTCGAACGGAATCCGTGCTTTCGTCCTCGCGTCGCTCTGGTCGCCCATCGTGCTCATCGAATCCTCCACGTCGCCGGCCGCACCAGGCCCGCGCACCCTTCCGCGATAAAGGCGCGCGGCCCGTCGGGCCAAGTTTTCGTGTCTGGCGATCGTCGCCCCGCGCGTCAGAGCGGGATGTTCGAGTGCTTCTTCGGAGGATTCACGTCGCGCTTGTTTTTGAGCATTTCGAGCGCACTCGACAGCCGCGCGCGAAGCGTACGCGGGTAGATGACCTCATCGATGAAGCCGAGCTCCGCGGCCTTGTATGGATTGGCGAATTTTTCTTTGTAGTCCGCAACGAACTCCGCGCGCGCCGCGATTGGGTCCGCGGCGGAGTCGATCTCCTTGCGCCGCACGATGTTGACCGCGCCGTCGGGCCCCATGACTGCAATCTCCGCCGTGGGAAACGCAAGGTTCACGTCGGCGCGGATGTGCTTGCTGGCCATGACGTCGTAGGCGCCGCCGTAGGCCTTGCGCAAAATGACGGTGACCTTGGGCACGGTGGCCTCCGCGAACGCAAACAGCAGCTTCGCACCGTGCGTGATGATGCCGCCGTACTCCTGGTCGGTGCCCGGAAGAAACCCGGGCACATCGACAAACGTCACTAGCGGAATGTTGAAGCAGTCGCAAAACCGTACGAAGCGCGCGGCCTTTTTGGAGGCGTCGATGTCGAGCACGCCGGCGAGCACCGCGGGCTGGTTGGCGACGACGCCGACCGAGCGCCCCCCGATGTGAGCGAACCCCACAACGATATTGGCCGCGTACTGCTCGGCGACTTCGAACAGGTGTCCGTCGTCGACGACGGCGCGCACCACGTCCTTCACGTCGTAAGGGCGATTGGACTCGAGCGGGATCATCGTGTCGAGCTCGGGCACCTCGCGCTGCGGAGGGTCCTGCGTGGCCTTGAAGGGCGGGTCCTCCTGGTTGTTCGAGGGCATATAGGAGATGAGCTCGCGCACCTGAGCGATGCACGCGCGATCATCGGGAGAGGTGAGATGACACACCCCGCTCTTGGAAGCGTGCGCCGTCGCACCCCCCAGATCTTCTTTGGTGACTTCCTCATGCGTCACCGCCTTGATGACCTCAGGGCCGGTAATGAACATGTAGCTCGTGCCCTCGACCATCAGGATGAAGTCGGTAATCGAGGGGGAGTACACGGCGCCGCCCGCGCAGGGGCCCATGATCGCGCTGATCTGGGGAACGACGCCTGACGCCAGCGTGTTGCGCAGGAAGATGTCGGCGTATCCGGCGAGCGACTCGACGCCCTCCTGAATGCGAGCGCCGCCCGAGTCGTTGAGACCAATCACGGGGGCGCCGACCTTCATGGCCAGCTCCATGAGCTTACAAATCTTCTGGGCATACGCACCCGAGAGCGATCCGCCAAACACTGTGAAGTCCTGCGCGAACACGAAGACCTTGCGGCCGTCGACCGTGCCGTGACCTGTGATGACGCCGTCACCGAGCACCTTTTGCTGCTCCATTCCGAAGTCGGTGCACCGGTGGGTGACGAAGCGTCCAATTTCGATGAAGGACCCGGGGTCGAGCAGCAGGTCGACGCGCTCGCGGGCCGTGAGCTTGCCGCCCTCGTGCTGCTTTTTGATGCGCGCCTCGCCGCCCCCGAGCAGCGCCCTTTGGTTCATTTCATCGAGGCGTGCGATCGTCGCTGAAGCGGGCTTGTGGGGCGTGCTCATAGCCCCTTCGTATACACCCGCGGCGGCCCGTCGATCGCGGGATTGTCGCGCCCGCGACTACCCTCCGGACGGCGGATCGACGTAGGTGACCTCTTCGCCGCGGAAGGTGCGCAGCACCGTGCGACCCGGCGACCTCGAGACGACGGTGTCGATTCCGATCGGAACCTTGCCTCGGCCGTGGGGCGTGTCGCAAATAAGCTTGGGCAGCGCGATGCCGGTGAGGCGACCCTGCAGCTTCGCCATGAGATCCATGCCGCGCGACAGCGGCGTCCGCAGGTGTCCCGTTCCCCGCACCGGGTCCATCTGCAAGAGGTAATAGGGGCGTACGCGCGCTCGAATGAGGCCGCGAAACAGCGCCTCGAGCGTCTCGGCGTCGTCGTTGATTCCGCGAAGAAGCACGGTCTGATTCATCACCGGAAAGCCGGCGTCTGCCAAACGCGTGCACGCGCGGAGCGAGGCCTTGGTCAGCTCTTTCGGGTGATTGAAATGCGTCATGATCCACAGCGGATGGTGGGGACGCAGGGCGCGCACGAGCTCGGGGGTGATGCGCATCGGCAGGGTCACGGGCACGCGCGTCGCGAGGCGAATGGTGTCGAGGCTGTCGATCTCGCGCAGCGCCGCCACGATGCGCACGAGCCGATCGGTCGCCATCGCGAGCGGATCGCCGCCGCTGACGATGACGTCGCGTACTTCGGGATGCGCGCGCAGGTAGGCCAGCGCCGGCGCGAGGGCTTCGAGCGAAGCGGCCCCGCCCCCGTTGCCGACGATTCGCGAGCGGGTGCAAAACCTGCAGTAGACTGCGCAGCGATCAGTCGCGAGCAGCAGGGCGCGGTCCGGATAGCGCTGCACCAGGTGCGGGGCGACCTCGTGCTCCTCCTCGCCGAGCGGATCGCGGAGATCGCCGTCGACCTCCACGGACTCATCGGCGACCGGGACGCACTGCCGCCGAACGGGACACGTCGGATCGCGCCGATCGACGAGGCCCAGATAATACGGCGTGATCGAGATCGGCAGCCCGGCCTGCTGCGCCACGATCGCCCCCTGTCGCTCGGCGGGCGTCAGCGACAGCGCGCGGTCGAGCCCATCGACCGAAGTGACGGCGTTCCTGATTTGCCAGCGCCAGTCGCGCGGCTTGCGCGGCGCCGCAGCGACTACGGGCAGTCGCACGGGCGACGCCGATCGGTCTTCCGAGCGCGGTCGATCGTCTTCGCGCTGCATGGGCGCTGATTCAGTCCCGCGCGCCCGCATCGGCGAGGGCGGCCACGGCGGCGCTCTGCAGCTGCTCGAGCGCTTGATCGTCGATTTGCACGGGAAACTGCTTGCGGAGCCCCGCGAGCACTTCTTCGTCCCTCGCGCGCATTTTCTCCTGGGCGAGGCGCACGCGCACGCTTCGCTCCGCCTCGGCAAACGCGCGCTCGTGAGCGTCGGCTTTCTGGGTCAGCTTGACCACGTAGACGCGGTCGCCGGAGCGAATCGGACGATCGAGGACATCGCCGACCTTGGCGAGCTCGAAGGCACCTGCGCGCACGGGCTCAGGTATGCGCGGGTTTTCGCCGCGGGCGTCGCCGGGCGGGCTGACCATGCCGAAGTCGCCCGCGAGGTCGACCGGCACGTTCGCCTTGGCCTGTGAGTCGACCGACTTGTCGCGTACGAGCTGACCGAATTCGGCGGCGGTCGCCTTTGCTGCCTGCGCCAACAGTGCGCGCGCCCCGGCCTCGTCGCGCACGACGATGCAGGAAATCCGTCGGCGCTCGGGGTCGCGGTACTCGTCCTTGTGCGCGTCGAAGTACGTCCGCACCTCGTCGGCGGGCAGCTCGGCAGGCCCTGGAACGCCCTTCCGCGCTTCTTTGAGCAGCGCGTCGCGGAGCACCGCGCGCAGCTCCTGCTGCGCGATTGGATCGTTGTCGTAGCCCCTCGCTGTAGCCTCGCGCGCCAAAAGCTCGACGTCGATCATCTCGGCGAGGAGCTCTTTTCGGCGCTCGGGCGACTGGTAACGAAGGCGGTCGAACTGGTCCATGTGCTCGAGCGCAGCGACATAGTCGCCGAGGGTGATCGCGACGTCGCCGACGCGGGCGAGCACCTTCGCGGACTGCTCGGGCGTGAGCTGATCGGTCGACTGGTGACCGCCGGCATCGGCGACGCCGACGACGAGCGCTTTGTCATTGCACGAGCTGCAGCGCGACGAAAACAGCGCGAGCGCGGTGAGGGCGATGAGGGAGCCCTTTCGGAGCATCGCTGCCTCTTACCACAACGCAGCGCCGCTCGGCTTGCGCTTCATGTCGCAGGCGGGTACGAGGAGAGCCATGCGACCCCCCGGTGAACGAGAAGACCTCTCGATCGCTCCCCCTCCGCGTCATCCGAAACTTAAATACGGGCGCATCGTCCTCAAGCTGAGCGGCGAAGCGCTGTGCGGGAAGGACGGCGGCTTCGGGCTGCATCCCGACGTGCTGGTCGCCACCGCGCAGGAGCTGGCCGAAGTGCACTCGATCGGCGTGCAAATCGGCATTGTGGTCGGCGGCGGCAACATCTTCCGCGGCCTCAAAGGCGCCAGCGCGGGGATGGATCGCGCACAGAGCGACTACATGGGCATGCTCGCGACGGTCATCAACGCGCTCGCGCTGCAGGACGCCCTCGAGAAATGCGGTGTCGCCACGCGGGTGCAGACGGCTATCGAGATTCGCCAGGTCGCCGAGCCGTACATTCGCCGTCGCGCGATTCGGCACCTCGAGCGCGGACACGTCGTCATCTTCGCCGCAGGCACGGGGAACCCGTATTTCTCGACCGACACCGCCGCGGCGCTGCGCGCGATGGAAATCCACGCCGACGCGCTCTTCAAGGCCACCAAGGTCGAAGGCGTCTACGACAAGGACCCGGTGCGGTTTCCCGACGCGCAGATGTTCACGCACATGTCGTTCGATCACTTTCTGCAGGAGCGCATCGGCGTGATGGATCAAACGGCCGTCACGCTTTGCCGCGACAACAACCTGCCGGTGCGGGTCTTCAAGCTCAACACGCGCGGCAACATCAAGCGCGTCGTGTTCGGCGAGCCCATCGGCACGATCGTCGGCGCCTAGCGGCTAGACGTCCCCTCCGAACACGTAGCGCGCCGGCCCGACCATCCGGGTGCGCCCGTCTTCGCGCGGGTCGACGCGCAGGGTCCCGCCCGGCAATCGCACGTTGAGCTCGCCGCTGGCGGGTACGAGCCCAAGGCCCCGCGCGACCCGGGCGGTGGCGCACGCCCCGGTGCCGCACGCGAGGGTCACCCCGACGCCGCGCTCCCAGACGACGAGGTCGATGTGTGCATTATGCACGCATGCAAATTCCACGTTTGTGCCTCGCGGGAACGTGCTGTGCTTTTCGACGAGGGGGCCGATTCGCGCCACGTCCGCCTGCGTAAATGAGCCAAACGCGATCGCGTGCGGATTGCCGGCGTCGGCGAGGTGAAGCGGGAGCGGAGCGCCGTCGATGTCGAGGGTCACGGCGCCGAGGCTGCGGACCTCGCCCATGTCGACCGAGACCTGGGCGGCCTCTCCGGCGCGCGACACGTCGCAAGCGCGGGGCCCCGCGTCGGTGCCAATGACCAGCGACACCGAATCGACGCGCCCTGCCCGCGCGAGGTGCAGGGCCACGCAGCGCAGCCCGTTGCCGCACATTTCGGGCACCGATCCGTCGGCGTTGAGCACACGCATCCGGCCGTCCTCGGCGCCCTCGCCGCGCAGAACGAGCAGCACGCCGTCAGCCCCGACGCCAAAGCGCCGGTCGCAGAGAGCGACGACGCGCTCGGGAGACAGGGCGTCACTCGACGCCGCCTCGATGACGATGAAGTCGTTTCCGAGGCCCTCGTATTTGGAAAAGCGCACGATTGCCCCAGCCTATCACCCCGCGGCGACGGCAAGGCGTTCGCGCAGCTCGGGCTCCGGCAATCCGGTCACCTCGACGAGCTTGTGCTTCGAGCCTTCGCCGACGCGGATGCAAATCTGCCGCTTCGGTACCGATATCGCCTTCGCGAGCACGCGAATCAGCTCTTCGTTGGCGGCCCCGCCAACAGGGGGCGCGGCGATGGCGACGCTGAGCACTCCGCCGGCGACGGCCCCGATCGCAGAGCGCCGTGCGCGCGGCTTTGCGAGGACCTCGAAGCGCAGCGCGTCGCCTTTGTGAGTAATCTCCAGAGTCATGAGCCGTCTGCGTTGGTTGACCGGGGGTGAGTCGCACGGGCCGCGCTTGACGGCAATCATCGAGGGCGTGCCCGCGGGGCTTCGGCTTCTGGCGAGCGATATCGACGCGGATCTTTCGCGGCGGCAGCGCGGATACGGGCGCGGCGGGCGCATGAAGATTGAAGACGATCGCGTCGCGATCACCGCCGGCGTGCGCGGGGGCGAGACCCTCGGCGCGCCGATCGTGCTCACGATCGACAATCGCGACTTCGCGAGCTGGCAGGGGCGGATGGGCCCGGAGCCCTTCGATCGCCCGCCCGAGCCGCTCACCCGGCCCCGTCCGGGGCACGCCGACCTCGCGGGCGGCCTGAAGTACGACCGGCACGATCTCCGCGACGTTCTGGAGCGTGCCAGCGCACGCGAGACCGCCGCGCGAACGGCAGCGGGCGCTGTCGCCCGGGCCTTGCTGAGCGCAGCGGGCATCGACGTGTTCGCGCACGTCGTGCGAATCGGCGAAGTCGCGGCCGACGCGTCGTCGCTCGAAATGTCGCAGATCAAGGCCATTTCTCGCGTTTCCGACCTCTCGTGCGCCGATGCCGAGGCCGAGGCGCGCATGCGCGAGGCGATCAGGAACGCGTCGCACGCCGGCGACACGCTCGGCGGCTGCTTCGAGGTGATCGCGACCGGAGCGCCTCCCGGCCTCGGGAGCCACGTTCAGTGGGACCGCAAGCTCGACGGTCGCCTCGCGCAGGCGCTGATGAGCATTCAGGCCATCAAGGGCGTCGAGCTCGGCGACGGCTTCGCGGCCTCCGCGCGGCGGGGGTCCACGGTCCATGACGCGATCGCCTGGAGTTCGGGTCATTTTTCGAGGCCGACCAACCACGCCGGGGGCCTGGAGGGCGGCATGTCGAACGGCGAGCCGATCGTGTGCCGCGCGGCCATGAAGCCGATCGCGACGCTGCGACGCGCCCTCCAGAGCGTCGACGTCGTCACCAAAGAGGCATTCGACGCAGCGTTCGAACGCAGCGATATTTGCGCTGTGGCGGCCGCGTCAGTCGTTGGAGAGGCCATGGTCGCCCTCACCCTCGCCGACGCGCTGCTCGAGAAATTCGGGGGAGACTCGATGCGCGAGACAATGTGCAATATGCAAGCATTTCGCGATCGCGTGGAGGCGTACTGATGGCCGCGCACATCGTGCTCAGCGGCTTCATGGCCACGGGAAAGAGCTCCCTCGCGCCGGTCGTGGCCGAGCGCGCGGGCCTGCCGTGGGTCGACATCGACGCTGTTATCGCCGCACAGCAGGGCGCGGCGGTCGGGGAGGTGTGGCAGCGCCTTGGCGAGCGCGGCTTTCGCGCCCTCGAGGCTACAATCGCCGAGGCCGAGCTGCGTCACGAGGCGCCTCGGGTCATCGCTTGCGGGGGCGGAACGCTTCTCGATCGCGCTACCCGGCACCTCGCGCTCGATCGCGCCGTCGTCGTCACGCTCACGGCTTCGCCCGAGGTGATCGCGGCGCGGGCGGGGGACCTGTCGACGCGGCCCCACCTGGCGAGCGGGGATCCAGCGGCGCGGGCGAGGGATCTGCTCGCGCTGCGGGCCGACGCCTACGCGGAGTGTCATGGCTCCTTCGCGACCGATGACGTGGGCCTCGACGCCCTCGCCGAGGCCGTGCTCGCCCTCGTTGCGCGCGCGCCGGTCGCGGTCCCGCTCGGCACCCGCAGCTACGTCGTCGATGTGACCCGCGACCAGTCGTGGGCGCTCACCGACGCGATCGCGCAGCTGGCGCCGTCCTCGCTGGTTGTCGTCACCGACGCCCACGTCTACCGCGCACAGCAGAAGCGCCTGGAGAGCGCGCTGGCGCCCCTCGCCGCCGCCGGATCGCTCATCACGCTGTCTCCGGGGGAGCCGAACAAGAACCTCGCCGCGGTGCAGACGATCTGGGAGTCGGCCCTGGGGGCGGGCATCGATCGCGACGCCGTGGTCGTGGCGTTCGGGGGCGGCGTCGTCGGCGACCTCGCAGGATTCGCGGCGGCGACCCTGCTGCGCGGCCTGCGTGTTGTGCAGGCGCCGACCACCCTGCTCGCGATGGTCGACGCGTCGGTCGGCGGAAAGACCGGCTTCGACGTGACTGCGGGCAAGAACCTCGTCGGCGCATTTCACCAGCCCTGCGCGGTGGTCGCGGATCTGGCGACGCTCGCGACGTTGCCTCAGCGCGAGCTGCGCGCAGGACTCGCCGAAGTCGTCAAGGTCGCGCTGGCGTTCGATCCAACGCTGCTCGAGCTCCTCGAGTCGCACGCTGCCGCGCTCGCGGGCGGATCGCCGCAAATCCTCGCTCCCGTCGTGCGTCGCGCAATTGAGCTGAAGGCGGCGATCGTCCGCGAGGACGAGACCGACACAGGTCGCAGAGCGCTGCTCAATTTCGGCCACACCTTCGGCCACGCGCTCGAGACCGCGGGCGCCTACCGCGATTACTTGCACGGCGAGGCTGTTGCCGCAGGCATCGTGCGCGAGCTCGCGTTTACGACCCGCCGCGGGTGGACGCCTCCCGGGCTGACCGAGCGGGCGGCGCGCCTGCTTGCGGCCCTGGGAGTCTCGCCTCACGTCCCCGCCGGGCGATGGGCAGCAGCTGCGGGCCATCTCGGCAAGGACAAGAAGCGCGCAGGGGGCGACGTGCGCCTGCCAGCACTGCGAGGAGCGGGCCTCGCCAGCATCGAGCGGGTCGCAGTGGCGGAGCTCGTCGCAGACTGCAAAGGCGCCGAAATTCGCTGAGCGCAAAGGCGCGACGTATCAGAATTTTGGATCACGGGCGGTCCCGGGGTACGCTTTGCAAATGGCCGCGCAAGCTGCGTGGCGCCCAAGGAGTCTGGTCATGGTCAGCAAGCCCGCAAATTTCGTCAAGCGCCTCACTTCGCGCGGCCTTCTCGCCGCCGCCGCCGCAAGCGTCGTGACGGCGTTGGCATGCGTCCACAATGACGGCTCGGTGTTTATCGGCGGCGTGCTTGCCCCGCCGGTTCCGGTCCAGGGGAGCGCGTGCACGTACACCGCGTCGTCGACCGGCCCCTTCCTCTTTCAGGGCACGCTCGACGTGGGACTCGCGAGCCAGTACTCGCCGGTGGTTCTCGTCGGCAACCAGCTCATCGCGCGTGGCGACCAGACGCAGGTTCGCGTCGAGACGAGTCGGTTCATCATCCAGGGCGTGATCGTGCGCTTGACGGACGCCGCGGGCGCCGAGATCACCAGCTATACGGTGCAGGTTGCCGGGCAGGTCGAGCCCGCCGCGGGCGCGACGCCCAGCTACGGTTCGACCGTCGTCACGCTCGTGCCCCCCGAGACGGTCAAACTCCTTCGCGGAGCGCTCACGGTGCGCGGACCGAGCAAGCGCGTCGTCGCCTACTTCAAGGTCTACGGCCAAACGCTCGGCGGCGCGTCGATCGAGTCAGCGGAATATCAATTTCCGGTCGACACGTGCCTCGGCTGCCTCGTCTCGTTCTCGACCGCGGTTTGCGGTGGCGGCGGCTCATCCACGACGATTCAGGCCGACGCTTGCCAGCGCGGCATGGACCAGCCGGTCGACGCGTGTCTCTGCAAGAGCAACGCGGTCTGTAACTGATCCGGTCGTCAGGCCGCAGGCTCCCCGATTGCGCTATGCTGCCGTGCAATGACGTCGCGCCGCGCTGTTCAGATTCGGGTTGGTAGCCAGCAATACAAGGTTGTCAGCTCCGCCGAAGACGGCGAGCTCGAGCGACTCGCTGAAGTGGTCGACGCCAAGCTCACCGAGCTCGGGCCCAGGAGCCGCAACTCTCCGCAGGGCGTATTGCTCGCAGCCATCGCGCTCGCGCACGAGCTGGAGACGGAGCGAAACGCCCGCGAGGCGCTCGAGCGGCGCACCCGTGACGTGCTTCGGCGCGTACTCGTTCGGGTCGACCGTGCCCTCGAGACCGACGCCGACTGACGCGTTCGGCCGGGTTTCGGGCCTTCTTTTGAGCGCTTCGAGCAGCCAATGTTTCACGTGAAACACCCCTTGTCCTTCCTCGACGACGCCCTCGCCGACCTTGCACGCGCGGGTCTGCTCAGGCAGCGGCGGGCGCCGGTCGACCTCGCGCGGTCGTTCTGCTCGAACGACTACCTCGGGCTGGCGTCGGAGATCTCTCCCGCTGGCGCGGCAGGCGCAGGCGCGTCTCGCCTGATCGCCGGAGAGCGCGACGAGCACCTCGCACTCGAGCTGGAAGTGGCGGCCTGGCTCAAGGCCCCGGCGGCCCTCGCCTTCACCAGCGGCTACGCTGCGAACGTCGGCGCGATCGCAGCGCTCGCCGGCGCAGGCGACCGAATCGTGAGCGACGCTCTCAACCACGCGTCGATCGTCGATGGAGCGCGCCTGTCGCGGGCAGAGGTCGTCGTCACGCCCCACCTCGACGTCGAGGCCGTGGAGCGTGCGCTCGCCCTGCCCTGCCGTGGAAGGCAGTGGGTGGTTACCGAGTCGTATTTCAGCATGGACGCCGACGCTCCCGACCTCCGCTCCCTGCGCAGGGCGTGCGACGCAGCGAACGCGGCCCTCTACGTCGACGAGGCTCACGCCCTCGGTGTGCTCGGCCCCGGCGGGCGCGGGCTCGCGGCGGAGCAGGAAGTGACGCCCGACATCACCGTCGGAACATTCGGCAAGGCCTTTGGAGCCGGTGGGGCGTTCGTCGCCGGCAGCGATTCCCTCGTGCGATGGCTCTGGAACCGCGCGCGCTCCTTCGTGTTTTCCACCGGCCTCAGCCCGCAGCTTGCGGCGGCTGCGCGTCTCAATGTCGCGCGGGCCCAGGGCGATCCGTCGCTCGCTGCGCGAACGCTGCAGAACGCGTCCCGGCTGAGGGACGGACTCGCAGCGATCGGCATCGTGCCACTCGGCTTCGGGCATATCGTTCCCTGGCTCGAGGCGGACACGGGGCGCGCCCTCGCCCTGTCGGCGGCGTTGGCAGAGCGCGGACAGCACGTCCTCGCCGTGCGGCCGCCGACGGTGCCGACCTCACGGCTCCGGCTCGCGGTCACCGCGGCCCACGGCGACCACGACATCGACGCGCTCCTGCGAGCCGTCGCGGAGTGCGTAGCGTGCCTTCCCCGCTGATCGTCGTCTCCGGGGTCGGAACCGGGATCGGCAAGACCCACCTGAGCGTGGCCCTCGTCCGCGCGTGGTCCGCGTTCGGCCGAATTGCCGGCTTTAAGCCGGTCGAGACCGGAGCCGACCCGTCAGCCGTTTCGCCGGGGGACGACGCCCACAGCCTCGAGCTGGCGTCGACGTTTCACGTGAAACATTCGGAGCGCGCCCTCCGCTTCCGCGCTCCGGTCTCTCCCCACCTTGCCGCTCGGATGGAGCGACGCCCCATCGACACGAGCGCGCTCGCGGACACGATACGCTCCCTTCGCGACGGCGCCGACGGCGTCCTCGTCGAGCTCCCCGGCGGATTGTTCTCGCCGCTCACCGAAGAGCTGCTCAACGTCGACTTCGCGCGAACGCTCGGGGCGCACCTGCTCGTGCTCGTCGCCCCGGACCGCCTCGGGGCCCTCAACGACGTGCTCGCCGCAGCCCGGGCGGCGCCCGATCTCGCCCCCTGCATCGTGCTCAATACTCCAGAGCGAAGCGACGCCTCGACGGGCACCAACGCCGCCGAACTCGCCATCCTCCAACCGCACAGCGTTCTAGGCCCGATTCCGCGCGCCGAACGCGCCGATCTCGCCGCGCACCCTGCGATCCGCGACCTGATCGCGCGCGCAATGAGCGCCGTCTAGCTGGCCGTTGAAGCAGCGGCCTGCTAGCCCTTCATCTCGGGGAGGTGTGCACCTCCCCGCCCCGAAAAACGCGGCTTTTCGTGGTCCCCACCCCACGCAACTGGCTTCGCCAATTCCTGGCAGGGTGTTTTTTGAGCGCCCTGCCAGCTGGCCGTTAAAGACCGGCCTTCTAGCCCCGAGCCGCGAGCCGGCCGCGAGACATCGCGAACAACGCGCCGCCGACGCGCTGGGCGAACGCTTCGTCGTGCGTCACCAGAATCACCGCCGCGCCCCTCCCCGCCTCTTCGCCCACCACGGCCGCAAGCGCATCGACGCCCGCAGAATCGAGCCCCGTCGTAGGCTCGTCGAGCAGCACCAACCCAGGCCGGTGCACGAGCGCCCGAGCAAGCGCGACGCGCTGGCGCTGACCGCGGGAGAGGCTCCGAACCGGCCGGGAACCGAACGCGCCGAGCCCGAAGCGCGCGTCGGCGCGCTGGCACGCAACCGCCGCGTCGAGGCCGCGAACCCGCGCCGCAAAGCTGATGTTCTCCCACCCGGACAGGTCGCCGTAACACATCGTATCGTGCCCCAGCCACCCGAGGTCTGCCCGCACCGCCTCCGCGCTCATTCCGCCGGGCCCGTGCGTCACCACCCCCGCCGTCGGACGCGTCAGGGCGCCAATAATGTGCAGCAGGGTCGTCTTGCCGGACCCGTTTGCGCCGACGATGACGCTCACCGTCGCGTCGTCGAAGCGCGCCGAAGCCGCGACCACGGCGCGGACGCTCCCGTATATCTTGCTGACCCCCGAGACAACGACCGCCACGGCCGATCCATGCTCCTTATGCGCCGACCGCGCAACCTTTCGGCACGCGGACAGCCATCCCGATGCGCGGCCAAAGCGTGCTACCCTGACGGCATGACAGCGGCTACCGCAGTGGTCAACGAGCCGCTGCCAGACCTCCAGAAACTCCGCGACGCGGTCGAGGCGGCTCTCGAAGGCAAGGGCGAGGCCGTCGAGCTGTCGCTCGTCGCATTGCTTGCCCGCGGGCACCTGCTCATCGAAGACGTTCCCGGGGTCGGGAAAACAACCCTCGCGCGCGCCCTCGCGCGAGCGGTCGGAGGCGAGCTGCGACGCGTGCAGTTCACAAGCGATCTGCTCCCGAGCGATGTCCTCGGCGTGTCGGTCTACAATCAGCGATCCGGCGAGTTTGTGCTGCGGCAGGGCCCCGTGTTTACCAACATCCTGCTGGCGGACGAGATCAACCGGGCGAGCCCACGAACACAGTCGGCCCTGCTCGAAGCCATGAACGAGGGCCAGGTTTCTCTCGACGGCCAGACCCTTCCGCTGCCCGACCCGTTTCTCGTGATCGCCACACAAAACCCGCAAGATTTCGCCGGAACGTTTCCGCTGCCCGAATCGCAGCTCGATCGCTTCCTTGTACGAATTCGCATCGGATACCCCCCCCCCCAGGTGGAAATGCGCCTACTTCAGGGGGGCAGTCCGGACACCGCCCGCGACGTGCCCGCCGTACTCTCCCCGGCCACGCTCGTGTCGCTCCAGCGCCAGGTCGACCGCGTCGCGATCGACACCGCCCTCGTCACCTACCTCCAGGCCATCGTGCTGGCGACGCGCGCGGCCCCGACGCTCGCCCTCGGGGCCTCGACGCGCGGAGCGATCTCGCTCGCGCGTGCCGCGAAGGCGCGGGCGCTGCTGCGAGGGCGCGGCTACTGCATCGCCGACGACATCCACGAGCTCGCCGTGCCCGTGCTCGCGCACCGCGTGCGGCTCGCGTCGTACGCGGACGGCTTCATTCCGTCGCGCGACGAAGCCGAGGCCGCGATTCGCGACATCGTCGCTCGCGTGCCGGTGCCCCTGTGACGCCGCGCGCCCTGCCCGCCGGACTGTTCGCGCGGGCCTGGCGCGCCGTGTCGACTGCGCGGCCTGCGCGGGCGCTCAAGTTCACGCGCGAGGGGAAGTTCTTCGTCGGAATCACCTTTGGCGTCGGCTTCGCTGCGCTCAATACGGCCAACAACCTGCTGTACCTGCTGCTCGGACTGCTGCTGGCGCTGATCATCGTGAGCGGAGTGATGAGCGAGCTGTCGCTGCGTGGCCTCTCCGTCGTGAGGCGCCTGCCGCGACGCGCGCAAGTCGGCAAGCCGCATCTCGTCGAGGTCGAGGTTTTCAATCACAAGACGCGCGTCCCTTCCTACGCCATTGAGGTCGAAGATCTTCGCGGCGGTCAGCCCGCTGACAAACGCTGCTTCTTCCTGAAGATAAGCCCGCAGTCGGCGCAAGTGGCTGCCTATCGCCGCACACCGGCCCGCCGCGGCAAGGACATCCACGTAGGCTTTCGCATCGCCACCCGCTTCCCGTTTGGCCTCTTCGAGAAGTCGCGCGAGGTCTCCAGCGCCGGCGAGCTCATCATCTATCCAGCGACCGACCCGGTCCAGCTGCCTGCAACGCCGGGAGGCTTGTTGGAAGGCGGAATGGCGCTGACGGGCAGGGCAGGGGGAGACGACTTTCTGGGAGTCCGACTGCTGCGCGAGGGCGAAGACGTGCGAGACGTGCACTGGCCGAAGAGCGCTGCCTCGGGCCAGCTGGTCGCGCGCGAGCGGGCCCGCGAGACGAGGCCCGATGTGAACATGATGCTCGACAGCCAGCCGCACCAACTCACCGCTGAAGCTTGGGATATGGTGTTTGAGCGCCGCGTCCGCGAAGTAGCGTCGCGCGCAGTTGCCCATTTGAAGCGCGGAGATTCTGTGTTTGTTCGCTCCTCACACGGACCCGCTGTACGAGCCTCGCGCAGCAGCGGCGCGGACCCAGTGCTGCGTTTTCTGGCGCTGATCGCGGCCCCCGCGGCCTCGAGCCCCGAGGGGCAGTAGGGGCACGGGCGTGCGCTTCGGACTCATTCACCGCATCATGACCGACGCGCTCGCTGCGCTCGGTGTGCTCGCTATCGTGAGTACGGCGGCGCTCGGACCGGTGGCCAGCGGCGTTCTTGTTATCGGCATGCTGCTGGCGCTCTTCGTGCCCGAGTCGTGGCAGCCGAAGCCGTGGGCACGGCACGCCACGACGATCGCGCTGCTGGCGCTGTTTCTCGTTCAGACCGCGCGGCTGCTGGTGGGCCAGTCCGCGATTGACGTAACCATCGAATTCGCTGCCATGCTGCAGGTGATTCGCGTGGCCACCCGTCGGGGTGCGGCGCACGACCAGCAGATCATCGTGCTCGCGCTGCTGCACTTTGTGGCAGGAACGGTGCTCGGCGGGAGCCTCGCGTTCGGCCTGTGTTTCCTCGGCTTTCTGATATTCGCGCCCGGCGCGCTCGTGCTGTCGCATCTGCGCCGCGAAGTGGAGGGCAACTACCGGCAAGGGGCACGCGACCGAACGGGCCTGCCGGTCGACGTTCCACGAATCCTCCGAAGCCGGCGCGTTGTGGGGCGCGGCTTTTTGGCGGCCACGTGCCTCATGGCGGTGCCCATCCTGATTTTCACGGTGGTGCTTTTTGTGCTCTTTCCGCGCGTCGGCCTCTCCCTCCTGCTGCTGAGCAGGCCGCACAGCGGTCGTGTTGTCGGCTTCTCGGATCACGTCGATCTCGGCGAAGTCGGGGTGCTGCGGAGCGATCCAACCATCGCCCTCCGCTTCGAGCTGCAGACGCCAACTCCGCCGCCGACGCGCATGACCCTGCGGCTCCGCGGAACGGCGTTCGACATCTATGACGGGCGCGCATGGTCCCGAAGCCAGGGCACAACCGGCGTCGCCGAGCGCAGCGCGCGCACCCCCGACGCTTTCCTCGTCACGCGCCCGCCCCGCGCCAGCGACACGCGAATCAGCGTCGACCTCGAACCCATCGATCCGCCGGTGGTCTTTCTTCCGCCCGTCGCTGCTGCGGTCCAGTTCACCGGCACCAGCCGCGCGGCGGCGCAGCCAATCGTCCTGCAGCGCGGCTCCGAAGGCGAATTTCGCTATTCCGGCAACGAGGGCCGCGGCGCGCACTACGAGGTGTTCGTCGGCGCAGCGAGCGAGATCACTCCGGCCTTCATGGGCCCTGCGGAGCGCGTGCGGCACCTCGCCGTGCCCGCGGCGCTGCCGACGCGCATCGCGACCCTCGCGCGGCAGTGGTCCGACAGCGAGAGCACGCCTGCGGCCAAGGCCCGCGCCATCGAGGCCCATTTGCGCGCGGACTACCGCTACGATTTGGGGTCACCCTCAGGGGGAACGCCGCAGCCGCTGGACCACTTCCTGTTCGAGTCGAAGCGCGGACATTGCGAATTCTTCTCGACCGCAATGGCCATGATGCTGCGCGACGTCGGCATTCCCTCGCGAAACGTAACGGGATTCGTGGGCGGAACCTACAACCGCTTTGGTCACTACTACGCTGTCCGGCAAGGCGAGGCGCACTCGTGGGTAGAGGCCTACATCGAAGAGGGCCCGCCGCACTGGGTCACCTTCGATCCGACGCCGCCCGCAGGCGCTCAACCGCTCTCCGAGACGACCGGAACGTGGGTCTACCTGCGCGACTTCGGCGAGGCGATTTCGCAGCGCTGGAACCAATACGTGGTCGGCTACGATCTGTCGCAGCAGGCGCGGCTCGCAGACTCGGTGGGGAAGCGCTACGAGGCGGCGCGCGCGCAGCTGGGTGTCGACCACGGGCCCCTCGAAGCGCTGACCCGCGGGCCGGTCATCGCCGGACTGCTGCTCGTCGGATCGCTCGCCGGGTATGCGGCGTGGATGCGCCGAAGGCGACCGTCAGAGCTAAAAAAGCCTGAAAACAAGGTCGACCCGGGGTTCGCGTCGGCCGCGAAGATCACCGCGATGTTCCGATCCCTCGAGGCGTCGCTCGCGCAGAAGGGCGTCGCGCGCATCGCGTCGATGCCGCCCTTGCGACACGCTCAGGCCCTCAAGCGCGCGGCCCACCCGCTCGCCGACGAGCTGCTCGACCTCACCCAGGTTTACCTCGGCGTGCGCTTCGGCAACGAGCCGCTGAGCGACGCGCAGAGAGACGACTTCCTGCTGCGCGTACGCCGCATTCGCGAAAGTCGATAATCGTTAGATATCGAGGTTCTTCACGTTGAGCGCGTTGTCTTCGATGAACTGGCGCCGCGGCTCTACCTGCTCGCCCATCAGAATGCTGAATATCTGATCGGTCTGCACGGCGTCGTCGAGCCGCACTTGCAGCATGACGCGCGCGTTCGGATCGAGCGTTGTCTCCCAGAGCTGCTCGGGATTCATTTCGCCGAGTCCCTTGTAGCGCTGAATGTTCCAACCCTTGCGACCGCGCGCATCGAGGAAATCCCACAGCGCGTCGGCGTCCTCGATGGAGACCTCTTTGTCGTCGTCATCTTGCGACTTGCCCGCGCGCGCGAAATACGGCGCTGGGCCTATCGATAGAACGTCCTGCTGAATGGCATAGAGCTCTTCGTATTCGGCAGAGTCGACCAGCTGCCAGTCGATCGTCGTCTCGCGCGCCGACGCGCCCGCGCGGGGCTTGAACGTGATGGTGGCGGCGCCGTGCTCGATTTCCCAGCCGACGTCGATCGTCATGGGCGCGATGTCGGGCATCTTCTGCTCGAGGCTGGCGCGCATCAGCGGAATCGCAACCTCGACCTTCTTGCGCTCGCGAAGCTCGTTTCGGCCAAGGCCGCCCACCTGAATCGCAGCCTCGATGATGGTCGTGTCGCCCCGGCGCCCGATCTTCTGCAGCGCCCTGCGAAACATGCGCAGCCGCTCCGCGATTCGGAGCAAAGGCTCGCCGACGAGGGTAGGGCCGCGCGAAGCCCGAAGGCTCAGATTCTCGACTCCCTGCTCGAGGAAGAAGCGGTCGAGCGCCGCCTGATCTTTCAAGTAGAGCGACTTCTTGCCTCGCCACGCGCGATAGAGGGGAGGCTGCGCAATATACAAATAGCCGCGCTCGATAATCTGCGGCATTTGCCGGTAAAAGAACGTCAGCAGCAGCGTTCGAATGTGACTTCCGTCGACGTCGGCGTCGGTCATCAGCACGACCTGGTGATAGCGAAGTTTCTCGATATCGAACGATCCGCCCTGCTCGGGGCTGCCAATGCCGCAGCCCAGCGCCGAAATGAGCGTGCCGATCTCCTGTGACGAGAGCATCTTGTCGACGCGTGCACGCTCGACATTCAAGATCTTGCCTCGCAGCGGCAATATCGCCTGAAACTTTCGATCGCGGCCCTGCTTGGCCGAGCCGCCCGCGCTGTCTCCCTCGACGAGATACAGCTCGGTCGCCGTGGCGTCGCGCGACTGGCAGTCCGCGAGCTTGCCCGACAAGCTCGTGTAGTCCATCGCGCCCTTGCGCACGATCTCCCGCGCCTTGCGCGCCGCTTCACGCGCCTTGGCGGCCGTAATGCTCTTTTCGAGGATCTTCTTCGCGGTCTGCGGGTTCTCCTCGAAGAACTGGCTGAGGCGCTCGTTGACGACGTTCTCGACGATGCTCCTCACTTCGCTCGACACGAGCTTGCTCTTCGTCTGCGAGTCGAACGAAGGGTCGGGGTGCTTGATGCTGATGACCGCGGTGAGCCCCTCGCGGATGTCTTCCCCGGTGAGCCCCCCCTTGACCTCTTTGAACAGATTTTGCTGCGTTCCGTAGTGATTGAACACCTTGGTGAGCGCCGAGCGCAGGCCGGTCAGGTGGGTGCCGCCGTCGCGGTTGTGAACGTTGTTCGTGTAGCAAAAGATCTGCTCGGCGTAGCTCGAGTTCCACTGCAGCGCGACCTCGACCACGAGTGGAATATTGCCAATCTCAAGCTTCTGCTCTGCGAGAATGCTCACCACTTTTTCATGAACAGGCTCTTTCGCCTTGTTCAGCAGAAGCACAAATTCGCCAATACCGTTCTTGTACTCGAACAGCTCCGAGCGGCCTTCGCCGCGCTCGTCCGCCAGCGAGATCACGAATCCGGGGTTGAGGAACGACAGCTCGCGGAGGCGGCTCGCGAGAATGTCGTACTGAAAATCAGTGAGCGTAAAGATCTCGTGATCCGGCTTGAACGTAACCTTGGTGCCTGTCTCATCGGTGTCGCCCACCGCAGCGATCGGAGCTACGGGGACGCCCTTGCGGTACTCTTGAAACCACACGTGGCCTTCGCGGCGGATCTCGAGCTTGAGCGACTCACTCACCGCGTTGACCGCCGACACGCCAACGCCATGCAGGCCGGCCGAGACTTTGTAGCTGCTGTGGTCGAACTTGCCGCCCGCGTGAAGCACCGTCATCACGACCTCGGCGGCGCTGATCGGCACGCCGAGCTTTCGGCTCATCTCAATGTGCTTGCCGGTCGGAATGCCGCGCCCGTTGTCTTTGACGGTCACTGAGCCGTCGAAGTGAATCGTAAGCTCCATGCGCGAGCAGAACTTGCCGAGGTGCTCGTCGACCGCGTTGTCGACGACCTCCCACACGAGGTGGTGCAGCCCTGAACCGTCGTGAACGTCGCCGATGTACATTCCAGGACGCTTGCGCACCGCCTCGAGGCCTTCGAGCACCTGGATGTTGTCGCTGCCGTACTCGGCCAGCGCAGGCTCTACCGCCTCGGTGATGGTCACGTCGCCGGAGGTCGGTGCAAGATCGCGAGGTTCGGTCATGGGACTCGGTCCGCCAGAAACAACGTTTGATAAAAACGTTTGATGGTGGCGCAGGCTGAATGTTTGATTGTTCGCCGGATGGCCGCGGAACTGCGAGAAACCCGGAATCAACCCCAATACTAGCGCATTTCAGGCTCTACCGCAAACCAAAGCTCCGTACTTTTACCCATAATATCAAGCACTTACACAAATATTTGGGCGCTGCGCCGGCGGCCATCGAAATGCGGAGCCCCGGCGTTCGGGGCGGGCCTCGGCGATGCGCGTCAGCGCGCCCGAATCACGCCGCCTTCAATCACGAAATCGCGCCGCGTCGCCGACGACGCATGACCCCGCCAGTCTGCGTCGAGCAGCTCGGGACGCGTCGTCGTCAGAAACACTTGCCCCTCCTGCTCGCCAAGCAGCGCGAACAGCGCCGAAGTGCGCGATCGGTCGAGCTCGCTCGATACGTCATCGAGCAGGAGTATCGGCCGCGCCTGCCGCGCTCGCGACACAACGTCGATCTCCGCGATCTTCAGGGACAGAACGATGGCGCGATGCTGGCCCTGCGAGGCCACGTGGCGAGCCGCGATCTGCCCGAGGGTGACGGCCAGATCGTCGCGGTGGGGTCCGACGCTCGCCGAACCTCTCGCCAGATCGCGCGTGCGCATCGACTCGAGCGCTCGCAGGTAGGCCTCGGCGCCCGTGGGCGCGCTTGGTGCGTAAACGAAGGCCGCAGACAGCCCTGGCGCCGCGATGCCCTCAAAGGCCGCGGTTGCGGCCGCTGCGAGCCGCTCGGCCGACGCCGCGCGCGCGTGCATCAGCCCGAGCCCGTGCTGCACGATGAGGGCTTCCCACTGGGGGAGATCGCGCGCCGAAATCCCTCGCGTCTCGAGAGCTCGTTGCCGCTCCCGTGATGCACGCGAAAACGACTCCGACGCTTCGAGCGCTCCCAGCCCCGAATACAGCGCGACGCGATCGAGGAGCTTGCGTCGCTCCGATCCTGGCCCCATCGAGAGCCCCAGCTCGCTCGGCGAAAACACGACGACGGGCGTGGCTGACGCGTATTGCGCAAGCTTCGCAGGCCGCACGCCATCGAACTTCACCGAGCGCCGCGCGCCGAGGAGTCCGACGCTTTGCTCATGCACCGAGATGCCGTCGTCGATGCGTGCGCGCACGCTGGTGGTGGCGCCCGGAGCGCCCGTCGGCGCGAGCTCGCCGAGCTTGCTCGTGCGAAAACTTCGCGTCGTGGCGACCAGATACAGCGCCTCGAGGAGCGACGTCTTGCCGTGCCCGTTGTCGCCGGAAATAACGTTGAACCGTGGACCGGGCTCAAGGTCGACCGCGCTGAGATTTCGCAGCGCGCGTACTTGCAACGTCTGCGCTACGAGCGCGTGCACGCCCGGCTCAGATTCGCATCGGCATGACAACGGCGAGGAACGCCTTGCCGCTGCCGGGGCGCACTACCGCGGGATCAAGCTCGCCGGAGAGGCCGAGCACGACCTCTTCTTCATCGAGCCCGCCGAGCACATCGAGGAAGTATTTGGCGTTGAAGCCGATCGTCATCGGTGCTCCCGAGTAGTCGACCGACAGCTCATCGGAGCCGTCGCCGCTCTCGGGTGATTCACTCGAGATGCGCATCGTGCCGCTGCTCAGCGAGAGCTTTACGCCTCCGGTTCGCTCGCTCGCCGCGATCGAAACGGCGCGCAGCGCATCGGCAAAAATGGCGCGCGGGATGCGAACGGCCTTCTCACTGTTTTGCGGAATGACCTGCGAATAGGGCGGAAACTGCGCGTCGACGAGCTTCACGCTGAAGATCGAGCCGTGCGACGAGAAGAACGCCGACGCTCCGCTTTGCGTGATCTGAATCTCCTGCTTGCCGTCCTTCGACTCAGCGAGCACTTCGTCGCATAGCTTTTTGAGCTCGTGAATGGCCTTGAGCGGAATCAGCATCGTCGAAGACGCCTGACGCCCCTCGAGCTTGACCTCCATCTTCGAGAGGCGATGACCGTCGGTCGTCACCATGCGAACGAGATCGCCGTCCCACTCGAAGAGCGCAGAATTGAGGTGCGCGCGGGTCTCATCGGTCGAGATCGAAAAGTGGGTGCGGGCGATGAGCTCCGACAGCACCGAGACGCTGACCGACAGGGTGGGGGAGCCCTCGGCAGGCGCCGGGAGCGGCGGAAAGTCGTCGCCGGGCATGCCTCGCAGCGTGTAGCGGCGCGCGCTGCCAGCGGCCTTGAGCACCGTAGTCGCGTTGTCGTGCGTCGTGATCTGGATGGAGCCTTCGGGCATCATCTTCACGCGCTCGAGCAGGTCCTTCGCGGGCACAGCGACGCTGCCGCCTTTGCGAATCTCGGCTGAAATGCTGCCTGAAATCGACAGGTAAAGGTCGGTCGCCGAAAGCCTCAGCGTGCCAGGACCGTCGACCGAGAGCAGAACGTTCGACAGCACCGGCATCGTGCTTTTGCGCTCGGCGACGCCCTGCATGCGGCTCGCGAGCTTCAACAGGTCTTTTTTGCCAACGAGGAGGTCCATTGCGACGCATGGTTTATCAGATCGGCGCGGGTGACGGCGGGCTCATTCGTGGGCGCTCGTGCTTTGTGGGCGCTGCATTTTGCGGCCGTGCAGAGATCTTCTCTCGAGATCTTAAAGAGAGAAATTTATAGAAGCATCAGTAGGCCCTGTGGAAACCTTGGATAACCGAAATAGTGCTTTAATTTTAGCAGCTTGCGTATGTGCTGCGCTGGGGAGAGATGGAGGGAGCGCCTGAGGACGGTCGGGGACAGTTCGAGGGCTCGGGGCGGCTGTCCCGATCACTCCACGCCCAGCCCACAGGCGCAGACGCAGGTTGTGCACAGGGCCGGGTTGGGGCCGACGCGGCGATCCGGTAGCCTCGGGGCATGGCAGCCGTCACCGTAGCCACGCTCAATATCTGGAACCGCCTTGGCCCGTGGGAAGCGCGGCTGGACGTGATTCGATCGGAGCTTGGCCGATTGCTCCCCGATGTTATCGGCCTTCAAGAAATTATTTTCATGCAGGGCGAGCACGAGGTCAACCAGGCCGAGGACATCGCTCGCGGACTTGGCTATCAGGTCGCCCTTGGCCGCGGCGTCGACGCCACGCCGTGGGGGCTCTGCAACGCCGTGCTGTCGCGCTGGCCCATCACGCGCAGCGCCACGTTCTCGCTTCCGGGCACCACCGAGTCGCGCTCGGTCGTCTTCGCGGAGATTGACAGCCCAGGGGGAAAATTGCCGTTTTTTTCGACGCATTTGAACTGGAAGCTCGATGAGGGCCACGTACGCGAGCAGCAGGTGCGGGCGCTGACGAGCTTCGTTCGCAAGATGGCGCCGGCGGAGTCGCCGGGGAGTCTGCCTCCGGTCGTGGTTGGCGACTTCAACGCCGAGCCCGACAGCGACGAGATTCGCTACATGCGCGGTCTTACCTCGCTCGGCGGCACTTCTGTGTATTTTGCAGATTGTTTTGCGGTGGCCGGTGACGGCTCGCGGGGTACGACGTTCGCAAGGCGAAACCCCTATGCGCTCGCGCTTCGCGAACCCGACAGGCGCATCGACTACATTTTCGTGGCCGGACCCGATGAGAAGCTTCGCGGCGAGCCGCTGTCGGCCCGCGTGTGCTTCGACGAGCCCGCGGGCGAGGTGTGGCCGAGCGACCATTTCGGCGTGATCGCCACGATTTCCACGTGATCGTGACGCCGGCGACCCTCGGTCTGCTCGCGGCGGCCTCGTTCGGGGCCGGCTTCGTAGACGCCATTGCCGGTGGCGGCGGGCTCATCAGCTTGCCGGCGCTGCTCGCGGCGGGGTTGCCACCGCACCTCGCGCTGGGCACCAACAAGGGGCAGGCCACGTTCGGCGCCCTCTCGTCCGCGGTGTCCTACTGGCGACGCGGAAGCGTCGACCGCGCGCGCGCTCCGGTCGCCTTTTTGTGCGCGATGGTCGGCTCCTTCGCCGGCGCCGCGCTCCTGCTGGCCGTTCGCCCCGAGCCCCTGCGTCCGGTGGTAATCGTGATGCTCGTGCTCGCCGCCGTCGTCGTGACCGCGCGCCCGCGCGGAAGCGGTCAGGCGCTCGCGACGTCGCTGCAGCTACCGGCGGCCGCAGCGGTCACGTTCGCGCTCGGCGCGTATGACGGCTTTTTTGGGCCCGGCGTCGGGACGATGCTGATCGTCGCGTTTTCGCTCATCTACGGCGAAGGCGCCGCGCGCGCGTCAGGAAACGCGAAGGTGGCCAATTTGGCCTCGAATTTGGCGGCTATGCTGTTATTTTCGATTCGCGGAACCGTGCTGTGGAAGGTGGCGTTGCCGATGGCCGCTGCGAACGCTGCGGGAGCCGCCGTGGGGGCGCGCGTCGCCCTCGCGCGCGGGGACCGCTTCGTGAGGGCCGTCGCGCTCGTCGTGGTCGCGGCGCTCGTCGTCAAGCTGGCCTTCGACTGGGTGCGAACGCTGCGCTGAACCTGGCAGCGTGTTGTTCGAGCGGCCTGCTAGCAGGGTGCTCGAAAAACACCCTGCTAGGAATTGGCGAAGTCAATTGCGTGGGGTGGGGACCGGCGAAAAACCGCGTTTTTCGGGGCGGGGAGGTGCATACCTCCCCGAGATGAAAGGATAGCAGGCCGTTGCTTCAACGGCCTGCTAGTGCCCGCGAGCGGATGCGCCGCGGAGCGTGTCGCGGGGTCGTTTCGCTGCTGCGAGCGACGCGATCGCCTCGCACACGCGCGGATCGGCGCACGGACCAATCGGCCCGGAGGCAGAGGGCCAGCCGATTTCGCTTCGTTTGACGATCTGGGCGTCGCGCACTTCGGGTCCGGCCCACGACGGCGGCGCATGCGGCAGGAGCGCTTCGCGATCGAGCGCCTCGACGTCGGCCGCGACGAACGCAACGCGCGACCACGGCGCGAGGCCCACACGCTGAACCGCGCTGCCGTCGGGGAGCGCGTAAAGCAGCGTGGTCAGGCGAAGCACGCCGGCATGGGCCGCGTCGTCGGCATATTCCTGTGCGCAGCCTTTTCCGTACGTGGGAGCACCCACGATGGCCGCGCGGTGGTAGGCGCCGAGCGCGCCAGCGATCATTTCGGCAGCGCTCGCGGTGCCCGGATCGACCAGCGTCGCCATCGGCCCGCGATAGAGCGGTCCGCCTGCGGCGGCGGGCGCGCGCTCCACTTCGATGGTGCCGTCGCGTCGTTTCATCGGGAAAAGAGGCGCTCCGGGGATCAGCGATCCGAGCACATCGATCGCGCCTTCGGTCGATCCGCCGCCGTTGCCGCGCAGATCGAGGATGACACCGGCGACGGGTCGCGGGCCGCGGAGGGCCAAATCGAGGGCGGTCGTGAAACGTCGACCCAAATCGTCGGGGACATCGGCGATGGCGATGAGCGCGACGTCGCTCGCCTCGCCGTAGGCCACGCGGGTCACCGCAAGCGTCGCCGGCGCTGCGACAGACGGCGCAGCCGCGAGAATTTCGGACGATGCGAGCTCGGCCCGAACGATTTTTCGGCTGACTGCTTCGATGTAAACTACACTCATCTCCCCGACCGCTGCATGGAGCGCGAGTTGGTCGACCTGCTCGGGAGGCAGGCCTGCCGTTGTCACTCCGTCGATCTCGAGCACCACATCGCCGGCAGCCAGCGGAGCTCTTGCGCCCTCGTCGATGCGAACTCCGATCACGCTTCGCGTTGCCTTCGTCCACGCGCGCTCGGGCGGAGTGGCCTCGAGGTCGAGATCGTAGACACTCGACTCCTCGCCCTCCGGGGCCCACGCGCCGTGAGGATCGACCAGCGGCACATAGGCGCGGAGCGCTGCGGCGAGCACCACCTCGCTCCACTCCGCCGGCGTCATGGTGGGGGCGTACCGCGCGATCGCCGCTGACACGTAGGGAGCTGCGCCCGCTCCAAGTGCGCGCTCGATCCGGCCGAGACGCTCGCCCACTTCGGCCGCCAGCGCCCGCGCGTCGGTGTTCGAATCGGCCAGGTCGGCCCACGACTCCGCCCACGGCCGATCGCCGGGAGACGCAGGCCTGCGGCGCGCCTCATCCATCGCGCCGGCGATCTCGCGCATCCATGAAGCCGCAGCCCTGCCCACCGCGAGAGCAGCGGGGCAGTCGGAAGCTCCGGGCGCCTCGAGCTCGGCCAGCATCGCCGCGGAGCGTGACTCGATGACCGCAGTGGCCGGGCAGCCCGCGCCCGCGGCAAAGACGCCATACGGGTCGAGCCAGTCGATGAGGCCCGAAGCGAGCGCGCTCGGGGCAACTTTCTCGGGCTCCCACGCGAGTAACTCGGCGCGCACCTGGCCGACGATGCGGCGGGAGTCGTCGCAAGAGAGCGCCGCCGGGTGGCCGGTGGGCACCCGGAACGTGAGACCGTCTTCTTCCTCGATGGCTGCGATCGGCTCCGCCGAAGCGGCGTCCGGTGCTGGCAAAGGCGATGTCGCCGGCACCTGCGCGTGCTCGTGAGGGGCGCGCGCCATCAGCGCAGCCGCGACGATGAGCACCCCGGCCGAGGCGAGAGCAACGGCGCGCTTCGACATCACGCGGACCCTAGCAAGCTCGCCGCAGGCCCCGCGAGTTTGTGGGCGCAAAAAACTCGCCCGGCTCAGGCGGTCGCGCGCAGCTCTCCGAGGCGGTCGCGAAGCTTTGAACACGCGCGCTCCTCGAGCTGGCGCACCCGCTCCTTGCTGACTCCGAGGAGCTCACCGAGCCGCTGCAACGTGAGCGGATCGTCGCTCATCAGTCGCGACTGGACGATCAGGCGCTCCCGATCGGACAGCTCCGCCATGGCAGCCCGAATGGCGCCCCGCGCCGCCGTCTGCGTCTCCTCCGCTCCGGCCTCTTCCTCGGGAGACGGACCTGGCGCGGCCACCCGGTCGATTGCAGCGGGCAGGTCGCCGAACGGAGCGTCGAGGCTCGACTCGCGCGCTGTCAGCAAAGGCAGCAACATCGTCACCCGCTCTGTCGCCAAACCCGACAGCGCCGAGAGCTTCTCGGGATCACTCTCTCCCGTTGTTCGGTAGGCGCGGAGCGCGCGCCGCTCGGCCTTGGTGGTCCCGAGCCGAACCACGCGATACGAGCGCACGACGTACTCGCGAATCTCGGCGCGAATCCAGTAGGCGGCGTACGTCGCGAGGCGACACTCCTTCGCGGGATCGAACTTCGCCGCGGCGCGGAGCAGCCCGAGATTGCCCTGCTGGATGATGTCTTCGATGGGCACGCCCCACCTGCGGTACTCGAGCGCGATCGAAATGACGAAGGGAAGGCAGGCCTCGACGATGCGCTCGCCGGCCCGCGTTTCGCCTTCTCGCCAGCGCCGCGCGAGATCGATCTCGACGTCGCGGTCGAGGGGAACAAAACCCGACAGGCTGGCGCGGTAGGTGTCGAGCGAGCGGGACCGTGAACCTGAGACAGCGAAGGATGAGCCCATGCCGAACTCCTTTTTGGCGCGAAATTGAGCGCCTACGAACGATTGGCGCGCGCGCTGTTTGCAGCTGCGCGCTTGGTGCGCACCGTGCTGCATCAACGGTACCAACTCGCGCCGGCGCCGCGCTTTCTGCTGGGGCACGCAACCGCTTCGTCGCGGCCGCGCTGCCAAGCGCGAAACGCTGGCTGGCCGCTACGCGGTTCGCGCAAGGTCTGCGCGATACGCGGCCGGCGAAAGCGTCGCGCGTCCTTGGGCAAAGCGCCGTCGATTGTCGTAGGCTCCGCTGCGCGAAGCATGAGCATTGCCATCGTGGTCCTCGGTTGCCGCGTTCGAGCGGGTGGCTCGGGCGCTTTGGAGCGGCGGCTCGAGGTCGCGTCGCGGGCCTTTCACGCGCGAAGGGCAGCGCTGATGATCGCCAGCGGCGGGCGCACCTGGAACGGCCTGCTGGAGGCCGATTTTATGGCGGAGCGTCTGGCCGTGCTCGGCGTGCCGGGACGCGACCTGCTGCGCGAACGGTGTTCGTTCGATACTGTGCAAAATGCACGTTATTGCGCGGCGATCCTGGCGCGGCGGCCCCCATTGGCCGTGTGCGTCGTGACCTGCCACTGGCACTTGCCCCGAGCCCTCGCCGCGTTTCGGCGTGCCGGCGTCGCTGCGGAAGGCGTCCCCGCGTACGAGCCCGTTCGTCCCTCGGCGCTTCGACGGGCTGCTCGCGCGGCGCGTGAATGGGGAGCCCTGCGGCTCGCGGCGGCGGCGTCATGAGGCGGGCAGTCGCGATCGCCCTGCTGGCAGCGTGTGGCCGGAGCGACCCCGCGCGCCTTGACGCGTCTGCGGCTTCCGACGCTGCGCCCGTCGCCGTGTCGGCCGCCTCCCTCTCGGCCGAGCTGAACGCCATCTGTGCTGCGGAGGACGCGCGCGACTCCGCCGCGGTCGGCGAGGCGCAGCGCCGCAAAGCCGACGTCGCCGTTCGTCGCAGAGCCGCTCGCGCGCTGGCGCGCATCGCCGATGGCCCGGCCCTCGTCGACCTCGGCGCCGCGCTCAGCGACGAAGACCCCGAGGTCGTCTCGTGGGCCGCGTACGGGCTGGGTTTCGCCTGCAAAGGCCGCGAGGACGCCCACGTGCGCGCCCTCGCAGCGCGCGCGGTGAGCTTGCCCGTGGACGCGGCGACTCCGCGCGTTGACCTGCGCGAGGCCATCGCCCGCGCCATCGGCCGATGCGGGGGCGTGCGGGCCGAAACGCAGCTCGCGGCGTGGGTCGGCGACGACGGACGCTGGGCCGGGCCGGCCTCGCTGGCGCTGGGAGATCTCGCTGCGCGCAAGTCGGGTCTCGAAGCGGCGACGCTGGCTACGTTGCTTCAGAGCGCTGAAAAAGGCCGCCCGGAAGCGCTCTTCGCCTTCGCGCGCCTCGACAAGATCGACGAGGCGTTCGCCGCGCGCCTGCTGCCCGCGGCGCGCGCGGTCGCGGCAGGTCCCGTGCAAGATGCACGCGTTTTTGCCGTGCGCGCGCTCGCTCGCGCCGGGGAAGGCGCCGCGGTTGATCTGGCGAAGATCGCCGCCGACCAGGCCGCGCCCAACGCCGAGCGCGCCGAGGCTGCGCGCGGACTCGCTCGGCTGGGGGACGCCGGACACGCCGCTGCGGCATCGGCGCTCGATCGCGTGCTGCCGCGCGGCGGCGATGCGCTGGGCATCCTGCGACTCGGTGGTGACGACTTTGGCGTGGCGCTCGCGCTGCTCACGTCGGTCGGAGCGCCGACCAAGGCCTCCCGCGCTTCGCTCATGGCCGCTGCGCGTCTCACGGCGCCCGGTGACGCCACCCCTGCGTCGCTCGCCCGTCGCCTCGCCACGCTTCGCTGCGCCGCCTCGGCAGCTTTGTCCGAGGGGGCGTTCGACAGCAAATGGCTGCGAGAATGCGACGCCGCCGGGACCGTCGCGTGGGAGCGCGCGCGCCTGTCACAGCTGGTGCTTCGGCCGCTCGTGGCCGAGCGTCGCAACGCCTGGCTCGCCCTTACGCAGAGCCATAACACCGTCATCGCGGAGGCCGCGCTCGAGGCCATAGACGCTCACCCCGAGCTCGCGGAGGCGGCGCGCAAGGCGCTCGCCGCGGCGCTGATGGACGCCCGCGCCGGGGTCGTCGCCGTGGCGGCCGAGCGGCTGCAAGCCCATCCGGAGCGGGCCCTCGTGCTCTCCGCCAAGGAGCGCAAGCGCGGACTCGACCCCACATCTCCGGCTCCCGGAACCAGCCCGGATCGCGACCTCGATCCCGCTGTTGGCCAGGCGCTCGCGCAGGCGCTGGGCCGCCCGCTGCCGGAGAGCGCCATCGAGACCCGCGCGGCGCTCCTCGACGCCGCCGTCGCGCTGCGACTTGCGTCCGCGAGGGGCTTCGCGGAGGCCCAGTGCAAGGACAGCAACGTGACGCTGCGCGACCGCGCGCAGAAGGCGCTGAGGGCGCTGGGCGATGCGGCGACGCTCTGCAGCAGGCCCTCGACGGGCGCGGCTGCGGGTGAGCGTTGCGCCCCGCGCGGCGGCGCAATGACCCTCGAAACCGACGCCGGCACGCTGAAAATCGTGTTCGATCCCGAGCTCGCGCCGGTGACGTCGTCACGCATCATCGATCTCGCGAAAGCAGGCTTTTACAAGGGGATCGTGGTGCACCGCGTGGTCGTCGGCTTCGTCGCACAACTGGGAGATCCGGGAGGTGACGGCTATGGGGGCGCGGATCGTTCGCTCCGGTGTGAGACCTCCCCGGTACCATTCGGTCCGCTCGATGTCGGCATGGCCCTCGCGGGTCGCGACACGGGGTCGAGCCAGCTCTTCGTTACGCTCGCGCGTCTGCCCCACCTCGACGGCGACTACGCTCGCATCGGCCACGCCGAGGGAGACTGGGCCGCGCTGGCCGAGGGCGACGTCGTGCGCGAAGTGCGCGTAACCGAGTAGCCCCACGCCGCCTTCGACGCGCTCGGCGAACATTGCTAGCGTCGTCCAACTGCCATGCTCCTCGTCATCGACGTCGGTAACACGAACATCGTCTACGGCCTCTTTCAGGGCGATCGTCTCGAACATCGGTTTCGCGTTGAGAGCGGACGCGGACGCACCGCCGACGAGTTCGCCGTGGTGCTGCGCCAGCTTCTGGACATGCACGGCGTCGACCCGGCGTCGGTAGACGCTGCGATCATCGCGAGCGTCGTTCCCTCGCTCACCGAGCCAATGATCGACGTGGTGCGCAAGAGTTTCGGTCGCGAGGCGCTGGTGGTCGGCCCGGGCATTCGCACGGGGCTGCCGATCCTCATCGACAACCCGCGCGAGGCCGGCGCCGATCGCATCGTCAACGCGGTGGCTGCGTTCGACAAAATTGCCGGCGCCGTGATCGTCGTCGACTTCGGGACCGCCACCACGTTCGATTGCGTGTCGGCCAAGGGTGAATATCTCGGCGGCGCCATTTGTCCGGGCATTCAAATCAGCGCCGACGCCCTGTTTTCGAGGGGCGCGAAGTTGCCTCGCGTTGAGATTCAAAAGCCCGCGCGCGCGCTCGGAAAGAGCACGGTGAGCGCCATGCAGTCCGGCATCGTGTTTGGATACGTCGGCCTCGTCGACGGTCTCGTCGCTCGGCTTCGCGACGAGCTCGGGGCAGCCACGCCGGTGCTCGCGACCGGGGGTCTCGCGCGGCTCATAGCGCCGCTTTCGACCAGCATCGACGAGGTCTACGACGACCTCACGCTCGTGGGTCTTCGCATTCTCTACGAGCGCAATCTCCCATGAATGCAGCCGGGCCGCGCGTCGCCCCGTGGCTCGCCCTGCTGACGTTGTCGCTCGCCGGAGCTGTGATCGTCGGCCTCGCCGTCGGCAGCGGCAACGCGTCTCTTGTCGTGGCTCTCCGCGACCCGCTCTCCGTCGACCGCGACATCGTTGTCGGGCTACGCCTTCCGCGCGTGATTCTCGGCGCGATCGCGGGCAGCGGGCTCGCCGCTGTTGGCGTTGTGTTTCAGGCTGTGCTGCGAAACCCGCTCGCCGAGCCGTATGTGCTCGGCGTCTCCGGCGGCGCAGCGCTCGGGGCGACCCTCGCCATTTTGCTCGGGCTCGGCAGCGTCGCCTTTTGGGGCGCCTCGCTCGTGCCGCTCGTCGCCCTTGCCTCGGGTCTCGCGGCGACGGCGCTTGTTTATGGCATGGCGCGCGCCACCGGCCGCCGCGGCAGTGAGCCGGTGCTCCTCGCGGGCGTGGTCGTCAACGCCATCGCTTCGGCCGCCATCACGTTCGCAAAGACCCTGGTTTCGGCGAACAAGGCGCAGGAGCTGCTCTTCTGGCTGATGGGATTTCTCGATGTTCAGAGCCCCAGCGTCATCGCCTTCGTCGCGCTCTATGTGACGCTGGGCGTCGGAGTGCTGCTCGTGGACGCGGGCCGGCTCAATCTGCTCGCGCTCGGCGATGAGGCCGCGGCCAACCTCGGGGTCGACGTGCGAAGGCTCGAGCGCCGCGTGTTCGTCGCCAGCTCGCTGATCGTAGGGGCGATCGTGAGCACTACGGGACTCATCGGCTTCGTCGGGCTCATCGTTCCGCACGCCATGCGCCGCCTCGTAGGCTCCGACGCGCGCCGGCTTCTACCCGCCTCGCTGCTCGGCGGCGCGGCGGTGCTCGTCGCCTGCGACGCCGCGAGTCGCGGTCTCTTTCATCTCGTTCATCGCGAGCCGCCGGTGGGCGCGATCACGGCGCTCGTGGGAGGCCCGCTGTTTATCGCCCTGTTGCGACGCCGCGCGCGCTGACGCCACAAACGGCGATGCCCCCGAAGCGGCTCTCGCGGCTCCGGGGGCACCCGAACTTCACGAAACAGTCTATTTTAGCTCGTTGCGGAGGTCGCGGCGAGGGCCTGCTGCTGCTGCGCGAGCATCTGCGAGATGGCGCGCGAACGCTCGATCGCGAACTGCTTCACTTCCTTGCTCGGGCTGGTCGCGAGCTTGTTGAGCAGCGCGGTGACCTTCGCCATGTCGCGCGCCTGGAAGAGCGCCTCGAAGTAGTTGTGGGCGAGGCGCACGTCGCGCAGCATTGCGGCCTCGTACGGCGCCAGGAGCTTGATGACTTCGTCGAGCTTGCCGGCCTGCCCGTAGAGGGCCGACAGGCACAGCAGCGCGAGGGCGTCGTCGGGGGCGCGCTCGACGCCCTTTTTCGCGAAACCGATCGCCTTGTCGCGCGTCGACTCGTCGGTGGCGTAAAAGCCCTGAAGCGCGACGAAAGGAGCCGCCGTTTTGGCGTTTACGGGCGTGGCCGCGAGCTCTTCGATGCGCTTGATTCCGTCTTCTTCGCCGAGCTGCTCGCGCATGGCGTTGGTGAGGTAGGCCCACGCGTCGACCGAGTTGGGCGCGATCGACACGGCGCGCTCTGCGTGCTCGCGCTCTGCCGCCTTGTCTCTTTTGCCCGAAGCGACCTTGGCGAGGTGCAGGCTCGGGAAGGGGTTGTCCTTCATGAGGTTCTGCGCGCCCTTGAGGGTGCCCTCGGCTTTGTCCCACTTCTCCTGCTGCAGCTGGGCCACGCCGAGCGCGAGCCAGTCTTCGCCGCCGCCGCCGAGGGCGACGACCTTCGCGAGGATCTTCTCGGCCTTCTCGAAGCGGCTGTACTTGATCAGCTCCTGCGCAAAAATGCGCCCGCGATCGAGATCGTTCGCGTCTTCTTCGTAGTGCTTCTCGAGGCCGCCGAGCAGGTCTTCGAGGCCGATGGCGATCGGGCGACCCTGGTCGTCCTGCACTTGAACTGCCGGGCCGTTGAACCCGAGGAGCTTCCAGACTTCCTCCATCTTGAGCGCAACCGGACCCGCGACGATTTGCGTCTCGACGGGTGCGCCGTTGGCGCCAAGCGGAATCAGCACGAGCGCGTTCGAAGGAACGCCGTTCGGGAAGGCCTGAATGGGGGCCAGGATGGCCGCGCCACCCGTGAGTGAAATGCCCGCGCCGGCGGGCTGTTGTGCGTTGTTACCGGGCATCGACTGGGTCATGGGGCGTTCCTCGCGCTAAAGACGCGCGGAACGTAGCACAACGAGGAGCCGGTCGACCCGGAAGGTCAGGTCGAAGCGCGCGCTGCGCTCACTTGGGGCAGGCGGCTGTGCAGCGCGAGACCATGTCGGCGCAGTTCTTCACGCAGGTGGCGTTGCTGCCGCAGCCTTGCGCGCAGTGGGCCTGGATGGACGCGCAGCTTGATGCGCAGTCGGCCGCGTTGGGCGTCTCGTCGCCGGTGGAAGCCGACGCCGGCCCGACCACACCGAAACAAAGCGTACCCAGGGTGAGCGCAGCGGCCACGAAAGACAAGCGGATCGAGTGCGTCATGAGCGGTACTCCGTGAGCGGGTGAGGGGGCGGCGAGCGGTCGCCGGAACGGTCAACCCCTCGAGCGTCCCACCGAGCGGCATGGCTCGTCAAGTTGCCGTCTGCCGTCGCCCGGACGCCTTCGCGCGGCCACGACGGCGGCGGTGCGGTATCGTGTCCGCTCGACATCATGGTTGGCCCTGCAGCTGCGCTCCGATCGCGATGGCGTCCTGCGCGGGCGGCGGCGGCGCTGATCGCCATCGTCGCGTGCAGCGGCAGCTCAGACAACGACGGAGCACTCCGTGCGGACGGCGGCGCTCGCGACGGTGGGCCGGGGCCTTTGTCTTGCTCCGACGAAGGCTCGGTCGACGGAGGCTACCCGGTCGCCGACTACAGGGTAGCCATCGGCGGCACGTTGCCGGATTGGTCGTTCGACAGCCTGCCGGGGAAGGTCGCCCTGCGCGACTACTACGAGCCATGCGCTCCGCGCGCGCGCCTGCTGGTGGTGCGCGTGGGCGCTCCCTGGTGCGGCACCTGCCGCTGGCACCTCGCGCACACCGGCGAGCTGGGGGCCCTCGATATCGGCCCGCGGCTTCGATGGCTCGATTTGCTTGTCTCGGACCGCGACAACGATCCGCCGCAGACTGCGGATATTCCGTCGTACCGAGCGCTGATCGACGCGCCGGACGCCATCGCGATCGACCCGAATTATGCGTTTGGAAGCGTGGATCCGGGTCGCGGCTCTCTGCCGCTGGTGGTGCTGGTCGACACGCGCACCATGACCGTTCGCAGCTATTTGCATGATCCCGATCCGCAGCTGCTCGAGCTTCGTCTGCGTCAGGAGCTCGCCGCCCTTGATCGACTCCCCGAACCTGCCTACCCGCCGCTGGAGCGCTTCGACGGCGTATTCACACGAAACCAGTGGAGCCTTCTGCACGACATGACGTTGCCAGGCGCGCCGCCCGCCGAGCCAAGCAACGCGAAGGCCGATGATCCGGCCGCTGCGGCGCTCGGCAAGGCGCTCTTTCAGGACGTGCGGCTCTCGCCGTCCGGCAAGGTCGCGTGCGGATCGTGTCACGATGCGACCCGCAATTTGCAGGACGGTTTGCCCCAATCGACCGGCGGCGTCGCGACGGTCGACCGCAACTCGCCCAGCGTCGCGCTCGCCGCGCACGCGCGCTGGCAGCTCTGGGATGGCCGCGCCGACACGCTCTGGATGCAGGCCCTCGGCCCGCTCGAGGACGCGCGCGAATTCGGGGGCACGAGGCTCTTTGTCGCCCACGCCGTCGCGGCTCACTATCCGGGCGCCTACGCGAGCGTGTTCGGTCCGCTCCCCGATCTCGCGGACGTGCAGCGCTTTCCGTCCGCGGGCAGGCCAGGAGATCCGACGTGGGAGGCCATGAGCCCGGGTGACAGGCAGGCGACGACGACCATATTCATGAACGTCGGCAAGGCAATAGCCGCTTACGAGCGCACCTTGCGGGTGAAGCCAAACCGGCTCGATGCCTACATCGGCGGCGATCTCGGCGCCCTGTCGCCCGACGAGAAGAGCTCACTTTCGGGGTTTTTTGTGAACGGGTGCGCCCAGTGTCACTGGGGCCCCCGCCTGACCGATGACGCCTTTCATCCCGACCGTTACCCGACGGGGCGTCAAGATGGACAGGCCGACCGGGGCCGAATCGACGGCATCGCTCGCCTCGCGTCGAGCGAGTTCGTGCAACCCTCGTCCTCGCTGGTCGCGCATGCCGCGCAGCTCGGGTCGTTCAAGACTGCGCCGCTTCGGGGGGTCGCCGGAAGCGCTCCGTACGGCCACGGCGGGACGCTCGCGACCTTGCAGGAGGCGGCGCGAAACTACGGCACTGCCGGTCTCCCGATGTCGGACCCGCGCGCCGTAGGAGCGACCGAGCGATGGCTGCCCGAGTTTGCCCAGTCGCACGCCGACGCGCTGGTGCCGTTTCTTCAGGTCCTGACCGCTGAACCCGAGCCGTAACCGCGCCGCGTCCCCTCCGAAGGCTCGCAGCGCCCGAACCTCTGCTAGCGTTTTTCGCATGCGCCCTGCCTTGCCCGTCGTCGCCGTCGTCGGTGGCCTTGCCGTGGCGATCGCCTGCGGGTCCGCCTCCGGTCCGCCCGGGTGGGAGGGTACGCCGGTCGACGCAGGGCCGCACGCCCTCGACTTCGACGGCGCGTATCCCACCTCCGATCCGGACCCCGACGGCGGCACCCACGCGGCTCCGTCGTTTGGCGACGCGGGCGGGGGCGCGTTCGCGTGCAGCGGCAAGTCGCTTGGCGGCGGCGATCGGGCGGTGACCGTGACCTCGGGAGGCCTCGCGCGCCTCTTCTATGTGCACGTGCCGCCCGCCTACGATCCAGCGCGCGGCGCGATGCTCGTGCTCAATTTTCACGGGTTCACCAGCAACGCGCTCGAGCAGCGCATCTTCGCGCGCATGGACGGGTCGAGCGACGCCCACGGCTACCTCGTCGTCTACCCCGTGGGAATCGCGACCAGCTGGAACGCCGGCGACTGCTGCGGCACCGCGTGGACCAACGCGGTCGACGACGTGGGGTTCGTCAAGGCGATGCTCGCGCGAATTGAAGCGGACTACTGCATCGACCCAAAACGCGTGTATGCTACAGGTTATTCGAACGGCGGCTTTTTGTCCTACCGCCTCGCCTGTGAGATGGCCGACACCTTTGCGGCGATCGCGCCGGTGGCCGGCGAAATGGGACTCGCAGCCGCGTCGTGCAGACCCACGCGCCCGGTCCCTGTCCTCGACTTCCACGGCACGAGCGATCCCATTGTTCCGTACAGCGGTGGATCTCCCATCGTTCCGCTCAACGTGCCCGGCGCACTCGACTTTCGCTCCACAGCCGAAACGCTGCAAATATGGCGCGAAAAAGACGCGTGCCTCGGCGCCGGGAGCGTCATCTACCAGCACGGCGACGCCACCTGCACCCGCTACGACACTTGCTCGCCCGGCGCTGAGGTCGTGCACTGCAAGATCGATCAGGGAGGTCACACGTGGCCCGGCGGCGTTCCTGTTCCGCTGGTCGGAAAGACCAGCACCGACATCAGCGCGACGGAGACCATGGTGAACTTCTTCCTCGCGCATCCCATGCCGTGATCACGGTCCGGTGACCCGCAGGCTCGCGAGCGCGCTGCGCCCCGGGAGCGGAAACGCGAGCGCGTCGCCGATCGGGTAAGTCGCGACCGTGCCGTTGAAACCTTGCGCGTACTCGCCGGTGCGCACGTCGAAGAGGTTTCGGACGTCGAGCGCGACCACCGCGAAGCGACCGAGCCCGACGCGGAGGCCGGCCGACTGCAGCACCCGCGCAGGCACGTCGATCGTGGCGGCGGCGTCGGCCATCATCCCGGCGAGCGCGTCGACCCCGTAGCGAACGGTCACCGGACCGAGCGCGTATGAGACGTCCGCCGACAGATCGCGGGCGGGCCTGCCCGGCAGCGAAGGACACAACGTGGCCGAACAGGCCGACAAGTTCGCGGTAGAAAGTCCCGTGTAAGATGCACGCAAACGGGCGCCGCCGAGCTGCGCGGCGAGGGAGGCTTCGAGCCCCAGGATTCGCGCCTCGCCGATGTTTACGGCCTTCGGCACGCCCCGCGCCGAGACGAGCACATAGGTGATCAGTTCGCGCGCCCACGACGCGAACGCGACCGCCTCGGCGCTGACGCGCAGCCGGCCTGCGCGCCCCGCCCATCGCGCGCCGAGGTCGAACGTCGACGCCGACTCGGTCTGAAGCTCGGGCGAGGCAAGCGCGCCCCCGGAGGTGCCGAAGCGCTCGGCGAAATTGGGAGGTCGAGCGAGCACGCCCGCGTGCGCACCCACGGCGACTGAAGGCAGGTGCACTTCCGCGCCGACGTGCGCGCTGGGACGCACCTCCGTCGCGGGAGCGATCGCGGCATCGACGGATGCGTCGTGCCATGCGTCGACGCGACCCGAGGCCGACAGCGAGAGCGACGGACGAACATCCCAGGATGCGTCGACGCCACTTCCCACTGCAGTGCGCGTGGCGCCCGCGGTTGGCGACGGGCCGACGTAGCGTCCCGGAGCGAAGCGCTCTGCCTTGGCGTCGACGACGGCTTCGACCCGAATTTTTGACGATGGCCGCCCGCGCCATCCAGCCGCAACGCCGGCGCCCACGATCGTCGTGTCAGCCAACGCCGCGCCCGCTCCGGTCGCCTCACCGTCGACGAACGCGCGCGCCTCGCGCTTCGACCAGAGCCTCGAAAACACGGCGCCGTCGCCCGCGCCCAGCGTCGCTTCGAGGCTCATCAGCTCGCGGTTCATGTTCAGGGTCTGCCGCGGCGTCAGCGTGAAAATGGTGCCGGGCAAATGCTGCTGCCGCGCCTGCGCGATCGTGGTGATGCGCAGCGAGCCATGGCGTCCGCCGGTCAGCGCAAACGGCAGCACGAGCCCCACCAGACCGCTCGCCGAAGCGTGCTGGGAGTTGTCTCGCGTGAGCGTCTCGCGCGGATCGAGCGAGGGAGGCTGATGGAGCGGATTCGCGTACGAAAAGTCGTCGTCCGCCCGCGCGGCCGCGAGCGCGGTGATGAGCTGGGCGCCGCCTCCCAGATCGCGCACGTCGCCGGCGCGCAGCCGCGCAGCCCCGAAAGACCCCACAGCACTCCACACTTCTGACCGCTCCATCATTCGCGACGTGGGCAGATCGAGGACGAGGGTACCTCCCAGTGAGCCCTGACCGAGCGAGGCCGGCGCAAACGACCGGTAGACGCGCGCGCGCGCCCCCGGCCACAGCGGCATCGAGCCGAGGTCGACCGAAGGGTCCGAGGCGCCCGACATCGGCACGCCGGCGAGCAGCACGTTCACCTGCGACGACGACGAACCGCGAATCGAGAGCGTCGCGAAGCCGTCGTCCGCGCCCTGACGCCTCACGTGCACTCCGGGCATGGCCTCGACGAGCGTCGCGGCGTCGGTCAGCTCGCGCGCCGCCTCGCCCTCGGTCGCTTCGCTCACGAAGCCGCCCGCGCGCGACCCTCGCACCGTTACATCTTCGGCCTCTTCGCGCTCCTGCGCCTGCGCCAGCGCTACGCGCGTCAGTGCGACCAGCGCCAGAGCCGCGGACTTTGCGCGCATGCGGGTTGTCATCGCACACGATGGAATCCCGGCGCAATCGTGCCTATGGTGGCTTGGCTTCCCAGCAGAAAAAACACCGCATGAAACCCTGGCTCTGTGTTTCCGTAATCGGCGTGGCCCTCGCGGCAGCGCCTTGCCTTTGCCGTGCCGACGACACCGTCAAGAACCCCGGCGAGCACCTCCGTTATGCCGTCGAGCTCGAGCCCCACGGCCTGGTCGGTTGGGACGCGTTCGGCTGGGGAGGCTTCGGGTTCGGCGTCGGCGGCCGCGCGAGCATTCCGCTGATGCACAACGGCTTCGTGCAGACGATCAACAACCTGCCGGCCATTACGTTCGGCGCGGACTGGGCGCACTTCGGTGGCTCGTGCGGCTTCGCGCTCTACGCGGGCAGCTGCTCGGCGAACTACTTTTATTTCCCGGTCGGGCTGCAGTGGAACTTCTTCGTGGCCAAGAAGTGGAGCGTCTTCGCGGAGGCCGGCTTCGCGCCTTTTTTTGGCAGCTACGAAGATTATTGCGACGTCTACGCTCAGACGCCCGGCGTGACGGCGCGCGACATCGCCATCTGCCAGAGCGGGCGTCCCAACCGGGTCAACGTTCAGCCCTGGGGAAGCGTCGGCGCCCGATACCACTTCAGCAAAAACGCCGCGCTGACGATGCGCGTCGGCGTCCCGTCCTTCGTCATCGGCGTCTCGTTCTTCTGAGCGCGCCGCCGGGCCGCTCGCGCTGAAGGTGCCGGCGGCGCCCAGCCGCGTTACACTGACAGGCGCATGTCGCGATTCGAACCCGCCTATTACGTCGTCGGTATTCTTGGTCTCGCGATTCTCATGATCGTTCATGAGTCGGGGCACTACCTCGTCGCGCGCCGCTTCGGCATGCGGGTCACCACGTTCTCGATTGGCTTCGGCCCGCGGCTCTACAAGCACCAGCCGGAGGGCAGCGCGACCACGTTCCAAATCGCGCTCATCCCGTTCATAGCCTACGTGCAAATCGCCGGGATGAACCCCTACGAGGAGACCGATCCGAAAGACGTCGGGAGCTATCAGAACGCCTCGCTGTGGGCCCGCGTGTGCACGATCGCCGCTGGGCCGCTCGCCAACTATTTCTTCGCTTCGGTGCTGTTTTTCGCCGGATTTATGATCGCCGGCAAGGTGGTCGAGGACCGCACGAGCATGCGCGTCGTGACGCATCCGGACGGTCCTGCCCACGCGGCCGGAGTCGTCGACAACGACCGCATCGTGAGCGTCAACGGCGAGCACGTCGGCTCGTGGGAGCAGCTGACCCGCGCGGTGAGCTCGCATCCGGGCGACGCAATTGAGCTCGAGCTTGCCCGCGACGGCGCGCCCGATCCCGTGCGCGTGAGGGTCGTCCCGCGCGCCAAGGGCGACGAAAACGCCGGCAAGATCATGATCGGACCGCCTATCCGCGTCGACAAAGTCGGCTTCGCAGAGGCCGGCAAGCTCGCCGTAACCGAGCCGCCCAAGGTGGTCGCCGACACGATCGTCGGCCTCGTGCGTTTCATCAGCGGCAAGGAGAAGGTGCAGGCTGCAGGCCCCGTAGGGATGGCCAAAATGGCGGCCGCTGCGGCCAAGAGCGGCACCGGTGACCTCTTCAAATTTCTCGGGGCGCTCAGCGCGTACCTCGGCGGGTTCAATCTCCTGCCGGTGCCGGCGCTCGACGGCGGTCGCTTGATTTTTCTGGGCTTCGAGGCCGCCAGCAGGCGCAAGCCCGACGCCAAAGTCGAGGCGAAGGTGCACGCGCTCGGGCTGCTCATGCTGCTGTGCATGATCGGCTTCGTGACTTACTACTTCGACATCATGGCCAAGCGCTGATCGGCAGCGGCGGCTCGGTCGCCTGGGCCACGGCGAGCTCGGAAAGAAACGTGTCGCGGGCGACGGGCCTGCAGCCCAGGCTCTCGATGTGGGGGTTCATCACCTGGGCATCGAACAGCGAATAGCCGCCGTCGCGGAGGCGCTCGGTCAGCGTCGCGAAGGCTATTTTCGAGGCATCGGTGCGCCGGTGGAACATCGACTCGGCTGAAAATGCCCGCCCGATCGCGATGCCGTAGATGCCTCCGACCAGCTCGGTCCCCTCCCAAATTTCGAGGCTGTGCGCCCAGCCCAGCTCGTGCAGCGCCACGTAGCCTTCGACGAGGTTCGGGATGATCCAGGTCCCCTCTTCGCGCACCGAGCCGCAGGCCTCCATCACTTCGCGAAAGGCCGTGTTGACGCTGATGCGGAACCCGTGGCGGCGGAGCGTGCGGCGCAGGCTTCGGCTCCACTGCAGCGCGCCCAGGGGGAGCGTGGCCCTTCGGTGGGGCGAAAACCACGCGACGACCTTCTCGTCGCCTTCGCCGTCGTGCGGCCACGGAAAAATGCCGGCGCGGTAGGCCGACAGCAGCGTCCCCGGTCGAAAGTCTTCGCCGACCGCGACGATGCCGCGGCGCCCCGAGCTGCGCGGGTCGGGGAAGCGAATCGGGGTCTTCGCCGGCTCGACGGGGCTCACGGCGCCTCGCGGACAGGCGGGACGAGGTGACCTCGCATCGGCACAAAAAAACGCGCTCCCGTGACGTCGTTGACCCCGCAGTAGAGGTCGACGTCGAAGGTCTCGCGCAGCCTGCGGTAGGTCATGACCTCTTCTACTGTGCCCAGCGCCACAAGCCTTCCCTGCTTCATGAGGCCGACGCGCGAGGCGTACTGAGCGGCGACGTTGAGATCGTGCATAATGCACACAATTGCGAGCCGGGAGCCGCGGGCGAGGCCTACGAGCAGATCGTACAGAGCCACCTGATGACGCACATCGAGAAAGGCCGCGGGCTCGTCGAGGAGCAGGATTTTAGGCTGCTGCGCGAGGGCCCGCGCGATGCTTACCCGCTTTTGTTCGCCGCCCGAAAGCTCCGCAGTCGAGCGCGCCTCGAGGCCGCCGAGATCGCACTGGGCCAGCGATTCCCTTGCGATTTGCACGTCCGCCGGCGACGGCGTGAGCCACGCTCCCTGATGCGGCGCGCGGCCCATCAGCACCACGTCGAGCACCGAGAATCCCGATGCGACTTCCTCGAGCTGCGGCACGACAGCGACGACCCGCGCCAGGTCGCCGCGCGCGTACGAAGCCAGCGGCCTTCCAAACACCCGCACCTCGCCCTCAGCGGGGGCGAGCGCGCCGGAGAGCACGCGCAGCAACGTCGACTTTCCGGCGCCGTTGGGCCCCAGCAGCGCCACGAGCTCGCCCTCGTCGACCGCGAGGCTCACATCGCGAAGGGGGCTGTCGTGCGGGCGCGTGCCGGCCTTACGCGCCGAAGCTTGCGCGTAGTGCGCCGAGACCTGCGCGGCTTCGAGGACGGGCATTGCTTTAGGCTCTTCTCATGGGCGTTGACTCAACGCATCATAGCTCCACGGTCGGCGTGTCGCCGATCCTCGGGAGCGTCCAATCGTGCAACCCAGCAATCCGGACACGCAGGGCGCGGCAGCGCGAAGCAAGCGCGTCATCAAGCGCTACTCCAATCGCAAACTCTACGACACCAAAGACAGCCGCTACGTGACCCTGCTGCAGATCGCCGAGATCGTTCGCACGGGCGAGGAAGTGCAGATCATCGACAACAACTCGAAAGAAGATCTCACCGACGTCACCCTGGCGCAGATCATCTTCGAGGAGCAGAAGGGCAATACGCGAAGCGTGCCCCTGCAGACCCTGCGCGGCCTCATTCAGGAGCGCACCGAGAAGGTGCTGTCCGACTTGCGCGAGGGGCCAATCGGCCGCCTGATCCCCGCGAAGGATCGCCCTTCGGTGCCCGCGGTTCCGCCCCCCGCTCCCAGCAAACCCGGCATCGTCGAGCAGGCCAAGGGTACGCTCGAGGAATGGCAGCTGAAAATCGATGAGCGCGTCCGCGCCATCCTCCCGAGCGTGCTTCCGTGGCAGCAGCTCGAAGGTGACGTAAAGCGGCTCCACGCGCGCATCGAGGAGCTCGAAAAGAAGCTCAAGGCTCAGGCAGGCGAAAAATAGCGGCGCCGCTCGCGGAATAGGCGCCGGTGGGCCGGGGTTGACCTGAAGCGACCGGGTGGCCAACTTGGCCGCTGGGCTGCAGGAAGAGCCCCGAAATGCCGCAGCTCGACTCGAACTCCGCAAAAGACTCCGACGCCTTCATGGATGAGGCGCTCACGCACCTCGATGCCCTCCACGGCGTCGCCTGCCGCATGACGCGCAACCCGACCGAGGCCGAAGATCTGGTGCAGGACACCTTGGTGAAGGCGCTGCGCGCGCGCGACCAGTACCACGCGGGCACCAACCTCAAGGCGTGGCTGTTTCGAATCCTCACCAACACGTTCATCAACAAGTTCCGCCGCGGCGGGCTCGAAAAGAGCGTATTCGACGGGCCCGATGCTGACCCGCTCGCCGACGGCTGGGTGAGCGCGTCGACCATGCGTCAGCTTCGGGACCCGGAGCAGGTCGCGCTGCTGCCGATCATCGAAGGCGAAGTGCGCAGGGCGCTCGACGCGCTGCCGCCCGAGTTTCGCCTCGCGGTGATCCTGTCCGACGTCGAGGAGTTCTCTTACGAGGAAATCGCCGATATCATGGGCTGTCCGATGGGCACCGTCATGAGCAGGCTCCACAGGGGCCGCAAAATTCTGCAGCGCACGCTGTACGACCACGCGCTGTCGATGGGCATCGTGAAGGCCGAAGCGTTGGTCGCCGCCGAACCTCCGGCCGACCTCGCCCAGTTTCGCGCGAAAAAAAGGGGTGCCGCGTGACCGTTCGCGGCTGCCGTGACTTCGCGCACCTCGTAGGCGCGTTCGCCGACGGTCAGCTCGAAGCGGGCAGGCAGCTCGATGTGGAAGCCCACGTCGAGGGATGCGGCGGTTGTCAGGAACGCGTGAAGCTCGAGTTCGCCACCCGAGCGTCGCTCAAGCGCGCTGTACGCGAATCGGCGAGCGACGCCGTTCGCGCCCGCGTCACCGCGGCGATGCGCGCGCAGACCGACCGCTCGGCGGGTCAAGTTGTGGCCCAGAAAAAGTCGGCGGCGTGGCGTACGGTCGTACCGCTCGCCAGCGCAGCCGCGTTCGCCCTCGCGTGGAGCGCCATGTCGCGCGGGCCGCTCGCGCGCACGACGGCCACCAGCTCACTGCACGCGGGATTCGGCGACGATCTGCTCGCCGAGCTGGTCGCCGAGCACGGGCGGCCCTCGCCTCCGGAGTGCACCAACCCCAAAAACGTGGGGCAGCTCGAACAGTTCGTGGGCGTTCCGGTTCGCGCGGCCACGCTGCAGGGTCAACACGCGAAGCTCGTGGGCGGCTGCGTGTTGCCTGTGCGTCGCGAGCGCGCGGCGATGCTTCGCTACGAACTCAGCAGCGGCGGAGAGACGCGGCGGGTCAGCATTATCGTGTTCGATCCGCGTCGCATTCAAGTCAGCGACTCCGAGCTCGAAGCGCGGCCCGTCGGAACCGCGCAAGTGCGGGTGGGCCGGTCCAACGGCTACTCGGTTGCGGTCACCCAGCGTGCGGGCGTGGGCTACGCGCTCGCGAGCGACATGGACATGGGAAAAACCGCAGAGCTCGCGCTCGCCACCGAGGAGTAGCGCGCGCGAGGCCGGTCTCACCAGGCCGCGGAAAACCCGTGCTTTCGCGGATCGGACGCCGCGCGGATCGTCACCTGTCCGCCGGCGCGATCCCAGGTGACCATCTGCACGCCCGACTTCACGAAGGGCTCGTCTTTGACGGACTCTCCGCGCGCCGCGAGGCCGACCTGCACGTCTTCGGCGATCATCGGCTCGATGAACAATTCTGTGCCCTGCGTGTAGATGCGCGGAGACGAGACGCAGGTGCTGGCATCGAGTCCGTAGACGAGCCTCCCGATGAGCGCCTGCGTGGTCGCTGTGGCGATGCGCCTGCCGCCCGAGCCGCCGAGTGCGACGATCGGCACGCCGTTTTCGAGCACGATGGTCGGCGCCATGCTCGACACCGGGCGCGCGCCGCCGCGGGGCCTGTTGGGCCCGAGTCCGATGACGCCGAATCCGGCGACGTCGGCGGGCAGCGAAAAGTCGTTCAGCTGGTTGTTGAGCACGATGCCGGTGTCTCCGGCCGTGACGCGCGCGCCGAACGGGTCATTGACCGTCGTGGTGAGGGAGACCACGTTTCCTTCAGCGTCGGTGACCACGAGGTGCGTCGTGCCCTCTTCGTGGGTCTTGAACTCAGCCGTCGCGTGCGTTTTTCGCGGGTCGATGCGGGCCAGGCGGGCCTTCATTTGAGCGGGCTCGAGCGCGCGATCGAAGGCTGCGTTCACCTGCGGTTCGACGTCGGGATCGCCGGCGAGCCTTGCGCGGTCGGCGACGGCGCCGCGCATGCCCTCGGCCACCATGTGGAAGTACTGGCTCGAACCGAAGCCGATGTCATGCAGCGACGACGTCGAATCGGCGCCGTAAAGCGACAGCAGCTCGAGCTGCATCAGCCCGCCGGCCGACGGGGCTGGCATGGTCGACACGGTGCGCGCACCGAACGTGCGCGTGAGCGGAGCGCGCTCCCTGGCCGCATATCCGGCGAGATCCGAGGCCTCGAGGCGCCCGCCGGCCTGCGCGGCGGCGGCGACGATTTGTTTCGCGATGTCGCCCGAATAAAAGGGCTTCGCGCCTTCGGCTCCAAACCGCGCGATGGTCTTGCCGAGCGCCGGGTTGCGAATGGTTTGACCGAACGCGATCGCGGCTCCACCCGGCGCGTAGAGCGCGGCCAGGGGCGAAGTCGCGAGCGCAGTGCGCTGCATCGCGATCGCGTCGCCGAGATGCTGGCTTACGCCAAACCCCTGCGTCGCGAGCGCGGCCGCGGGCGCCGCGTCTTGCGCCAGCGAATTCTTTGCATAATGCACGCTTAGCCATTCGAGGCCGGCCGGCTCCCCGGGAACGCCGATTGACGCTCCGGCTTTGGTCCGCCCGATCAGGTCTTCGTTGCTCGACTTCGCGGCTGAAACTTCGCGGAAATCGAGCGCGGTCACCTTGTGATCTTTCGCCGAATACACGAGCGCGAAGCCGCCGCCGCCGAGCCCGCTTGAGCTCGGCGCCGTGACGCCAAGCGCGAGGGCCGCTGCGATGGCGCCGTCGATGGCGTTGCCGCCCGACTGCATCACGGCGATCGCTGCCTTCGTGGCGTCGGCGTTCTCGGTCGCGACGGCGAAACTCGCTCCCTCCGCGGGGCTCGTGAACGCGGCGCGCGCGGGCATGCCGATCAGGGCCACGACAGCCGACGAAAGCGCGGCCACGGGTGCTAGGCTACGGCCGCGGTGTTTTGCCGCGCTGGTGAGGCTGGCCCGCGTGATGCGGGCAGCGTGCCGATAGAGGTTCTGCATGCGGTTCTTGTACGTCATGGATCCTGTCTCTCGCGTCGTTCCCGACAAGGATACGACGTTTGCCTTCCAACGTGCTGCACAAGCGCGCGGTCACGTCGCGCTTCACTGCGAGCCCCGCGATTTGTTCGCCCACCAGGGCGACCTGCACGCGCAGGTTCGCGAGCTGCGGGTCGAAGACAACGCGCCCTATTTCAGCTTCGGCGAGCGCCACGAGGTGCGCATCGCCGACGTCGAGGCGGTGTTCATTCGCAAAGATCCGCCGTTTGATCAGGCCTATTTGTACGCCACCCTGATGCTCGAGCGCGTGCGGGGCCGCACCGTAATCATGAACGATCCGCGCGGGCTGCGCGACGCCAACGAAAAGCTGTACGCGATGCATTTCGCGCAGCACACCCCGAAGACCCTGGTCGCATCCGATCGGGAGCGCATTCTTTCGTTCGTGCGCGAGGTCGGCGGGCGGGCGGTCATCAAGCCGCTCGATGGCGCCGGGGGCACGGGCGTCTTGATGCTCAGCGAAGGCGACGGCAACGCGCGCTCGATCGTCGACATGCTCACCGGCGAGGGGGCGCACATCGCGATGGTGCAGGAGTTTTTGCCGGCGGTGCGCAAGGGCGACAAAAGAGTCATTTTGCTCGATGGCGAGCCGCTCGGCGCGATCAACCGCGTGCCACGCGCCGACGACATTCGCTCCAATATTCACGTCGGTGGCAGCGTCGAGCCGTGCGAGCTCGAAGAAGCCGAGCGCGCGATCGTGGCGGACATCGCGCCACGACTACGGGCCGACGGGCTCTATTTCGTGGGCCTCGACATGATCGGCGGTCGACTGACCGAAGTGAACGTCACCAGCCCCACCGGGATTCAGGAGCTCAGTCGCCACAAGGGCCGCGACGTCGCGGCCGACGTCATCGCGTGGGTCGAGCGCCGCGCACACGATCTGTCGCCGTCGCGCGATTGAGCCTGATACGGAGCCGCGAGTGCGCACCCAGTGTCCCTGACGATCGTCATCAATTCCGAAGCGCCCGGCGCGGGCGAAGCGCCGCGTCTGACGCTCGACGGGGCGCGCATCGTCATCGGTAGAAGCGCGTCGTCCGACGTGCGCCTGCCAGACCCGAGCGTGAGTCACCGCCACGCGATTATTCAGGCGAAAGGCGGCGAGTACTCCATCCTCGACGACGGCAGCACCAACGGCACCTGGATCGCCGGCGTGAGGCTCGCGCACCGCGCGCCGCGCATTCTTCGCAGCGGCGACAGGGTGCGAATCGGTCGCGTGTGGATTGAGGTGAAGCTCGATCAGGGTCCGGTGACCGCCGACCTGCCTGCGGCGACGCGCGACATCGCGCTCGCGCTGGTGGCCCGGGCGATGCGCGAACAGGGCGATCGCGCCTACCCCACGGTTCACGTGGTGGAAGGCCCCGACGCGGGAGCTACGCTCGCGCTCGAAGAGGAGGGGCGCGTCTATCGCGCGGGTCGGGGTGAGGCGTGTGATCTGCCGCTCGCCGACCCCGACGCCTCGCGCGAGCACGTGCAGATCGTTCGTCGCGGCGCAGCGGTCGTGGTGCGTGATCTCGGCTCCAGAAACGGCGTGCAGCTTGGCGACTCCGCGCTCTCCTCGTCGCGCGACGTGCCCTGGCGATCGGCGGTGACCATGCGCGTCGGGGTGAACGTTCTGGCGCTCGAGGAGCCCGTGTCGTCGGCGCTCGGAGACCTCGAAGCCTGCGACGATGAGCCCATGTCGCAGGAAGAACTCGCTGCGCCTGCGGCTCCCGCAGCCCCTGCTCCGCCGCGGAGCGAGCGCGAAATTTCGCCGTCGCGCGCGCCTCCGCCGGAGCCGCTTCCACCGCGCGCCGCTCCGCGAAAATCGGCTGTTTCGAGCACGGACGCCGGCGTGGTGCTCGCGGCTTTGGTTATCCTCGCGCTCTCGGCTGCGGGTCTTTTTTGGTTGCTCAGGCCCTGACGTTCGCGCCCCGCTTGCGCGGCGTTCCGGGCGGATAGGCGAGCGGCAGACCTTCGATCGGAATCGCCGCGAGCATTTGGCCGAGCTCGTCGGCGCCGGACGGCCTGTCTTCGAGCTTTTTGCGCAGGCATCGCATGATGGCGTGATCGAGCGCAGCCGGGAGCGCGAGATCGGGCCTGCGATCGCGCATCGCCGAGGGGGTCTTGCGCTGGTGCAGCTCGAGCAACTCGCGTCGCGACGCCGAGGCGATCGGCAGCTCACCCGTGAGGGCCTCATACATGAGCACTCCAAGCGCATACACGTCGGTGCGAGCCTCTACCGGCGCGCCGATGCACTGCTCCGGCGCCATGTATTCAGGGGTTCCGAGCGTGTACCCGGCTTGCGTCAGCGACTCGGCGCTGGTGAGCTTGCTCATGCCGAAGTCGAGCACCTTCGAGGAGCCGTCTTCGCAAAGAAATACGTTCCCAGGCTTGAGATCGCGGTGCACGACGCCCTTCGCGTGCGCCGCCGCGAGCGCAGCGCAAACCCCCACAAAACAGGGCACGGCGAACGCGGGCGTGATGAGCCCCTCGCGGCCTAGCTTGTCGGCGAGGGAGCGACCGATGAGGCGCTCCATTACGACGTAGATCGAGCCGTCGGGCATCTGGTCGAGGTCGAGCACGCGAGCGATGTTCGGGTGGTCGACGTGCACCTGCACCTGTGCCTCCCGCCGAAGCCTCGCGATCTCGCTGCCGTCCGTTGCGGCAGCCCCCCGCAGCACCTTGATTGCGACCTCATGGCCAAGCGAGACGTGTTCGGCGGCGTAGACGACGCCGATGCCGCCCGAGCCCAGCTTCTTGCCGATTTTGTACTTTCCGCCGAGCACATGCCCCGCGAGGTCGCCAGGCGTTGCGCTCGCCGTGCCCTTCAGCTCGAGGTTGCGTTCGAGCGCTGCGATGCGGTTGCGTTCGAACACGCGGGCACGCGCATCGCTCTGCCGCCGTGCGTGCGCGTAGCTGCCGGTCGCACCGAAGGCTCCGCCGAGCGCGGCTGCCAGCGACGCCGAGGGCCAGCCTCCGACCAGCCCAAAAATCAAGCCCGCCGCTGCGCCGGTCGAGGCCCCCCAAAGTGGCGCCAGCGCCCACAGGCCGCGGTGGCGCGCGAGCGTCACGTCGTAGACGCAAGCGTCATCGCCGCGCGCGAGGCACGAGGGATGCGCGACGCCCGCCTCCGGATCGCCCCAGAAGCTCGGGAGGCTCGCGAGCTCACCGATGCGCGCCGCGCAAAGCAGGTCGTCGCCGTTCGCGCTTCCGCCCGCTTCGCCGGTGTCGCGTGGCTTGAAGGTCATGCGCAGGGGGCTGGTTGCGTTCGCCAGCAGCTCCCACTCGCCGAGCCGGGTCGACTCGGCGGCGTTGGCTGCGAGGTAGCCGTACGCGTCGCGCGCGTTCTTGGCGGTTCTGAGCATGCGGACGTAGCTGCCGAGCACCTCCGGGTGCGAGCCGAATACGCCGCGCGTACGAAGCGCCTCGGGGCCGAGCTCCTGGGCGATTTTTCGCAAGGCGCGCTTGGCGCGGTCTGCGCTGACCCAGGACGTCTCGTCGTGGATAATCGACTCGTCGATGCCGGCTTCGAGCGCCATGCTGGTCGCCGCGCGATCGCCCCTCTCGGCGCGAATCCTAAGGAAATAGGGCTTCAGCGTCGCAGCGCGCACCTCTTCCTTCCCGCCGCCCGTGAGCGTGGATGAGATGGGCGCGACCGAGTCCGTCATCGCAAGCGAGCCTACCGGCACCCGGGCGGATGTCCACACTCGCCGCGGCGGCTGCGTTAGCAGGCCGTTGAAGCAGCGGCCTGCCAGCCTTTCATCTCGGGGAGGTATGCACCCCCCGGCCCCGAAAAACGCGGTTTTTCGCTTGTCCCCACCCCACGCCATTGGCTTCGCCAATTCCTGGCAGGGGGTTTTTCGACCGCCCTGTCAGTAGTTTGAGTACACGCGCGCGCTCAGGGCGATCGCCAGCGCGCGCACGCCCGTCTCCGCCCTGGTCTGTCCCGCGACGAAGTACGCGACCGACGCGGCGCCGGCGCGCTCGCGGGCTACATCCTGAACGTACCCGTCGGCGTATCCGCCTTCGCCGCTCGCCGGCTCGCGCGACAGGCAGATCACCACTTCGGCGCCGGCGGCGCGGAAATCGTCGAGCTCGCGGGCGAGCGGCACCTCGGCGCGTTCGCGCGCGCCGAGTAGCAGCGTCGTGCGTGCCGCGTCGCCGTCGTCGAGGCGTTGCAGCATGGCCCCGCGCGCCGCCGCGATGGCGCTCACCGGCATCGCGACGACGACACCTGCCCCGCGGAGCGCGTCGCACGGATACCCGCCTCCCATCGCGGCCGTGACGGCCACCGCCGCGCCATTTTCGGCCCGCGCGAGCTCGAGCGCCGCGCCCCGATCAGGCTTGACGACGACCTGCCACGCCCCGCCGCCGGTGCGGCCGGCAAGCGCGAAGTAGCCGCCGGCGCCGTTCAGCTCGATCCACACGTATTGGCCTGCAATCGCGTGCGATTGCGCCACCGCCCCGACGTCGAGCGTCACGAGCTGAAAGCCGCCGCCGGCGTCGATGCGCGATAACAGCTGACCCGTCGTCTTCGGGTGGGGCGGAGCGATCTGCGACATCGTGGGCTCGTGCGGGATGCGAGAAAGTGTCGCTCTGTCGCTTAGCACACGCACGCGGCAAACCTGCTAGCAGGGTGCACGAACAACACCCTGCGAGAGCTTCGCAAAGCGAATCGCGTAAGGTGAGGACCCCGAGAAACCGCGCTTCTTCGGGGCGGGGAGGTGCATGCCTCCCCGAGATGAACGGCTGGCAGGCCGGTGCTTCAACCGCCTGCCAGCAGCCCAGGCAAAAGCCACGGAGGAAAACCACCATGTCGCTCATCGCTCAAGCCCTCCGCCTGCCAGCCTCCCTCGCGGGCATCGATCTCGCTGATGCCACGCGTCAGCTCGACCGCGCGCTGCACGCCGGCGGCGCCTCCACCGTGGCAGTCGCCGACGGGCTCGGCTACGTCGAGGCAAAGCTGGGTCGCTTCGCGATGGCCAGCACCATGCTCGAAGGCGAACGCGTCGCGCGCGCCGTGCTCACGCACATTCGCGTCGCGCCTTTTTTTGGTGCCCTTGTGCTCGTCGTCCATCCGCGCCCCGAAATCGACGCGCCGGTGCTTGTTGCCGATCTGAATGTCGTGCCGCCGGGCCGTGCGCGCGCCTACCTCGACGTGTGCGGGCCGGCTATCGCGAAGCCGGGCTTTCGCAAGGAGTTCTATGCGCCGCTCGATCGCGCGCTCGGAGCCACGCACGCGCTGCGCCGCGACGTCGTGCCGGGCTGGATCGCGCCACTCTCGGGCGGATGCGGCGGGGTGGTGCGCGCGCGCGGCAACACCGCTTCGCAGCTCTTTGGGGTCATGCTCCGCTACGTCGAGACATACCTCGCGTGCCTTGCTCAGGCCCCGCAATCGGCGGACGCGGGCGCCAACCTCGCGAGCGCGCGGTCGGTCGGCGACGTGGTGCGGGCCAACGGCCGCGCTGGCGTCATGCTGGCGCGCGCGTTCGGAGATGCCACGTCGGCCCGCTACCAGCGGTTGCTGTGGAACGACTGAAACGGAAGTCTAGAAGCTGCCCGACACGCCGGCACCCGCAAACGACGGGCTGAACATCGGAACGAAAGCGGCTTTTTTTGCCGCGGTCGGCTCGACAAAGTGCCAGACAAGCCCGCCGATGACCGCCGCCGCGCCGACGCCGGCGACGACGCCGCCGATGGTCGCGAGCGATGAGGCCGAGTTGGAATCGGTCTGGTGGGCCGAGAGCGGTCGGCCGTCGGAGCACGTGGTGTAGACGCCGTTGACGATGGTGCAGCCCGCGCGCGCTGAGGAGAGGTTCGATGCGCCGACGGCTACGAGCACGACGCCCGCGGCGAGCGCCGCGCCGCCGACGCCCACGGTAATCCACGGCGCGAGCGAGTGCCCTCCGCTGGCGGGAGCAGGGGCGCCGGCGACTGGTTGAGGATCAGGGGTCGCTGCCGGTTTCGGCGGGGCAGCGGCCGCAGCGGCGGTCTGGGCAGCGATGGCGGCCTTGAGATTTTCGATGCGCTTTTTCACGGCCTCGGCATCGTCGGCCTTCGGAGCGCGCTGTACGTAGGTTTCGAGCGCGTTGACCGCTTCGGGCTTGTCGCCCTTGGCTTCATAGGCGCGCGCGATGAAGTTGAGCACCGCGTGCTTGGTGCACTCGCGGCGGTACGCGTCCTTGAAGTAGTCGATGGCCTTTTGGTAGTCGGCCTCGTCGTAAGCCGCTTTTCCCGCGAGAAACGCGCCGTGCGCGGCATCCTGATCGCCTTGGCTCGCCTGAAAACCGGCGGGACACTCGGCGTACTTGCTGGTCGCTGCGGGCTGCTGCGCGAGCGCGGGCGCCGCGACAGTGCCGGCCATCAAGACGCCGAACGAAGCAATGGTACGAAAAGGTGCGCGCATCCTGAAACCTCGATGGGGGCCAATAGCATACGCCGGAACCGCTCGAACCACCCAATTCACGGCCTGCCGGCGGCCGCTTTCTTCGCCTTTTCGGAGAATGCAGCGACGGCGCTGATCAGCCACGCCAGGGATCGGGCGTCGGGCGAGAGCGTGATCGGCGCCAGGATGAACCCGCCCTTTTTGAGCTCGAAGTGCATCGCGGTGCGCCACCCGAGGGTGAGCTTTCGCAAGCTCGGGGTGATGGCCGCAGCGAGCGCAGCGCCGCTTTCGGCGTAGGAGGCGAACACGTTGTCGAACGCGGCGTCGCCCGTGGGCTGCCTGCCGAGAGCTGTCGACAGGTCGCCGAAAACGCCTGCGGTGTCGTTTGTGGAGGCCGCGGGCGGCCCGGTGAGCCCTTCGTCCTGCACGAGGGCGATCCAGCTTTCGTCGCCGACCGCCCAGCCCGTCCTCGGCGCGAGCACGAACCGCGCGATCGACACCGCCGTCGTGTCGAAGGTGCGGTGAAGCGCGTGCTCGTAACGAACGGGAGTTCTCAGCGTGGCGAAGGGCTCCCAAACGCGCAGCCAGCGCTCGTCGGGCTCGGGTTCGTAGCGAAATCCGCTCTGCTGGGAGAAAGCCGCCATCCACGGCACCGATTCGGGCATGGCGCGGCGATCAGTTGGCGTGATCGCCGGTCGGCATCATTTCGCCCTGCGAGGCGCGCTGTTTCATCTCGTACTTGCTCGGGCACTTCGCGAGGACCGTGCTCGCCTCGAACGCGCCGTCCGCGAGCAGCTCGCCTTCGACAGTGACGCCCACGTCCATGCCCGCGACGTCGCGGAAGGTGTCAGGGACGACGCACTGCGCATACCGAACCGCCAGCTCGGCGCCGTTTTTCTGCATGCGAAAACGGTACTCGCAGGGCTGGTCGCGCTTCACCAGCGAGCCATGAACGAGGTTGCCCTCGACGCGAACCGGGCGCGCCGCGTGCGCCGCGTTGGCGACGAACTGCGCTTGATTCGCCAGCAGCTGGTCGACAGGCTTCGCGTACACCGCGGTGTCTTTCATGGTCGTCATCACGACCGCCACGATTCCCGCCACGGCCATGACCAGCCCGATGACGAGCACAAGGTTGCGCTTCGAGTCGGCGGGCGGGAGCTGGTCGCGGCGCCGGCGGACCGGAACGGCCATGCCCTCGGAGTCCCTCGGCGTTGACGCTGCTTCCTTTTCCAATTCGGGATCACTCACTCCCTTGATCCTAGTCGCCTGCCGGAGCTTGTCAAAAGCGGCTCACTTCTGCTGCGCGCCCCCGTCGGCGCAAAAGCCCCAGTAGTTCCAGCCGCCATCGGTGCACACGAACAGGTCTTCGCATCCGCAGCACCCCTGCGGGCAGAGCAGCGCGGTAGCCGCGGGGCAGTCGGGCGGTTGCAGCAGGTCGCATCCGGGGCCGCCGCTTGCGCCGGGGACATCGATGGCGGCGTCGCGGGGGCCTGCATCGGCGGCGCTCGCGCTGTCGACCGAGGCGTCACGCAACGCGCACGCGTGGTCGAACTTCCAGCCGTTCGACGTGCAGGCATAAACGGCCTCGCACGAAGGGTCGTCACACGCAACGCCGTGCTCGAGCGGGCACCCACCGGACGGAATGTCCTTGCAGCTGGTCGCAGTCGTTTCTGAAGCGCTGCACGCGATCAACGCGCACGCCGCGAACGCCGCGCACGCCGCGAACGCGAGACCCAGCCTGCTCACGGCAGCCTCGTGAACCCGCCGCGGACGGTTCCCGGGGGCGTCGCTTTCGCGCTGGTTTTGGCGGGCGCCGAAGGGGGTTGCGCAGCGCTTGGCGCGAGGGTGAACGCGAGGCTGCCCGGCTCGATCTTCCCGATGGGTCCATCTTCGACGATGACCGCCTCGGCGCGCGCTCCGTCGACTGCGGTTGCAACGAGGCGATGGCGGCGCTCGGCGGCGATTTCGAGCTCCACAGCGAACGCGCTGGCGGCGGGGCGAAGCGGATGATCGACGCCGTCGAGCTGGGCTCCGGAGGCGACGAAGGGAAGCTGCACGGTGATCGCGCGGGAAGTCGGCGCCGAGGTCGCGGAGGTCGCCGACGCCGCAGCCGCCGGACCGGACGCGGGTCGAAGCCCGAGCGCCACGCCGCCCACCGCGATCGCGACTGCCGCGAAAAATCCGGCGGCGATTTCTGGCGCGCGGGAGCGACGGGGCTGCGCATCGGACGCGTCGATGGGGACGAGGGGCGAGGTCGCGATCGGAGCGAACGCGTAGCGGCCCGAAGGTGCGGCGGGCAGGAGTGCATCGAGCAGCGCCGCCGGCGCAGTGCCGGCGTCCGCCGTCACGGGCGCGCGCAGGACAAGGCCCGCGAGGCCGAAAAGCCGGCCAGTTTCGGCCTCGCCGACCCTGCGACGGATGCGCGCGTGACGCACCGCGAGCCGCGGTCCAAACACGGCCTCGACGACCCGCGCGACCTCAGCGTGCGACGCGATCCCGCCGCTGCCGGCAGCCGTCTCGAGCGCCTGAGCGAACGCGAGCGCCGTCGCGTAGCGCTCGCCGAGATCGCGTGACAACGACCGGGCGATCACTTCGTCGACTGGCGCGGGCACCGCGGCTCCCAGCGCTCGGAGTCTCGGGATCGGCGCCTTCATCACCGCTTCGAGGGTGTCGAGGGCCTCTTCGCCGCGGAACAGCCGTCGCGCCGCGAGGCTCTCCCACAGCACGACTCCCATCGAAAATACGTCGCTCTGAACGGTGCAGATGCGACGGCGGTCGATCCGCTCGGGCGCCAGGTAGGCGAGCTTGCCCTTGACCTCGTGGGTGCGGGTGATCTGGGCGCGATCTTCGGCCTTGGCGATGCCGAAATCGGTGATGCGCGCCAGGCCGTCGACCCCCACGAGCACGTTCTGCGGACTCACGTCCCGATGGATGATTCCCATCGACTTTCCGCTGCCGTCACGAAGCTCGTGTGCGGCGTGCAGACCCAGCAGCGCGTCGATCGCGACGCGTACGCCGAGCCGCGAGTCGAGCGCTCGCTCCCGCGCCGCCAGCTCCTTCCGAAGCTCGGCGAGCGTGCCGCCTTCGACGTAGTCGAGCACGATGAAGGGCTCGTCGTCCTGAAAGCCCAGCTCGCGAACGCGCACCACGTTCGGGTGGTCGATGGCAGCCGCGAGGCGCGCTTCGTCGATCAGCATCGCCAGGAATCCCTTGTCGGTCGCAAGGTGGCGGTGCGGTCGTTTGACGGCGACGAAAGGCTCCTGAGCGCGCCCGTCGCAAGCGCGCCCGATCAGCACCTGCGCCATGCCGCCCGAGGCCAGCTCGAAGAGCAGCTCATAGCCCCCCGCGCGCGGGCAGGGCCCGTCTTGTGGCATTTCGCTTTCACGCTGCACTCCGGGAGCGAACCACGCGCGGGGCCGTTCGTCGAGTCCGCGACGCTGGGCGGGCGCCGCCGAGGGCGCTAACATCGCTCAAGTGATGCGTATTTTTCTGCTGTTCGTGTCGTTCGCGACGGCGTGCGCGCCCGCGGCCTCCCAGGCCCTGTCGTCGCCCGCGCCCCCGCTCGCAACGGCCGCCCCGGCATTCGCGAGCGACGCGGGTCCGTCGACGACGACGATTGAAGGGCTGTCGGGCGGCGCCGAGGCCGTGGGGATGCGTCTCGTGCGGATCGACGCCGGCGCGCCCGCCGTCAGCGCGAAGCCGCTGTGAGCTCGCGCTCCGGGAAGGTAACCGCGGCGACGTAGCCGAGGGCTGCCCACCGCGAAAACCACTCGCCAATCTTGTCTTCGGCGTCGCTCGCGTGCGCGCACGCCGCCTCGAGCGTTGCTCCTGCGGCGAGGGCGACGAGCACCGCGAACGCCGACTCGGGCTCGTGCTCGGCGTAGAGCTGCCGCGCGCGCCTGTGCACGACGAGCCGCCGCGGGGAACGCTCGGGCCTGGAAACAGGCTCTCCGCGCGCGTGTTCCTCTCGCAGCGCATCGGCCGGCCACGACAAATCGAGCAGCGTAATCGACGGATGGAGGCGAATGCGCGAAAGCGGCCAGTCGTCGTCGGTCGCCGCTGCGATCGCCGCGGGATCGAGCGCGGGCGCCTCGGCTGCGTCGAACGCGTCGATGAAGGCCCACTCGACGCGCGCGACCTCGGCGAGCAGCGCATCGCCCTGCGCGCGCGCGAGGAACTCGGCGAAGTTGCGCCCCAGCTCGCGCAGCATGAAGTGCGCTGGAGGAAACGCCTCGAGGTAGCTCCGGCAAAGCGCGTCGAACGCCGCGTCGCCGGTGAGCGCGCGCACCGTGGGGAAGTCCTCGGTCAGGCACGCGATGTGGCGCAGCCAGAACTGCTCCCTGTAGATTTCGACCTGCTCGAGCGGCGACAGCCGCGCGCTGCCCGACGCGAGGGTCGCGGCTACGGGGTTCGGCTCGCGCTGCAGCAGCGAAAGCGCCAGCGTTTTCTGGAGCTCGGCGAGCTTCACGGCAGGGCCCCGCCGCGCTCGCGCCGCGCGCGCTCCGTTTCGCTGACGAGGACCTCCCACGTCGGAATCGATTCGTCCCATTCGATCAGCGTCGAGACCGGCCCGGTGCGTTTGATCGCCCGCGCGTACAGCTCCCAAACGGGATCGGAGACGTGATCGGAGTGGGTGTCGAGGAGGTAGGTGCCGTTGTCGGTGTGACCTGCGAGGTGAATCTGCAGCACGCGATCGGCCGGGATCGCATCGACGTAGCGGCTCGCGTCGAAGCCGTGGTTGCGCGCGCTGACATAAATGTTGTTCACGTCGAGGAGCAGGCCGCAGTCGGCGCGCTCGGCGATCTCGGAGATAAACTCCCACTCCGGCATCTCGCTGGTTTCGTACGTGAGGTACGACGAGACATTTTCGAGCGCGAGCGGGCGCCCGATCTCGCCCTGCACCCGCTTGATGCGCTCGACGACCAGCGCGATCGCCTCGCGCGTGTGCGGCAGGGGCAGCAAATCGTGGAGGTCACGACCCGCTGCGCGACAGAAGCAGGCATGATCGCTGAACCACGGTGGCGCGAGGCGCTTTGTCAGCGCGCCAAGGCGCACGAGGTAGTCTTCGTCGAGCGCCTCGACCGCTCCGATCGAGAGCGACACTCCATGCGGCACGACTGGGCGCACGGCCCGCAAGCGCTCCAGATTTTCGATCGGGACGCCGCCGCCGACCATGAAGTTTTCGCTGATGACCTCGAACCAGTCGACCTGCGACCAGCCGTTACCCTGCAGAATATCGGCCGCGTGCTTCGGGCGGAAGCCAACGCCGATGCCGAGATCGGGAACTTGATGTCGATCGCGAAAACCCACCCTGAAGTGAGCATCGCACAAAAAGCATCGGGCGCCGAACCGCTATCCGCGATCCGACGCCCAACGCACGAGCTGTCGTTCAGTTCTTGGCGGGCGCGGCGGGCGCAGCGGCGCCGCTGCAGGAGCTCTTGCCGTTGCAGCTCGCCTTGCCGGCGCTGCTGGCGGCAGCCGGATCAGCCGAGGGCGCGGCGGCGGGGGCCGCTGCGGGGGGGGCTTCGCCGCCGCAAGCGGCCAGCAAACCCATGAGCATTCCGGAAGCCGCGGTAGCGGCGAGCGTCTTAGCGATCTTCATGTCTGTCTCTCCTACGTTTGTCGATAATTCGCAGCCTGCAGCCGCCGGCCTGCGCTCGTGAGACGCCTTTGGGGGCGCCGCACAACGCAACGAAGCGTATCGAGGTGTGGGGTGGCGCGTACAACAAAAATGCACATCCTCTGCAAATCACCCGAAAACGCTCGCGTTTTTGCGGGGATACCGATGTACTCACGCCCGTCATGACGGCTGCTGATCTGGTCTCGGCACTCGGGGAGCTCGGCTTCAGCCTCAACGAGTCGCGCGCTTACGCCGCGCTGCTGCAGGACAGTCCTGCCACCGGTTACGAGATCGGCGTGCGCGCGCAAATTCCACGCTCGGCAGTCTACGGCGTGCTTCGGCGCCTCGAGCGCGCGGGCGCCGTTCGGTCGATCCCAGGCGCGCCCGAACGCTTCGCGCCATCGCCGGCAGACGAGGTCCTGGCGGTGCTGCGCAAGCGCTTCGACGCGTCTGCCGACCAGCTCGCCGACGCCGTGCGCGCGCTCGGAGCGCCGGCGCCAGCGCCGCTCGCCTTCACGGTGCGGGGCTACGATCGCGCGCTCGAAGAGGCCGAGCGCATCGTCCGTGCGGCAAGCGCTCGCGTAGTCGTCAGCGGCTGGGCGCGCGAGATCGACGCGTTGATGCCCGAGCTGCGTCGGGCCCAGAAGCGCGGCGTTTACATCGTGATCTTTTCACACTGCGCGCTGGTGAAGGCGCCCGGTGAAGTGCACTCGTACGGACTCGCCGAAAAAGACCTCGAGGCGTTTTGGCGTCACCGCCTCATCATCGTTCGCGACGACGAAGAGACGCTTGTGGCCGCCACAGAAAAACGGGAAGGCGACCACGCCGTCATCAGCGGCACCGCGGCGATCGCCGAAGTCGTGACCAGTCAGGTCGCGCTCGACATCACGCTCTTCGCGCAACGCACCGGCGCGAGCGTGACGGCCGTGATGGCCAGGATGCTCGGCGCGCGGGTGGGGCGTTTGGACTCACTGCTCGCGGCCAAGCCTGAGCTGGCCCGTCGCCGCCGCTGAGCCGCCAGCTCAACCATGGGCGTCTTCAGGCGCCAAATAGACAGAAGGCGCCCTCACAATGAAGTGAGAAGCGCCTTCTGTCCGCGGTGCCACCATGAGGATGGCACCGTGGCGGAGAGCCTATTCCTCGCCGTCGTCCGCGCTGTGCTTGGACGCAGGCGGGCCACCCATCATGGACGGGAGGGCCGGGGGAGCAGACTTTCCAGCCGATTTTCCGCCGGCAGGACGCTTCCCGGCGGTTTTCCCAGGGCCAGCCTTTGCGGCCGCCTTCTTGGCAGCAGGCTTCTTGGCAGCCTTTTTGGCGGCCTTTTTGGCAGCCTTTTTGGCGGCAGGCTTCTTCGCGGCCTTGGGGGCAGCAGCCTTTTTGGCAGCGGCCTTGGGGGCAGCGGCCTTCTTCGCCGGCTTCGCCGGCTTTGCCGGCTTCACAGCCTTGGCAGCGGCCTTGGGGGCAGCAGCCTTCTTGGCCGGTTTCGTGGTCTTTTTCGCAGCAGCTTTCTTCGCAGCCATATGTAGCCCTCCAGATGAGGTTGTTACATGACCTATATGGTCACGTACGTTACGTGTCAAACAAAAGAATTGATCAGACTCTTGATTTCTTCTTTTTTTTACTTCGCGTGAAATCAACACGAAGTCACGCGGCGCCGCTGCGGGCCCTCGCGGGTGGCCGCGGCTTGACGCGACGAATGCGTCGCAGATACCGTCCGGCTCGCCGCGGAGCGCGGCTCGAATCGCGCGTTCGCTCGACGACAACGAGGAGGAGTGTGGTGATGGGAATCGAAGCTCTCAAGCGAAGTGTGCTGGTGATGAGCGCGGCGTTCGTCCTCGGGGGCTGCGGCTACTCGCAGACCGAGATGGATGCCAAGCAGCACGAGGTCGACCGGCTCAGCGCGGAGCTCAAGACCTCCAAACAGCAGCTCGACGACGACAAGAAGAAGTACAGCGAAGCGCTGGCGCAGGCCGACAAGCTTCGCGAGCAGATCAAGAAGGCGGGCCTTGACCTCGAGGGAGCAAAAAACAGCCTTGAGAGCGAGAAGGACAAGCTCGAAAAGCTCAACAAGGCGATGCTCGAATACAAGACGCGCGCCGACCAGCTGCTCGCCATCGAAGCTCGCTTCCGCGACCTCAAGACGCGCCTCGACAAGCTCAACCAGGTGGGGCTGAAGGTCGTAGTGCGCAACAACCGCATGGTCATCCAGCTGCCGGGCGACGTGCTCTTCGAGTCGGGCAAAGACGAGCTCAAGGGCGAGGGCAAGAGCGTGCTGCTGCAGGTCGCGGACGTGATCCGAAACGATCCGACGCTCAACGCGCGCAACTTCCAGGTCGCGGGCCACACCGACAACGCGAAGTATCCATCAGGCGGCCCGTTCAAGGACAACTGGGGCCTGTCGCTGTCGCGCGCGCGGCAGGTGCTGCTTTTTCTGACCGGTCCGGTCGGCGACAAGACGTCGAAGGACCCGAAGAAGTTCGGTGGTGGCGGCCTCGACACGCGCCACTGGGCAGCGTCGGGTTACGGCGAGACCGATCCGCAGGCCGGCGACATCGACAAGCAGGCCGGCGAGGAAATGGGCAGAAATCGCCGCGTCGAGCTGGTGCTTCAGCCGAACGTCGAAGAGATGCTCAACCTCGGCGCGATTCACTGACAGAGGCGGCCCCCGGGCGTCTCGAAGGCGGGGTGGGTCCACACGGGCCTGCCCCGTTTTCTTTATGTGTGTAGAGTCCAGGCATGCGCGTCGCAGCCATCGATATCGGCACCAACACCGTTCTGCTGCTCGTCGCCGAGCGTGATGCATCCGGAGTGCTCCGCGCGGTGCGCGAGGAGGCGACGATCACGCGCCTCGGCGAGGGCGTCGACAAGTCGCGCGTGCTCAGGCCCGAGGCGATCGCGCGCACAGCGGCGTGCCTCGAGCGCTACGCAGCGATCACGCGCGCCCTGTCGGTGACGCAGGTGGCCGTTGTGGGCACGAGCGCGATGCGTGACGCCGGCGGAGGCGACGAAGTGCGGGCGACAGTGCGGGCGGCCTTCGGCGTGGAGGCGCGTACGATCTCCGGCGACGAGGAGGCGCGCATGACCTTCCGCGGCGCCCTCTCCGGTCTGGGCGTCGAAAGCGGCGAGGTCGCGGTGTTCGACATCGGCGGTGGGTCGACCGAGATCGTGATTGGCACCGCCCCGGCCGGCGCAGCGCAGGCGATCCGCTACGCCCGCAGCTTCGACGTTGGCAGCGTGCGGATGACCGAGCGGCATGTCGCCTCCGATCCGCCGACCGCTGACGAGCTCCGCGCGCTGCGTGAGGCCGTGCGCGAGGCGCTGCGCGAAGTTCCGCGGCCGCGCGCCGGCGCTCCGATTGTCGGCATCGCCGGCACGGTCACCACCCTGGTCGCGGTGCACCTCGGGCTTATGCCTTACGACGGCGCGCGCGTGCATGGCTACGCGCTCCCGGTCGCCGAGCTCGACGCCCTCGCAACGCGCCTCGCCGGCATGCCGCTCTCGGAGCGCCGCGCGCTTGCCGGGCTCGAACCGAAGCGCGCCGACGTGATCGTGGCCGGCGCCATCGTGGTCTCCGAGGTCGCGCGCGCGCTCGGAGCGACAGGCATCGTCGCCTCGGACAGAGGGGTTCGCTGGGGCCTCGCCGAGACGCTCGCCTGAGCGGCTACGCCTCCGTCGCGCCGCTCGTGGCGCTCTGTTAGCGCATCGCACCGCGCGCCAAACGAGCCGCGCCTTCGGGAGCAAAACGGCGGGCGGCGGTTCATGCTACGAGGCCCCCATGCCTCACGGGTCCCTCGCGCTTCAGAACGTGAACGAGACGCTCGCGATCGCGATGGAATACGATCCAGCGCGCGCCGCGGTGATCGTCGCCGATGAGCAGTGCGCGCTCGCGCGACTACTGCTGGGCGCCTACCGTCAGCAGCTGGCCTGTGCGGAAGTCGTGATCTTCGACGGGAGCCGGCCCGAAGTCGCCAAGCAGGCATTTGCGAGGCTGGTCGCAGGAGACCTCGTCGTGCTCGTGCAGTCGACGGTGTTTCGAATTTCAGATTTCAGAATTCGCGTCGAGCTCTTCAAGCGCGGTATCAAGGTTATCGAGCACTCCAATTTGTCCCGCATGGAGGACGACGAAATTGGCAATTACGTGGCCGCGCTGGCCTACGATCCTGCTTATTACCGGGGAATCGGCCATCCGCTCAAGGCGCGCATGGACCGCGCACGGTCGGCTCGCATCGAGAGTGATGGCGAAGTGCTGAGCTACGATTGTGCGCTCGAATCGGCGAAGCTCAACATTGGCGACTTCTCGGGCCTCAAGAATTTCGGTAGTCAGTTTCCCATCGGCGAAGTCTTCACCGAATCGACCGATCTCGAGGCCGTTCATGGCCGCACGAAGCTCTATGCGTTTACCGATACCTCGATGAAGCTCAACGTGCCCGATACGCCGATTACCATTGTCGTTGAAAAGGGCCGCGTCACCGGCGCGCTGCAGTCGACCCCGGAATTCGATCGCGTCCTCGAGACGATACGCGCGCACGAGGGCGAGGTGTGGCTGCGGGAGCTTGGCTTTGGCATGAATCGGGAGTTGTCGCGCGACCGGCGGGTGAGCGACGTCGGCGCGTTTGAGCGGGTGTGCGGCGTGCACCTCTCGCTGGGCGCACGACACGGGATTTATAAAAAGCCCCAGTTGAACCATCGCGAAGTTCGGTATCACGTCGATTCGTTCGTCGTGACGGGCCGCGTTCTGCTCGATGATCAGGTGGTCTTCGAGCGTGGGGAGTGGCTGCAACTCTGAGCGACGGCCCCGCCGCGCGCCCAAGCCCAGGCAGGGCGGCGGTTGTCCTCGGCCTTGCACGTGGCATCGTCCGCTCCGCATGAGCCGCTTGACGGGCCCCCTTGGCAGCGGCTACAGTGAGGACTGCTAAAGTTTCGCGCGGCCCCGTTTGCGGGCGCGCTGCTTGCTGTCGTGCTTCCTGCCGCGTGCGTACGCGGCCCTTTCCGCGATGCGTCGCCGCCGGCGATGGCGGTCTGGTCAGCTTACGGCTCCGGGGACGTCCGGGGCGCGACGGACAGGTTTTTTGCGCTCGCGTCCGGCCCTGGGCCAGGCGCCCGCCGCGAGGAGTTGCCATGCAGTCTACGACCCCGACCGAGTTTCAAGTCGGCGACAAAGCCGTTTATCCCGCCCGAGGCGTGGCCGAGATCATGTTCATCGAAGAGCGCGACCTGGGCGGCTCGCGGCAGCGCTACTACGTGCTGCGACTCCTCGACACGCAGCACAAGATCATGGTGCCGGTCGGAAACGCCGACGCCGTCGGCCTGCGAAGGCTCGTCGACGAGGCCGCCATCGCCGACATCTTCGCGCTGCTGCGCGCTCCCGCCGGCGCACCCGACAGCCAGTCGTGGAACCGAAGGCATCGGGCGTTCACCGACAAACTCGGCACCGGTTCGATCGTCGCCGCCGCGGAGATTGTGCGGGAGCTGTATTCGCTCAAGGCTGGCAAGGTGCTCTCGTTCAGCGAGCGCCGCATGCTCGAAACCGCGCGCGGGCTCGTCGTGCAGGAGATCGCCGCGGCGCGGGCCCAGGCAGGCGCCGCGGTGACGAGCGAAATCGAGGCTATTTTCGCAGTGAATTGAGAGCGCTCAGCTCAGCTCCAGCAGGCCGAACTCCCAAGTTTCGCCCTGCTCGCGCAGGCCGCTGATCGCAGCTTCTACGCGCAGCAAAAGGTCGTGCGGGCTGGTCATCGGCGAAGGGGTCACGCCGACCGCCACGCTCCCCGGCCAGAGCCAAACCCGCGCGCTGGTGACGCCTTCGACTCCGTAGACGACTTCGAGGGTGCGCTTGAGCCTCGGCGACGACGGGCGCGCGCTCATGGATTCAGGGCGCTGTCGTCGATTTCGCCGAGCGTGAGCGCACGCGCGGAGCCGTGGTCGCGGGCGAATTTATCGACCTTTGCAGGGTCGACGGCGATGAGGTCGGGGCCCATCGGACCGAGGACGTCGCTGCCGATGACGTAGCGCACGGCCGCGCCGTCGACTGGCGCGCGCGAGTAGAACTCCTGAACGGTGAGCTTGCCGCCGCCGGCGCGCAACGCCGTGAGGGCGCAGCGGTTGGTGTCGAACGGCTGCAACCGGCTGCCCGATGCGACCGTCGCCCGAAACGCGCTCGCCGGATCGACCTTCATGCCGCAGGTGCCGCAGCGCTCGCCGCCCTTGCCGCATGCGGGCAGGAGCGCGACCGCGACGCTGAGCGCGAGAAAATGTCGACGGGGTGAGTTCATCGGAAGAGCGGGGCGCCGTGCGCGACGATGGCGTAGCGCACGATCGGGGCTGCGCCAACCATGACCACGATCGCCCACGCGATCGCTCCGCGTCGGAGCGCGACCGGAGACGCGCTCGCGACCGCGATCTTCCCGGACTCTGAGCGCGCCACCAACGCCCCGAGCGCAGCGCCGATCGTCGAGACCGTCGCGATGAACATGCCGGCGAACAGCGGATATCCGATGCCGAGCACGTCGGCATGAAGCAGGCAGAACGGACACGTGTGGTGGGGGGCCTCGAACGCGTAAGGCGCGACCTCGAGCACCGCGGCCGCGATGGCAAGCGGCAGCGCGAGGGCGGACAGCGCGCCGCTCAGCACGATGCGCGGCGCGGTGGGCCGCCGCGACACGAACCAGGCCGCGGCGGCCGCGACGGTGACGCTCCCGAGGGCGCCCGCGGTCGCGATGATTCGGGGCCCTTCGGCGTATCCGGTGACCGCCCCGATGCCCGCGTCGATTTCGGTCGAACAGCACGACGCGACGGCGCCGAGGTCGAGCCCGAGCAGGAAGTTCGCCGTGAGCGCGAAATCGACGATCGACAGCGGCGTCAGCAGGAGCGTCGCGATCGCGAGTGGGCGCGCGACGGACAAGTCGCGTACGCGCGCTTCGAGGGAAAACAGCTGCAGCACAAGGCCGGCGCCAACGGCCGCGGCCACGGTGGCCGCCAGCGCGCGAAAGCCCCACGGGCTGGCCGCGAAGACGCCGTACGCGCACATCGCACCGCGAATGCTGTGACTGAGTTTGTCGGCTGCCAGCGCGGTGAGGGCCAGCTGCGCGATTTGCACGGCCGCGCCGACCCGCACGAAGGTGCGCGCGAGCTCGAGCCGACGCTCGAGCGCCAGCTGACCCTCCGAAGCGCGCGCCAAATTGAAGAAGCGCAGCACGCGAGCCGACGTAAGGCTCGCCCGCACGAAGAGCGTGGCGGAAATCAGCCCTGCGATCAGCCGCAGAAGCACCCAGGGCTCGAGGATCGCCACGCGCGGCAGTGTAGTGCGACGGAGGCGCCGTGCCCACCGCGGGAGCTTGCGCGCACCTGCGCGGCGGCCTAATTCGGGTTCGATGTCCGCCCTCGCGCTCGCCGACGTGACCAAGCGGGTGATCGACGGAGACGCGCGCCGCGTGGTGCTCGACGGGGTTTGTCTCACGCTCGAACCCGGCGAAATCGCCTTGGTGCGCGGGCCTTCCGGGAGCGGCAAGACCACGCTGCTCGCCGTGGCCGGGGGCATGCTGCTGCCCACGAGCGGCGAGGTGCTGCTGGGCGATGAGCCGATCTCCCGGCTGCGCGACGCGCACCGCTCGGAGGTTCGCCGCAGATGCGTTGGCTTCGTGTTTCAGGACGTACAGCTCATCGAGGGCATGACCGCGCGGCAGAACGTGCTGCTGCCCGCCGTGCCCGAGGGCCGGGATCTCGGCGAGCGCGCGGACGCCCTGATGGACCGCTTCGGCGTCGCCCAGCTCGCGTCGGTGGTCGCGCGCCGATTGAGCGGCGGCGAGCGCCAGCGAATTGCTCTCGCGCGCGCCCTGCTGCTCGACCCCGCAGTGCTGATCCTCGACGAGCCGACCGCGCACATCGATGACGCGCGCGCCGAGCAGCTGGTGGCCGAACTGGCCAGTCTCGCCCGAGGCGGCAAGGCCCTGCTCGTCGCCACCCACGACCCGCGGATCGTGGTGGCCGGGGCGCGGTTGCTCCGCCTCGAACACGGCAGGCTCCTGCCGGCCTGAGCGCGCCCGATCGCGGCGCGGAGGTCGCGACGTTGTGCCAAACTGTGTCAGTGCGAGCCTCGGCAGGCGCCGATTGCCGCGCAAGTTGGCCTCCCCGCGCGTTGGCACCTAGCATGCAGCTGTCAGGCACAGGTCGACATGCGAGCGCCTCTTATCCAGCGTCCCAACCGTTTGCTCTTCTGCGCTCTGTGCGTGGTGGCAGCGGTCGCCGCGTGCTCGCTCAACCCGCAGCCGTTGCCTCCGGGCGATTATTCCGGCAGCGCGGGCTTGGGCCCCGATGCGTCGCTGGCGGCTGACGGCGGCAGCGCGTCCGCGGCCGATGGCTCCGCCCCGGCGCCCGGCGATGGCGGGTCGACCGACGCTGGAGATGCCGCGCGTGACGCGGTCTCCGATGCGCCCGCCGACGCGCTCTTCGACGCCAATCCCGACGGCGGAGATTGAAGGTGCGCGCTGCATGGTGGCTCGTTCTCGGCGGCGCCGCGGGCGTCCTGGGCATCGCGTGTTCGCTCAACCCGCAGCCGCTGCCGCCCGAAACATTCGGTTCGAGCCAGGACGCGAGCGCGCCGCCAACAGCCGGTGACGGCGGGGCGGGGGTGGTGTCCGACGCAAATTCGCCCGATGCAGCGTCGCCCGACGCTACGCCGCCCGATGGATCGACCGACGCGCCTGCCGATGGCGGCCCCGCGGGTGACGCCGGCATTGGCGACGCTGCCTCGGACGGCGGCTGAGACGCTGGGTCGTCGGGCCTCAGAGCCGGGGGTTGCGTCCGCGATCGAGGTAGTCGTCGAGCATGTTGGCGGTGAAGTCGGCGAGAATGCCGTCGGTCACGCGCAGCCGCCGCGACAGGTCGCGGGCCACGTTGAGCACGATGAGCGCGTAGGCCTTGAGATCGTGGCGGTAGAGCTGATCGAGGTCGTCGGTGGCCAGGCGAAGCAGCCGGGTGGGGGCCAGCGATCGCGCGGTGGCCGACCGCGGCTGAACGTCGATGACCGACATCTCGCCGAAGGTGTCGAGGGGGCCTAAAAATGCAACGCGATGCAGCCGGCCCTTGCGGCTCTTTTTGACCACCTCGACCTCGCCTTCGAGCACGATGAACATCTCGCTCGCAGGGTCTCCCTCGCTGAAGATTACGTCGCCGGCGCCCACGCGCACCTGATGGAGCGTGCTCGCGAGCTTGGTGAGGACGTCGTCGGAGAGCGCACCAAACAGGCCGATTTCGCGCAGGCGCTCGGTGGTGAGCGCGTCGGGTGCGATCGCGATACGGGACATGGACATCAGCGTAACTCCTTGGTGAAGACAATGCGTCTGCGGTCCTGGCCTGCGTAGTCGTCGACCTCGCGCGCCTCCCAACCCTGGCTCGTATGAAAGCGCAGCGAGGCCTCGTTGCCGTTCGTGGTGATCGCCTTGAGGCGCACGCAGCCCGCTTGCTCGCACGCTCGCAAAAACGTCTCGTAGAGCACGCGGCCCACGCCCTTGCGGCGATGATCGGGGTGGATGCCGACGAGGTGCACATAGCCGGTTCGGTCGGTTTGCGATTCGGCGTGCGCGATGAATCCCAGCAAAAACCCGATGATTCTGCTGTCGTCCTCGACGACGTGGGCGAGCTCGCCGAGCTCGTAGAAAAAGATCGGATGGGCCAGCGTGCTGATAGGCCCGCCCCACCAGCGATCGATCACCTCGACGACGACGTCGAAGTCAGACTTGGACATCTTGCGGGAGTGCATTGCGGCTGAAGCGTCCGGGATTTGGCGCCCATATGCAACCCGCACTTGACGCGCGGCCGGGCGCGCGTGACGAAGCGAGCCATGAAAAATGCGCGCGTGTGCATCGCTCCGTCGATTTTAAGCGCCGATTTTGGGCGGCTCGCCGATGAGGTGCGGGCGGTCGAGGCGGCGGGCGCCGACTGGATTCACGTCGACGTGATGGACGGCCGGTTTGTTCCGAACATCACGATCGGTCCGCCGGTGGTTCGGGCGCTGCGCAAGGTCACGAAGCTGCCGCTCGACGTGCACCTGATGATCGTCGAACCCGAGCGCTACGTGGACGCCTTCGCCGACGCGGGCGCCGACAGCATCACGGTGCATGTCGAGGCGTGCACGCACCTGCACCGCACGCTCGAGCAGATCCGCGGCCGCGGCAAACGCGCCGGCGCGGTGCTCAACCCGGCGACCTCCGAGACGACGCTCGAGTACGTCATGGGCTCCCTCGATCTCGTGCTCGTGATGAGCGTAAACCCGGGCTTCGGAGGGCAGTCGTTCATCGAGGGCGTGCTGCCCAAGGTCGAGCGCATCGCGGCGATGGTCGCCCGGCAGGGCCGACCGATCGACATCGAGCTCGACGGCGGGGTGTCGATGCACACCATCGCCGCGGCTGCGCGCGCGGGCGCCAACGTCTTCGTCGCGGGCAACGCTGTGTTCACTGAGCCGAGCTACGCGGCGGCCATATCGGGTCTGCGCGGCGAAGCGGAGCGTGCCGCGGCCGGGGTCAGCCGATGAACGCACGCACCGCGGGAGCCGTGTGCATTATGCACGTTCTTTCGTGCTCCGCGAGCGCTCCTCCTGCGCCGCCCGCGCAGCCGCCAGCCGCTGCTCCCGCGCCGGTTGTCGCGGCTTCCGCGTCGGCCGTGCCTTCGTCCGAGGGCGCCGCCGACGCGCGGATCCGCACGATGCTCGGCGTGGTGGCGCACGCCCGCCAGCTCGCGGCGACGCGCCCCGTGCCCGGCGTCACCCTGGGGCGCGCCGAGCTGCTGTCGCGCCTGCGCGCCCACGTCGAACGCGAAGTGCCTCAAAAGGCCATCGCCGACGAAGGCACGCTCGATGCGTTGCTAGGGCTGCTCCCGCCGAAGTACGCGTACGAGAGCGCTATGTACGCGCTGCTCGAAGCGCAGCTGGCGGGCTACTACGAGCCCGACGGCGGGACCATGCTCCTCGCCGCCGATCTCGACGGCGACGCGGCCGAGGCGACCCTCGCGCACGAGCTGGTCCACGCGCTGCAGGACCAGCACTACGACCTCAAGAGCCGCATGAAATACGAGCCGGGTCGCTCCGACGCGCTGGCGGCCTTGCAGTGCCTCGCTGAAGGCGACGCCACGAGCGCCATGGCCGACGTGATGATCGGCAAGATGGCGCCCGGCAAGACGGTGCTCGACGTACCCGAGTCGCTCTTTGTTTCGCAGGTGCGTGCAGGCATGGATCAGGGTCCGGGATCCGACGCGCCGCGCGCCATGCGCGAGAGCCTGATCGCGCCCTACGCCGACGGACTGCTGTTTGTAAACGGGCTGCGTCGCAAGGGCGGGTGGCCTGAGGTCGACCGGGCATGGCAGCGCTTGCCGGTGTCGACCGAGCAGGTGCTTCATCCCGAAAAATTCGCCGCGGATGAGCGTCCGATCGAGGTCGCGCCGCCGCCGTTCGCCTCGCTCGGCGCGGGCTTCGCAGCAGCCGAGTCGGACACGTACGGAGAGCTCGCCCTGCGCGTGACGTTCGGTGAGTGGCTCAGCCCGGCGGCCGCCGCCGAAGCCGCGTCACACTGGGGCGGAGACCGCGCGTCGCTCGTCACGAAGGGCGATCTCGCGGCCCTCGCGTGGCGGGTTCGATACGACGAAGCGAAGCCGGTGGCCACAGGCTACGCGGAGCGCGCGTTCGGGGTGGTTTCGGCGGGCATGGTGAAGACGCTTGGGGCTCCGAACGCCAAGAACGCGACCTTCGCGTGCTTCGAGAAGTCCGGCAAGGCAACGCTCGCGCTCGTGCGTTCGGGGCGCGATCTGCTCATCGTCGCCGCGCCTGCCGTCGCCGCCGACATGTCGCCCAGGGGCGATTGCGCGCTCGCCAAAAAGTGGGCGGCCGAGATCGTCCGGTAGCGCGATCTACCGCTGGGCGATTTCTTTGAGCAGCAGCAGCCCTGCGTAGGCCGCGAGCGTCTGGATTTGATGCCGATCGCCAGCGAACTGGCGATGTTTGACGAGCGTTCCGGCGGCCGACGTCACCGCGAGATAGACGGTCCCGACCGGCTTTTCCGGCGATCCGCCCGACGGGCCGGCGACGCCGGTGAGGGCGAGGGCCAGGTCGGCGTCGCTCACCCGCCGCACGCCTTCGGCCATCGCCGCGGCCACCTCTCCGCTCACGGCGCCGTGACCCCGGATGACGTCCTCGTCGACGCCGAGGAGCCTTGTTTTTGCGGTATTGGCGTAGGTCACCGCGTCGACCAGCAAGTAGTCGCTCGCGCCGGGCTCGCGCGTGAGCATGTGCCCGACGAGGCCGCCGGTGCACGACTCGGCGATGGCCAGCGTGAGGCCTTTGTTGCGAAGGCTGCGGCCCACCACGCCTGCGAACGTGTCGTCGGAGTCGCCGTAGAGAACGTCGCCCAGTCTGGCGCGCACGTCGGCGGTAGCCCGCTCGCACGCGTCGCGTGCGGCGCCCGGGGTTGGGGCGCGCGCCAGCACCTTGACCTCGATTTCGGGGAAGTGCGCGCGGTAGCCGATCGTCACCTGGGCGTGCGCGGCTTCGACCCCGGCGAGGCGCTCGCCGACCGCGCTCTCGGGAAGGCCAAAGGTGCGGAGTCTCACCTGACACGAGGTGTTGGGCGCGAGGTGCCGAACCCGCGGCTCGACCTGCTCCTCGAACATTTTCTTCATTTCGCGCGGGACGCCCGGCATGAAGAACGCGAGCGCCTTGCCGATGCGCACCGAAAAGCCGGGCGCTGTCCCGATCGGGTTTTGAAGGATGTCGGCGCCGTCAGGGAAATCAGCCTGCTTCGCGTTGCTCTCGGTGAGCTCGCGCCCGTATTTTTCAAGGCGCCGACGGATGGCCTCGACGGAGCCCTCGTCGCGCTTGAGCGCCACGCCGAGCGCTGTGGCGACGGCGTCGGTCGTGAGATCGTCGGTCGTCGGACCGAGGCCGCCGGTGCAGACGATGAGCGACGTGGTGCGCGCGAGGCGCTCGAGCGTCGCGATGATGCGGCCCCGATCGTCGTCAACGACCACGTCTTCGAGGACCTCGAAGCCAAGGTCGGTGAGGCCCGAGCAGAGGTAGGCGGCATTGGTGTTGACGAGCTCTCCGCGCGTCAACTCCGTCCCGATGCACAACACGGCGGCGGTCATGGTTTGCCGCCGATTCTACCAGAGGCGACCACCGCGTGGGGAAAGCCTGCGACCAATCTGATTTACGCCGATTCAGCGTGGTGGTGCGTCGTAGGCGCAGCGGGCGCCCACCCACGCGAGGCGCGCGTCGGGCGCGACCTCCGCCCGTGACCACGTGCGCAGATCCGTGGCGAGAATCGAACGAAACGAGCCGCCGCGCACGACGCCGGGGCCCCCGGACCCGCCGGCCTCGACCCATTCGGCGACGTTGCCCGCGAGGTCGTGAATTCCCGAAGCCGTGTCGCCGTCGGCGTGGGCGCCTGCCGTGTCGGGTCCCGTCGCGCCCCACGCGCACGGTCCGTTTTCTGTGCCCCACGCGCCGCGCCGGCACACCGCGCCGGTGTCGCCCCACGGATATCGTCGCGGCTGCTTGCCCGCCGCCGCCGCGAGCCACTCATCTTCGGTCGGGAGACGACCGCCTTTTTGTGTGCATATTGCACGCGATTCGTCGCGCGTGAGGTTGGCCCGTGCGCGTCCGTCGGCGCCCGAAAGCTCGAACGCGTCGATCGCGAACCTCGCGACGTGCAGCGTGCGCGCCGCGACGCGGCCTTCGGCCTCCCAATCCGAAGGCCCAACCACGGCAGTGGTTTCCTCGATGACGATTCGCACCTCGGGCGCCCTGCAGCCGGCGGCGGTATGCGTCAGGGGAGCAGGGCAGCCCTGGTCGTCGAGGCAGCGCGAAGCGTTTGGGGCGACGCAGCAGCGCGCTCCCTCGAGAGTAAACCCGTCACCGCAGGGGCTCGCGGGGTTCGGTGCAGTCGCCGCGATGACGGCGCTGGTGAGGGCGAGCGCAGCGGCTGCGGCCCAGTAAAGCGCCGGCCTCACGAGGGCGCACGCGCGCAAGCGATGCGCGCCACGTGCCCTTCGCGTCGCGCCTCTGCCGGTGCCGCGGCACGCTCGTAAACCATACAAAACGCTGTAGCAGAGCGGCCGCCTCTCCGAGAAGATGCGCGCCAACATGTCCGACGAAAGCCCAGCGAAGTCGAAGCGCTCTCCCCGCCGTTTGGTTCCGCTCGCGCTGCTGGCGCTCGGCCTCGCCGGCTACGGCGGGTACAGGATGTATTCTGCACGTAAGCCCTATGAATGGAGCGGCACCGTCGAGGCGCGCTTTGTTGCGATCGGATCGCGGGTCGGGGGGCGCGTCAAAGAAGTGAAGGTCAAGGAGGGCGATCCGGTCACCGCCGGGCAGCTGCTCATCGTGCTTGAACCGGGCGATCTCGAAGCGCAGCGCCTGATGGCCGCGGGGCAGGCGGCTCAGGCCGAGGCTCAGCTCGACAAGCTCAAGGCCGGCGCCCGCCCCGAAGAAATCGAGCAGGCTCAGGCGCGCGCACAGACGGCGACGGCGGCCTATCAGGAGACAAAGACGGGACCCCGGCGCGAGGCGATCGCTGCCGCCCGAGCCCGCCTCGACGCCGCCGACGTGCAGGTCGAAAAGACGGCGACTGATGCCGCGCGCGTGCGAAAGTTGTTCGACACGCAGGCGGTCTCGCAGGCCGACCTCGAGAGCGCCGAGGCGGCGCGAAAGAGCGCAGCCGCGCAGCGGGACGCTCAGAAGCAGCAAGTCGCGGAGCTCGAGAACGGCGCGCGTCAGGAAGACCTCGCGCAGGCGCTGTCGCGTGCGCGTGAGGCGCAGGCGAGCGTGAGGCTCATCAGCTCGGGCTCGCGCGTCGAGGACATCAAGGCCGCCCAGGGCCTCGTCGAGGCGGCCCGCGGACGCCTTGAGCAAATCGACGTCGCCCTGCGCGAGCTCGCGATCAAAGCGCCTGTGGCTGGTCGCGTCGAGGCGCTCGAGCTCCGCCCGGGAAACATCCTCGCGCCGAACGCCACCGCGATGACCCTGCTCGAAGACGATCAGCTCTACGTGCGCATTTACGTGCCCGAGACGCACCTCGGCGCGATTAAGGTCGGCGCGCCGGTGCCGATTTCGGTCGACTCGTTTCCCGGGCGCTCGTTCGAAGGACGCGTCGAGCACATCAACGCGGCGGGGGAATTTTCGCCTCGCAATCTCCAAACGGCCGACGAGCGCGCCGACCAGGTGTTCGCCACGCGCATCGGCATCGTCAGCGGCAGGGGCGAGCTCCGCGCCGGCATGGCCGCGTTCATCGTGGTGCCCAAGTGACCGAACATGCCATCGACGTGCGGCAGGTCACCCGTAAATTCGGCGACTTTGTCGCGCTCGATCGCGTCGATCTGCACGTCAAAAAGGGCACGATCTACGGACTTTTGGGGCCGAACGGATCGGGCAAGTCGACGTTGATTCGCATTTTGTGCGGGCTGCTCGCGCCCTCGACCGGAAGCGCGACCGTGCTGGGGCTCGACGTCGCGACGAGCGGCGAGGCGATTCGCCGTCGCATCGGCTACATGAGCCAAAAATTCGCGCTCTACGACGACCTCACCGTCGGCGAAAATCTCGAGTTTTACGCTCGCGTTTACGGCCTCTCCGGCGACCGAAAGCGCGCGCGCAAGCAAGCCGCCGTCGATCTCACGCACATCGGTCCGTACCTCGATCGTCGCGCCGGAAAGCTCTCCGGGGGCTGGCGACAGCGGCTGTCGCTTGGTGCGGCGCTCATGCACGAGCCCGACGTCATCTTCCTCGACGAGCCCACGGCCGGCATCGACCCGGTCGCGCGGCGCGAGCTGTGGGACCTGCTCTTTGCGCTCGCCGCCGAGGGAATCACCCTGCTCGTGACCACGCACTACATGGACGAGGCTGAGCGCTGCGGCGAGGTTGGGTACCTCTACCTGTCGAAGATGATGGTCTCGGGGTCGCCCGAATCGCTCAAGACACACGCCAGCGTCAACAGACCCGGCACCCGCCGCCTCGAGGTCACCAGCGCCAGAACCTCGCGCGCGCTCGCCTACCTCAACGCGCAGCCGTTCTGTCAGGGCGCGACGATCTTCGGGCAGTCGGTGCACGCGGTGATCGAAGACGCCGTGGGCGACGCCGAGCTCGTGACGCGGATGCGCGCGGCCGGCTTCGACGAGACGGCGCTGCGGGGGATCGCGCCGTCGCTCGAAGACGTCTTCGTCGCCCTCACCCACGAAGCGGCCGCCGAGCGCGCGCGCACCGAGGTTCGCTCATGAGCATGTTCTGGAACTCGCTGATGGCGATCTTCTCGAAGGAGTTTCTGCACATCCGGCGCGATCGCGCCACGCTGGTCACGGCGCTGTCGATCCCCATTTTTCAGCTGCTTTTGTTCGGTTTCATCGACCAAAACGTCAAGGATGTTCCGACCGTGGTGGTCGATCAGGACCAGACCCGCGCGAGCCGCGAGCTCGTCGATCGGCTCAAGGCGACGCGCACATTCTCCGTCAAGACGATCACCTCCGACCCGAGGGCCGCCCGCACCGAGATCGCCGCGGGCCGGGCGCGGGTGGGCGTGGTCATCCCTCCCGATTTTCACAACAAGCGTGCGCGCGGAGACGACGCGAAGGTGCTCGTGCTGATCGACGGATCGGACTCGGCGGTGAGCGCGCAGGCGCTCGGTGCGGTGACAGGTCTCGCGTCGCAGGTGAGCCTCGAGGAAATCTCCCAGCGCGCGCGTGCGAGCGGCCTGCCGCAAATCGTGCCGCTGGCCACGCAGCCGATCATCCTCTTCAACCCCGACGGCCGCACGGCGAACTACATCATTCCCGGGCTTATCGCGATCATGCTGCAAATCGTCGCGATCGTGCTCACCGCGATCGCCATCGTGCGCGAGCGCGAGCGCGGCACCCTCGAGCAGCTGCTCGTGACGCCGATTCATCCGCTCGGCCTCATGCTCGGCAAGCTCGCGCCCTACCTGATCGTCGGCGTCTTCGAGATGGCGCTCGTGCTTTTCATCATGCGCTTTGGGTTCGCCGTGCCGATCCGGGGCAGCCTCTTGTTCCTGTTCGCGATGGCGTTCATTTATCTGTTCGCGCTTTTGGCCCTGGGCCTCTTCATCTCGACGCGCGCCGAGACCCAGGCGCAGGCGCAGCAGCAGGCCCAGATGTTCTTTTTGCCGTCGATTTTTCTCTCGGGCTACATCTTCCCCGCCGCGGGCCTGCCCATGCCGCTCTACGTCATCGGACGATTTCTGCCGGCAACGCACATGATCGAGATCATGCGCGGCGTGGTGTTGCGTGACGCGGGGCCGAGGGAGCTGCTGCCCAACGTGCTCGCGCTCGTCGCCATCAGCGTGGTTCTGGTATGGGCAAGCGTGCGGCGCTTTCAGAAAGTGGCCCTATGAAGACCCTGCAATCATGACGACCATCCGACTCGCGTTTTCGCCCGACTCCGACGACATCTTCATGTTCTGGCCTGTTTTGGCCGGAAAAGTCGACGCTGAGGGCCTGACGTTCGTGCACGAGCGCCGCGACACCGAGGCGCTCAACGCGCTCGCCGAGGAGGGCACGGTCGACGTCATCGCCGTGTCGATCGCGCACTACGCGTCGCTCGCAGACCGTTACCTGCTGCTGCCGCACGGCGCGTCGGTGGGGCGCGGGTACGGTCCGGTCGTCGTGACCGCAGGGCCGCAGTCGCTCGAGTCGCTCCGAGGCAAGCGCATCGGCGTGCCCGGCCTGCGCACGACCGCCTATCTCGCGCTGCGTCTGGTGCTGCCGGAGTTCGAGCCGGTCGTCGTGCCGATCGCGCCGTATTCGAGGGCGTTCGAGGCCGTTCGCTCGGGCGAAGTCGACGCGGCGCTGCTGATTCACGAGGGGCGCCTGACGTACGCGCGGGAAGGGTTTTTCATGGCCGGCGACGTGGGCGAGGCGTGGACGTCGCGCACGGGGCTGCCGCTGCCGCTGGGAGGCAACGTCATCCGGCGCGGTCTCGGCGAGGCGCTGGTGGCGCGCACGTCGCGGGTGTGCCGCGCGTCGATCGCCTGGGCGCTCTCGCACCGCGACGAGGTGATGGACGCGCTGGGGCGTGAGGAGTCGCGCGGCGATCTCGCGTTCGATCGCGCGCTGCTCGACCGGTATTTGGCGATGTACGCCAACGCCGACACGCTCGATTTGCCCGGCGACGCGCGGCAGGCGGTCGCGCTTCTGCTCGTTGAGGCCCAGCGCGCCGGCGTGGTGCCGAACCGGGTGTTGCCTGATTTTGCGCCGTGAACGGCACAGACTTTATGCAGGCCGCGTAAGTTTGCAGTCTCAGCGTTGCCCGTTGCCGAGCCGCGCGAAACAACTACCATCACGGCATCTGGAGCACGCGGTTTGTCTGGCTCGATTCGCCCGAGCAGTCTGAACGAACTTCTCTTTAGTTAGGAGCACGCGATGGTTGGTCACCGTATCGGAGCGCTTTGCTTCGCGATCGTTTCGGTCGCGGCGCTCGGGGTCGGCTGCTCTTCACCCGGGCCGGGCGCGCCCGAAGCCACCGGCTCGACATCGAGCGGGGTTCAGGGAGGCGTGACTGACAACAGCCCGCCGCACCCCTTCGCCGTGGGGGTGTGCGTGGGCGGCCCCGCCAAATGCAATCTCCTCTGCTCCGGGGCGCTCATCGCGCCGAACCTGGTGCTCACCGCGCGCCACTGCATCGACCAGTCGCCCGCACAGATCGACTGCACGCTGCCGTCGACGGTGTTCGGTGCGCCGAACGCGCCCGTGAACCAGTATTATATCACTACCGATTACACGATGTGGCAGGGCAACCGTGGGTGGCACAAGGTCGCCAAGATGATTCGCACGCCCGGAAACAAGCTGTGCGGCAACGACATGGCGCTGCTGCAGCTGGCCGACAACGTCGGGCCGTCGGAGGCGGGCACCGTCACGCCCGTCGTGCAGTACAGCATGACCGATCACACGCGCTATTCGTCGACGGTCACCGCGATCGGCTACGGCCTCGACAGCGTAAACAACATGAACTCGGCGGGAACGCGCCGCATTCGGCAGAACATCAACATCGCGTGCATTCCCGGCGACAAAGCTCTCGACTGCGGAGACACCGGGGGCCAGATTCTGGCGAGCGAATTCTACTCCGGTGACGGTACCTGCGAGGGCGATTCGGGCTCGAGCGCCTACGAGCAGAAGAACTTCAACAACGCGGTGCCGGTGAGCTTCGGCGTGCTGTCGCGCGGCGGCCAGAACGGCAACACTTGCGTCGGCGGCATTTACACGCGCACCGACGCGTTCAAGTCGCTCATCGTGCAGACGGCGCAGCAGGCTGCGCTCGACGGCAACTATCCCGCCCCCGCCTGGACAGTCACGCCCGCCCCTCCTGCGCCCGACGCGGGCGCTACGCCGCCTCCGACGCCGGGCGCCGGACAAATCGGCGATGCGTGCGGCGACGCGACTGACTGCGCGTCGGGTCAATGCCAGTCCGCCGATGGCCAGAGCTCGATTTGCACCCAGGCCTGCGATGGGTCCGCCGGCAGCTGCCCTGACAGCTTCGCGTGCGGGGCGAGCGGCTACTGCTTCCCGACTCCGCCTGCGGTCGACCCGGGATCGCCCGCCCCGCGCACCACGACCACGACCACGGGCTGCGCGGTGAGCGAGCTCGGCGCGGATCCCACCAAGCCGGTGCCGTGGAAATCGGGAGCCATCGCGGCGATGATCGGCGCGGCGTTCGCGATGCGCCGCCGCCGGACGCCTCGCTGACCGCCCAGCCGCCCGCGCCTCGCAGTGCGCGGGACGTCGAACCGGGCGCTCGTCAGGTAGCATCGAAGGCCTCGATGGCCTCCTCGGTGCACCGCTCGCCCGCTCGCCACGCCGCGAGCTTCGAAGCTGTGCGCCGGCAGGTGTTCATCGAGATGCAGTCGCGCGGCCGCGAGTGGCTGTGGCGCTTCGTCGTTCCGATGCAGCTGGCCTTGCTGGGGCTGTTCGCGGCGTTTGGAGGCTCGCGCACGCGCGCGCTCGTCATGCTCGTGGCTCTGCCGATCGGGCACGCGTCAATGTTGCTGGGGCGTCGCGCGCTGGAGGTTCGCGTGGGGCCCTTTGCCTGGGGGGCCGCCCACTCCATGTTCATCATGGCGCTGACCGGGGGCATCGCGAGCCCGATGCTGCCGATGGGTATTCCGGTGATGGTGGGCGCAGCGCTGCTGCTGGCGGAGCGCAAGCCGAAGGTTCTGCTCACCGTCTTCGTCGCGTTCGGGCTCGCCGGGTTGACCGCGCTGTCGGTCTCGTCGCTCGGGGCGCTTCCCCCGCCGCTCGCGACCGCACGCGGCACGGCGTCGCTCGCCTTTTTCCTGACCCTCGCCTGCGCGAGCGTGTTCTCGGTCGTGAGTGTGATGCGGATCGGCATCTACGTCACCGACGCCTACGCGCGCGTCGCTGCCGAGCTGGCCACGCGCCGCGAGGAGCTCTACGAAGAGGGAACCGACTACTCCCGCGCGCTCGAAGGCATCGCCGCGCGGGTGGCGCACGAGGTCAAAAACCCGCTCGCTGCCATCAAGGCGCTGTCGACCCACCTCGCCCGCAACAGCGCGGACGCGAAGATTGCCGAGCGTCTTGGCATCGTGGCGAGCGAAGCGGACCGCCTTCAATCCATCGTCGACGGCTTTCTGACGTTCTCGCGGGGCCTCGGCGATTTGCGCCTCGAGGCGGTGCGGCCCTATGAAATTGCCCGAGAGCTGAGCCTGCTGCTCGAAACGCGCCTCGCCGAGCAGCAACTGTCGATGGAAGTCATCGGTGACGAGCGCCTCGAGCTCACGGCCGACGGGCGCAAGCTTCGTCAGGCGCTGCTCAACCTGGTGCTCAACGCGATGCACGCGTCTCCCCCGGGCGCCCGCATCACGGTCACCGTCGTGTTCACGAAGGACGACGTCGCGCGGATCCGCGTCATCGATCGCGGCGCCGGCATGGCCCCCGAAGTGCTGGAGCGGATCCGCAGGCCCTACTACTCGACGCGCGAGGGCGGCTCCGGGCTGGGCATCGCCGTGGCCCGCGGCGTGATCGAACAGCACGGCGGCGCGTTGCGCTACGACAGCGTGAAAGGCCAGGGAACGACGGCGACCATCGAGCTGCCACCGGTAGCCACCCCGCCCGATCGGCCGGACCTCCCGCGACTGTGATAGTATTTCGCTTCAAACGAAGCTTCAACGAGCCGGGATAGATCGACAAAATGCAGCCTCGCGTACTGGTTATCGATGACGACGCCTCGCTGCGGTACACGCTCGACGTGGTGCTGACCGACGGCGGCCTCGTCGTGGAATTGGCCGACGGCGGCTCGGCCGGACTGGCGGCGTTCGAGGCGCGCGGCGCGGACGTCGTGCTGACCGATCTCTCGATGCCGGGCGTCGACGGCATGCAGGTGCTCGCGAGTTTGCGCGCGCAGGATCCGAGCGTGCCGGTGTTGATGCTGACCGCGCACGGCAGCGAGCGCGTCGCGGTGGCGGCGATGAAGGCCGGCGCGCACGACTACCTGCCCAAGCCCTTCGACCCGGACGAGCTGCTCCTGTCGGTCAAGCGCGCGGTGGAGACGCGCCAGCTTCGTTTGCAGAATGCACGCTTACGCACCGAGGCCTCGCTGGGCCGCACGATCGTGGCCCAGAGTCTGGCGCTCAAGCGCGTGCTCGACATGGTCGCGCGCGTCGCTCCCAAAGACGTGACCGTGCTGTTTCTGGGCGAGAGCGGCTCGGGCAAAGATGTGTTTGCCAGCGCCTTGCACGCGCACTCGCGACGCGCCGACAAGGCGTTCATTCGCTTCAACGCCGCGTCGATTCCGGGCGACCTCGCCGAATCGGAGCTGTTCGGGCACGTGAAGGGCGCGTTCACCGGCGCGGTGGCTGCGCGCCAGGGCTATTTTCAGCAGGCCGACGGCGGCACCCTGTTCATCGACGAAATCGGCGAGCTCGCGCTGCCGGTGCAGGCCAAGATTCTTCGCGCGCTGCAATCGGGCGAGGTTCAGGCGGTGGGCGGTCGCGCCGAGCACGTGGACGTGCGCGTCATCGCGGCGACCAACCGCGATCTCGCCGCGGAGGCGAAATCGGGCCGTTTTCGCGAAGATCTGTTCTACCGGCTCAACGTCGTTCCCATTCGTGTCCCCCCGCTCCGCGAGCGCTACGAAGACGTGGCGCCGCTCATTCGCGCCTTCGTGCTGCAGTACGCCGATCGCTACGGAATGGGGCCGGTCGACGTCGATCCGGCGCTCGTCGAGGTGCTGGTCGCGCACCCCTGGCCGGGCAACGTCCGCGAGCTCGAAAACGCGATCGCGCGTTTGCTGGCGCTCGCGCCTGACGAGCGCCTGACCCTGCCGCTTTGGCAGTCGCTGCTTGACCCTGCGACCGCCGCGCCGCCGCGCGCGGAAGAGTTCGCCGATCCGGGCTCGACGCGTCCGCTCCGGGCACGCGTCGAGGCGTTTGAGCGCGGGATCATCGCCGAGCGGTTCGAGGCGTCGGGAAAAAACCAGAGCGAGGCAGCGCGCCGGCTCGGCGTCTCGCGCCCTGCGCTCATCGAAAAGCTGCACAAATACGGCCTGATCGGGCGCCCGTGATCGCGCGCCGTTCCCTGCTCATGGGCGCGCTCGTCGTGGCCTGCACGCGCGCCGCTCCGCGCGGCCGCGGGGGCGTTCGCGTGGTCTCCCTCTCGCCCTCGACCACCGAGACCGTGGCCGCGCTCGGGGCGCTCTCATCGCTGGTGGGCCGCTCCCGCTTTTGCGATTTTCCTGCCGAGGTGCGCGCGCTCCCCGACGTGGGCGGCTACGTCGACCCGAACCTCGAAGCCATCGTCGCGCTCGGTCCGTCGCTCGTCCTCGGCGCGCGCGGACCGGCTGGTCGCGCCATCGCTGACGCGCTCACGGCTCGCGGCATCGACGCCTATTTCCCGCCCGCCGATTCACTCGCCGACATCGACGCGATGATCGCCGGCGTCGGTGCGAGGCTGAAACGTGACGCCGAAGCCCGCGCCCTGATCGAGCGCATGCGCGCGCAGCGGCTGCGTGTCGTGGCCCGCGTGTCGGCGGCTCCGAGCGTGCGCGCGCTCATGCTGTTCGGCCTTCAGCCGATCGTCGCCGCCGGGCGCAGCACCTTCGCCGGCGAGCTGCTCGAGCTCGCAGGGGCGACGAACGTCGTCATCGCGGAAGGCTACCCCGCGCTCGACCTCGAGGCTGTCGCGGCGCTCGACCCGGACGTGATCGTCGACGCCGCCGCGGCCGACTCGCACGGCGCCGAGCCAATTGCGCGCGACGCTCCGGGCTGGCGGGAGCTGCGCGCGGTCAAGCTCGGCCGCGTGATCGACGTGTCGGACGAAGCGGTGCTCAGGCCTGGCCCGCGTGTGGTCGACGGGCTCGAAACGCTCGCTCGCGCGCTGCATCCGGCCGTGGACGCAGCGCGCTGAGCGGAGGGCAAGCTAGCAGGCCGTTGAAGAACGGCCTGCTAGCCTTTCATCTCGGGGAGGTATGCACCTCCCCGCCCCGAAAAACGCGGTTTTTCGGGGTCCCCACCCCACGCAATTGGCTTCGCCAATTACTATCAGGGTGTTTTTCAACACCCTGCT